>NZ_JBWKDP010000019.1:66506-187362 GCF_056435905.1 Streptomyces sp. NPDC043861 | reverse complement strand
ATTCCCTTTCCGGCGGTTCCGACTCTATCAGATCCTTTCGGTCCTGATTCCCAGTCAGAGGGGGTTGTCTTTCGGGCCTCGCGGCCGTTCCGACGAGTGAGACTTTAGCGGAATCACCACCCCGACGCTAATCGGGGTTGCGCTCTTTCGAACGCGGATTCCTCATTTCGCAAAAGCGCACGGAAAGTGACGCGACAGAGTGTCGCTCGCTTGGAGTGGTTCTTGCGGAGTGGCTGTCCGGGGCCGACCGGAGTCGGTGCTCACGTCGGACAACCCGGAGAACACTACGTATCGGGGTTTGGCCTGTCAACCCGCGACCGGTGGCGTAGGCTCGACCGCATGACTACGCGCGCGTGCACGTTTCTGTGGTGGGCCGCCTGACGGCGGCCGGCAGACTCGCATGCGCTTCAACGGCCGCCGCTTCGGCGGCCGTTCGCGTTTCTCCTCCGCCGGAGGGATCGGTCGCGCTGATGTCGGCGGCTTCGACCGGAGAAGGAGAACGTACAGATGGCGCGGAGCTTCAGTGGGGTCAAACCGACGGGGCATCTGACCCTGGGCAACTATCTCGGGGCCGTCCGACAGTGGGTCGAGGACGATCAGCATCGTTCGGACGCCCTGTTCAGCGTCGTGGATCTGCATGCCCTGACCGTGGAGCACGATCCGGCTCGCGTGCGCAGACTCAGCCGTCAGGCGGCCACGGTTCTGCTGGCCGCCGGGCTGGATCCCGAACGGTGCACGGTGTTCGTCCAGAGTCACGTCGATGAGCACACGCGGCTGTCGTATCTGCTGGAGTCCACGGCCACGGACGGTGAGATGCGTCGGATGATCCAGTACAAGGAGAAGGCCGTATCGGCTCGGACTTCGGCTGAGGGCGTGCGGCTGTCGCTGCTGACCTATCCGGCGCTGATGGCGGCGGACATCCTGGCGTACGGGACGGACGAGGTGCCCGTGGGCGATGACCAGACGCAGCACGTGGAGCTGACCAGGGATCTTGCGGTGCGGTTCAACCAGCGGTACGGACACGTGTTCACGGTGCCGAAGGCGACGCATCCCCGGGTGGCGGCGAGAGTGATGGATCTGCAGGACCCGACGTCGAAGATGGCGAAGTCGCACGAGAACAAGGCCGGCATCGTCTATCTGCTCGACGAGCCCGACGTGGTCCGCCGGAAGATCATGCGAGCCGTGACCGACAGCGGGGAGAGCGTCGAGTACGACCGGGAGAGTCGGCCGGGTGTGGCGAATCTGCTGGAGATTCTTTCCGCCTGTGAGAACGGGAACCCGGAGGCCTTGGCCGGTGTATATCAGTCGTACGGCGCGTTGAAGAAGGACACGGCCGAAGCGGTGGTGGAGCTGCTGAGGCCCTTGAGGAAGCGGCACGCGGAGCTGGCGGCCGATCCGGTCCATGTGGACGAGGTGTTGAGGACGGGGGCCGCGCGGGCCCGGGCCATGGCCCGCCCTCTGGTGGATCGCGCCTACGAGGCGATCGGGCTGCTTCCGGCCGGCTGACGGAAGGCCGCCCGGTAGTCGCGCGGACTGGTGGCGAGGTGAGCGGCAAAGTGCTGGCGCATGGTCACCTCGCTGCCGAAGCCCGTGCGACGGGCGACTTCAGGGATGGGGTGATCAGTGCGTTCGAGGAGCTTCTGAGCAGCTGCGACGCGCTGGGTGATGAGCCAGTGGACAGGGGTGGTGCCTGTGGTCGCCTGGAAGTGACGGGCGAAGGACCGGGGAGACATGCCCGCGCGGGCGGCGAGGGACGCGACGGTGTGGGGCTGCGAGAGATGGGCCAGGGCATAGTCGCGGACCGCGGTGAGGGCGTCGGCATCGCGGTCGGCGCGAGGTACGGGGTGCTCGATGAACTGTGCCTGGGTGCCCGTACGAAAGGGGGCAGTGACCATCGACCGGGCGATGGTGGCGGCGGCTTCCGCTCCGTGGGTGATGCGGACGAGGTGGAGGCAGAGGTCGATCCCCGCCGCGGTCCCTGCCGAGGTCCAGATGTTGGCGTCGTGGAGGAAGAGCGCGTCCGGGACGACGATGACATGGGGGTGGTGCTCACGGAGGTGGTGGGTCAGGTTCCAGTGGGTGATCGCACGGCGGCCGTCGAGCAAGCCCGCCTGGGCGAGGGTGAAGGCTCCTCCGCAGAGTGCGGCAATCGGGGTGCCGCGGGTGTGGGCTCGGCGTAGGGCGTCGAGGACCGGAGGTGGTGCCGGGGTGAGGTGGTCGTCGAGGCCGGGGACGACGACGAGGTCGGCGCGGGGGATCCATGCCAGGGTCCGGTCCGGGGTGAGGCTGAGGCCGCCGCGCAGGGGGATGGGGGTGTGGTCGGTGCCGGTGCGGCGAAGGTCGAAGCGGGGTACCCCGCGATCGGTGCGGTCGACACCCCAGACCTCACTGATCACGGAGACGTCGAAGGCGCGAATGCCGGGGAAGGAGAGGAGGGCGATGCCCTGAGGTGAGGCCGATCGGGTCGCCATGGTGGCAGTAAACCATCGGTCGACGACTTTTGTACCTCTGGGGCGGAGACGCTCGGCGCGCGAGCATCGGGGCATGGAGATTGCAGAGAACGCAGCGCTGGTTGTCGTCGACGTGCAGAAGGGGTTTGAAGCAGAGGAGTTCTGGGGGCCTCGGAACAACCCGGATGCCGACATGAACATCGCTTCACTGATCCGGGCGTGGCAGGAGAGCGGGAGGCCGGTCGTCTTCGTACGGCACGACTCGTCGAATCCCGACTCGCCACTGCGGCCGGGGCACGAGGGCAACGGCTTCAAGGAGTACGTGGAGGAGAGAAGGGGGAGCGGCAGTGGGGCCGAGCTCTTGGTGACGAAGTCCGTGAACTCGGCGTTCTACGGGAGTCCGGACCTGCACACATGGTTCGGGGCCCAGAGGGTGCGGCAGTTCGTGGTGGCCGGGATCCAGACCAATATGTGCGTGGAGACCACGGCGCGGATGGGCGGGAATCTGGGGTACGAGGTGCTGTTCGCGCTGGATGCGACGCACACCTTCGATCTGGCCGGGCCTTTCGGCTGGACGCTGGGCGCCGAGGAGCTGGCCCGGGCGACTGCCGTGTCGCTGCACGGCGGGGGGTTCGCGACGGTCGTGATGACGAAGGACCTGGTCGTCGCTGCCGGGGGGTGAGGCCGACCGTTGACCGCGGTTGCGCCTCGGCCCTTGTCCCCCGGCTGCGTCTCAGCCCTTGCCGGAGGCGAGTTCGCGGCTGCGGTCGCGGGCGGCTTCCAGTGCGGCGATGAGGGCGGCGCGGACCCCGTGGTTCTCGAGCTCGCGGATCGCGCTGATGGTGGTCCCCGCCGGGGAGGTGACGGCTTCGCGGAGCTTGACCGGGTGTTCCCCGGAGTCGCGGAGCATCACAGCGGCGCCGATGGCGGCCTGGACGATCAGGTCATGGGCCTGGGAGCGGGGCAGACCGAGAAGGATGCCGGCGTCGGTCATGGCCTCGACGAGGAAGTAGAAGTAGGCCGGGCCGGAGCCGGAGAGTGCGGTGGCGGCGTCCTGCTGTGACTCGGGGACGCGGAGGGTCTTTCCGACACCGCCGAAGATCTCCTCGGTGTGGAGGAGGTGATCGGCCGTGGCGTGGCTGCCGGCGGAGATGACCGACATGCCCTCGTCGACGAGGACGGGTGTATTCGGCATGACGCGGACGACAGGGGTGTCGGGCGCGAGTCGGTCCTCGATGGTCGCGGTGGTGATGCCGGCCGCGGCGCTGATGACGAGGCGGTCGGCGGACACGTGGGGGGCGAGTTCGTCGAGAAGCCGGCTCATGTCCTGGGGCTTGACGGCCAGGATGAGGGTGTCGGCGCGCTTGGCGGCGTCTGCGTTGGTGACGGTTTCGACTCCGTAGCGGGCGCGGAGTTCCTCGGCACGTTCGGCGCGGCGAGCCGTGACCAGGAGGGCGGACGCGGGCCAGCCGGCCCGGATCATGCCGCTGAGCAGCGCCTCGCCGATCTTGCCGGTGCCGAGGACTGCGACTGTCTGGGTCATGCGGGTCACCTCGCCGGGGTGAGTGCGTGTGCACGTACAGGGTGGTCCATGTCCGTGAACGGTGCATCCGCGGACATGGACATCCTTGCATCGGACATGCGGTGGTGTCGGCGGTGTCCGAGGAGCGGTCAGGCGGTGCGGCGGCGGAGGGTGGCCGCGCCGAGCACGAGGACCAGGAGGGCGCACGCGGCAACGATGAGACCGTCGCGGACGAAGTCGGCGGTGATGTCGGTGTGGCGAAGGACTTCGTTCATGCCGTCGACGGCATACGACATGGGCAGGACGTTCGAGATGCCCTCGAGGACGGGCTGCATACGGTCGCGCGCGGTGAAGAGGCCGCAGAGCAGCAGCTGGGGGAAGATCACGGCCGGCATGAACTGGACCGCCTGGAATTCGGAGGCGGCGAAGGCGGAGACGAACAGCCCGAGGGCCGTACCGAGCAGGGCGTCGAGGAGAGCGACCAGGAGGAGCAGCCAGGGCGAGCCCACGACGTCGAGGCCGAGGAACCAGAGCGCGAGCCCGGTGGCGAGAGCGGACTGGACGACGGCGAGCAGGCCGAAGGCCAGGGCATAGCCGGCGATCAGATCCCCTTTGCCGAGGGGCATCGCGAGCAGGCGTTCCAGGGTGCCGGAGGTGCGCTCGCGCAGGGTGGCGATGGAGGTCACCAGGAACATCGTGATGAGGGGGAAGATCCCGAGGAGCGAGGCGCCAATGGAGTCGAAGACCTGCGGGCTGCCGTCGAAGACATAGCGCAGCAGGAAGAGCATCACGCACGGCACGAGGATCATCAGGGCGATCGAGCGCGGGTCGTGGCGCAGTTGGCGAAGGACGCGGGCGGCGGTGGCGAGGGTGCGGGCCGGGTTCATCGTGCGGCCTCCTGGAGGGCCTTGGCCGTGTCGACGAGGTGGAGGAAGGCGTCTTCGACGGTCGCGGTGTCGTTGCGGCGCCGGAGGGCTTCGGGGGTGTCGTCGGCGAGGAGTTCGCCCTCGCGCAGAAGCAGCAGGCGGTGGCAGCGCTCGGCCTCGTCCATGACGTGCGAGGAGACGAGGATCGTGGTGCCCCGGTCGGCGGCGATGCGATGGAAGAGGTCCCACAGATCTCGGCGCAGGACCGGGTCGAGGCCCACGGTGGGCTCGTCGAGGACGAGCAGCTCGGGGGCGCCGAGGAGGGCGACGGCGAGCGAGACGCGACTGCGCTGTCCGCCGGAGAGTTTGCCCGCGAGGGCGTCGGCGTGGCCGGCGAGGTCGACATCGGCTATGGCCTGGGTGACGTTCTGCCGGCGGCGTCCGGCGGCGGCTCGGCCGGGGTCGAGGATCGCCGCGAAGTAGTCCAGATTCTGACGGACAGTCAGATCGTCGTAGACGGAGGGGGCCTGGGTGACGTAGCCGATCCGGGAGCGCAGTGCACCGTCGCCCGCAGGGCGGCCGAGGACGTCGAGAGTGCCCGTGACTTTGGCCTGGGTGCCCACGATGGCCCGCATCAGGGTCGACTTGCCGCAGCCGGACGGGCCGAGGAGGCCGGTGATCCGGCCCGGCGGCACATCGAAGTCGAGGCCGCGCAGCACGGTGCGGGTGCCTCGGACGACGGTGAGGGCGCGCGCGTGGACGGCGGCACCCCCGGCACCCTCGGTCACCCTCGGAGCATTATTCATCATGCGATGAATAATGCTCCGAGCCGGATCGGGCCGTCAAGCCGTATGCGGCGGCGAGCCGTTCAGGACATGCCCGGGACCAGAGGGATCGACCAGGGGCGACGGGAGGCGTGGTGAAGGAAGCGGACGGTGGCGCGGACGACCTGTTCCTTGGTGCGAGCGGCCAGGCGGCCCTTGAGGAACCGGTCGCGCGGGCTGTCGTCCGGCCGGACGAACTGGACGAGTCCGTCGTGGCGTCCGAGGCTCACGCACTGGGTCAGGAAGCCGAAGTCCAGAGCCCGCGGTTCCTCGCCCCGCGTCTCCGCGATGATCGACGAGGCCGCGTGCGACCCCATGGGCATGGCGGTGGCACAGGCCATGCGCAGGGCCCCCGCCCTGGGGGAGGTGGCCGCGGCCGCGTCGCCGGCGACATACACCTCGGGGTGCGACACCGAGCGCAGCGCGCCGTCGACTGCGATGCGGCCGGACGGATCGAGGGCGAGACCGGCGGACACGGCGAGTTCGGAGTTGGCGGTCAGCGCGGCCGCCCAGAAGACCTCGTCCGTGTCGAGGTCGTCCGCATGGGCGACCCGGTGGCCCTCCTCGATCCGTACGCCCCGTGCGGTCAGGACGCTGCGGACGTGGTCCCGTGCGCGCGCCGACAGACCTTCGCCGATGGCACCGCCCGAGTGGAGGCGCACGGTCCAGTCGCGGCAGGACTCCGCGAGTTCGGCGGCGACTTCGATGCCGGTGAGCCCGCCGCCGACGACCGCGAGGGAGCCGGGGCGGTCCCGGAGTCGCTTGGACAGGGAGTCGGCGGACTCGCAGGTGTGGGCGCGCTCGCCGATGCCTGTCGCCGCCGTACGGCTGCCCAGTGCGTAGACGAGCCTGTCGTACGGCAGCCGGCGGCCGTTGTCGGTGGTCACCTCACGGGCGGCCAGGTCGATGGCGGTGGCCCTGGCCGCGATGTGGTCGATGCCGGTGGAACGCAGGAATCCGGCAAGGGGGTGGTGCGCCTCGGGGCGCCCGGCGGCGAGTTCGTGGAGCCGAATGCGTTCCGTGAAGCGGTCACTCGGGTCGATGAGGGTGACACGGGCGTGCGGAGCCAGCCGGAGAGCGGCCATGAGCCCCGCGTAGCCCGCGCCGAGTACCAGGACCCGCATCGGGTTCTTGCTCTTCGTCGTCGTCATACAAGGGGGACGACACAGGCTCCGGAAGTGTGACACCGCCCCCGGGTCAGGTGTCCGTACTGGCGCCGAGGCCCAGGTGGCGGAGCTTGTCGGGGTTGATGACGGCGTCGATCTCGGTGATCCGGCCGCCGTGCACCGTGAACGCGTACACCCCGCCCTGCCCGCTCACGGGGTCGACGAGGACCAGCCCCGGAGCGCCGTTGACCTCCCGCACGAACATCTGCATCGCCGCCGCGTCGAAACCACGCATGAGTCGCTGGACGAAGCGTGCGACCTTCTCGTTGCCGAGTACCGGCAGCCGTGCGGCCATGATCTTGCCGCCGCCGTCCGACCGCCACACCACATCGGGGTCGAGGATCTCCAGCAGCCCGTCGAAGTCGCCGCCCATGACGGCCGTGAGAAACGCGTCGACGGCCTTCCGGTGCTCGCCGCGGTCGACCGACCTGCGGGGTGCCTCCGCGCGGACACGGCGGCGGGCCCGGGAGGCGAGCTGCCGTACGGAGTCGGGAGTGCGGCCGACGGCGTCGGCGATCTCGTGGAAGGGCACGGCGAACACGTCGTGGAGGATGAAGGCGGTGCGTTCGGCGGGGGTGAGCCGTTCCAGCACGGTGAGCATCGCCATGCCGACCGACTCGTCGAGCGTCACCCGGTCCTCGGGACCGTCCTCGCTGATCACCGGCTCGGGCAGCCAGGGGCCGACATACGCCTCACGACGGGCGCGGGCCGAGCCGAGCTGGTCGTAGCAGATCCGGCTGACGACGGTCGTCAGATAGGCGCGCGGGTCGCGGGCCTCCCCGTCCGGCAGGCCCTGCCAGCGCAGCCAGGCCTCCTGCACGGCGTCGTCGGCGTCCGCGACCGAGCCGGTGATGCGGTAGGCGATGCCCCACAGTCGGTCGCGCTGCTGCTCGAAGAGCGTGAGCTCTGCCATGGTCGGTTGCTCCTCCTTGGTGCGGGCGTGCGGGCCCGTAACGGCCCTTCTGGAGGAGACGTCGGGTGGGCGCCGAATGTGACAGTCGGATCGCCGTGCATTCCGGCGCCGACCGGCCGCGGGCCGGTCCTCAGCGGCGGCGGGGCTTCGGCTTCTTGCGGGCCGCCGGATTGCCGGTGCGTGTGGTGCGACGCTTCTCGTACTGCTCGAGCGCCGTCTCGTACTCACCGCGCAGCAGCTTCTCCCCCGGGGCCTCGGTGAGGGACCGGAGGGAATACGCGAGGAGCGAGCCGATGAAGCCGATCGCCTTCAGACTGCGCAGGGACTCGTCACGGGCGGGGTCGGCGGAACGGCGGGTGAAGCCCTCCCAGGTC
The DNA here is from genome assembly GCF_056435905.1 of Streptomyces sp. NPDC043861. Taxonomy (NCBI): domain Bacteria; kingdom Bacillati; phylum Actinomycetota; class Actinomycetes; order Kitasatosporales; family Streptomycetaceae; genus Streptomyces; species Streptomyces sp. NPDC043861. The sequence goes on along the minus strand of NZ_JBWKDP010000019.1, from coordinate 179,247 downwards.
TTGCGGAAGGCGATCGCACTGCAGATCGCGAACGTGACGATCACGAGCGTGTTGACGAAACCGCCGACCTTCGCGGTCTCCAGGCCCTGGTAGCCGAACCGGAGCACGAGGCACCCGGCGGCGGCCGCGACGAGCGATCCCACGGCGACGGCTGCACGGCGCAGCGCATAGCCCCCATCATGGCCGACCCAGGTGGTGCCGAAGAAGCGGATCGGCTCGGGCTGGGGCCCGGTGCGGCTGCCGGCGCCAGTGCCTTGACCGGCACCGGTGCCGGCGCTCTCGTCGTCCGGGGTCGCTGCGTGGTTCGCGCTCACGGGTCGATTATCCCCGTGCGCTCTCCCCGTGAGCCCCCGAGCCCTGCGTGAACCGTCAGGAGCAGCGGATGGTGACGTAGCCGTCACTGCCCGTCCGTACGAACGCATCGGAGACGAACTGGCCGTTGCCGATGTTGTCCCAGATGTTCGAGGTGCCGTAGGGACCAGTGACCGTCTCCCCCGGCTTCTGGCAGTTGATCGGCACGCTGGAGCCGTACGGCAGCATCCTGATGAGCTCGTACTGGGTACCCGGGCCACTGCGGACGTTCAGCCGGACATCCGGGGCCACCGGGTACCGCTTCGACCCGAGGAGCGGCGCGACCGCGGTCGCCGAGTCCGCAGCGGCTGCGGGGGCCGCCGCCGACGCCGCCGAGGCGGAGCCGACCACCAGCAGGGTCGCGATTGCCGCCCCACCGAGTGTCCGGGACCAGGTTCCGTCCTTCATGACCTGCATTGCTGTGCTGTCCTCCCTATTCCGCTTCATCGGGAACAACGCGGGGCGACGTCTCCGTCGGCGCCCGCTTTCACCTCTGCGCCCGCCGAACCCGTCGGCGCAGCCGTCCCGGCTTTCGTGGTCCCGGACCGGCCGGCCACCGGCCTCCCCGGCTTCCGGCATCGGCCCGGAACCTCGACACCGGTACGGCGCAGTGTCTTCCTCCCCGTTCCCGGGTCGCGCCCTCAGGCGCAGCGCACCGCGACGTAACCGTCGGTGCCCGTCTTCACATAGGCGTCGGAGACGAACTGGCCGTTGGCGATGTTGTCCCAGAGGTTCGTGGTCCCGTACGGACCGGTCACCGTCTCCCCCGGCTTCTGGCAGTTGATCGGCACTCGCGCGTCGTACTGCAGCACTCTGACGACCTGGTAGTGGGTGCCCGGCCCGCTGCGGACGTTCACCCGGTGGCCGGGAGCGATCGGATAGCGCCTCGTCGCGCGCGGCTCGGCCGAGGCCTCGACCTCCGCCCGTTCCGCGCTCCCGGTTTCTTCAACGGCCATGGCAGGCCTCCCCCGTCAGTACGAAAAACATTGCGCCGCGCAGGCTAGCAAGCCCCCCTCGGTCTCGTGCCGGCCATCGACTAGGCTCCGTGAGTCGCGCTTGCGGACAGACAACACGGGGGTGGGCGATGCCGCCGCTGCGCAGCACCGGGCCGGTCCCGGAAGCGGAACATCCGGAACACGCGGGGCAGTACCGTCTCGAGGAGACTCTGGGCTCGGGTGGGATGGGCGTCGTCCACCTGGCCACATCAGCGTCCGGGCTGCGCCTCGCCATCAAGGTCGTCCATGCGGAACACGCCAAGGATCCCGAGTTCAGGGCGCGCTTCCGGCAGGAGGTGGCCGCCGCCCGCAAGGTGAGCGGTGTCTTCACCGCACCCGTCGTGGACGCCGACCCGGCCGCCGCGCGCCCCTGGATGGCGACCCTGTTCATCGACGGGCCCACCCTTGCCGAACGCGTCAAGCGGAACGGGCCGTTGGGCCTCGATGAGCTGCGCAGGGTGGGTGCGGGGCTCGCCGAGGCACTGCGCGACATCCACCGGGCAGGGGTCGTCCACCGCGATCTCAAACCGAGCAATGTGCTGCTCGCGGCCGACGGTCCGAAAGTCATCGACTTCGGCATCTCCCGCCCCTCCGACAGTGATCTGCGCACGGAGACGGGGAAGTTGATCGGCACCCCGCCGTTCATGGCGCCGGAGCAGTTCCAGCGGCCGCGGGACGTCGGCCCTGCCGCCGATGTATTCGCGATGGGCGCGGTCCTCGTGCATGCGGCAACGGGGCGCGGGCCGTTCGACTCCGACAGCCCGTACATCGTCGCCTATCAAGTCGTCCACAGTGAGCCCGACTTGGCGGGAGTTCCCGCCGAGCTCGCACCGCTGCTGACCCGCTGCCTGGCCAAGGACCCCGACGACCGGCCCGCGCCGGGCGAGGTGATGGCCGAACTCCGCGCCCCGGCCGGGGAGGTGGCGACGGCGTTCATACCGCTGCAGCGGACGGCCGCGGGGGAGCGGGATACGGGCGACGCCGGCGCAGCCCCCGCGGACGAGCAGGAGCCGGACCCGACTGCCCGGCCGCAGCGGCGCTTTGTGCGGTACGCCGCCCTGGGCACCGTCGTCGCCAGCCTGCTCGCGGGCGCCTACACCGGTATCCGCGTGGCAACGGTCGACGACCCCCGCCCGGCGGGTGACCGGGTCGCCAGCAGCGAGCAGGCTTTCACACCGTGGCAGGCCGCCCTCTCGAACGGCACCGACGCGCAGCGGACGCCTGCGTGTTCCTCCCACGGCGAGGAGCTGTACTGCACGGCGCCGGGCACCATGGCCACCCGCCTGGGCGCGGTCGACGGCAAACCCCTGTGGACGCGCAAGGCCGTCGGCAACGGGACCGCCGCGGCGCCCGGGGGAAGCGAGGGGTACGGGGCAAGGCCCCCCGTGCTCTCCGGCGGGCTGCTGCACGTCACCACGGCCGACGGGCGGCGCCTCGAAGCCCTCGATCCGGAGTCGGGCGCCACGCGCTGGGGAGTGGATGTCGGCGCGTACACGGCGGTCAGCCACGCCGAAGGGTGCGTCCTCCTCATGAGCGCGGACGGCAACGTCCGGGCGCTGGACAGCACGACGGGCGAGGAGCGCTGGCGGAAGCGGCGCGGCGCGACGGGCACGCAATGGGTGCCTGGCCCGGACGGCTCGGGAACCGCCTTCGCAGTCACGCCGGGAGCCAACGGCGCCGGCACACTCGTCCGGGCAGTCGCCACCCAGGACGGCAGCGTGCGCTGGGAAAAGCGTCTGAACGGCTCGCTGTCGCCCGTACCTTCGGTCTCCGAGGGTTCGCTCTTCCTGCTGGCGGCCGATTCCGACGACTTCACGACCGCCGTCGTACGCCTCGACACCGCGACCCGCGAGGTCCGCCGGTTCCCCCTGCCGGTCGACGTCGACCAGGCCCAGGCCGCGGTGAGCGGAAGCACGGTCTACCTGGCGGGGACGGGAGGTTCGCTGCTCGCGCTGGACACGGCGGGCGGCGGCCAGCGGTGGCGGCTGGAGACGTATGTGGCCCAGTCCTCGCGGCCCGTGATCGACGACGGCCGGGTGTACCTGAGCGGAGCGGACGGGAGGCTGCTGGCCGTCGACGCCGAGCGGGGTGTGCAGCTCGGCCAGACGGACCCTCGGATGAGCAGGGGACGCTTCACCTACATGTCCTCGCTGCCGGCCCCCGTCACCGCCCCCGGCAAGGTCCTCGCCACTGCCCCCGACGGCTCCGTGTTCGCCGTGGACGCCGCCGACCCGGCGCGCTGGTAGACCGCTCGAGTACGGCGAAGCCCCGGCGGGGGATCCCGCCGGGGCTTCGCACGGCCGGGACGACCGGGGCGCACTCAGCCCAGCCGCGACACGTCCCGGACCGCACCCTTGTCGGCGCTCGTCGCCATGGCCGCGTACGCACGCAGAGCCGCCGAGACCTTGCGCTCGCGGTTCTTCTTCGGGGCGTACACGCCACCCAGCGCCTCGCGACGGGCGGCCAGCGTGGCTTCGTCGACGACGAGTTCGATCGAACGGTTCGGGATGTCGATCCGGATGAGGTCGCCGTCCTCGACCAGGGCGATCGTGCCGCCGGACGCCGCCTCCGGGGAGGCATGGCCGATGGAGAGGCCGGACGTGCCGCCGGAGAAGCGGCCGTCGGTGACGAGGGCGCAGGCCTTGCCGAGGCCGCGGCCCTTCAGGAAGGAGGTCGGGTAGAGCATCTCCTGCATACCCGGACCGCCCTTCGGGCCCTCGTAACGGATGACGACGACATCGCCCTCCTTCACGACCTTCGAGAGGATCTTGTCGACCGCCTCGTCCTGGGACTCGCAGACCACCGCCGGGCCCTCGAACGTCCAGATCGACTCGTCGACGCCGGCCGTCTTCACGACGCAGCCGTCCTCGGCGATGTTGCCCCTCAGCACGGCCAGGCCGCCGTCCTTGGAGTACGCCTGCTCGACGGAGCGGATGCAGCCGCCCTCGGCGTCGAGGTCCAGCGACTCCCACCGCTCGGACTGGGAGAAGGCTGTCGCGGAGCGGACGCAGCCGGGGGCCGCGTGCCACAGCTCGACGGCCTCGGCGGAGGGGGATCCGCCTCGGACGTCCCAGGTCTTGAGCCACTCCGCCAGCGAGGCCGAGTGCACGGTGTGGACGTCCTCGTTCAGCAGCCCGCCGCGGTAGAGCTCACCGAGGATCGCGGGGATGCCGCCGGCACGGTGCACGTCCTCCATGTAGTACGTGCCGCCCGGGGCGACGTTCGGCGCCACCTTGGCCAGGCAGGGGACACGGCGCGAGACGGCGTCGATGTCGGTGAGGTCGTAGTCGAGCTCGGCCTCCTGGGCGGCGGCGAGCAGATGGAGGATCGTGTTGGTCGAACCGCCCATGGCGATGTCGAGGGCCATGGCGTTCTCGAAGGCCTCACGGGTGGCGATGTTGCGGGGCAGAACCGACTCGTCGCCCTGCCCGTAGTAGCGCTTGGTGATCTCGACGATCGTGCGGCCGGCGTTCTCGTACAGGGCCTGGCGGGCGGTGTGGGTGGCGAGGACCGAACCGTTGCCGGGGAGGGCGAGTCCGATCGCCTCGGCCAGGCAGTTCATCGAGTTGGCGGTGAACATGCCGGAACAGGAACCGCAGGTCGGACAGGCGTTCTCCTCGATACGGAGGACGTCCTCGTCCGACACGTTCTCGTTGACGGCGTCCACAATGGCGTTGATCAGGTCCAGTTTGCGGACCGTGCCGTCGACCAGGGTGGCCTGGCCGGCCTCCATCGGGCCTCCGGAGACGAAGATCGCCGGGATGTTCAGGCGCATCGCGGCCATCAGCATGCCCGGGGTGATCTTGTCGCAGTTGGAGATGCAGATGAGGGCGTCCGCGCAGTGCGCCTCGACCATGTACTCCACGGAGTCGGCGATCAGGTCGCGGGACGGGAGGCTGTAGAGCATGCCGCCGTGGCCCATCGCGATTCCGTCGTCGACGGCGATGGTGTTGAACTCCCGGGGCACTGCACCCGCGGCCAGGATCGCGTCGGAGACGATCCGGCCGACCGGGGCGAGATGGGTGTGGCCCGGCACGAACTCGGTGAAGGAGTTGGCGACCGCGATGATCGGCTTGCCGATGTCCGCGCTCGCTACGCCCGAAGCCCGCATAAGGGCGCGGGCGCCCGCCATGTTCCGGCCGTGGGTGACTGTGCGGGACCTCAGCTCGGGCATCGTCGCTCGCTCCTTCAGACAGTTCTGGCTCTGGTCGAGCCTACGCCGCCGCTCCAAGATCTGGACGTCTGGTCCGGAATGCGGGACGGGGTTCCGCGTTTCGGGCAGCCCGGGCCCGGCCTTCGCGGGACCCGCCGTCGTGCCCCGGACCCGGGGCGGGACCCGCCGCCGTCCCCGACCCGGGCGGGGACCCGCACCCGGGCACCGGGAGGATGTCTCAGCCTTCCGTGAGGTACCGCTGGAGCGTCGGAGCGACCAGCACGATGATCTCCTCCGGATCCGCCGAAGCCAGCGGCTCCACACGGATCACATAGCGCAGGACCGCGATGCCGATCATGTGCGAAGCCGCGAGTTCGGCCCGGAACTTCGGATTCGGTACGTCGAGATCCGCCGCCACCCGCTCGAGCACCCGCCGCAGCACGAACCCGCGCAGCACCTTCGCCGCCGCCTCGTGCGTCAGCGCGGAGCGGATGATCGCCAGCAGCGGGGCACGGGTCGCCGGGTTCTCCCACACGCCGATGAAATAGCGGGCGAGCCGTTCGCCGATGCCTTCCGGGCCGTCACCGATCACCGCCGGAACGATGAGCTCGGGCTCGAACGACATCTCGATCGAAGCGGCGAAGACTTCGTCCTTCGTACCGAAGTAGTGGTGCACCAGGGCGGGGTCGACGTCCGCCGCCTTCGCGATGCCACGCACCGACGTCTTGTCGTAGCCGCGCTCCGAGAACTCGGCGCGGGCAGCCTGGAGGATGCGCTCACGGGCGCCGGGGCCGGTGTCCGCCTCCGCACGGGCGGGCCGGCCGCGCCGCCGCGGCGCCGCGGGGGTCATGAGCCGCCCGCGGTGTCCGCGGGACCGCCCTGGGCGGACACGTTCACCGATGCCAGGTGCAGCCTGGTGAACGCGAGCGCCTCCGCGAGATCGGCCTCACGCTCCGCCGCCGACATGGCCCGCCGTGTATTGACCTCGATGACCACGTGCCCGTCGAAGCCGGTGCGGGCCAGACGCTCGAGCAGCTCGGCGCACGGCTGGTCACCGCGTCCCGGAACGAGGTGCTCGTCCTTCGCGGAGCCCTTCCCGTCAGCGAGGTGGACGTGCCCGAGCCGGTCACCCATCCGATCGACCATGGCCAGGGTGTCCGTACGGGACGTGGCCGTGTGCGAAAGGTCGATCGTGAAGTGCCGGTAGTCCTCTTTGGTGACGTCCCAGTCGGGGGCGTAGGCGAGCATCTCGCGGTCGCGGTAGCGCCACGGGTACATGTTCTCGACGGCGAAGCGCACATCCGTTTCATTCGCCATCCGCCAGATGCCGGAGACGAAATCACGGGCGTACTGCCGCTGCCAGCGGAACGGAGGATGCACGACGACGGTCGACGCACCGAGCTTCTCGGCCGCCGACTGCGCGCGTTGCAGCTTCACCCACGGGTCGGTCGACCAGACCCGCTGGGTGATCAGCAGACATGGCGCGTGCACCGCCAGGATCGGCACCTCGTGGTAGTCGGAGAGCCGGCGCAGCGCCTCGAGGTCCTGGCTGACCGGATCGGTCCAGACCATGACCTCGACACCGTCGTATCCGAGGCGCGCGGCAATCTCGAAGGCCGTCGCCGTCGACTCCGGATAGACGGAAGCCGTCGACAGGGCGACCTTCGCATCCGGGATGCGCACCACTGGTTCTGCCACGAGGGACAGCGTACGGGCCTTGCGGGGCGGCATCAGGGGGTGGGGAGACGGCATCAGTCGGTGGGCAGGTGGTCCAGTCGCCGGAGGATCACGCCCTCACGCAGCGCCCACGGGCAGATTTCGAGATCGTCGACGCCGAAGAGATCCATGGCACCCTCCGCGACCAGGGCTCCCGCGAGCAGCTGCGCCGCGCGGCCCTCGGACACGCCGGGGAGCAGGGAGCGCTGTGCGGCGCCCATGGCGGCGAGCTTGGGGACCCACTCCTCCAGCGCCGAACGGCTCAGATCCCGCTGCACGTACAGCCCCTCGGCGGAACGCGCGGCCCCTGCGATACGCGCGAGCTGCTTGAAGGTCTTGGACGTGGCGACGACATGGTCGGGCGGGCCGAAGCGGCTGAACTCATGGACCGTGCGGGCGATCTGCGCCCGCACATGGCGGCGCAGCGCGCGTACGTCGTCCGTCTCGGGCGGGTCGCCCGGCAGCATCGCGGCCGTCAGCCGGCCGGCGCCCAACGGCAGGCTGACGGCGGCGTCCGGCTCCTCGTCGATTCCGAGGGCGATCTCCAGCGAGCCGCCACCGATGTCCAGGACCAGCAGCCGGCCCGCGGACCAGCCGAACCAGCGGCGGGCGGCGAGGAAGGTGAGCCTGGCCTCCTCCTCGCCGGTGAGGACCTGGAGATCGATTCCGGTCACGGTCCTGACGCGGTCGAGCACGGCGTCGACATTGGTGGCCTCGCGGACCGCGGACGTGGCGAAGGGGAGGACGTCCTCGCATCCCTTGTCCTCGGCTGCCTGCTGCGCGTCCTCGATGGTGGCGATGAGCCGGTCGACGCCTTCGACGCTTATGGCACCGTCCTCGTCGATGAGTTCGGCGAGGCGCAGCTCCGCCTTGTGTGAATGGGCGGGAAGGGGGCGCGCACCGGGGTGTGCGTCCACCACCAGCAGGTGCACCGTGTTCGAACCGACGTCGAGGACTCCGAGTCTCATGTACGGAACGCTACTGCGGCCGCGCGCATACCCTTGACTCGTGCCAAAGACGAAAAAGACGAAGCCGGGCAAAGCTGTCCGAGAGAAGTCCGCGCAGAAGGCGGCGGAGGCGGCGGAGGCCGCCGGCACCGGCTCCGGGCGCGGCGAGCCCGACGAGAAGGGGCTGGACTTCCCCCGCGCCTGGGTGGAGTTCGCCGACCCCGCGGACGACGAACAGATCTTCCGCTGCGATCTGACCTGGCTGACGTCGCGCTGGACCTGCATCTTCGGCAGCGGCTGCCAGGGCATCCAGGCGGGCCGCGCCGACGACGGCTGCTGCACGCTCGGGGCGCACTTCTCGGACGAGGACGACGAGAAGCGGGTCGCCGGGCATGTGGCACGGCTCACGCCCGATCTCTGGCAGTTCCACGATGTGGGGAAGGAGTCGGGCTGGGTCGAGGTGGACGAGGACGGCGACCGCCAGACGCGCCGCTGGGACGGCTCCTGCATCTTCCAGAACCGTCCGGGGTTCGCGGGGGGCGCGGGGTGCTCGCTGCACATCCTGGCCCTGAAGGAGGGGCGCGAGCCGCTCGAGACGAAGCCCGATGTGTGCTGGCAGCTGCCGGTGCGCCGCACGTACGACTGGATCGACCGTCCGGACGACACGCGAGTGCTCCAGATCTCGATCGGTGAGTACGACAGGAGGGGCTGGGGCCCGGGTGGCCACGACCTCCACTGGTGGTGCACGTCGGCGACCTCGGCGCACGGCGCGGGCGAGCCGGTGTACGTGACGTACCGCCCGGAACTCACTGAGCTGATGGGCGAGGCGGCGTACGAGGTCCTGGTGGAGCTGTGCGAGGCGCGTCTGGCCTCGCAGCTGCCGTTGGTGGCTCCGCACCCGGCGGATCCGGTGGGTCCTGCCTCAGGGCTGTGAGCCGGAGGACCACAGCACCAGGGACCCCAGGAGCGACGGGTCCGGGACCGGGACCGGCCCGGTCATCGTCCCGCCCGGTGCCCTCGCCCGTGCTGACGGGAAGGATCGCCGGCCGTGGCTCGGGCGGCGCTCGCGTGACTCCGGCCGTGCAGCGGGGCGCGGGTCGGCCTCGGGTCCACGCGGCGCCGCCGGCGGCGCTGCTCCCGGGGTCTCGCAGCACCGTCAGCCGCTCAGCACCTCGTGGCCATGCAGCCACAACACCTCGCTCGGGGTGCCGGGGCACCTCATGGCGCCGGTGCGGCGCTTCCGGCGTGTGGCGAGACCCCGGAAGCACCGCCTGGTCGGGAGAAACGCTTCCTCAGCCCGTCGACGCGGGCGGCGGCTCCGCGTCCGCGGGCGGCTCCGGTTCCGTGGGCGGCTCGGAGGGCTGCGGAGGTTCCGGGGACGGCGGGGGTTCCGTGGGTGGAGGCGGTTCGGTGGCGGGCGGAGGTTCCGCGGACGGCGGGGGCTCGGACGGCGGATCGGACGGGGCGGGCTCGGTGCCGTTCCCGTTGAGCTCCAGAACCGCGCCGGAGGGGTCGACTCCCACGCGGGCGGTCCATGGGCCGGCCGGTTCCACGGTGTGGTCGACGAACACCTGGACCGTGACGGACTCGCCAGGGCGAAGGACGCCCGAGGTGATGCTCGCGTAGAGCCACGGCGCGTCGGTCCACAGTGACCACGAGACCTGAGAGCCGCCGGACGCGGTCAGGGTGATCGTCGTGGTGTCGCCGGACGGCTGTGCCTCGACCGTGAGGTGGCCGCGCCCCCTGCCCGCGGAGGCCCCGGTCGGCCGCAGCCCGGGGCTGATGATCTCGACCGAGACCGCTCCTCCCGCTGCCCTCGCGCCGGCTGGACTCCCGGGCCTCCGGCTTCCCGCGATCACGCGCGCACCGGGGTCCCTGTGGGCGCTGCCCGCGTTCTCGTAGTGGTCGTACGGGTCCCCGTCCATTCCCACCGGTCCGGCGGCCTCGTTCGCGGAGACCGAGGAGCCGTCGTGGCCCTCGCCGATGACCGGGGCGCCGCGGTAGGCCGCCCAGAGTGCCAGCACGGGCGCCGCGACCACCGTCGCCACGACGGTCGTGGTGATGGCCCTGGTCCGCAGACGCTCGCGCCGGGCCGCGTGGTCCTTGGGGTCCATGGGGAATCCGTCGCGCCCGAACCGCGGCGCCCCCGCGCGCGCCCGCGGGACCTGCAGCATCGCCACGTAGGCCGCAGCGCGGGGCGCCGGCACGAGCGGCAGCCGGCCGTCGCCTTCCCCGGGCGCGGCGGGGGTGACGGACGAGCCCGGCCAGGGCGCACCGGCCCCGGCGCGCTCGGCGGTCCGGCGGCAACGGGGGCAGTCGTCGACGTGCCGCACCAGCTCGCGCCGCAGGGTGGCGGAGAGCAGCACCTGGTGGTCGCCGGTGAGCCGGGCGACGGAGGGACAGCTGCCGGTCTCGACCACGGCGAGCGCCGCGCGTGTGCGCTCCACCTCGCAAGCCGCGGTCGCGAGCAGCTCACGCGCGCGTGCGGAGTCCATGCCGAGGACGGCGGCGACTTCACGCGGGGCGAGCCCGTGCCGTACCGCGAGCTCCAGGGCCTCGCGCTGCTCGGGGGTGGTGCCCGCGGCTTCCGGCCAGGCCAGCCGGGCCAGTTCGGCACGGTGCTGCTCGGCGGCTTCGGACGACACCGGGGGGCCCGCCTCGTCGGGAACGGGACCGGACCGCCGGCCGTGGGCGCCTCCGGTCCCCTGGCGCCTTCGGCGCTTCTGTTCGCCCAGCTCACGCAGACAGGCCCAGCGGGCCACCGCGTACAGCCAGGCCTTCCGCTCGGACTCGCCCGCGGGGCAACGCCCGTGGTGCCGCTCGGAGATGGCCAGCACGTCGCCGAGCACGGCCGTCGCCGCGTCGTGGTCGCAGAGCGCGGACAGGCAGTACGTGAACAGCCCGTCCAGATAGGCCTCGTACCGGGCGGGCGGGGTCTGCCCGAGTGTGGGCCGATGGCCATGTGCACGGCGATGCGCCCGATGTGCACCGGTGGTGTGCGCGGGAGGCTCCAGCATGCTGCTCGTCACCCCGCGACCGTAGGCAGTGACAGGCACACCCATCGTGCCACTTGAGCGCATTTACTCCTTACGGGTGAACGTATCCCTCAAAAGGGGACAGAGGCTCTTGCTTCCTCCCGGGTGGCTGTGCTCGTGACGGTCGCCACGAGCGGTCCGGCTCCGGCGCCCGTCCGGCTGTGCGCGCACGGCGCCGCCCGGCGCCGTGACCCGTTCCCGTGGCCGCGTGGGCACGGCGGTCGACGGCGCCCGCACAGTGGGCACCGGCGCCCGCACGGGTGTCAGCGCCGCCCGCTACGGTTTCCGCATGGCTGCCCGTACGAAATCCGCCAAGGACAGGCCGTCCTACCGCTGCACCGAATGCGGCTGGACGACCGCCAAATGGCTCGGCCGATGCCCGGAGTGCCAGGCCTGGGGCACGGTCGAGGAGTACGGCGCACCCGCGGTGCGCACGACCGCCGCGGGGCGGGTCACCAGCGCCGCGCTGCCGATCGGGCAGGTCGACGGCCGACAGGCCACCGCACGCACGACCGGCGTCGACGAACTGGACAGGGTCCTCGGCGGGGGGCTGGTGCCGGGCGCGGTCGTGCTGCTGGCGGGAGAGCCGGGCGTCGGCAAGTCCACGCTGCTGCTCGACGTCGCGGCGAAGGCGGCGAGCGACGAGCACCGCACGCTCTATGTCACGGGCGAGGAGTCCGCGAGTCAGGTCCGGCTCCGGGCGGACCGGATCAACGCGCTGAATGATCATCTGTATCTCGCCGCCGAGACCGACCTCTCCGCAGTCCTCGGCCATCTCGACGCCGTCAAGCCCTCGCTGCTGGTCCTGGACTCCGTCCAGACCGTGGCCTCCCCCGAGATCGACGGGGCACCCGGCGGGATGGCGCAGGTGCGCGAGGTCGCGGGCGCACTGATCCGCGCGTCCAAGCAGCGCGGGATGTCGACGCTGCTGGTGGGCCATGTCACCAAGGACGGTGCGATCGCGGGACCGCGACTGCTGGAGCATCTCGTCGATGTCGTGCTGCAGTTCGAGGGCGACCGGCACGCCCGGCTCCGGCTCGTACGGGGTGTCAAGAACCGTTACGGGACGACGGACGAGGTCGGCTGCTTCGAGCTGCACGACGAGGGCATCACCGGTCTCGCCGACCCCAGCGGGCTGTTCCTGACCCGGCGCGACGAGCCGGTGCCGGGCACCTGCCTCACCGTGACGCTGGAAGGCCGCCGCCCGCTCGTCGCCGAGGTGCAGGCCCTCACCGTCGACTCGCAGATCCCGTCGCCCCGGCGCACGACCTCGGGGCTCGAGACGTCCCGGGTGTCGATGATGCTGGCCGTGCTGGAGCAGCGCGGCCGCATCAGCGCGCTGGGCAAGCGCGACATCTACAGCGCGACGGTCGGCGGTGTGAAGCTCTCCGAGCCCGCCGCGGATCTCGCGGTCGCGCTGGCGCTGGCCTCCGCGGCGAGCGACACCCCGCTTCCGAAGAACCTGGTGGCGATCGGCGAGGTGGGCCTCGCGGGCGAGGTCAGACGGGTCACGGGCGTGCAGCGGCGGCTTGCCGAGGCGCACCGGCTGGGATTCACCCATGCCCTCGTTCCGTCCGATCCGGGCAGGATTCCCGCTGGTATGAAGGTCACAGAAGTCGCCGACATGGGTGACGCTCTGCGGGTGCTCCCCCGGGGCCGCCGGGCGGAGGCCCCGCGGGCGGACGAGGCCCGGCGATGACGGCACCGTCCGCCCCGGGGTCCGGCCGACCCGGGACGGCGGACGGTGAGGGCTCGGGCCGTGAGGGCCGGATCACGCGGTGGGCGACGGCCGGACGCGGCACCACCGGGACAGGCCGGCCCATGGGGAGCAGCTGGATCCGGGGGTCCGCGGGGCGGAGGGGAAGTCGGTGAAGGGCCGGGGCGACGGTTGGCGCCACGGCTCGGACGAAGTCCCGGGCGAGGCTACGGGCGGCAGCCATCGTCGTACGACGCCGCCCGGGCCGGGCCGGGGTCGCTAGACTTTGCCCTGGTCTCGCCCATCCGTACGAGCCGGAGGAGTGCAGTGGCAGCCAACGACCGGGGCTCAGCACCCGGAAAGTCCGGCGGAGGCTCCGGGGGATCCGGCAAGGAGTGGCTGATGCGCGCCTCTCTGAGTGCGGTCGCCCCGGGCACCGCCCTGCGCGACGGCCTGGAGCGCATTCTGCGGGGTAGCACCGGCGGTCTGATCGTCCTCGGCATGGACAGGACGGTCGAGTCGATGTGCACGGGCGGCTTCGTGCTGGACGTGGAGTTCACGGCCACGCGACTGCGCGAGCTGTGCAAGCTCGACGGGGCCCTCATCCTCGACAAGGACATCACCAAGATCCACCGGGCCGGCGTGCAGCTGGTTCCTGATGCGTCCATCCCGACGGAGGAGACCGGCACCCGGCACCGGACCGCCGACCGGGTCTCCAAGCAGTGCGGCTTCCCCGTCGTGTCCGTTTCGCAGTCGATGCGGCTCATCGCGTTGTACGTGGATGGGGAGCGACGGGTCCTGGAGGAGTCCGCGGCGATCCTGTCCCGCGCGAACCAGGCGCTGGCGACGCTCGAGCGTTACAAGCTGCGGCTGGACGAGGTCGCCGGAACGCTCTCCGCGCTGGAGATCGAGGACCTCGTGACGGTCCGCGATGTCACGGCAGTCGCTCAGCGGCTGGAGATGGTGCGCCGAATCGCGACGGAGATCGCCGAGTACGTGGTGGAGCTGGGCACGGACGGCCGGCTGCTCGCGCTTCAGCTCGACGAGCTGATCGCGGGTGTCGAGCCCGAGCGGGAGCTGGTCGTCCGCGACTACGTCCCGGAACCGACCGCGAAGCGCTCCCGGACCGTCGACGAGGCGCTCGTCGAGCTCAACGCGCTGACGCACGCGGAACTGCTCGAACTGCCCATCGTGGCCCGCGCCCTGGGCTACAGCGGCTCGCCCGAGACCCTCGACTCCGCGGTCTCGCCTCGTGGTTACCGGCTGCTGGCGAAGGTCCCCCGGCTGCCGGGCGCGATCATCGAGCGGCTCGTCGAGCACTTCGGCGGCCTCCAGAAGCTCCTCGCCGCGAGCGTGGACGACCTCCAGGCGGTCGACGGCGTCGGCGAGGCGCGTGCACGCAGCGTCCGCGAGGGGCTGTCGCGGCTCGCGGAGTCGTCCATCCTGGAACGCTACGTCTGAGCCCGCGCGGGAAGGGCGGGGGACGGCTCCGCGCCCGGCCCCGCTCGTCCCGGCCCGCCTCGTCCTGTCCGGGGGCCTCCGGGAGTGACGGCTGCCCGGGCCCTGCCGGGACGCTCAGCGGAGGGGAAGGCCGCCGAGAGCGCGCCCGCTCACGGCTCACGGCGCCGAGCACCCGGCGCGCACCCGCCACCGGCATCGCGCACCGCGCCCGCTCACGGCTCACGGCGCCGAGCACCCGGCGCGCACCCGCCACCGGCATCGCGCACCGCGCCCGCTCACGGCTCACTCGCGGCGACTCCCCGTCGCAGGTCTGCCCACCGCCCACAGCGCTATCGGGCCCTGCAGCTCCCGGGTCCGGGCCCCGGACCGTGCCGCTGCGCACTTCTTCACTGCTTCTTCAGCTGCCCAGTGCCTTCGCGGCGTGCTTGCGCAGTGCAGGTCAGTCCTTGTCCAGGCGGAACGACGCCGGCGTCACGGTCGTGCCCGGGAAGGCGGCTTCGACCAGGTAGGTGCCGGGCGGAGCCTGGGACGCCGGAGGGGTGGCGCACCGGGGGGCGCTGCTACGACGGTCCCAGTCGACGGTGTGGGTGACTGTCGATTGCGCGGGGATACGCAGCAGCAGGCCGTCCGTGTCGCGCGGGCAGTCCTTCGAGGACCAGACCTCGTCGTCCTTGCTGTCGCTGATCGTCAGAACCGCGGCCTTCGGACCGAAGTCGGCCTTGCAGGCGGCGGTCGACGTGTTCTTCGCGATGAGCTGGAAGCGGGGCTTCTCGCCGGGAGCATAAGCGACCTTGACGCTGCGCAGCGTCAACTGCAACGCGGTGGAGGGGCAGTTCGGCAACGGGGATCCGGCGGGAACCTGCTGGCCCGCGGTTCCTCCGCCGTTGGACGCGCCGCCGGCGGCCGGGTCGCCGTTCTTGCCGGTGCCGTCGGAGCCGTCCGTGTCACCGGTGCCGTCGCTCCCGCCCGCGCCCTCCGGCCCGCCCGTCTCGTCCGACTCGTCGCGTCCGCCCGGCCGTTCGCTGATCGCGGGACCCGAGGGGTCGGCGCCCGGGGTGATGGAGGACGCGGGTCCTGCGCCGTTCGGCTTGCCGTCGTCACCGGTCCTGCTCCCGCCCCCGCCGCCCGAACCGACGGCCCATGCGATCAGCAGCGCGAGCATCGCCAACAGGGACAGCGCGACTGCCCTCCGTCGCCAGTAGATGGAGGAGGGGAGCGGCCCGACAGGATTGCGCAGAGATCCCACGCACCGAACTGTACGAGAGATCGGAGGCAACTCCCGCCCCACCCGCCGCCCATGACGCGCGATTTTGTCGATCATCATCACGGGTCGTACGGATCAGCCGCTTCGGGCAGACCGGTTGGCACCGATTTCGTCGGTGTGTTCGCAGTCGTCCGGGCCAGTGCCCCTGCCTGCCACACGCGTAGGGTCCCTGGTCCTGCGGTCCCGTCCATGCGGTCCCGTTCACGCGGTCCCGCTCATGCGGTCCCGTTCGTCGCACCGCACCCTGATCGCACTGCCCCGGCCGCACGGTCCGGGGCAGTGCGCGTGCGGCCGCTGCCGGCCGTGGCGGCTCGCGCTTCCGTGCCGCGGTCACGGTGACATGTACGCCGCCACGGCCCGCGTCACGGAGCGTATGCACCGCGCACGCCCCTGAACATGCCAGGATCGGACGTGCCATGACTGCGACCGAGATCCCCTCCCCCGCCGTCGACGTCTCCCTCGACGCGACCGAGCACGCCGCCGTCCTCCATGCCTCCGTCCTCGCCTGGTTCGACCAGCACGCCCGCGATCTGCCCTGGCGCCGTCCCGATGCCGGTGCCTGGGGCGTGATGGTCAGCGAATTCATGCTGCAGCAGACACCGGTGAGCCGGGTGCTGCCGGTGTACGAACAGTGGCTGGCCCGCTGGCCGCGCCCCGCCGATCTCGCCGCCGAGCCACCGGGCGAGGCAGTCCGTGCCTGGGGCCGGCTCGGATATCCGCGCCGTGCACTGCGTCTGCACGGCGCCGCGGTGGCCATAACGGAGCGGCACGGGGGCGACGTACCCCGTGAGCACGCCCAGCTGCTCGCACTGCCGGGTATCGGCGAGTACACGGCGGCGGCCGTGGCGTCGTTCGCCTACGGGCAGCGGCATCCGGTCCTCGACACGAATGTCCGCCGGGTCTTCGCCCGCGCCGCGACCGGCATCCAGTACCCGCCGAACGCGACCACGGCAGCCGAACGCCGCCTGGCCCGGGCTCTGCTGCCCGAGGACGACGCGGCCGCGGCGCGCTGGGCGGCGGCCTCGATGGAGCTCGGCGCACTCGTCTGCACCGCACGCAACGAGGACTGCGGGCGCTGCCCAATCGCGGGACAGTGCGCGTGGCGACTGACCGGGAAGCCCCCGCACGACGGGCCGCCGCGCCGCGGGCAGACGTATGCGGGAACCGACCGCCAGGTGCGCGGCAAGCTGCTGGCGGTGCTGCGCGACGCGGTCGCGCCCGTACCCCGGGCGGTACTGGACCGGGTCTGGGACGAACCGGTCCAACGGGCTCGTGCCCTGGACGGGCTGGTTACGGACGGTTTGGTCGAACCACTGGAGAATGACCGGTTCCGGTTGCCTCTCACCTGAGAATCTCCGGTAAACCCCGGCCCGTGCCGTTGTTACACAACCGATGGATGGCCGTGCGCACTCCGACGGCTGCTCCGCACAGCCTCGTGACAACAGCTCCGTAGCTTCTTGTGGCGTAGGGACCACGAGAACGCAGGCAGCACACGGCTGTCACGGGGCTTGTTACGGGGACGGAGGCGGTTGGAATGGCGCACGGCGAGGTGCTCGAATTCGAGGAGTACGTACGCACCCGGCAGGAGGCGCTGCTGCGCAGCGCCCGGCGCCTCGTCCCCGACCCGGTCGACGCCCAGGACCTGTTGCAGACCGCTCTCGTCCGGACGTACGGCCGGTGGGACGGGATCGCCGACAAGTCGCTCGCCGACGCCTACCTCCGCCGCGTCATGATCAACACGCGGACCGAGTGGTGGCGGGCCCGCAAGCTCGAAGAGGTCCCGACCGAGCAGCTGCCCGACGCAAGCGTCGAGGACGCCACCGAGCAGCACGCGGACCGCGCCCTGCTGATGGACGTCCTCAAGGTGCTCGCTCCCAAGCAGCGCAGCGTGGTCGTGCTCCGGCACTGGGAGCAGATGAGCACGGAGGAGACCGCCGCCGCACTCGGCATGTCGACAGGTACGGTGAAGAGCACGCTGCACCGGGCCCTCGCGCGGCTCCGCCAGGAGCTGGAGAGCCGTGAGCAGGAAGGCCGTGGGCTGCAGAGCCGCGGGGCCGCATCCGCCCCCGCTCGCGGGCCGCGGATCCCCGGACAGCGTGGGGAACGTACGTACGCACGTCATGAGGGGCGGGAGCGGTGCGCGGCCTAGCGGATGACGGCGCCGAGGACGGCGACAGCGCCAGAGGCGGCATCTGCCGATGGGCGGCGAGTGGCACGGCATTGGCCGCCCTCGCCGCCTTCGGGCTGCTCACGGCCGGTTGTTCGACCGGGGGGACGGGGGCCCGGGACGAGGGCCGCGCGCGCACCGATCCGGTGGCGCAGTCACCGTCCACCGCCCAGCCCTCGGTCACGTCCTCACCGGTGAAGAAGGTCGACGCGGCCCAGCTGGTACTGGACGACCCCAAGGTCAGCAAGCGGGTCAAGGCCGATCTGAAGGAGTGCGCGGAGGACGCGTACCCCGTGGACACCTCGTACGGGAACGTCACCAGCAGTCCGGTGCCCGATGTCGTGGTGAACGTGCTCACGTGCGGAGATGCCGTGGGCATCGGCACATATGTGTATCGGGACGGGGACGAGGGCTACGAGAATGTCTTCGCCGCCGAGGAGCCTGCGGTCTACTCGACGATCGACCGGGGCGATCTCGTCGTCACCAAACAGGTGTACGCGAAGGGCGATCCGGTCTCGTATCCCTCCGGTCAGATCGTGATCACGTATCGCTGGCAGGGAAGCAAGTTCATCGAGCACGACCGGGTCGAGAACGAGTTCAGCAGGTCGATGGAGGGCGGAGTCGCGGACGATGCGGATCCGACCTCGTCGCGCGACAACTGACACCGGGCAGTGCGCCCCGGGCCGGGACAACGTCCGGCCCGACCACGGCCGGCCGAAACGACAGCCGGGTACCGGCGACCACACCGACCGCACAGGCACCGAAGACACACAGAGCCGACGACAGCCGAGCGGGAACCGAGAGAGCAGCGGAGTACGCAGGATGGCCGAGACACATGTCCTGTTCGTCGAGGACGACGACGTGATCCGGGAGGCCACCCAGCTCGCGCTGGAGCGCGACGGCTTCACGGTGACCGCGATGCCGGACGGGCTGGCCGGGCTGGAGGCGTTCCGGGCGGACCGCCCCGACATCGCACTGCTCGACGTGATGCTGCCGGGGCTGGACGGCGTCAGTCTGTGCCGGCGGATCAGGGACGAGTCCACCGTTCCCGTGATCATGCTGTCGGCGCGGGCGGACTCGATCGACGTGGTGCTCGGCCTCGAGGCCGGCGCCGACGACTACGTCACCAAGCCTTTCGACGGGGCGGTCCTGGTCGCCCGGATCCGCGCAGTGCTGCGCCGATTCGGGCACGCCGGTGGTGTCGCGGGCGACTCGGGCGAACCCGGACAGCACGGCGAGGGCGGCGTCCTCACCTTCGGCGACCTCGAGGTCGACACGGAGGGGATGGAGGTGCGCCGGGCCGGCAAGCCGGTGGCACTGACCCCGACGGAGATGCGACTGCTGCTGGAGTTCTCGTCCGCGCCGGGCACGGTGCTGTCGCGGGACAAACTGCTGGAGCGGGTCTGGGACTACGGCTGGGGCGGGGACACCCGGGTCGTCGACGTCCATGTGCAGCGGCTGCGTACAAAGATCGGCCAGGACCGGATCGAAACGGTCCGCGGCTTCGGCTACAAGCTCAAGGCATGAAGCGCGTCGCCCTGCGCACCGGGGTCCGGTGGAAGATCAGCGTCGCGATCGCCGGGGTCGGGGCGCTGATCGCGTTCGCGCTGAGCCTGGTCGTGCACAACTCCGCCCGGGTCTCGATGCTCGAGAACGCCCGCGATCTGCAGATGAAGCGTCTGCTCTTCGCCCAGAGCATCTACGCGACCACCAAGCCGAAGACCGAGCCCAAGTTCGGCACGAAGCTCAACGATCCCGCGCTGCCCCGCGAACTGCGGTATCTGCTCGAGGACGGACGCCGGGGCACCTTTGTGCAGGAACACCACGACGGCGCCCCCGACATATGGGCCGCCGTCCCGCTCGGCAACGGCGATGTGCTGTCCCTGCACGGCCGCATCGGCGACCGTAGCGCCGCGATCATGCATGACCTCGACCGGGCGCTGATCATCGGCTCCGTCTCTGTGGTGTTCGCGGGCTCCGCGCTCGGCGTGCTCATCGGCGGCCAGCTCTCGCGCAGACTGCGCAAGGCCGCTGCCGCGGCCGGCAAGGTCGCCGAGGGCAACACGGAGATACGCGTCCGGAAGGCTGTCGGTGGTGTCGTACGCGACGAGACCGACGAATTGGCCCGGGCCGTGGACGCCTTGACCGACGCGCTCAACGAGCGCATCGAAGCGGAGCGCCGCGTCACCGCAGACATCGCCCATGAGCTGCGTACCCCCGTGACCGGGTTGCTCACCGCCGCCGAACTGCTTCCGCCCGGACGTCCGTCCGAGCTGGTGCGGGACCGGGCGCAGGCCATGCGCACACTGGTCGAGGACGTGCTCGAGGTCGCCCGTCTGGACGGTGCGTCGGAACGGGCCGAGCTCCAGGAGATAGCCCTGGGCGAGTTCGTCAGCCGTCGTGTCGCCGTACTGGATCCGCATGCGGTCGTGCGCGTCGTGCACGACTCCTGGGTCAACACCGATCCCCGGCGACTCGAACGCATCCTGGGCAATCTGCTGGCCAACGCGGCCAAGCACGGCAGAACACCGGTCGAAGTCTCCATCGAGGGCCGGGTCGTGAGGGTGCGCGACCACGGCCCCGGTTTTCCCGAGGCGCTGCTGCGCGAGGGGCCGAGCCGGTTCCGCACCGGCGCGAGCGACCGGGCCGGGCAGGGCCACGGGCTGGGTCTGACGATCGCGGCCGGCCAGGCACGCGTCCTCGGCGCCCGGCTGACCTTCCGCAACGCGTGTCCGGAGGGCACAGCGGCCCCCGGTGACCCCGCGAGCGGGGCGATCGCGGTGCTCTGGCTCCCCGAGCACGCCCCCACCAACAGCGGCAGCTTCGCGATCCCCCGGCTCGCGGAATGACGCGCCGAAGGCCAGGGTCCGTCCCGGTCCCGTCCGGACGCATCAGCCGCCTCGGCGGCACGCCCCGCCGACAACGGCCCCGGGTGCTGTGCACCAGGGGCCGTCGTGCTGCCGGGGTTGCGGGCCGGTCAGACCGCCTCGGCCAGCTTGGACTCGTCCTGCGGAGTACCGGCCGACGGCTTCGCGGGGCCCGCGCCCTTCAGCGGCTCCTCCTTGACGAAGAACGCCGCCAGGAAACCGATCACCGCGACGGCCGAACCGAGCAGGAAGGCCGCGTGCGTGCCGGACGACACCGCGAACTGGTACGCCTCGCGCACCTGTTCCGGCAGCTTCGCCAGGCTCGCGGCGTCCAGCTGAGCGGACTGCTGGGTGATCGCCGACCCGCCGTGGGCCGCCATCTCGCCCTGTACCCGTGAGGTGAAGAGCGCTCCCATGATCGCGACGCCGAAGGAGGAGCCGAGCGTACGGAAGAGGGTGGTGGCGGAGGATGCGACCCCCATGTCCTTCAGCTCGACGCTGTTCTGTGCGACCAACATCGTGATCTGCATCAGGAAGCCCATGCCCGCGCCGAGGACGGCCATGTAGAGCCCGGAGGTGAGCCGGGACGTACCGGTGTCCATCTGCGCCAGCAGGAACAGTCCCGCGACCATGAGCGCGCCACCGACGATCGGGAAGATCTTGTACTTTCCGGTGTTCGTGGTGACCCGGCCCGCGATCAGCGAGACGACCATCATCGACAGCAGCATCGGCAGCAGGAGCAGGCCCGAGTTGGTGGCCGATGCACCCTGCACGGACTGCTGGAACAGCGGCAGGAACAGGACCGCGCCGAACATCACGAAGCCGGTCAGGAAGCCGATCACCGACATCAGGGTGAAGTTGCGGCTGCGGAAGACGTGCAGCGGAATGACCGGCTCGGCGGCCCTGGTCTCCACGAGGAGGAAGCCGATGAGCGCCACGACCCCGAGCGCGATGAGCTCCATGATCACGGCCGAGTCCCAGGCGTACTCCGTGCCTCCCCAGGTGGTGACGAGGACGATCGAGGTGATGCCGACGGTGAGGAGCGCGGCGCCCGGATAGTCGATGCGCCCCTTGTCCGCACCCCGCTCCCGCCTCGGCAGGTGCAGCACGATGGTGATCATGGCGAGCGCCACGGCCCCCAGCGGCAGATTGATGTAGAAGCTCCAGCGCCAGCCCCAGTGGTCGGTGATGGTGCCGCCGACCAGCGGCCCGCCGATCATCGCGAGGGCCATGACGCCGGCCATCATGCCCTGGTACTTGCCGCGCTCCCTGGGCGGTATCAGGTCGCCGATGATGGCCATGACTCCGACCATCAGACCGCCGGCGCCCAGGCCCTGCACGGCGCGGAAGCCGATCAGCTGGCCCATGTCCTGCGCCATTCCGCTGAGCGCCGACCCGACGAGAAAGATCACGATCGAGGTCAGGAAGACGCCCTTGCGGCCGTACATGTCGCCGAGCTTGCCCCAGATGGGCGTGGAGGCGGCGGTGGCCAGGGTGTAGGCCGTGACCACCCAGGAAAGGTGCTCGAGGCCGCCGAGGTCGCCGACGATCGTCGGCATCGCGGTACCGATGATCATGTTGTCGAGCATGGCGAGCAGCATCGCGATCATCAGCGCGAGGAGGACGACGCGGACGCTGCGCGGCTGCGCCCCGCCCGCCCGCTGCGCACCCGGCTCCTCGGATGCCACCTTTTTCACCGGTTCCTGTCCTGCCACCGCTCCCACTCCCCTGCGCCTTACTTGCCGCCCGGCTAGTTCACTAGACTCGGGGAAGGTAGACCCGTCACTAGCCGGGCGTCAAGTAAGTAAATGCATCCGTGCGCCCCCAGGAGAGTCCATGGCGAGAGGCAACACCCGACAGCGCATTCAGGACGTCGCCCTGGAACTCTTTGCCGAGCAGGGCTACGAGAAGACCTCGCTCCGCGAGATCGCGGAGCGGCTCGAGGTCACCAAGGCCGCGCTGTACTACCACTTCAAGACCAAGGAAGACATCGTCATCAGCCTCTTCCAGGATCTGACGAGGCCGATCGACGAACTGATCAGCTGGGCGGAGGTGCAGCCGCGCACCCTGGAGACCAAACGAGAGATCCTGCGCCGCTACCAGTCGGCACTGGCCGGAGCGGCCCCGCTTTTCCGCTTCATGCAGGAGAACCAGGCCACCGTGCGCGAGCTGAGCATCGGCGAGACCTTCAAGGAGCGCATGATCACCCTGACCGGGCTGGTCCAGGAACCGGACCTGAGCATGACCGACCGGGTCCGCTGCGTCAGCGCGCTGTTCACGATGCACGCCGGCACGTTCTTGCTGCAGACCGTCGAAGGCGACCCCGAGGAGAAGCGTGAAGCCGTCCTCGAGGTCGCCATCGATCTGGTGACACAGGCCTTCCAGGCGCCGCGGGGGTGAGCGTCAGATCTTGACGCCGACACCGCTCAGGAATGCGGCGGGGTTGAGCGCAGAGCCGTAGTTCGGGGTCGTACGGATCTCGAAGTGCAGGTGGGGGCCGGACGAGTTGCCGGTGTTGCCGGACAGGGCGATGGTCTGGCCCGCCTTCACGGTCTGCCCCGCCGAGATGTTGATCTTCGACAGGTGTGCGTACTGCGAGTACTTGCCGTTGCCGTGCTTGATCACGACGGCGTTGCCGTACGCGGGGCCGTCGCCGCCGCCGTTCGGGCCGGCCTTCACCACGACGCCGGAGCTCGCGGCCTTGACCGGGGTGCCGACCGGAACGGCGAAGTCCTGGCCGGAGTGCTTGTGGGACCACATGGCGCCGCCCTGGTTGAAGCTGGCGGTCAGCGTGTAGCCGGCGACGGGCTTGACCCAGGAGCCGGCCTTCTTCGCGGCTTCGGCCTTGGCGTCCGCACCCTTGGCGACGGCGGGGGTCGCGGCCGGAGCGGTCTTCTCCGCGGCGGCGGCGACACCGGAACCGGCCCCGACGACCATCACGGCGCCGATTCCGGCGGCCACGACGGCACCACGGGTACGGAGCACGGACGAGCGGAGACGGTTGATGTTGCGCTTCGACATGCGGGAAGAACCTCCGGGCTGATCGGACATGAACTGACCCGGCGCAGGAGCACCGGGTGCCCCACCTTGGTAACCCGGCCCCCCAATCCACCTCAAACCCCCCATCTACGACATTGCGTCGTAGCCGCCGCCTTGTGAGCGGGACCCTTGACGGCTCGCCGTTTCCCAGTCCCGCCTTGTCCGAAATCTCCGGACGAAGTGTGGTTTAGGCCCATGTAGAGGCCGTGCACATGCGGACTGCGCCCCGACGGCCTCCGGACACCCTGCCGCGCGGCCAAAGGTCCCGCCCTGAACGGCCTGCAGAGCCCCGAACTTCGCCCCGCATCCCCACTAAGCCGCCTAGTAGGCTCTGAAGGGCCTGTGCGCCTTGTCACGGCCGGTGGGACCGAAGTCCTTCCGATTCGGGACCAAAGTCCCGTTAGCCACGGCGGGGTCAATGCGGCGTAGGTCACGCCGGAGGCAGCATTTTTCGGGGGGCAACACCCCCGTGGGGATCTGGTGGATCCCGGGGATCCGGGAATCCGGGGGGGAACGCTTATGGAGCCCGCACTCATCGGCACCCGGCTGGCTTCGGCGGCCGTCGCGCCCCTGCTGAAACAGCTCCTGGTCCGTGAGGGCAGCGGCGCCGCCCTCACGGACCGGCCCGTACGGCTCTCCGGGCTCGTGTCGTTCCGCGGCGAGCAGCGCACCCTGACCGAGAAGGACGTACGCAAGCTCGCCGCCACCCTCGTCGGCCGCTCGGTGACCGGTCCCGGAGAGCGCCCGTTCCCGCCCGACGAGACCGAGGCCGTCTCCGCCGCACTTGCCCGCACCCTGCTCGCCCTCGGCGACCTCGACATGGACGACGTCCAGGCCGTGCGGCACGGCCATCGGGAACTGGCACGCCGACTGCGCACCGCAACAGCGGGCCGCGCCGCCGACGGGCTCTCCGCGGACGCCACCGTCTACCTCGACTCGATCACCGAGTGGGCCTGCCTGCACGTCCTCCAGTTCTTCACCCAGCGCTCGTCCTTCATCGCCCGCACCCTGGTCGAGCAGAGCCGGGTCCAGGGCGAGCTGGTCGCGAAGCTCGACGAGCTGATCCTCCGCACTCCGCGGGCCGACGGCCGCGACGTGACCTTCGAGCGGCGCTATCTCTCCTACGTCGCGAAGAAGCACGGCAGTCTGACGATCTACGGGGTCGACCTGCACCACTCACCGCATGTGTGGCCCCTCGACCTGGCGTATCTGTCGCTGGAGGCCGCCACACCGATGGACCCCACCGCATCTGCGGCGGGGCGTCGGGAGCCGCGGGCCGGGCACGAAGCAGCAGTCCCTGCCGATGAGGCACTCGCGCGCCAGGACAGGGTCCTGCTGCGCGGCGTCGCGGGTTCCGGCAAAACCACGCTCGTCCAGTGGCTCGCCCTCTCGGCCGCCGCCCAGGACCCCGACGAGCGGATGGACCACCTCCGCGACCGCATCCCCTTCGTCCTCCCTCTGCGCACCCTCACCCGCCACGGCGAGCGGCTGCCGGCCCCCGACGGCTTCCTCGCCGCGGTCGGCTGCCCGCTCGCCCCGCCCGACGGCTGGGCCGACCGCGTTCTCTCCGGGGGCCGCGGCCTCATCCTGGTCGACGGGGTCGACGAGGTCCCCGAGGCCGAACGCGAGCGCACCCGCCGCTGGCTGCGCGATCTGCTCGCCGTGTACGACGCGGGCAACCGCTGGCTCGTCACCTCACGGCCGTCCGCCGTGGGCGACGACTGGCTCTCCCCCGACGGCTTCGCCGAGCTCACGCTGTCTCCCATGCGCCGCAACGAGGTGGCGTCGTTCATCCGGCGCTGGCACCGGGCCGCGGGCCCGGGGGCCGAGTCGTACGAGCAACCCCTGCTCGATGCCCTCCGTACCAAACAGGATCTCGCCCGCCTCGCCACCAACCCGCTGATGTGCGGCCTCATCTGCGCCCTGCACCGCGACCGCCGTGGCTTTCTGCCACGCGGCCGCAAGGCGCTCTACGAGGCCGCCCTCTCGATGCTGCTCGACCGCCGCGACCGCGAGCGGGACATGGGAACACCGTCCGGGATCGACCTTCCCGAGGCCCCGCAGATCCAGCTGATCCAACGCCTCGCGTACTGGCTGACACTCAACGGCCGTACCGAGATGGACCGTTCACGCGCCGAATCGCTCGTCCTCGGCGCGATTCCGGCGGTTCCCGAGGCAGCGGCCGTCAACGACCCCGCGGCCGTGTTCGCCCACCTGCTGCACCGCAGCGGACTGTTGCGTGAACCGTCCCCGGGCGCCGTGGACTTCGTCCACCGCACATTCCAGGACTACCTTGCCGCCAAGGCCATCGTGGACGAGTGGCACATCGGAGTGCTGACCCGCCATGCCGCTGACGACCAGTGGGAGGACGTCATCCGTATGACCGTCGCCCACGCCAGGCCCCGTGAATGCGCCGAGATCTTCGGTGAGTTGCTGGCGGCGGCCGACGCGGCCGAGGACCGCTCCACCCAGTTGCGCGTCCTGGTGGTCGCGGCGGCGGCGATGGAACAGGCGACGGAGATCTCGCCGGACGTCCGCCTCGCCCTGCTCGGGCGTACGGCGGAAGTCATCCCGCCCCGCACGTACGAAGAAGCCCGCGAACTGGCCTCGGCGGGCCCTCTCGTCCTCGACCTGCTGCCGGACTCCACCGCCGCGCACGATTCCGTGGCCGCCCATATGGCCGTCGTCGCCGCATCGCACATCCCTGCCGACGCGTCGATCCACTTCCTCGCCGGATACGCGTCACACCCGTCGTTGCTGGTCCGGTCCCAGCTCGTCTGGGCCTGGGATCGCTTCGACACCCGGCAGTACGCCGCCGAGGTCGTCGCGGCCGTGGACCCGGACGGCCTGCAGTTCACGATCCGGGACGCCGAACAGGCCGAGGCCCTGATCGCGCTGGGCGGCCGGGACTGGATCCACTTCAGCGGCGACCTCCCGGAGGAGCTGATCAACAGGACCGTGCGGGCGTGTGCACCGGCGATGATCCGCATCTCCGGGAACAGGAAGATCACGGACCTCGGCTGTCTGCACGGATCACAGGCGCCGGCATTGCTCGAAGTGGACCGCTGCACGGCGCTGACCGACCTGTCGATTCCCGGGGGCGTCCCGGTTTCGGAACTCGTGCTGGACAACGTCCAGCTCGGACTCGCCGAAGTCGTGCCACAGGCCGGCAGGCTCAGACTCGAACTGAGGAGCCGGGGGCGGTCTCTGCATCGGATCCCCCGGCTCTTCCCCGACATCACCGAGGTCGTCGTCGACCACCGCCTCCGGCAGAACTTCCTCGCCGATCTGTCGCCGCTGCACGAGCTGGAGAAATTGCGCAGCGTTCGGGCACTCGGGGCACGCGACCGGTTCTCCGGCGTGGACGGTTTCGCTCCGCACGTCCGGGTGAGCCTCGGCACATCACCGTAGGGCGGCTCCGGCCCGTGCGAAGGGGGCTGCCCCGGACCTGAGTCCGGGGCAGCCCCCTTCTTTGCCTGCTCGCCTCGCCCCAGGGGCCCGGCTCAGCCCGCTACGGGCGTCACGCGTCCTTCGACAGGTTCGGACCCGAGCTGCCGCCCGCCGCCGACTCGATCGGGGGAACGTCGGGCAGGGCCGACTTCTCCTCGCCGCGGAAGGTGAACTTCTTCTCCTCACCCTCGCCCTCGGTGTCGACGACCACGATGTGACCCGGACGCAGCTCGCCGAAGAGGATCTTCTCCGAGAGCAGGTCCTCGATCTCGCGCTGGATCGTCCGGCGCAGCGGCCGGGCTCCGAGCACGGGGTCGTAGCCCTTCTTCGCCAGCAGGAGCTTCGCCTCCTGGCTGAGCTCGATGCCCATGTCACGGTCCTTCAGACGCTCATCCACCTTGGCGATCATCAGATCGACGATCTGGATGATGTCCTCCTGCGACAGCTGGTGGAAGACGACCGTGTCGTCGACACGGTTGAGGAACTCCGGCCGGAAGTGCTGCTTCAGCTCTTCGTTGACCTTCGCCTTCATCCGGTCGTAGGTGCTCTTCGTGTCGCCCTGGGCGGCGAAGCCCAGGTTGAAGCCCTTGGAGATGTCCCGGGTCCCGAGGTTGGTCGTCATGATGATGACCGTGTTCTTGAAGTCCACGACCCGTCCCTGGGAGTCGGTCAGACGACCGTCCTCCAGGATCTGGAGAAGGGAATTGAAGATATCGGGGTGGGCCTTCTCGACCTCGTCGAAGAGGACGACGGAGAACGGCTTCCGGCGCACCTTCTCGGTGAGCTGGCCGCCCTCTTCGTAACCCACGTATCCGGGCGGGGAACCGAAGAGACGGGAAACCGTGTGCTTCTCGCTGAACTCCGACATGTCGAGGGAGATCAGCGCGTCCTCGTCACCGAAGAGGAATTCGGCGAGCGTCTTGGACAGCTCGGTCTTACCGACACCGGACGGGCCGGCGAAGATGAACGAGCCACCGGGACGCTTCGGGTCCTTCAGACCGGCACGAGTACGCCGGATCGCCTGGGAAAGCGCCTTGATGGCGTCCTTCTGGCCGATGACGCGCTTGTGGAGCTCGTCCTCCATCCGGAGCAGACGGGAGGACTCCTCCTCCGTCAGCTTGAAGACCGGGATGCCGGTGGCCGTGGCGAGGACCTCGGCGATGAGCTCGCCGTCCACCTCGGCGACGACGTCCATGTCGCCGGCCTTCCACTCCTTCTCCCGCTTGGCCTTCGCCGCCAGCAGCTGCTTCTCCTTGTCACGGAGAGAAGCCGCCTTCTCGAAGTCCTGGGAGTCGATCGCGGACTCCTTGTCCCGGCGGACGGCCGCGATCTTCTCGTCGAACTCGCGGAGGTCCGGCGGCGCGGTCATCCGGCGGATACGCATCCGGGAGCCGGCCTCGTCGATCAGGTCGATCGCCTTGTCCGGGAGGAAACGGTCCGAGATGTACCGGTCGGCCAGGGTCGCGGCCTGGACGAGCGCCTCGTCGGTGATCGAGACACGGTGGTGCGCCTCGTACCGGTCGCGCAGACCCTTGAGGATCTCGATGGTGTGCGGCAGGGACGGCTCCGCGACCTGGATGGGCTGGAAGCGGCGCTCCAGGGCCGCGTCCTTCTCCAGGTGCTTGCGGTACTCGTCGAGCGTCGTCGCACCGATGGTCTGCAGCTCGCCTCGCGCCAGCATCGGCTTGAGGATCGAGGCGGCGTCGATCGCGCCCTCGGCGGCACCCGCACCCACCAGGGTGTGGAGCTCGTCGATGAACAGGATGATGTCGCCGCGGGTGCGGATCTCCTTGAGGACCTTCTTCAGGCGCTCCTCGAAGTCACCGCGGTACCGGGAGCCGGCGACCAGCGCACCGAGGTCCAGGGTGTAGAGGTGCTTGTCCTTGAGGGTCTCGGGCACCTCGCCCTTGACGATGGCCTGCGCCAGGCCCTCGACGACCGCCGTCTTGCCGACGCCGGGCTCGCCGATGAGGACCGGGTTGTTCTTGGTCCGGCGGGACAGCACCTGCATGACCCGCTCGATCTCCTTCTCGCGCCCGATGACCGGGTCGAGCTTGGACTCACGAGCGGCCTGGGTGAGATTCCGGCCGAACTGGTCGAGGACGAGGGAGGTCGAAGGCGTGCCCTCGGCCGGGCCGCCCGCCGTGGCGGCCTCCTTGCCCTGGTAACCGGACAGCAGCTGGATGACCTGCTGCCGCACTCGGTTGAGATCGGCGCCGAGCTTCACGAGGACCTGGGCGGCGACACCCTCGCCCTCGCGGATCAGGCCGAGCAGGATGTGCTCCGTGCCGATGTAGTTGTGGCCCAGCTGAAGAGCCTCGCGGAGCGACAGCTCCAGGACCTTCTTGGCGCGAGGAGTGAAGGGGATGTGCCCGGACGGGGCCTGCTGGCCCTGGCCGATGATCTCCTCCACCTGCTGGCGGACCGCCTCGAGCGAAATCCCGAGGCTCTCCAGGGCCTTAGCGGCGACACCCTCACCCTCATGGATAAGGCCCAGGAGGATGTGCTCGGTGCCGATGTAGTTGTGGTTGAGCATCCGGGCTTCTTCCTGAGCCAGGACGACAACCCGCCGCGCGCGGTCGGTGAACCTCTCGAACATCGTTAATCGCTCCTCAGAGCGGTCAGTCAGTTAGGGGTCGATCCCCTCCCTGTCCTTCCGCAGCTTAGTCCCGCAAGCGGGGACCGCTCATTCCAACTGCCGACACCCGTCGCTGGCCTCCTGCCCCGAACGCCGACAAATGCTCCAACCTGATGGTGCGAGACGATGTTCCCGCAGGCCAAGTCATTACCCCCGCCATGAGTACGCCGATGGCGAACGTGGGACTCAAAAGCCTGCGTGTCGTCCGTCCCCACTAGGGATGTCTTACCCGTCAGCAGTGACACTCCATGCGGGGAACGCCGGTTCCCTCAGCTATGGGCGAACATCCTTGCGTCGTCGAACATCCCTGGCCCGCACACGTTCGTGCACTCTGCGCGATCAGGACCCCACACCGCGTAACCAATCGGCGGACGCGGGAGTTCCCGGAGTGTGCCCTCCGCCGTCCCGCCGCCCCGTGCGCCACTGCCACAGGCGTTGCCGCCCGACCACGGCATCGCACGGTGGTACGAGCACGAGCTCGGCTGGGCGACTGCCGCCGGGCCGCCCGTACAGCTGCTGACGGGGCTGCGCTTCGACGTGCTGGAGCTTCCGGCCGATGCGGGCTTCGCCCTGTTGGCGCGGTACGGCCGGACCGGTCCGGTTGCCCTCACGGGCCGGCGGATGCGGCTGCTGGTGGCCGCGGGCAGCGCCGACGAACTGCCGGGGCTGCTCGACTGGCTGGAGTGGGGCGGGATCGCCCTCGATCTGACCGCCACGGGCACGGGCGGACGCATGGCCGCACCGGTGCCGCCCGGCCTCCCGGCAGGCCTGTCCGGCGCCCCGGGGCCACGGGGGACCTCGGTCCCGCAGGGGGCCGCCGAATGGCTGCGGCCCCCTGAAGCGGGGCGGGAGGTGGAGCCTTCACTGCCGGCGCCGGGCCTGGTCGGGCGCTGTGCCGGGTCCGGGGGCGGTGGGGGCACCCCCGACCTCGTACGACTCGTGGACGCGGCGGCCAATGCCTGCCACCGCGCCCGGCTGCTTCGCACGAATGTTCATGCGAATGCTCGCACGAACGCTCAGGCGTTGGCCTTCTCGTAGGCCTCGCGGATCTCGGCGGGGACGCGGCCGCGGTCGTTGACGCTGTAGCCGTTCTCCTTGGCCCACTTGCGGATCTCGGCCGTGTCCTTGTTGCCCGTGGCGACGGCGCGGCCCTTGCCACGGCCCGTCGCGGCACGGCCGCCGGTCCGCCGGCCGCCCTTGGTGTACGGCTCGAGAAGGCCGCGCAGCTTGTCGGCGTTGGCGGTGGTGAGGTCGATCTCGTAGGTCTTGCCGTCCAGAGCGAACGTCACGGTCTCGTCCGCCTCGCCACCGTCGAGGTCGTCGACAAGAAGGACCTGAACCTTCTGTGCCACCGGATTTCCTTTCATCGAAAATGCAGTACGCGGAAAGGAAACCGCTTTTCCCTGAAAAACACAAACCCCTGGCAGAGGTTCAGAACCTCGAGAACGCGGGAAACGTACGCGATTCGGACATAGGGATCGGCCTTGCTTCCGGCACGCGTTCCCGCCCGCCTTCCGCAGCGCGTTCCCTGCCGACTTCCGGGCAGCCTTACGAGGCGCGTTCCGCGCCGTCTTCCGCGGCCCGGGTTCGTTCACAGGTGCAGAAGCATCCGGCTGTTGCCCAAGGTGTTCGGCTTCACCCGTTCGAGGCCGAGGAACTCGGCCACGCCCTCGTCATAGGAACGCAGGAGCTCACTGTAGACATCTCCGTCCACCGGTGTCTCACCGATCTCCACGAAGCCGTGCTTGGCGAAGAAGTCGACTTCGAAGGTCAGGCAGAATACGCGGCGCACACCCAGCCAGCGGGCGGTGTGCAGCAGCTGGCCGAGCACATGATGGCCGATGCCCGAGCCCTTGAACTGCGGGTCCACCGCAAGAGTGCGGACTTCGGCGAGATCTTCCCACATCACATGGAGAGCACCGCAGCCGACCACTTGGGCATCGGTGTCCCGTTCCGCGACCCAGAACTCCTGGATGTCCTCGTAAAGCGTCACCGTCGCTTTGTCGAGCAGGATGCCTTCGCTCACGTAAGGGTCGACGAGCCGGCGCACGGCCGGCACATCGCTGGTCCTGGCCCGCCGGACGGTGACGGCATTTGCTGCGGCATTGGGAAGCGGTTGCGCGGAGGACATGACGGGACGCTATCGCCCCGCTCCCCCGGCGTCACCGTCGGTCCGGTCGACCCGTTCCGCAAGGGCTTGTCGAGCGGCTCAGGGAGCCTCTTCGGGGGTGCGTTCCCCGGGCACTTGCGTCCCCCGTTCCGTTGTCCCTTCCCCGGTCCCTTCCGGGTCACCTTCAGGGATCTGGGGCTGAACGATGCGGATCGCGTCCTGGAGTGCCTCGCGCTGCTCGGACGACATCATGCCGAAGAAGGCAACAAGGGCCGCCGCCGGGTTGTCGCTCTTCGACCAGGCTTCGTTCATCAGTGCGGCGGAGTAGGCGGCCCGGGTGGAGACGGCCGTATATCGATAGGCGCGCCCTTCGACTTCCCTGCGCACCCAGCCCTTCTGATGGAGATTGTCCATAACGGTCATGACGGTGGTGTAGGCGATGGAGCGTTCCTGCTGCAGATCTTCCAGGACTTCCCGCACCGTCACCGGGCGGTTCCATTGCCAGATGCGCGTCATGACGGCGTCTTCGAGCTCTCCCAATTGGCGGGGCACATTGCCACCATAGTGGGAGATGCCGGAATGACTGACTATTGACGTACTTCACGTACGAAAAAGGACGTACGGCCATGGACAGCCGTACGTCCTGCGGGACCTGCCCCGGAAACAGGGCCGCCCCGGGAACAGACCCTGGGATCAGACTCCGGTCGGGCGGTCCGCCGGAGCGGACGGCCGGCCTTCCGCGCGGGCGATCGCCGCGTCCACGGCGGCGTCCTCCTTGGCCTTGTTCGGGCCGCCCTGGCTCTTGATGATCGTCACGACGAGACCGATGAAGAAGGCGGCCATCACGACGGGGGGCAGGAGCGCGGATACGTAGTCCATGCGCCCCAGGGTAACTATCCGGCGGCCCGCTCCTGCGGCGGGGGCGCGGGCTTTCGGCGGGGCGGGAAGACCTCGCCGGGTGTGGGGATGGGACGGTCCGGTCGCGGCGTGGGGGCAGGGGTAGGTTTCGGCGCCGCCGGCCGGGGCTGCTGCTTCTCGTCGGCCGCGGCACGACCGCCAGGGAGCGCGTGCAACCGGGCACGGAGGGCGGCGGGCGACGGAGCCCGCGCGGTCACGGCGGACGCGCGGACGGCGCCGGGCAGACCTCGCCCGGCGAGACGCGCGCGCACCGCCCGTTCCGCCAGGTCCTCACAGCGCTCCAGCAGGGCTGCGGCGGCAGGCGTGCACAGCTGCAGCGCACGCAGGGCCGCGAGGTCCTCGGGGCGGGGGGCGTAGCCGGCGGTCAGGGCGTCCTGGAGGAGTTCCAGATAGCCACCGGCGGAGCCGGGAAGCGCGTCTCGGTAGCGGACGAGGTCGGCGAGGAGGAACGCGCGCAGCCGACCTGCCTCGCGTACGGCTTCGTCCACGGATTCAGCGAGCCGCAGACAGTCCAGGGCGACATCCTCGTGGGGCTGGGCGGGGTTGAGGGCGACGGCGAGGGCGCGTCGGAGCACACGCAGCTCGTCTGCGCTGAACGCCATGCCGCCGCGGGATCCGTATGGCGTGGGCATGGGCCGACGATACGCGCTAATCGGACAAAATTTGTTTAGCGGGCACTCGCGGCGCGGCGTGCCGTATACGGGCCCCTGCGGCCCGTACGGGGGCGCGCGTGACGCGAAGGAGCGCGAGGCACGGGCACGTACGTTTCCGTCGTACGGGGGCACTGGAGCGGGGCCGCCGGCCGAGGCGGTCGACGCATGCCGGGCCGCCGGGGGATGGCGAACCCGAGCCGTGCCCGGGCCGGGATGAGCCGGGGCCGGACGAGCGGAGTGCCGTCCCGGCCGGCCCCGGGCGGACTGCGGCGCCCCTGTGAGGACCCCGCCGGGATGAGCCGGGGCGAGGTGGACCCGGGCCGTACCCCGGGCCGGTCCGGGCCGCCCACGGCAGGGCCGGGGCGGCCGAATCGGGGCGGCCGGCCGCAGCCCTGTGCGAGGGCCCTGCCGGGGCACCTGCGCCCGGCGGGGCAAGCCCGGCAGGATCAGATGCGGGAGACGTTCCGCTCGTACACCAGGCGCAGTCCGATCAGCGTCAGCCACGGCTCGTGTTCGTCGATCGCCGAGGACTCACCGAGCACGACCGGCGCCAGGCCGCCGGTGGCGATCACGGTGACGTCGTCGGGGTCGTCGGCCAGCTCGCGCTTCATGCGCTCCACAACACCGTCGACCTGGCCCGCGAAGCCGTACACGATGCCGGCCTGCATCGCCTCGACCGTGTTCTTGCCGATCACGCTGCGCGGGCGGGCCAGCTCGATCTTGCGGAGCTGGGCACCTCTGACACCGAGCGCGTCGACCGAGATCTCGATACCGGGTGCGATGACACCGCCCGCGTACTCACCGCGGGCGCTGACCGCATCGAAGGTCGTGGCCGTACCGAAGTCGACGACGATCGCCGGGCCGCCGTAGAGCTCGACGGCAGCGACCGCGTTGATGATGCGGTCCGCGCCGACCTCCTTGGGGTTGTCCGTGAGGACGGGCACGCCCGTCTTGACGCCGGGCTCCACGAGAACGGCGGGGACGTCGCCGTAGTAGCGGCGGGTCACCTCCCGCAGCTCGTGGAGCACGGAGGGGACGGTGGCGCAGATGGCGATGCCCTCGATGCCGTCGCCGAGCTCGTCGCCGAGCAGCGGGTGCATACCCATCAGGCCGTTGAGGAGCACCGCGAGCTCGTCGGCGGTGCGGCGCGGGTCGGTGGAGACACGCCAGTGCTCCACGATGTCGTCGCCGTCGAAGAGGCCGAGGACGGTGTGGCTGTTGCCGACGTCGATGGTGAGCAGCATGAGGTCAGTCCCGGGCCTCTCGGAGATCCAGGCCGATGTCGAGGATCGCGGACGAGTGAGTGAGGGCGCCGACCGCGAGGTAGTCGACGCCCGTCTCGGCGTAGGCCCGTGCGTTGGCGAGGGAGAGCCGGCCCGAGGACTCGAGGATCGCGCGGCTCTTCACCAGGGCGACGGCCTCCTCGGTCTCGGACGGGGTGAAGTTGTCGAGCAGGATGAGGTCCGCGCCGGCGTCCAGGGCCTCACGGACCTGGTGGAGCGTGTCGACCTCGACCTCGATGGCGAGGTCAGGAGTGCCCATCGCGGCCATGGTCTCGCGCACGGCCTTGAACGCCTGGGCCACCCCGCCCGCGGCGACGACGTGGTTGTCCTTGACCAGGGCTGCGTCGGACAGGGACATGCGGTGGTTGACGCCGCCGCCGCAGCGGACGGCGTACTTCTCCAGGGCGCGCAGCCCGGGGGTCGTCTTGCGGGTGTCGCGCACACGCGCGTTGGTGCCGTCGAGGAGGTCGGCCCAGGCGCGGGTGGCCGTGGCGATGCCGGAGAGACGGCACAGGATGTTGAGGGCGCTGCGCTCGCCGGTGAGGAGGTCACGGGTGCGGGTGGTGACCGAGAGCAGCTTCTGCCCGGCCTCGACGCGATCGCCGTCCTCGACGTGCCGTTCCACCGTGAACTCGTCGGTGCAGACGATGGACAGAACGGCCTCGGCGACGCGGAGACCGGCGACGACACCCGCCTCCCGGGCGGTGAAGTCACCGGTGGCGACGGCGTCCTCGGGGACGGTGGCGACACTGGTGACGTCGACGCCGCCGTCGAGGTCCTCCTCGATCGCCAGGTGGGCGATGTCCTCGACCTGGACGGGGTCGAGCCCCGCCTCGGCGAGGAGTTCGGCGAGGGCAGGGTCCAGGCCGCACTCGTACACCTCGTCGGCACAGCCGCAGCCCTCACCGCAGCCCGCCGAGTCGTCGACAGCGGATGCGGGGGCGCCGATCTGGATCAGCGGTACGTCCACGGGCTCCGGACGTTCTTCGGGCGTGCTCACGGTTGCGGCTCCCTGGGGGCATGGGGGGTTACTGGGGGAAATGACTCGGTGCCGGTCCGGCGCACCACGAGGCGCCGGTCAGGGGTGAGCCGTACGACAATATGGCGACGCCACTGCGTGTCGTCGCGGTCGGGGTGGTCCTCGCGCCAGTGACACCCGCGGGTCTCCGCGCGCTCACGGGCGGCGGCGACGAGAACCCGGGAGACGAGCAGCAGATTGCTGGCCTCCCAGGACTCCACGCCGGGCTCGGCGGCCTTGTCGAACTCCGCGGCGTCGTGCAGGGCCGACAGATACAGCGACTCCAGCGCTCGTGCCGCGGCATCCAGGCTCGCCGCGGACCGGAGCACGCCTGCGCCCCGGGTCATGATCTGCTGGATTTCGTGGCGTGCCTCGGGCAGGAGCAGCGGCACGGGCCGTCCCGCCCCGCCGTCCTCGGCCTCCGGTCCGGGCCGACGGCCTCCGGCACCCGTCGTGCCCGGCTCGGCGGCGACCACGACTGCCGGGTCCTGAGGGTCCCGAGGATCCGTCGCGATCGCGGTCGCGATGCGCTCGGCGAAGACCAGACCCTCCAGGAGGGAGTTGGAGGCCAGGCGGTTCGCGCCGTGGACGCCCGTGCAGGCGACCTCGCCGCAGGCGTAGAGGCCGGGAACCGTGGTGCGGCCGTGGAGATCGGTGCGGACGCCGCCGGACGCGTAGTGGGCAGCGGGGGCGACCGGGATCGGCTCGCGCACCGGGTCGATGCCATGGGTGCGGCATGCCGCGAGGATCGTGGGGAAGCGGGTCTCCCACATCTCGGCGCCGAAGTGGCGGGCGTCGAGGAACATGTGGTCGGCGCCCTGCTCCTGCATCCGGCGCATGATGCCCTTGGCGACGATGTCTCGCGGGGCGAGCTCGGCCAGTTCGTGCTGCCCCACCATGAAGCGGATGCCGTCGGCGTCGACGAGATGGGCGCCTTCGCCCCGTACCGCCTCGGACACCAGGGGCTGCTGGCCCTCGGAGTCCCGGCCGAGGAAGAGCACCGTGGGGTGGAACTGGACGAACTCGAGGTCGCTGACCTCGGCCCCCGCGCGCAGCGCCAGTGCGACCCCGTCGCCCGTCGATACGGACGGGTTGGTCGTGGCGGAGAAGACCTGGCCCATGCCTCCTGTCGCCAGGACCACGGCGGGCGCGTGCACCGCGCCGACGCCGTCGTGCTGGCCTTCGCCCATCACGTGCAGGGTGATGCCGGCCGTACGGCCTTCCCCGTCCGTGAGGAGGTCGAGGACCAGCGCATGCTCGATGATGCGTATCGCCTGCTCGCGTATCGCGGCGACGAGGGCCCGCGAGATCTCCGCGCCCGTCGCGTCGCCACCCGCGTGGGCGATCCGCCGCCGGTGGTGACCACCCTCGCGGGTGAGGGCGATGTCCCCGTCCGCCTCGGTGTCGAATCGCGCGCCCGTCCCGATCAGCCGTCGCACCGCGTCCGGTCCCTCGGTGACCAGCGTCCGTACGGCCTCTTCGTCGCACAGCCCGGCCCCGGCGACCAGCGTGTCGTCCAGGTGCTGCGCAGGCGTGTCGCCCTCGCCGAGGGCCGCGGCGATACCGCCCTGGGCCCAGCGCGTGGAACCGTCGTCGAGCAGGGCCTTGGTCACCACGACCGTGCGCAGGCCCTCGGCCGTGCACCGCAGCGCGGCTGTCAGGCC
Organism: Streptomyces sp. NPDC043861; assembly: GCF_056435905.1. Lineage (NCBI taxonomy): Bacteria > Bacillati > Actinomycetota > Actinomycetes > Kitasatosporales > Streptomycetaceae > Streptomyces > Streptomyces sp. NPDC043861. The sequence continues at coordinate 141,822 of NZ_JBWKDP010000019.1, read as the reverse complement.
CGCAACACCCGAGCCGACCACGACGACGTCGGCGTCGATGGCCCAGCCCGGTGCGGGGGCGTCCAGCCGTATTCCGGTGCCTGGGCCGGGGCGGGGACCGGTCGTGGTCGCGGTCATGCGGGCACTCCGAAGGTGAGAGGAATGTTGTCGATCAGCCTCGTCGTCCCGACCCGGGCGGCAACCGCCATGATCGCCTCGCCCTCGTACGCGTCCGGGACCTCGGTGAAGTCGGCGGGGTCCACCAGTGCCAGATAGTCCAGGCCGAGCGCCGGGACGGCCTTGGCGGCCTCGTCCAGGACGGCGTGGGCCGCCGCTCGTACGGCATCGGCCCCACCACCTGGCTGTGCCACGGCCACCGCGTGTGCGTCGGCCGCCGCGCGGGCCTCCCCGAGCGCGGAGAGCGCGGCCGCACGTGCCGTCGGTGCCGGGGCGGACTCGGCGCGGGCGCGCAGGGCCTGCTGCGCGGCGAGCCGGTCGCGGGCGGCGAAGAGTGCCCGGGACAGCGCGAGTGCGGTCCGGCGCTCTTCGGCCGACAGATAGCGGTTCCGGCTGGACAGCGCGAGGCCGTCCGGCTCCCGCACCGTCGACACGCCGACGATCTCCACCGGGAAGTTCAGATCGCGGACCATGCGGCGGATCAGTGCCAGCTGCTGGGCGTCCTTCTGTCCGAAGAACGCCGCATCGGGCCGTGTGAGGTGGAGGAGCTTCGCGACGACCGTGAGCACGCCGTCGAAGTGTCCGGGGCGGGAGGCTCCTTCGAGGAGCTCGCCCATCGGCCCCGCCGTGATGCGGACCTGCGGCTCGCCACCGGGATAGACCTCGTCGACGGACGGTGCGAACACGGCGTCCGCGCCCGCCTCCCGAGCAGTCCTCAGATCGGCGTCCAGGGTGCGCGGATAGCGGTCGAGGTCCTCGCCCGCCCCGAACTGGAGCGGGTTGACGAAGACGGTGACCACGACGAAACCGTCGGGTCCGACGTGCGCACGGGCCGTGCGGACGAGGGTGGCGTGGCCGTCGTGGAGGGCGCCCATGGTCATCACGACGGCGGTGCGGCCGCGGGGCGCGATCGCGTCCAGGACGCGATCGAGGTCCTCGCGGGTACGGACCGGCTCGACGTCGTGGCGTCCGCGTCGCCCGGGGTTCCCGCCGCCGTCGCCGCCGTCGCCGCCGTCGGGGTGCTCGGGGCTCACGCCGGTCCCACTGCTCATCGGTTGTCTCCCTCGGCGAGCACACCGAGGAGTTCCTCGGCGAACTCGGGCTTGAGCAGTCCGTGCGCGAGGGCGCGGTCCGCGGTCGTACGGGCCATGGCCAGATACCCGGCGACGGCCCCGGGAGCGTGTTTGCGCAGCTCGGCGACGTGTGCGGCGACCGTGCCCGCGTCGCCACGGGCCACCGGGCCCGTCAGTGCAGCGTCGCCCGAGCGCAGCGCGTTGTCGAGTGCGGCGCCGAGGAGGGGGCCCAGCATCCGGTCGGGGGCGGACACGCCCGCGGTGCGCAGCAGCTCCATGGACTGGGCGACCAGGGTGACCAGATGGTTCGCGCCCAGGGCGAGGGCCGCGTGGTAGAGCGGGCGGGCCTCCTCGTCGATCCACTCGGGCTCGCCGCCCATCTCGATGACCAGCGCCTCCGCGGCGAGCCGCAGCTCGTCCGGAGCGGTGACCCCGAAGGAGCAGCCGGCCAGCCGCTGCACGTCGACGCTCGTGCCCGTGAAGGTCATGGCGGGGTGGAGCGCGAGCGGGAGCGCGCCGGCCCGACGGGCAGGGTCGAGCACGGCCGTGCCGTACCGCCCGGAGGTGTGGACGACGAGCTGGCCCGGACGCACGGCGCCGGTCCCGGCGAGGCCCTCGACCAGTCCGGGCAGTGCGTCGTCGGGAACGGTGAGCAACACCAGTTCGGCACGGGCGAGCACATCGGCGGGCGACACCAGGGGCACATCGGGCAGCAGGGCCGCGGCTCGCCGCACGGAGGCGTCGGACACTCCGGAGACGGCGACCGGGCGATGGCCGGCAAGTTGCAGGCAGGCGGCGAGGACGGGGCCGACACGGCCTGCTCCGACCACACCCACGGTGAGGCGGGCAGGGCGGTCCCTGGGGTCGACGGGTTCGGGTCCCGACGGGGTTGCTGACGGTGGTGGTGCGTTCACGCGGCGATGGCCTTCCGTTCCAGTCCGCGGGGGGTACCGGACGATTCTTCGTCATGCTACGCCAGCGTTTCGACGGGCCTTCCGCTTGTCCACAGGCTGTGGAGGCCTGTTGGGCGGGTGGGCGATGATCGCAGCATGGCGGACACGGAAGAGACGGCGGACGCGGAGCAGGCGATCCCGGGGATGACCGGACCCGAGCAGGCCGGACCGGACCGGAGCGGACCGGAGACCGGAACCGGGGAGGGCGAGCAGGACGAGCGGTTGCGCAGACTCGCCGCGTGGCGCGCATCCGGGCGGGTGCTGTGGCGCACGTCGTCGGAGGGCCGGCTCGGTGAACGGCTCGCCGCGCTCGCGGCGGACGCGGGCACGGTCCACGACCTGGACGAATGTGTGGACGTCTACGGGGACGGGGTCGTCGCGGAACTCGAGGGCCGGGTGGCGGCGCTGCTCGGGTTCCCGGCGGCGGCGTTCTTCCCGACCGGGACGATGGCGCAGCAGGTCGCGCTGCGGTGCTGGGCGGTGCGCACGGGGAACCGCGTGGTCGCGCTCCATCCGCTCGCGCACCCCGAGGTGCACGAACGGGGCGCGCTCGGGGTGGTGAGCGGGCTGCGCACGGTCCATCCGACGCAGGCGCCCCGGCTCCCCACGGCCGAGGAGGTGCGGGACCTGGACGAGCCGTTCGGGACGCTGATGCTGGAGCTGCCGCTGCGTGACGCGGGCTTCGTCCTGCCCTCGTGGGACGAGCTGGTGGACGTGGTGGAGGCAGCGCGCGAAGTGGATGCGGTGGTGCACTTCGACGGCGCACGTCTATGGGAATGCGCCCCCCATTTCGGCCGTCGCCTGGACGAGATCGCGGGGCTCGCCGACAGCGTGTACGTCTCGTTCTACAAGTCCCTGGACGGAATGTCCGGTGCGGTGCTGGTAGGCCCCGAGCAGCTCGTCGACGAGGCACGGGCATGGCGGCACCGGTACGGCGGGCAGCTCTTCCAGCAGTACCCGGCGGCGCTGGCCGCCCTGCTCGGGCTGGAGCGGGAACTGCCGCGGCTGGCGTCGTACGTGGCCCATGCGAGGACCGTCGCAGAGGCCCTGGCGGAGGCGTTGGGGGCCGCACCCGGGATCCCATGGTTCCGGGTCCACCCCGACCCCCCGCACACCCACCAGTTCCAGGTGTGGCTGCCGTACGGGGAGGAGGTGCTCAACGCGGCCTCCCTCCGCCAGGCGGAGGAGACGGGAACGACCCTGTTCCGCCGCTGGTTCGACGCCGGGCCCGGCGGCCCGCCGGACGTCTCGGTGACGGAGGTGACGGTGGCGTCGCAGGGACTTTCGTGGACCGGCGAGGACGTTCGCGCGGCGGTGGCGGACTTCGCGGAGCGTGTGCGGGACACCACGGAGGGAGCGGAAGCGGGCCCACGGACCTCATGAGACACGCCATCGGGGCCCGTGCGTCCCGGATCCACCGTCATCAGGGCGTCGCGAGCCGGCGCACGTGCCCGGACAGGACCCAGGGCCTCTCGTTTGGATCCTGCCGGGCTCGCGTGCCCCGGCCACTGATCCAGCCCGATCCAAACGAAGGACCCTAGGTGCAACGAGGGAGCCGGGCGTCCCGGCGCACGAGGTGCAGGAGACGCGCGGCGGCCGTACGGAACGGATGGAGGGGCCGACCGGACAGGACCACGGTGAAGCGGTGGTGGTCGCGGAGCGACCGGAGCGTCCGCCAGTCGTCACGACCCGGCGGCGGAGGCGGCGGTTCACCGTTCAGGCCGGCACGGTAGGTGTCCAGAAGGTGCTGCTGGATGGCGTCCATGCACCTCAGCCTGCCTCCGGCCCGCGCCGGACCGCGCATCGATTGACCAGCAGCGTCAAATGGGCACCGGGCCCGCCCGGCCAGCCCGCACCATGGAGGGTGTGAGCGTCACCATCGACATCGCGGGCATGCCGCCCGAGCGGATCCGCTTCGAGATCTCGCCCCTCGCCGAGCTCGGCGTCGCGTTGCACGCGCTGTCCCAGCCCGCACACCATCCCGGAGTGCACGGCTGGACGACGGCCACCGCGGCCGGGCTGAAGCCGGACCTCGCCGACCGGCTCCACGAGGCGGACTTCCTCTGGAGCACCACGTTCTCCGACATCTTCACGCCGTTCGCCGGCCTGCCCGGCCACGACGGCGGCACCGGGGCGACCCTCGCCGAGGAGCTCGACCTGCTCGACCGGCTCCCCGACGACCGTTTCATCTCCGCCGCGCTGGAGTTCGCCTGCTCCAGCACCTACGGCGCCAGTGGTCCCGTGGACACCGGTCGTGCGCTGGAGCTCGCGGCCACCCGCGGCCCCCAGCAGCTCGACTTCGCCAGGAGACTCCTGGACGACCCCGCTCCCGTCCGCGCCTGGGTGCGGCGCCTCCTGGAGGACTGCGACCAGGCCTTCTTCGCAGAGACCTGGCAACGCATCCGCACCCAGCTCGCCGCCGACGCCAGGCACAAGACCGAGATCCTGCGCCGCAAGGGCTTCGTGGAGGCGCTTCGTGCAGTCTCTCCCGCGCTCGCGCTCAACGAGGCGGCGGGCAGGATCGAGGCCGACAAACTCGCGGTGGGTCACACGACCGCCGTCGACCCGGCCGTGGGAGTCGGACTCTCGTTCGTGCCGTCCAGCTTCGGCTGGCCGCATCTGATGGTGCTGCACGCCCCCGGCTGGCGTCCCGTCGTCCACTACCCCGTCGGAGTACCGGAACTTCCCGGTCCTGCATCCGTCGAGCTGCTCAAGCTCCGGATGGAAGCGCTGGCCCACCCCATGCGGATGCGGCTGTGCCGCAATCTCGCCCGCGCTTCCTACAGCACCGGCGAGCTGGCCGACGCGCACGGCATAACGGCGCCGGAGGTCTCACGCCATCTGTCGGTCCTGAAGAAGGCAGGGCTGATCACCACCCGCCGACGCGGCCGCTATGTGATGCACCAGCTGGACGTCTCGGTCGTGGCGCGACTCGGCAGCGACTTCCTGGAGACGGTCCTGCGCTGACCGGAACCCGGCCGGGGACCCCGGGACCCGGGGAGTCGGAAGCGGGGGACCACCGACCGGAGGCCGGGTCGGAGGCCGGGTCGGAGGCACCCCCGCATCGACGCAGTCGGGCGGCTCCGGCAACACGGCCCGATCCGAAAGGAGGGCCCAGGGTCTTTCGTTCGGATCGGGCTGGATCGGTGAGCGGGGTCCGGTGCGTGCGATCGCAAGGCGGAGGAAGGAGCCCACGCGGAGCCGCAGTCGACCGACGACAACGCGGCGAGCGTGCGTGCCGGGGCACGCGAGCCCGGCAAGATCCAAATGAGAGGCCCTGGCTCCGTCTGGTCCGCCCCCTGGCGGCCGACCTGCGACGGCCGTGGGAGAGACCGAGCCCGTCCGACACGATCACTCCCGCCCGAGTCCGCCGCGATTTCCGGCGCCTCCGCCCGAAGGCAGCCTGTCCTGCCGAAGCACCGAAATCCTCCCGCCCCGGCCCAGGCCGGCCATCCGGTCGCAAGAACACCCGGCCCACTCCACGCGATGACGTGCACACCGTCGGCAAACCGGGCCCCAAACCGACGCACGAAGAAGTCAACAACCCCGCGTCCACGCCGCACAGGTCAAAGATCACGTTAGTCGAAGCGCATGTGGGACAGCCCGATCCCGATACGCCGCAGCCTGTGCCGCAGCGGCCCGTAGGTGTTCGGCAGGAGCTCCAGCCCCGCCGACCCGGCGACACGGTCCGCCACCTGGGGGATCGTCAGCCGGTCGGTACGGATGTGCTCGGCAAACCCGGGGCCGCCGAGCCGCTCCAGACAGTGGTCCAGCTTCTGCACCGCGAAGCTCTCCCGCTTCAGGCCCCGCCCGAGCCCCCGCTCACTGAGCCTGCGCAGCACCGTCGCGCGCTCCGCCAGCAGCGCGAAGTGGCGCACATCGTGCCCGGCTCTCCGCAGGCCGCCGAGGATCTCGTCGAAGTAGCGCGGTTCGACCACCGTCATCGGGGCGATCACCACGCCCCCTTGAGCCCGCAGGGCCAGGTCCAGCACGTCGTACACGCCCTGCCGCCACGCGGGAAGGTCCTGGAAGTCGCCCCTCAGCCGGGGCGGAGCCATTCGGTGCAGGCCGAAGCCGACGTGTTCCGGGTCGCAGACGACGCTGCCGGGCAGCCGCCGCCGGAGCTCGTACGCCGTCTGCGTCTTTCCGCCCCCGAAGGGACCGTTGATCCAGAGCAGCACGGGGCGCTCAGGCAGCGCCGCCACCGGCCCGCACCAGGCCGCTCTCGTACGCCAGCACCACCACCTGCACACGGTCCCGCAGGCCGAGCTTGGTGAGGATGCGGCCGACGTGGGTCTTGACCGTGGCCTCGGAGAGCACCAGCCGTGCGGCGATCTCACCGTTCGACAGTCCCTGTGCGACCAGCAGCATGACCTCGCGCTCGCGGTCCGTGAGCTTCTCCACCTCCTTGTGCTGCGGCGGCCCGCCGGGGGACGGCAGCATCGGCGAGAAGCGGTCCAGCAGCCTGCGGGTCGTGGACGGGGCGACGACGGCGTCCCCGCTGTGCACGGAGCGGATCGCGCCGAGCAGTTCGCTTGGCGGCACGTCCTTGAGCATGAAGCCGCTCGCACCTGCCTTGAGCCCCGAGAAGGCGTACTCGTCGAGGTCGAAGGTGGTCAGGATGAGCACCTTCGGCGCGTCCGGCTGGGCACAGATGAGCCGGGTCGCCTCGACACCGTCCACCCTGGGCATGCGCACGTCCATCAGGACCACGTCCACGGCCGTGGAGCGCAGGAGTTCGATCGCCTCACCGCCGTCGCCGGCCTCGGCGACGACCTCCATGTCCGGCTGCGCCGCCAGCACCATCCGGAAGCCGGTGCGCAGCAGCACCTGGTCGTCGACGAGCATCACGCGGATCGTCATGTGCAGAGTCCTTGTCTGGGGGGCGTGCGTGGTGAGCCTAGTGGGCGGGCTTGAGCGGCAGCAGGGCGCTGATCCGGAATCCGCCACCCGGGCGGGGCCCCGCATCGAGGGTGCCGCCGACCATGCCGACGCGCTCACGCATGCCGATCAGTCCGTGTCCCTTGCCGTCGGCGCCGCCGTCCTCGTACATCTCGTGCGACGCGCCACGGCCGTCGTCCTCGACGAGGAGTCCGAGCCCGTCGTCGAAGTACACGAGCCGCACGCTCGCCCCGACGTCGGGGCCGCCGTGCTTGCGGGTGTTGGTGAGGGCCTCCTGCACGATGCGGTACGCCGTGAGCTCCACGCCGCTGGGCAGGGGCCGCGGAGTGCCCTCGATCTTGAAGTCGATCTCGAGGCCCGCAGTCCGCACCTGCTCGACCAGGACCTCGATCTGCTCGACGTCGGGCTGGGGTACGTACTCCCCGCTCTCCGGGGCATCACCGGTGCGCAGCACGCCGAGCAGCCGGCGCATCTCGGCGAGCGCCTGGCGCCCGGTGCCCGAGATGGTCTCCAGCGCCTGCCGGGCCTGGTCGGGCGCGGTGTCCAGGACGTACGCGGCTCCATCGGCCTGCACCACCATCACCGAGACATTGTGCGCAACGACGTCGTGGAGCTCGCGGGCGATCCGGGCCCGCTCGGCGGCGACCGCCACCTTGGACTGTGCCTCACGCTCCTTCTCCAGCCTGGAGGCACGCTCTTCCAGCTGGGCGAAGTAGGCGCGGCGGGTGCGCAGGGAGTCACCGAGTACCCAGGCGAGTGCGAACGGAACGCTCATGACGACGGTGATGAAGATCCGCTGACCGACTCCGGCGTTCCCCTCCGGCCACCGGATCTGGGACAGCGTGGCCGCGGCGAGTCCGCCGACGAGCGCGAGCCGGGAGGCCCAGCGCGGGCCGTCGTGCGCCGCGACCGTGTAGATGATCACGAGCATCGCGAAGTCCGCCGGGTTGACCTGGATGTCCAGCACGAGCTGGGCGACACCGAGGGCGGCCACGAGCAGGAGCATCTTCTCGGGTGCGCGGCGGCGCAGCGCGACCGTGAGACAGAGCAGGAGGACGATTCCGGCGGCCACGACCCTGGGGTCGTTCCCGACGGTCTCCTGGACGACCCACAGCATGGAGAACCCGAAGAGGACGACCGCCCAGAAGGTGTCGACGCCCGTCGGGTGTCTGCGGATGAAGTCATAGAGGCGCTGCACGTGACCCAGCGTAGGGAAGGCAGAAAGGTGCAGGGGTCAACCGGAGGGTCGATCCGGTCGGGAGCCGCCTACTCCGCAAGGTGGAGACTGGCACGCGTGACGAATGAGGCAACCGAAGAACCGGACCGCTGGCTCCCCTGGCGGGAGGCGACGGAACGCGCGCTGTACGGCCCCGAGGGGTTCTACCTCCGCCCGGAGGGCCCGGCGGGACACTTCCGGACCTCGGTCCATGCCTCGCCGCTGTTCGCCGCCGCCGTCGCCCGGCTTCTCACCCAGACCGCGGAGTCCCTGCCGGACGCTCCCGAGATCACGTTCGTGGACATGGGCGCCGGGCGCGGGGAGCTGCTGACGGCCGTGCTGGCGGCGCTCCCCGAGGGGCGGCTGCCCGACGGTCGCCCGGTAAGGGCGTGTGGTGTCGAACGTGCCGGGCGCCCGGCCGGGCTCGACCCGCGAATCGGCTGGACCGAGCGGCCCCCGTCCGGGGTGACCGGGCTGCTCTTCGCGAACGAGTGGCTGGACAACGTTCCGGTGGATGTCGCGGAGGTGGACGGGGCGGGTGTCGCCCGGTACGTCCTGGTCCGGCCCGCGGACGGCAGGGAACGCCTCGGGGACCCGGTGGGGGGAGCGGACGCGGAGTGGCTGGACCGCTGGTGGCCGCCGGGCGGGCCGGGCACGCGCGTGGAGATCGGCCGGCCGCGCGAGGAGGCGTGGGCGGCGGCGGTCGGGATCCTGGACGCGGGTTTGGCCGTTGCCGTGGACTACGCGCACCGCACCGGCGACCGGCCGGCCTTCGGGACGCTGACCGGCTTCCGCGGCGGGCGCGAGGTGCGCCCGGTCCCGGACGGTGGCTGCGACATCACGGCGCACGTGGCCATGGACGCGTGCGCGGGGCCCGGCGCCGAACTGGTGTCCCAGCGCGAGGCCCTTCACCGCCTCGGCGTCTCCGGCACCCGACCGCCGCTCGCTCTGGCCTCGTCGGACCCCACGGCATACGTACGCGCCCTGGCATCGGCGGGCGAAGCGGCCGAGCTGACGGCCCGCGGCGGCCTCGGCGACTTCCTGTGGCTGCTCCAGCCGGTCCCGGCAGCGGCGGGCCCGGCGGTATGAGCACCCCCGCCCCCCGGCCCCGAACCTCGGCGCCACGGACCTGACCTGCACAAACCTGACCTGCACGGACCCGACCTGCACGGACCCGGCCTTCTTGGCGGCCCCCTGCCCGGCCGCCGCCGACGGAGCCGCGGACAGCAGCCACGAACCTCCACGCCCCACCGCACCGGCCGCCAGTGGCATCGCCGTGCCGGTGGGCCGGAAACGGCCCGGTGCAGGGCGCACGGGCGCGGCCCAGAGGCACACGGGGCGGCAGGGCCGGGGCAGACATTGCCTGGGCCCTGCAACGCCGACCGGTGCGCCACGTGCGACGTGTCCCGGTCGGTGCACACCGCAAGCGCGGCACTCCCGGAATGCCGGTCGATACGCGGCCGGCAGCGCCAGAGCCCCGTTCCGAACACACGCCGCGCACCAGAGCCCCGGTCCGAACACACGCCGCGCACCAGAGCCCCGTTCCGAACACACGGCCACACGCCAGGGGGCCGGTCCGAACACACGGCCACACGCCAGGGGGCCGGTAGGGACGCATGCCGGCGGGGCCGGGCCGGGATCCGGGCATCAGCGGGTGGTGACGGCCGTGTCCCCCGAGCACGGCCGTGCTGCCCGCGCACTGCGCCGATGGACTCCACGCCGTCGGATCGCCACCGGCGCCCACCGGCCGCCCGGCCGCCCGGCCCCGAGTTCCGGGCTTTCACCGCCGCACGCGGTCCGGCCACGTGGCCGGGACGGTGCCGTGCCCCGGGCCGGCGGTGTCCGGCACTCGGGCCGGGCCGCGGCCCCTCGCCCGGGCGAGGGATACTGTCGCCCATGACGGAGACGACGGTCGGCATCGGCGGCGCGGCGGAGAGCACCGACATGGTGCTGAACATCGGCCCGCAGCACCCTTCCACGCACGGCGTGCTCCGGCTCCGGCTCGTCCTGGACGGCGAGCGCATCCAGCATGCCGAGCCGGTGATCGGCTATATGCACCGTGGCGCGGAGAAGCTCTTCGAGGCGCGCGACTACCGCCAGATCGTGATGCTGGCGAACCGCCACGACTGGCTGTCCGCGTTCTCGAACGAGCTCGGTGTCGTCATGGCCGTCGAGCGGATGCTCGGCATGGAGGTCCCCGAACGCGCCGCCTGGACGCGGACGCTCCTCGCCGAGCTGAACCGGATCCTCAACCACTTGATGTTCCTCGGGTCCTATCCCCTCGAACTGGGCGGAATCACCCCGGTCTTCTATGCCTTCCGCGAGCGGGAAGAGCTCCAGAACGTCATGGAGGAGATCTCCGGCGGCCGGATGCACTACATGTTCAACCGGGTCGGCGGTCTCAAGGAGGACCTCCCCGCAGGCTGGGCCGGCCGTGCCCGGCAGGCGGTCGCCGATGTGCGCTCACGGATGGACGTGTACGACCGGCTCGTGCTCGGCAACGAGATCTTCCGGGGCCGTACGCGCGGAATCGGCGTCCTGACCGAGCAGACGGCGCACGCGTACGGCGTCTCCGGTCCGATCGCCCGCGCCTCCGGCGTCGATTTCGACCTTCGACGTGACGAGCCGTACCTCGCGTACGGCGAACTCCAGGACACCCTCAAGGTCGTCACCCGGACCGAGGGCGACTGCCTGGCCCGCTTCGAGTGCCTGCTGGACCAGACGCACAATGCGCTCGAGCTGGCGGACGCCTGCCTGGACCGGATCGCAGAGCTGCCGCCCGGCCCCATCAACCAGCGCCTGCCCAAGGTCCTGAAGGCGCCCGAGGGCCACACCTACGCCTGGACCGAGAACCCGCTCGGGATCAACGGCTACTACCTGGTCTCCAAGGGCGAGAAGACGCCGTACCGTCTCAAGCTCCGGTCGGCCTCGTACAACAACATCCAGGCACTGACCGAGCTGCTGCCCGGCACGCTCGTCGCCGACATGGTGGCGATCCTGGGGTCGCTGTTCTTCGTGGTCGGGGACATCGACAAGTAGGCAGACACGGGGGCCGATACACCGGCGGCGCCGCCCCACGGGCAGCGCCGCCGCACGGCCGGCCCATGCACGGCCCCGTGGGGCCCGCTGCCCATCACATCAGGAGATCGCGCTGCGCAACTCCACGACGTCCAGCTGCTCCGTCTCGTCGTGCACGGTCAGGTCGATGACTTCGCCCACGGCACGGTCCTGCGTGCGCTTGCTGTCGGCCAGCGCCTCCTCGCCGACCACGTCCGCCAGGTCCTCGTCCTGTACCGACACCAGCTCGGCGCGCTGTCCGCCTCCCGTACCGAAGAAGTCGAAGCCTCCGAGGGGACGGGACTGGCGTGCGGTGTAGGGGACGATCGCCGAGGCGATCGGCACCGGCCTCCTCGCAAGGTTGGCGGACGACGGGCGGGTGTGTTCCTCCCCGGCGACCGCCGCGTGCTTCCCCTGCGGCTCCTCCGCCTCCCTCGCCCGCTCTGCGACATCGCGCTTGCGGGCCTCCTCGACGGTGCGCTTGGCCTCCTGGGCCGCGGCGTTGCGTGACAGGTTCTCCAGCGCCTTGGCGGCCCGCAGGTACGCGGACGGCGTGGGCGTGGAACCGGCCGGGAGAAGTTCCTTGGGCGCGGACGCCTCGATCGCGAGCTGCCGACGGCCTTCGAGCGCACTGGCACGCTCCGTCTCGGCGTTGGCGTACCGCCTCAGCAGCGCGGCATGCTCGTTGCGCAGCCCTGCCAGCTCGACCCGCTTGGAGCGGAGCTTCGCGTCCAGCTTGGCGCGCAGCTCGCGGGACTCGTCGAGATCGGCCTCCAGCTCGGCCAAGCGCTCCTCGGTCTTCCAGGCGTCGCTGGCACGGGCGCGGGTGAGCTCGGCGACGCGGCGGCCCGCGCTCCGGTCCCAACTTCGCATGAGCACCGCGCCGGTGACAGCGGCCGCCGCCGCTGCCGCGACCATGATGCGGAGCACGACGGGATCCGCGAACAGCCATGCACCGGTGGCACAGAGAACCGAAGCTCCGGCGACCGCGGCGGGCGGGAGAAGCCGGTGCAGAGGTGGGGAATGGCGGTGGCGTCCTCGTGGCATGGCCTGAAATTTACCGTGCGTAGGTGACGAATGGGGGGTCGCATCGGCAATCTCTTCGTCAGTTCGAGCCGTACTTCGATCCGGCCGGGGCCACAGCCGGATCGAAGTCACCCCGAAGCCGTGCCTGAGCGCCTGTCCGACCCCTCTCCAAGCCCCTGGCCGGGCCCTTCCGGGACCGATGCAAAATCCGGACGAGGTCATTCCGATTCGGCTTCCGAGCAGGCCGGGCCTGTTGCCCCACCCACCCCCAGGACCAAATCCCCTCTTGCCGCGACCCACTGCGGCGACCGGAAAGTTTCACCGGCTCGCGCCGCCCGCACCGCGGCACCGCCGCACCGTCGCACCGCGGCATTGGCGGAGTCGCCAGAGCACTTCCCGAAGCCACGCCCGGGAGGCACCCCCACCCGTACGAGGGTGCTCTCCCCCGGCCCCCGTCCGAGTGGGGGACTCCCGGCGAAGCCAGGAGGAGTGCGCCACCCCCTGATGATCCGCCTGGCGATCCTTCCCCTCGGCCCCGGCACCGGCACCGGACACCGCGATCCTCCCGGAACTACCCCCGGTCAGCTCATCAGTTCCCGATCAGGCCCTTGGACACCAGATATTCCCTGGCCACGTCCTGCGGCTTCACCCTCTCCGCGTCCACCTTCCGATTCAGCTCCACAAGATCCTGCGTCGTCAGCGCGCTGGTGAGCTTGCCCAGAATGTCCGCTATCTCCTTCGTGCCCGCGTCCCTCGCGTTGAGGACCGGCAGCACGTTGTCCGCGTTCTGGAGCTTCTTGTCGTCCTCCAGCAGCACCAGCCCGAAGGTGTCCAGCGTGGCATCGGTCGTGGTGGTGAGCACCAGCTGGTCCTCGCCGTCCTTGACCGCCTGCTTCGCCTGGGGCGTCCCGACGCCCTTCGGGTCCACACCCGCCACATCGATGCCGTAGACCTTCTTGAGGCCGGGCGCACAGAAGGGCCGCACTTCGCACTCGTCCCCGGCTGCGATCTTGACCTCGAGCTTCGACCTCCCGAGATCGGAAAGGGTCTTGAGCTTTTTCTTCTCGGCGAATTCCTTGCTCACCGCGAAGGCATTCTGATCGACGGCCGCTCCGGCGGGCAGCACTTTGAGCCCACGTGGCTCGGCGAGCTTCCGGAGTCCGGCGACGGTGCGCGCGACATCGCTGGAGGCGACCGGCTTCTCCTCGGGGGCCTTCGGCCCGTTCGCCTTCGCGTTCAGGAATTCGGCAATCGTCGCCGCATATTCCGGTACGACGTCGATCTCGCCCTTCTCCAGTGAGGGTTCGTAGAGCTCACGGTTTTTCACCGTGGTGACGGACGTGCTGTATCCGGCGGCTCCCAGCGCCTGGGCGTAGAGCTCGGCGAGCACCTTGGACTCGGTGAACGCTGCGGCCCCGACGACGAGAGTGCCCTTCTTCCCACCGCCCGCGTCACCGCCCGTGCCACCGGAGCCCTTCTCCTGCTCGAGGCTCGCGCCGCCGCACGCGGCGAGCGAGCCGACGAGGCCCACGACGCCCAGCACCGCACCCGCGATACGCGAGGTCTTGCTCATGAGGTTCACCATCCAAGGGAGTGAGTCGTCACACGGATTTCCGCAGGGCACGTCCGGGCCCCCGCAGGCGCTGAGGACTGCACACGCGGTCCACCAGCACCAGCACGACCTCGACAAGGAGGGCGAGCACGGCCACGAGCAGGGCGCCCGCGACCACTTGAGGGGTGTTGTAGGTGTTGAAGCCGGCCGTGATGATCCGGCCGAGACCGCCCTGACCGACCATCGCCGCGATCGTCGCGGTCGCGACGACCTGGACCGCGGCGGACCGCAGCCCGGTCATGAGCATCGGATACGCGAGGGGAAGTTCGACCCGGGCGAAAAGCTGCCGACCCGACATCCCCATCCCCCGTGCGGCCTCCACAACCGCCCGGTCCACCTCCCGCATCCCCACATAGGCGTTGGTCAGCAGCGGCGGCACGGCGAACAGCACCAACGCGGTGATCGTCGGGACATAGCCGGCGCTGCGCAGCGGCGACACCATGAAGAGCGCGAGCACAGCGAAGACGGGGACGGCCCGGCCGACATTGGAGACATTCACCGCGAGGGCGCCACCTCGGCCGATGTGCCCGAGATACAGCGCTGCCGGCAGGGCGATCAGGCAGGCGAGTGCGAGGGCGGCCCCGCTGACGTAGAGGTGCTCGCCGAGACGATTCCAGGCCCCGTTCTCTCCCGACCAGTTGGAGCCCGTGGTCAGCCAGGACCAGGCTCCGTCCAGTACCCCCATCAGCGGGCCTCTCGTGTCCGTATTCGCGTCCAGGGCGTCAGCAGACGCTGGACGCCGAGCAGCAGCAGATCGGCGGCGACGGCCAGCAGCACACAGAGGACCGAAGCGGTCAGTACCTGGGCCTTGAAGAAGCTGGGCAGTGCGTCCTCGATGAGATTGCCGAGACCGCCGCGGCCGACGATCGAGCCGACCGTGGTGAGGGCGACCGTCGACACCGTGGCGATCCGAAGGCCCGCCATCAGGGCCGGGAGCGCCAGGGGAAGCTCGACCTCCCACAGCAGCCTGCCCGGCCCGTACCCCATCCCTCGCGCCGCCTCTCGTGCCTCGGCCGGCACCGCTTCGAGACCGGCCAGGATGTTCCGCACGAGAATCGTCAGCGAGTACAGCACCAGGCCGGTGATCACCAGCGCGGCGGACAGCCCGAAGAAGGGCAGCAGCAGCGAGAACATCGCGAGCGACGGAATCGTGTACAGCACGGTGGTCAGGCCGAGGACCGGGCCGGTGAGACGGGGGCTGCTGCGGGCCAGCAGTGCCAGGGGGAAGGCGACGGCCAGTCCGATCAGCACGGAACCGACGGTGATCCAGACGTGCTGGACCGTGGCATCGATCAACTCCTGGCTGCGGGAACGGAGATATTCACCGCAGATCCAGTCGTTCGTCACCAGGCAGTTCTGCCCGCTCATTCGGCGCCCCCGTCACCCGTCTCGTCTCCCTCTCCGCCGATCCGGATCTCCGGCTCGGCGGGTTTCCGCAGCGGCAGAACCGCAGCTGCGGAACTCCACGGCTTCGGAACCCACAGCTTCGGAGCTGCGGAACTCCGTCCGGAAACCGACCCTAACCCCCACCACTGACAACCACCGAGGAGCTTCGCGTTCCGGCAACACGGCCTTCACACTTGGCCGTCCCCCACCCGCCACAATGGAGGCCATGATCCGATTCGAGCATGTCACCAAGCGCTATCCGGACGGCACCACCGCCGTCGACGACCTCTCCTTCGAGGTTGCCGAGGGCGAACTGGTCACGCTCGTCGGACCCTCTGGCTGTGGCAAGACGACCACGATGAAAATGGTCAACCGGCTGATCGAGCCCAGCAGCGGCCGGATATTCCTCGACGGCGACGACATATCCACCACCGACCCGGTCGAGCTGCGCCGCCGTATCGGCTACGTCATCCAGCAGGTCGGGCTGTTCCCCCACAAGACCGTGCTGCAGAACACGGCAACCGTTCCCCATCTGCTGGGCTGGAAGCGGGGAATGGCCCGCACCCGGGCCGCCGAGCTTCTCGACCTGGTCGGCCTGGACCCGAAGAAGTACGGCGACCGCTACCCCGACCAGCTCTCCGGCGGGCAGCGGCAGCGGGTCGGCGTGGCCAGGGCGCTGGCGGCCGATCCGCCGGTCCTGCTGATGGACGAGCCGTTCGGCGCGGTCGACCCGGTCGTCCGTGAGCACCTCCAGAGCGAGTTCCTCAGGCTCCAGGCGGCCGTCCGCAAGACCGTCCTGTTCGTCACCCACGACATCGAGGAGGCCGTCCGCCTCGGTGACCGCATCGCCGTCTACGGGCAGGGCAGGATCGAGCAATTCGACACCCCGGCGACCGTGCTGGGCGCGCCCGCGACCGCGTATGTCGCGGATTTCGTCGGCGCGGACCGCGGGCTGAAGCGACTGTCCGTGACCCCCGTCGAGGAGGGGGACCTCGAACAGCCGCCGGTCGTCGGGCTCGACGACGCGCTGCCACGGGAGCTCGGGGCCCCATGGGCCGTCGTCCTGGACGGGGCGGACGGTCCGTACGGCTGGATCACCGCCGAACGGGCGGCGGGCGCCACGGGATCCGTACGTGACCATGCGCGCCCCATGGAGGCCCGGCTGCCGGTCGGTGCCTCGCTCAAGCAGGCGCTCGCAACGATGCTGCAGCACGACGCGGGCTGGATCGCGGTCACCGACCGGGCGGAGACGGGACGTTTCCTCGGTGTGCTGACCCCGGCACAGTTGCACCAGGCACTGCGCCGCTCCATCGACGCCGACGCACAGGACGTCCCTCGCACCGAGGCAGAGCTGAAGACCACGAGCGCGGAGAAGACCGCAGGCGCGGAAAAGACCGCAGGTGCGGAAAAGGCGGCAGGCGCGGAGAAGACCGGGCCGCGCTGAGGGAGTCCCGACGCCGGCCGTGCCGGGCGCCGGAGCGCGTCACGACGCGCTCAGCCGCCCGCCCATCCACACGAGCGCGGGCGGAACCTCACGGCGCCAGGTGTTGAAGTTGTGCCCGCCGCTGTTGAGCGTGATGGAGGAGACACGGGCCGGCGCCTTCACCTTCTTGATGAACTCGCGTGTGGCCTTCAGATTTCCCTCGCCCTGCTCCGACGTCGTGACCAGGAACGAGGACGCGCCCTGGGGGCGGTGGTCCAGGCTCCACAGCAGATTCGCCCGCTGCCGCTCGGTCTTGCTGCCCTGGAAGAGATCACCGGTCGTCGGATCCTCGGCGGCCTTGTAGTAGGCGGACAGTCCCGCGCCCACCGCGAACTGCTGCGGATGGTGCAATGCGATCTTCAGCGCGCAGTAACCCCCCGTGGAGTTCCCCATGAACCCCCAGTTGCGCGCCTTGTTGCCCACGCGATACGTCTCCGAGACCGCGGCCGGCAGGTCCTTGGCGAAGAACGTCTCGGTCTGCGGCCCGCCCGGGACGTCGACGCACTCGGTGTCCCGGGGCGGTGCCACCGTCGGACGCAGCATCACCAGGATCATCGGCTGCATCTTCCCGTCTGCGGCCTGCTGGTACGCCGTTCTCGGATACTTGAGACCCTTGATCAGGTTCTCCGCCGTGCCCGGGTAGCCGGTGAGGACGACCGTTGCAGGGAAGGTCCTCTTCGCGTACGCCGGCTGGAAGTACTCCGGCGGCAGATACACGTAGGCCGGACTGTCGATCCCCGACTTCTCACCCGCGATCACGATCTTCTGGATCTGACCGCCGACCGACGGGCGGGAGCCGTGCGGCACGTCCAGCCTCTCCTTGCCGATCACCTTGATGTGCTTGCTGCTCGCCGAGTGGTCCACGACGACGCCCATCTCCTGTTCCTGGCCGAAGAGGTCGGCCCAGGACCCGTAGAACAGGAACGACTTGTTGGCGGCGAGCCCGACCGAGGCGAACAGTGCCAGCTGGGTCGCGAGCAGGAGCCCCACCCGGCCGAGGACAGCGCGCCAGCTGCGGCGGGACAGCCGCGGCCACAGCCAGATCGTCGTGGCGAAGAGAGCCACGGCGGCCAGTACGGCCAGCGCCAGAACCTTGTTACTGGTGAGACCCATGGGACGATCGTGCTTCTTCCGTGAGAGGCGAACCTGAGAATTTCCTGATGACGGATGAACCCGCTACCCGGAAGTGTCGTCCTAGAGAGCGCAAATTGTCCGCGCCGACTGTTCTACGGCGAGGGGCTTCACGATCTCTCTCGGAGCTACGGGAAAGCGATGTCTGTCACGGTAGATGGGGATAAGTCGGGGTTGGTTCCGGTTCGGGTGCGCCGGATCCTCAGCGGGCCGCGCGCCGAATCCGTACCCGCACTGGTGGGGACGGCCTGCGCCTTCATCGGCCTGATCGACATCGCGGCCGGGGTGTTCCCGCGGTTCAGGCACAGTCGGATGCACGCCTTCGCCGAAGTACTGCCGGGCGCCCTGGGCCCGTTCGCCGCCGCGCTCTCGCTGAGCGCGGGCGTCCTCCTGCTGCTTCTGGCGCACGGTCTCAAGCGGAACAAGCGGCGCGCCTGGCGGGCCGCAGTGGTCCTGCTGCCGGCTGGGGCAGTCGCCCAGTTCCTGTACCGCAACTCCGTCATCGGGGTACTGCTGTCGCTCGCGCTGTTCACGCTTCTGCTCCGCCACCGCGGACAGTTCGCGGCGCTGCCCGACCCGCACAGCCGCTGGCGCGCACTCGCCAACTTCGTTCTGATGGGCGCCGGTTCGATCGGCCTCGGCCTGGTCATCGTCAGCGCCCACCCCAACAAGGTCATCGGCAACCCCGGGCTCAGCGACCGCCTCGAGCACGTCCTGGTCGGCCTCTTCGGCCTGGAGGGCCCGGTCGGCTACGACGGCGGTGTCGACTGGACCGTCGGCTACTCGCTGGGCGCGCTCGGCCTGCTCACCGCCATCACCACGATCTGCCTCGCCTTCCGGCCCGAGCAGCCGGCCGCCCGGCTCACCGAGGACGACGAGGCCCGACTGCGCGAACTGCTCGTCAAGCACGGCGGGCGTGACTCCCTCGGCCACTTCGCACTCCGCCGCGACAAGGGCGTCGTCTTCTCCCCCAGTGGCAAGGCCGCCGTCTGCTACCGCGTCGTCTCCGGAGTGATGCTCGCCAGCGGCGACCCGATCGGCGACGTGGAGGCCTGGCCCGGTGCGATCGAGCGCTTCATGGACGAGGCCAAGGCCCACTCCTGGACCCCTGCCGTGATGGGCTGCTCCGAGACCGGCGGCGAGGTGTGGACCCGGGAGACCGGCCTGGACGCCCTCGAACTCGGTGACGAGGCGGTGGTGGACGTCGCGGATTTCTCGCTGACCGGGCGTGCCATGCGCAACGTGCGCCAGATGGTGAAGCGGATCGAGCGCAACGGCTACGAGACGCGCGTACGCCGCGTCCGTGACCTGTCCGACGGCGAACTGGAGCGGATACGCCGCGCGGCCGGGGACTGGCGCGGTACGGAGACCGAGCGCGGCTTCTCCATGGCGCTCGGCCGGATCGGCGACCCCTCGGACGGCGACAGTGTGATCGCGACCGCCCACAAGGAGGACCCGGACTCCCCCTACGGCGACCTCAAGGCCGTCCTCCACTTCGTTCCCTGGGGCCCGGACGGCATGTCCCTGGACCTGATGCGCCGCGACCGCTCGGCCGACCCCGGAATGAACGAACTGCTGATCGTGGCCGCCCTGCAGGCTTCGCCGAAGCTCGGCATCGAGCGGGTCTCCCTCAACTTCGCGATGTTCCGCTCGGCGCTCGCGCGCGGCGAGAAGCTGGGTGCCGGCCCTGTCCTTCGCACCTGGCGCGGGCTGCTGGTCTTCCTCTCCCGCTGGTTCCAGATCGAGTCGCTGTACAAGTTCAACGCCAAGTTCCGCCCCCGCTGGGAGCCTCGGTTCGTGGTCTTCCGCAACACCCGCGATCTGCCGCGGATCGGCTTCGCCGCGATGCAGGCGGAGGGCTTCGTGACCCTCACGATGCCCCGCCCGTTCCGCCGCCGGAAGGCCCGCCCCGCCCGCCCCTGCGCGCACATCCGCCCCGCTCCGGCCGCCGCCGAGCGGGAAGTCCACGCAGCGTAGGACGGGTCCGGTGCCGGAGGACCGGCGTGGGACCCGTGCGTCCGGGCCTAGTCTGGACGCATGAGTACCTTGCGCGGACGGGGCACGGCCACGGGCCTGCCGGAGTGGGACCGCTGTGCGGTCATGGGAGTCGTCAATGTGACACCGGACTCCTTCTCCGACGGCGGCCGCTGGTTCGACACCACGGCCGCGGTCAAGCGCGGTCTCGACCTGGCAGCCGAGGGCGCCGACCTGATCGATGTCGGCGGTGAGTCCACCAGGCCGGGAGCCACCCGGGTCGACGAGGACGAGGAGCTGCGGCGCGTCGTCCCCGTCGTACGGGGACTGGCTGCCGAGGGCGTCACCGTCTCGGTCGACACCATGCGCGCCTCCGTCGCGGCGCAGGCGGTCTCGGCGGGCGCGGTGCTGGTCAACGACGTCTCCGGCGGCCTCGCCGACCCGGAGATGGTCCCTGCCGTCGCCGCCGCCGAGGTGCCTTTCGTGGTCATGCACTGGCGCGGCTTCAGCGCGGACATGAACAGCCGGGCGGTCTACGGGGACGTCGTCGCCGAGGTCGTCGGCGAGCTGCGCGAGCGTATGGAGGCCGTGGTCGGCGGCGGTGTCGCCGCCGAACGGATCGTGATCGACCCGGGCCTCGGATTCGCCAAGCAGGCCGAGCACGACCTCGCACTGGTCGCGCATCTCGCCGAGCTGCGCGCGCTGGGCCGCCCCGTTCTGGTCGCGGCGTCCCGCAAACGGTTCCTCGGCCATGTCCTGGCCGCCGGCGCCACAACCCCGCCGCCCGCCCGTGAACGGGACGCCGCCACCGCCGCCGTCTCGGCGATCGCCGCCCATGAGGGCGCCTGGGCGGTCCGGGTCCACGAGGTGCGGGCGACGGCGGACGCCGTGAGGGTCGCGCGCGCCGTAGAAGGAGCCGGACGCAACGAGGGAGCCCGGTGACCGCTCGTACGGACGTCGAACGGGTCGAGGAGGCCAACACCGCCTTCTACGAGGCGATGGAACGCGGCGACTTCGAGGAGATCTCCGCGCTGTGGCTGGACGGCGACGGGGGCGACGACATCTCGTGCGTGCACCCGGGGTGGCCGGTGCTGTCCGGGCGCGGTGAGGTACTGCGCTCGTACGCCCTGATCATGGCGAACACCGAGTACATCCAGTTCTTCCTCACCGATGTGCGGGTGAGTGTGGCCGGGGACACCGCCGTGGTGACCTGTACCGAGAACATCCTGAGCGGCGGGCCGGCCGAGGAGGCGGGTGAGCTGGGACCGCTCGTCGGGCAGCTGGTGGTGGCCACGAATGTGTTCCGTCGCACACCGGGCGGATGGAGGATCTGGTCACACCACGGTTCACCCGTTTTGGCCGAATCGGAGGACGAACAGGACGACGAGTCCCCCACCTGAGTGGGTAAGCGCCCTGGTGGAAGGTTGATTTCCGGCCGGGCGGGGTAGGCGCCGCTACCAGCCACCGTCGGCTCCTCCCGCAGCCCCGTGGGCGGGCCCTGTCGGTGCCCGCAGGTAGATTCGATTCGTGCACTGCTGCCGCCCGCACGCGGCGCCGTGCGCGCAAGACCTACGACAGCAGGAGTGATTCGCGTGGATCGTGTCGCGCTGCGCGGCCTCAGGGCCCGCGGGCACCATGGCGTCTTCCCCCGGGAGCGCGAGGAGGGGCAGACCTTCATCGTGGACCTGGTGCTCGGCCTGGACACCCGCCCGGCGGCGGCCGACGACGACCTGGCGAAGACCGTGCACTACGGAGTGGTGGCGGAGGAGGTCGTCGACGTCGTCCAGGGCGAGCCCGTCGATCTGATCGAGACGCTCGCGGAGCGCATCGCCCAGCAGTGCCTCAAGCACGCGGGCGTCCAGGAGGTCGAGGTGGTCGTGCACAAGCCCGACGCCCCGATCACCGTCCCGTTCGACGACGTCACCGTCACGATCACCCGGAGCCGAACATGAGCGATCCCACCGTGCAGCCGGTGCCCGCAGCGGTCGTCGAACAGGTCGACGCGGCGGACATCACTCTGTCCAACCCGAAATGGGCCGTCATCGCCCTGGGCTCCAACCTGGGCAACAGGCTGGAGACGCTCCAGGGCACGGTGGACGCGCTGGAGGACACTCCGGGCGTGCGGGTGAAGGCGGTTTCGCCGGTGTACGAGACGGAGCCCTGGGGCGTGGAGCCGGGCTCGCAGCCGGCGTACTTCAACGCGGTGGTCGTGGTGAAGACCACACTGCCGCCCAGCTCGCTGCTGGAGCGCGGACAGGCGATCGAGGAGGCGTACGACCGGGTGCGCGAGGAGCGCTGGGGGCCGCGCACCATCGACGTGGACATCGTGGCGTACGCCGATGTGATCTCCGACGACCCGGTCCTCACGCTGCCGCACCCCCGGGCCCATGAGCGGGCCTTCGTGCTCGCCCCATGGCACGACGTCGAGCCGGCGGCCCAGCTGCCGGGGCGCGGCACGGTCGCGGAGCTGCTGGCCGGTGTGGGCCGGGAGGGTGTCCTGGTACGCGCCGACCTGGAACTCCGTCTCCCCGAGTAGTCGTTAGGCTCTTCAGGGTCGCCGACACGAAGGACACACGGGTGAAGCAACTACGGCTCCGGGTACTGGCCGGGCTCTTCGTGGTGGCCGGAGTGCTGTCGTGGGGCGGTGCGCGCCTCTGGGACTCGTTCGGCACGTTGCCGAGCGTGCCGCTGGCCGCGCCGATCGTCCTCGCGGCGATCGCGGCGGTCCTCACCGCGACCGCGTTGTCGTTGCGGGCCCGCCTTCGCGCGCAGCGCGAGCGACGCCTCGGTGCAAAAGGCGTGGAACCGCTGATGGCGGCCCGCGCGGTCGTCTTCGGCCAGGCAAGCGCGCTCGTCGCCGCGCTCGTCAGCGGTATGTACGCCGGTGTGGGCGTCTTCCTCCTCGGCTCCCTGGACGTCCCGGCCCGCCGCGACCAGGCGATCTACGCGGCGTTCTCCGTTCTGGCAGGCGTCGCGGTGATCGCCGCCGCCCTCTTCATGGAGCGGGTCTGCAAGCTTCCCGAGGACGAGGACGACGGCAGGGGCCAGGTCCCGACGGCATGACATGGCGCGAGCGGGTCCGTTCCCCCGCCCGCGGCGCTGCCTGCTGCCTGCTGCCTGCTGCCTGCTGCCTGCTGCCTGCTGCCTGGAGCAACGTCCCGCCCTGCACATCCGCCGCCTCCAGGATGGCCGCCAGCCGCGTCCTGACGTCGTCCGGCAGGGAGACACGAGCCCCGAGAGGTGCGATGGCGACCTCGTCCCGCCTGGCCCGCAGGGCCCTGCCGACGAGGCGTTCATTGTGGCCACCGGGTCCGTAGCCGTCCGATGTGTCGAAGAAGGTCGCGCCCGCGTCCGCCGCGGCCAGCAGCGCGCGCTCGCCGCGGGCGTCGTCGATCTCCCCGTACACACCGGGCGACAGCACCATCGCACCGAAACCGAGCGCAGACACCTCGAGACCGCCGAGTCTGCGTCCGGGCAGCAGCTGTTGGCTCATGTACGGGATGCTTGCACAACGGGGACGCTCTGCCCCGGCGTTGAGGCCCGTGCGCCGGTCAGCGAGCCATGATCAGGCTCATCGCCTCATTGCGCGTGGCGACATCCCTCAGCTGGCCCCGCACCGCCGACGTGATCGTCTTCGCGCCGGGTTTGCGGATGCCCCGCATCGACATGCACATGTGCTCGCACTCGATCACGACGATCACACCGCGCGGCTCCAGGATCTTCATCAGCGAGTCCGCGATCTGCGTGGTCAGCCGCTCCTGCACCTGCGGGCGGCGGCCGAAGACGTCCACGAGGCGGGCCAGCTTGGACAGGCCGGTGATCTTGCCGGTGGTCGACGGGATGTAGCCGACATGGGCGACACCGCGGAACGGCACCAGATGGTGCTCGCAGCAGCTGACCACCTCGATGTCCTTCACCAGGATCATCTCGTCATGGCCCAGGTCGAAAGTGGTCGTCAGCACGTCCTCCGGCTGCTGCCACAGCCCGGCGAATATCTCCTTGTACGCCCTGGCCACGCGCGCAGGCGTCTCCCGCAGTCCCTCACGGTCCGGGTCCTCGCCGACCGCGATGAGCAGTTCACGCACGGCGTTCTCGGCGCGCTTCTCGTCGAACTCGCCGATCTTCCCCTCGCCGTCCAGCGTCACCGGGTCGGTCATATGTGTGCCTCGTTCCTGTGATCCGCCGCGGCGCAGAAAACGGCCGCACCTCCCAGGCTAGAACCTGGGAGGTGCGGCGTTCATTCCGGGTTTCGGATCAGTAGACCCGAAAACTTCCTGGTCAGGCCTCCGGGCGCTCCTCGGCCACCGGGTCGGCTGTCGACTTGGTGACATCCGTCACCGTGCTGCTCGAAGATCCGGCACCGTTTGCCGCACCGTTCGTCAGTGCCAGCTCCTTCGGGGAGAGCACCGGCGGACGTGTCGACGGCGTACGCCGCGAGGAGCCGGTCCACGCCGGGCGGGCCGGGCGCTTCACGATCGGCGCGAAGATCTCGGCGATCTCCTCCTTGCCGAGGGTCTCCTTCTCCAGCAGCGCGAGGACCAGGTTGTCGAGGACGTCGCGGTTCTCGACGAGGATCTCCCAGGCCTCGTTGTGCGCAGTCTCGATGAGCTTCTTGACCTCTTCGTCGACCAGCGCAGCGACCTCTTCCGAGTAGTCGCGCTGGTGCGCCATCTCACGGCCGAGGAACGGCTCCGTGTTGTCGCCGCCGAACTTGATCGCGCCGAGCCGCTCGGTCATGCCGTACTGCGTGACCATGGCCCGTGCCGTGGTCGTGGCCTTCTCGATGTCGTTCGCCGCACCCGTGGTGGGGTCGTGGAAGACGAGCTCCTCGGCCGCACGGCCACCCAGCATGTACGCCAGCTGGTCGAGCATTTCGTTGCGCGTGGTCGAGTACTTGTCCTCTTCCGGGAGCACCATCGTGTAACCCAGGGCCCGGCCGCGGGACAGAATCGTGATCTTGTGGACCGGGTCCGAGTTCGGCGAGGCCGCCGCGACGAGGGCGTGACCGCCCTCGTGGTACGCGGTGATCTTCTTCTCCTTGTCGGACATGATCCGGGTCCGCTTCTGCGGGCCCGCCACGACACGGTCGATCGCCTCGTCCAGCATCTGGTTGTCGATCAGCTTCCTGTCGCTGCGGGCCGTGAGCAGCGCGGCCTCGTTCAGGACGTTCGACAGATCGGCACCGGTGAAGCCGGGCGTACGGCGGGAGACGGCGGAGAGGTCGACGTCCGGGGCGACAGGCTTGCCCTTCTGATGGACCTTGAGGATCTCCAGACGGCCCTGCATGTCCGGGCGGTCGACGGCGATCTGCCGGTCGAAGCGGCCCGGGCGCAGCAGCGCGGGGTCGAGGATGTCCGGCCGGTTCGTGGCGGCGATCAGGATGACGCCGCCCTTCACGTCGAATCCGTCCATCTCGACGAGGAGCTGGTTCAGGGTCTGCTCGCGCTCGTCGTGGCCGCCGCCGAGACCCGCGCCGCGGTGCCGGCCGACGGCGTCGATCTCGTCGACGAAGACGATCGCCGGGGCGTTCGCCTTGGCCTGCTCGAAGAGATCGCGGACCCGCGAGGCACCGACGCCGACGAACATCTCGACGAAGTCGGAGCCGGAGATCGAGTAGAACGGGACACCGGCCTCGCCCGCGACGGCGCGTGCAAGCAGCGTCTTTCCTGTACCGGGCGGGCCGTACAGCAGCACACCCTTGGGGATCTTGGCGCCGACGGCCTGGAACTTCGCCGGCTCCTGCAGGAACTCCTTGATCTCGTGGAGCTCCTCGACGGCCTCGTCGGACCCGGCCACATCGGCGAAGGTCGTCTTCGGCGTGTCCTTGGTGATGAGCTTGGCCTTGGACTTCCCGAAGTTCATGACCCGGGAGCCGCCGCCCTGCATCTGATTCATCAGGAACAGGAAGACGACCACGATCAGCACGAAGGGCAGCAGCGAGAGGAGCACCGAGAGGAACGGGCTCTGCCGCTCGGGCGAGACCGTGTACCCCTTCGGGATCTCACCGGCGTCGTACTTCTGCTGCAAGGTCTGGGCCAGCGCGACGCCCTGGTCGCCGATGTAGCTCGCCTGGACCTTGTCGCTGTCGTCGACCTTCTGGTCCTTCTTCAGCTCGATCTTGATGATCTGCTCATCGCCGGTGGTCAGCTTGGCTTGCTCGACCTGGTTCTTGTTGATGGCCTGGACAACCTTGGCGGTGTCCACCGTCTTGTAGCCGCCCGACGAGCCGACGACCTGCATCAGCACGACCACGGCGAGGACGGCCAGCACGATCCACATGACCGGCCCACGGAAGTATCGCTTCACGTCCATCCATACGGAGCGGTGTCGCTCCGTCCCTCCTGCCCGTAGGTAAATGCTGCTATGAGACTCAACTGAAAAGACTGTTCTTCGGACGGTACCCCAGCATTGTCACCCGTGACCGCCTTCCCATGCTCCAACGGTGGGAAGGCGGTACGGGTTCCCGTGCTCCGGCGTCGTCGTCAGCCGCCGTAGACGTGCGGAGCGAGGGTGCCCACGAACGGGAGGTTGCGGTACTTCTCGGCGTAGTCCAGGCCGTACCCGACGACGAACTCGTTCGGGATGTCGAAGCCGATCCATTTCACTTCGATGGCGACCTTGGCCGCGTCCGGCTTCCGCAGCAGCGTGCAGACCTCGAGCGAGGCCGGCTCGCGCGAGCCCAGGTTCGACAGCAGCCAGGACAGGGTCAGTCCGGAGTCGATGATGTCCTCGACGATCAGGACGTGCTTGCCCTTGATGTCGGTGTCCAGGTCCTTGAGGATACGGACCACACCGGAGGACTGGGTGCCCGCGCCGTACGAGGAAACGGCCATCCAGTCCATCGTGACGGGGGTGGACAGCGCACGCGCCAGGTCCGCCATGACCATCACGGCGCCCTTGAGGACTCCGACGATGAGCAGGTCCTTGCCCGCGTACTCCGCATCGATCTTCGCGGCCAGCTCGGCCAGCTTCGCGTCGATCTCTTCCTTGGTAATGAGGACCGATTTGAGATCGGCGCCCATGTCCTTCTCGTTCACCCGCGTCGCTTTCTGTCGCTGCCCTTGCCGTTTCGGCGCATCGCCGAGGGCGTGTCGGCCCGCCCGCCCGCTGCCGGCTCAGCCTTGCCGAATAACCAGTCTGCCACCCTGCCGACGGACCTCGACGCGGCCCGGCAGGTTGATGGCCCCCTGCCCACGCCATCCGGTGATCAGCCGCTCGACCTCTTCGACATGCCGAGCGAACAGAGAACCGGCAGGTGAACCGGCTGCGACAAGGGCCCGGCGGAGCACCCGGCGGCGCACCGCGGGCGGCAGTCCGTACAGCTTCGCGCATTCGAGCAGTCCGGCTTCGTCCCGCACGGACGGGTCCACGTCGGCGGCCCAGGCATCCAGCGCGTCGGCGTCGTCCCGGGACAGCTGCGCGGTACGGGCCAGGGCCTCGACGACGCCCTTGCCGAGTGCCTTCTCGAGGGCGGGCAGACCCTCGTGGCGCAGCCGGGAGCGGGTGTAGGCGGGATCGGCGTTCATCGGGTCGTCCCAGACGGGCAGCTGCTGCACGAGGCACGCCTTGCGGGCGGTCTGCCGGTCGAGCTTGAGGAAGGGGCGGCGGTAGCGGCCGGAGGGGGACACGGCCGCCATGCCGGAGAGCGAGCGGATGCCGGAGCCGCGGGCGAGACCGAGCAGGACCGTCTCTGCCTGGTCGTCGCGGGTGTGGCCGAGGAGCACGGCAGCAGCGCCGAGGCGCTCCGCGGCCTCGTCCAGGGCTGCGTACCGGGCGTCGCGGGCAGCGGCTTCCGGCCCGCCTTCGCGGCCGACGGTGACGGCCACGGCCTCGACCGGGTCGAGGTTCATGGCGGTGAGGCGGGCGGCGACCTCGGCGGCGCGGAGGCCGGAGCCGGACTGGAGGCCGTGGTCGACGGTGATCCCGCCGGCGCGCACGGACAGCTTCGGCGCCTCGAAGGCGAGGGCGGAGGCGAGCGCCATCGAGTCGGCCCCGCCGGAGCATGCGACAAGGACGAGGGGCGGCTCGGCCGTCGCGAGCCGCCCGGCCCTGCCGACGGCGGCGGTGCGCGGGAGTTCGCTCAGTTCGTTGAGTACGTCGTGGAGTACGCGGCGGACCGCCAGGCGTATCGCCGCGACCGCAGGATGGGGACCCATGTCCGGTGCCCTTCGTGATGTTGGGGGGTGCCTCGATCGGAGAGTCGGAACGGGAGGTTCGGTCACTCAGAGTGCGTCGATGGTGACAGAACCGGGCCGTTCCCCGAGCATTGCACGCCTACCCATTGCCTACGGTCCCTCGGACGAGTGATTGAGAGGGCGTCCTTCTGCCGTCGGCCGCATGACGCTCCTCAGTCTGCCCTACGGTGCACCCTCGCGACCCAGTCCGCCGGTTTGGCGATCTCCGCCTTGGTGGGCAGGGTGTTGGGCGAGGTCCAGACCCGGTTGAAACCGTCCATCCCCACCTCCTCGACCACGGCCCGGACGAACCGCTCTCCGTCACGGTACTGACGGAGCTTCGCGTCGAGTCCGAGCAGTTTGCGCAGCGCGATGTCGAGCCGTGAGGCGCCACGGGCACGGCGCTGCTGGAACTTCTCCCGGATCTCGCCGACGGACGGCACGACCTGCGGCCCCACGCCGTCCATCACGAAGTCCGCATGGCCTTCGAGGAGGGACATCACGGCGGTCAGACGTCCGAGGATCTCCCGCTGCTCCGGGGTCTGGACGATCTCCACGAGGGAACGGCCCTCGTCCTCCTCGCCCTCCGGGCGGCCGCCGGCGAGCGACTGGGCGGCCTCACGCAGCCTCTCCAGCACGGTCATCGGGTCGACGTCGGTCTCGGCGAGGAATGACTGGATCTCGCCCTCCAGATGGTCGCGCAGCCACGGCACGGCGGTGAACTGGGTGCGGTGCGTCTCCTCGTGGAGGCAGACCCAGAGCCGGAAGTCGTGCGGGGCGACGTCCAGTTCGCGCTCGACATGGACGATGTTCGGGGCGACCAGAAGAAGCCGGCCCCCGCTGCCCGGGGCGCCCGGCAGCTCGCGGGTGGGCGGGGCGAAGGTCTCGTACTGGCCGAGCACACGGGAGGCGAGGAACGAGAGCAGCATCCCCAGTTCGACGCCGGTCACCTTGCCGCCGACGGCGCCGAGCACGGCTCCGCCGGGAGTCCCCGCGCGACGCTCCTGCATCTTGTCCAGCAGGGGTTTCAGCAGCTCACGGAAGCCGGCGACGTTGGCCTTCACCCATCCGGCCCGGTCGACGACAAGAACCGGGGTGTCCTCCGGCTGATGGCCGTCCGGGATCATCCTGGTGAAGTCCCGGACGTGTTCCTCGGACGCGCTGGCATGCCGGCGCAGCTCGGCGACGACGGCACGCGCCTCGTCCCGGCTGACGTCGGGGCCAGGCCGTACCAGGCGGGTCGCGGTCGCGACCGCGAGGTTCCAGTCGACCATCTCGGCACCACCGATGCTCGTCATGCGTCAACCGTACGTTGTCGGCGCCGCTGTGCCAGCGGGTTGGACGCCATGGCCTACGGCCGGTACTGCGCCCGCAGACCGACCGGTGCACCGCACGACCCCGGCGCCACGGTGCCGACCGTCCGCTGCGCGGGGACCGGAGCGCTGCCGCACCCCCGGTGACGCCCGGACCGCGACGGGCCCCGACGGCGGAACCCGCTGCCGGCCCGCGGGCCGCCCGCACCCTCGACGGCCACCCGTCGCCCCACGGCACGGATCCGCAGCCGATCCGGGCGCCGCACGCCACCCCGGCACCCGGTCGGTCGGACGGACACACACCCCCCGGACCACGGCCCGACCGGCCCGACCGGCCCGCCGGCCGCGTACGACGCCGTGCCGGTCGGGCGCTACGGGACGAGTGCGGAGGCCATCCGGTCCAGCGCCGGGCGGCCCGCGCCGTAGGACGGGGTGTCGCCTGCCATGAACGCGAACGCCAGCAGCCGCCCGTCGGGCGAGATGGCCGTGCCCGCCAGCGCGTCCACCCCGGTGAGGCTCCCGGTCTTGGCACGCACAAGGCCTGCGGTACGGGCCTCCGAGCGTTCGCTGAGCGTGCCGGTGAAGCCCGCCACCGGCAGCCCGGTGAGGACCGGGCGGAGTTCGGGGCGGGAAGGGTCGGCGGCCCGGGCGAGCAGCGCCGTGAGCAGGCCGGCGGAGACCTTGTCCGCGCGGTTCAGCCCGCTGCCGTCGGCGAAACGGGCCTTGCCCACGGGGAGCTTCAGCCGCTTGAGCCGTTCGGTGACGGCGGCCCGGGCGCCGTCGAAGCTCGCCGGATGTCCTCCCACGACCGCGGTCCGGCGGGCCAGGGCCTCGGCGAGGTCGTTGTCGCTGTTGGTCAGCATCCGTTCGACCAGGGCGGACATGGGCGCCGAGAAGGTCCTGGCGAGGGGGACGGCCTTGGCGGGGGGCCTGGCGCGGTCCGGCCCCGCCTCGGTGTTGATGCCGCGTTCACCGAGGAGCCCCACGAAGGCGGCCGCGGCGTCGTGCGCGGGGTCCGTGCCGCGTGGGGCGGGGCCGCTGCTGGAATCGTCCAGCCGGCCCTCGTTGAGCATCAGGGGGACGACGGGCGCGATGTTCTCGTTGGGGCCGATGGGGTGCCGGACGGGGCCCTTGTACAGGGAGGTGTCGTACGACAGCCGGATCGTGCTGACGCCCCGCTCACGCAGGGCACGCGCGGTGCCGTCGGCCAGCGCTCGCAGTCGGGCCTTGTCGAGGGTGGGGTCACCGCCACCGACCAGGGTGACCCGTTTGAAGTCCGGGGCCGCGACGACCGTGGTGGGGATGCGGTGGATGGGCCCCGTCGCCGAGAGCACCGCGACGGCCGTGGCGATCTTGACGGTGGACGCCGGGGTCATGGGGGTCCCTGCGGCCTTCCCGTACAGCTGCTTGCCGGTCGCGACGTCGACGACGCACGCGGTGAGCACCGAGCCGAGCCCGGGGTCGTCCAGAAAGGGCGCGAGTGCCTGGGCGACGGGAGCGGGCGGGGCCGCGGGGGCGGCGGGGGCAGCGAGGACCCCGGGAGCACTGGGGGCGGGTGCGGGCCCCGGAGGTGACGTGCGCACCGGCGTCCGGTGATGTACGCCACCTGTTCGGGACAGCGCAGCGGCCCTGTCCTGCTCGGCCTTACGCTGACCTGAGTCCCAGGGACCGGCCGCGGTCACCGCCCCGGCCGCGAAGGCGAGGCCGACCACGGCCGCGCCTGCCGTGAACTGCCAGGTCGCGCCTGTCGTGAGCTGCCGGTTTCGGCGGTCGGGCACCCTGGACCAGCCCCTTTCGCGATCACACACCTGCGTAGGGGACACTTAATCACTGCGCCTTGCCGCGAGCATGGCACCCCGGCCAGCACCGGGCCCACCCGGCCGGAGCCCGGGGCGGTCCGCTCCGGGGAGTCGCAGCCACCGACATATGTGTTGATCATGGAGGAGTGCCACCCGTGGAGTTCGACGTCACCATCGAGATCCCGAAGGGGTCGCGGAACAAGTACGAGGTGGACCACGAGACCGGCCGGATCCGCCTGGACCGTCGTCTCTTCACCTCGACCAGCTACCCCGCCGACTACGGCTTCGTCGAGAACACCCTCGGCGAGGACGGCGACCCGCTGGATGCCCTGGTCATCCTGGACGAGCCGACCTTCCCCGGTTGTCTGATCAAGTGCCGTGCCATCGGCATGTTCCGTATGACCGACGAGGCCGGCGGCGACGACAAGCTGCTGTGCGTCCCTGCCTCCGACCCGCGCGTGGAGCACCTGCGGGACATCCACCACGTCTCCGAGTTCGACCGCCTGGAGATCCAGCACTTCTTCGAGGTCTACAAGGACCTGGAGCCGGGCAAGAGCGTCGAGGGCGCGAACTGGGTCGGCCGCACCGAGGCCGAGGCCGAGATCGAGGCCTCCTACAAGCGCCTCGAGGCACAGGGCGGCGCGCACTGACGCGTACGCCGCAGGCGGACCGGGCGGTGCACCCCACACAGGGGTGCACCGCCCGTCGCATACTGGCCGCACGTGGGCCGGGCGGGTGAGTCGCAGCGACTGAAGCGCCCGGGCGGGGGTAGCTCCGTCCGTGGCAGGGGAGATCGGATTCCTGGAACGGGGAGGAGTCGGGAGAGCGGTGGTGGCGGAGCCGGAAGGTCCCCTGGAGGACCGGAAGCCGCAGTCGGACGAGGCACGCAGCGCGTTCGCCCCGCCCGAGGGGGTGGGACAGCCCGGGCCCCCCGAAGAGGACCATCCGTCCTCCGAGTTCGCCGTTCCCGCGGGCCTGGCCACGGAACCGGCGGCGGAGCCGGAGGGGTCCGCGTTCGCCCCGCCGTCGACGTACCGCGCCAAGCAGTCCCTGCCGGTCTTCACTCCGGCCCACGGCATCCCGGTGATCCAGCTGCCCAAGGACGCGCCGTGGCAGGACCGGATGCGCACGATGCTGCGCATTCCGGTGAGCGAGCGGCCGGCGCCGGAGCCGGTGCAGCGGCACGACGAGACGGGGCCGGCCGTGCCGCGCGTGCTCGACCTGACGCTGCGTATCGGCGAGCTGCTGCTCGCGGGCGGTGAGGGCGCGGAGGACGTCGAGGCGGCCATGCTCGCCGTCACGAGTGCGTACGGGCTCGACCACTGCGAGCCGACCGTGACCTTCACCCTGCTGTCCATCACGTACCAGCCGTCGCTGGTCGACGATCCGGTGACCGCGAACCGGACCGTGCGCCGCCGCGGCACCGACTACACGCGGCTGACAGCCGTCTACCAGCTGGTCGCCGACATCAGCGCCGAGGACCACGACATCAGGCTGGACGAGGCCTACCGGCGGCTGGCGGAGATCCGCCGCAACCGGCACCCGTACCCCGGATGGGTGCTCACGGCGGCTGCCGGTGTGCTGGCAGGGGCGGCGTCCGTGCTGGTGGGCGGCGGGGTGCTGGTGTTCCTGGCGGCGGCCGTCGGAGCGATGCTCGGCGACCGGCTGGCGTGGCTGTGCGCGGGGCGCGGGCTGCCGGAGTTCTACCAGTTCGTGGTGGCGGCGATGCCTCCTGCCGGGATCGGAGTTGCGCTGAGCGCCCTCCACGCGGATCTGAAGCCGTCCGCCGTCATCACGGGTGGGCTGTTCGCGCTGATCCCTGGGCGGGCGCTGGTGGCGGCCGTGCAGGACGGGCTGACCGGCTTCTACATCACGGCATCGGCCCGGCTGCTCGAGGTCGCCTACTTCTTCGTGGCGATCGTGGTCGGCGTGCTCACGGTGCTGTACGTGGGCGTGCAGTTCGAGGCGAACCTCAGTCCGGAGGGGTCCCTGGGCCCGGTCGAGCGGCCCGTGGTGCAGATCCTGGCGTCGATGGTGCTGTGCCTGACCTTCGCAGTCATGCTCCAGCAGGACCGTTCCACCGTACTGGTCGTGGCCGTCAACGGCGGGGTCGCCTGGGTGATCTACGCGGCCATCGCCGTGACGGCGGGCGGGTCGTCGGTGATGGCGACTGCCGTGGCCGCGGGTCTGGTGGGTCTTTTCGGGCAGTTGTTGGCCCGCTATCAGCACACCTCGTCGCTGCCGTACGTCACGGCGGCGATCGGACCGCTGCTGCCCGGATCCGCCACGTACTTCGGGGTGCTCCACATCGCACAGAACGACATGGACCTCGGCTTCGCCTCGCTGGCGAGGGCAGCGGCGCTGGCGCTGGCCATTGCGATCGGGGTGAACCTCGGCGGTGAGATCGCCCGCCTGTTCCTGCGCAGCCCTGCGGCGGCAGGGAGGCGGCGCGCGGCCAAGCGGACGCGTGGCTTCTGACTCCGTCGGGACTCCGGACGGGCTCCGGCGGACGGCCGCTCCGCCGGCCGGCATCCCCGATCCGGCCGCTTCCCGGCCGTCCGGCCTGCGGGAGCCCTGTCAGCGCTTCGCGTGACGGCCGCGCGAGTTCGGCTGAGGCGGCTGCTGGGCGGCCCTGTCAACGGCCGTGGGGCCGGCGGCCGCCGCTTCCTTCTTGCCCTTGGAGCGGGCCCGCAGGAACTCGATCGCGATCGGGACCACGGACATCAGCACGATGGCGATCAGGATGGCCTCGATGTGCGTGTGGACGAAGTCGACACCGCCGAGAGCGGCCCCGAGCAAGGTGACGCCCGCGCCCCAGAGCACGCCGCCGATCACGTTGAAAGTGATGAACGAGCGGTAGTTCATCCGGCTCACACCGGCGATGATCGGTGTGAACGTACGGACGATGGGCACGAAGCGGGCCAGGACCAGGGACTTCGGTCCGTACTTCTCGAAGAAGTCGTGCGCCTTCTCCACGTTCTCCTGCTTGAAGAGCTTGGAGTCGGGGCGCTTGAACAGGGCCGGGCCGACCTTGCGGCCGAAGAGATAGCCGACCTGGTCACCGATGATCGCGGCGAGCACGATGAGGGTGCACACCACCCACAGCGGCATGTCGATCTTTCCGGCGGCGACCAGCAGACCCGCCGTGAACAGCAGCGAGTCACCTGGCAGGAAGAACCCGATCAGCAGTCCGGACTCGGCGAAGACGATGACGAGGACGCCGATCAGGCCGAACGTGGTGATCAGATAGTCCGGGTCCAGCCAGCTCGGTCCGAGCGCAAGGGTGTTCACGAGGTCCGGGCTCCTGTTGGTGTTGATGGTCGGTCGGCGTGCGTACGGCGTGTCGGCCGGCGTGTCGGCTGCCCAAAGCTATCAACGCATCCGAGCGGCGACGGGTTCCACCCGGCCCTCTCCGGATGCGAGGTGAACGGACCGCAACCAAGCTGTGCCCCATGGGCATCGATGAGTACGGCGGCGGGCAGGGCCCGCACGCCGATGTGCTGGTCGTCACAACGAACGACGTACCCGGCCATGAGGTTCAACAGGTGATCGGTGAGGTCTTCGGTCTGACGGTGCGCTCCCGGCACCTGGGCAGCCAGATCGGAGCGGGGCTCAAGTCGATGATCGGCGGCGAGCTGAAGGGTCTGACGAAGACGCTGGTGCAGACCCGCAATCAGGCGATGGAACGCCTGGTGGAGCAGGCGCGGGCGCGGGGCGCGAACGCGGTGCTGATGTTCCGCTTCGACGTCACGGAGGCGGCCGACGTGGGTACGGAGGTGTGCGCCTACGGCACGGCGGTGATCCTGGCACCGCGGCCATGAGGCGCAACGGGGTGAACCGGCGTCCGGCCCGGGCCGGCCCCGGCAGCCGGCCCGTGCCCGGTGGCGTCAGTCCCCGGCGTGCCGGGATGCGTTCGCATGGATCGCCTCGCACAGGTGTTCCGCGAGGCCGGGCCGTGCGGAGTCGTAGAACTCCTTGAAGCGCGGGTCCGCGACGTACATGTCGGCCAGACAGCGGTGGATCTCGTAGGTGCACTCGTAGAACCAGGTGATGATGTGCCGCCTGTGCTCCTCGGCGAGGTCCATCGCGCGTTCGCCCGTCGCCGGCTCGCCCTCCGACATGAGCGCGGCGTAGCGCGCGCCCCAATCCGCGGCCTCGGTCTGCATCCGCTGCCAGTCCGCCTTGGTGTAGCGCGCCACGCGCCGCTGTGACTCGGCGTACGCCGCGGTGTCGCCCCAGCGCTGCTCGACCTCGTCGGCGTACTGCTCGGGGTCGTTGTCGCCGAAGACCTCGAACTTCTCCTCGGGTGTCAGATTGATGCCCATCTTCCGTGCCTCCATGGCGTGTTCGACGGCCTTGGCCATCTTCTGCAGCTCGGCGATCCGGGCGGTCAGCAGTGCGTGCTGACGGCGCAGTTGTTCCTGCGGGTCCGCTTTCCCGGCGGCCAGATCGTCGAGCAGGGACGCGACCTGGTCGAGCGGGAAGCCCAGCTCCCGGTAGAACAGGATCTGCTGCAGCCGGTCGAGGTCGGCGTCGTCGTAGCGCCGGTGGCCCGCGTGGCTGCGGCCGCTCGGAGAGAGCAGCCCGATCCCGTCGTAGTGGTGCAGCGTGCGCACCGTCACTCCGGCGAAGCCGGCGACCTGTCCCACGGAATAGCCCATCGCCTCCCGCTCCTTTCTGGTACGCACCTCAGCCTGCGACCTCACGCCACGTGAGGTTCAAGCCATTTGATTCAAGGCTTTTTGCACCATTCCTGCCGTTATGGTGAAGCCCGTGACGACGACCGCCCCCGCCCCGCCGACCCCGGCGCGTGCACTGCTCCCACTGATCATTCCCGCGCTCGTCGTCGGCGTCGGGTCGAGTCTGCTTCTGCTGGGCGTGACCGCGGTATCGGAACAGCTGAAGAACGTCCTGTGGGCGCTCCTGCCGGACGCGCTCGGCGTCGGCCGCTACTCGCCGTTCTGGATCATCGTCGTGCTGACGGCGACGGGCGTCGCCGTCGGACTCGTGGTGTGGAAGGTGCCCGGACACGCCGGCCCCGATCCGGCCACCGTCGGGCTCGTCGACCCGCCGATGCCTGCCCCGGTGGTGCCCGGACTGCTGATCGCCGCGGCACTCGGGCTGGCGGGCGGGGTCAGCCTCGGCCCCGAGAACCCCATCACGGCCGCGAACATCGCGCTCGCGTGCTGGCTGGGCACCAGGGCGATGCGGCACACGGGGGCGGATCTGTGGGCGGCGCTCGCAGCCGCGGGCACGATCGGCGCGCTCTTCGGTACGCCCGTGGCGGCCGCCCTGATCCTCACGGAGAGCATGGCGGCACGGCCTGCGCCCGGCGCCCTGTGGGACAAACTGTTCGCCCCGCTCATCGCGGGCGGGGCCGGCTCGCTGACCACCGTGCTGATCGCGCATCCGACGTTCGACCTCTCCCTGCCCAGGCTGTCGGGGTCGCGCTGGGGCGATGTGCCCGCGGCGATGGCGGTGTGCTCGCTCGGCGCGCTGGTCGGGATGGCAGCGGTGTACGCCTTTCCGCACATCCACGCCGCCTTCAGGAAACTGCGGCATCCCGCCCTGATGGTCACCGTGGGCGGGCTGGTGCTCGGGCTGCTCGGGGTGCTCGGCGGGGAGCTGACGCTCTTCAAGGGCCTGACCGAGATGAAAGTGCTGGCCTCGGACCCGACGGGCTGGTCGTACGAACAGTTCGCGCTGATGACCGTGGTCAAGCTGGCGGCGCTCACGGTCGCGGCGGCATGCGGCTTCCGCGGCGGACGGATCTTCCCCTCGGTGTTCATCGGGGTCGCCCTCGGACTGGGGGTCAGTGCACTCGTACCCGAGGTTCATCCGACGCTCGGGGTGGCCACCGCGGTACTCGGTGTGCTGCTGGCGGTCACCAGGCAGGGCTGGCTGAGCCTGTTCACCGCGGCCATCCTCGCCGCCGACCCCCATGTGTTCCCGCTGCTGTGCATCGCCGTGCTGCCGGGCTGGCTGCTGGTGACCGGGCGGCCCCAGATGCAACTCCACCACGACGGCACATCACTGCGCTGAAAGGCGAGCGGACATGGCACTGCACAAAGGCGGCGCGCAAACCGAGGAGAGCGAGGAGCGACGCAGGCTCTCGCTCAATCCGTTCTACGGCGAGGCCGACCCCACCGGGTCGATGACCTCGGCACCTCCCAAGCACCAGCTCCCGGACGGGCCGATGCCGCCCTCGACGGCCTATCAGCTGGTCCATGACGAGCTCATGCTGGACGGCAACTCACGGCTGAACCTGGCCACGTTCGTCACGACGTGGATGGAGCCGGAGGCCGGGGTGCTGATGGCGGAGTGCCGCGACAAGAACATGATCGACAAGGACGAGTACCCGCGGACGGCCGAGCTGGAACGGCGGTGTGTGGCGATGCTCGCCGACCTCTGGCACGCGCCGAACCCGGCGTCGACGGTGGGCTGCTCGACGACCGGGTCGAGCGAGGCGTGCATGCTCGCCGGGATGGCGCTGAAGCGACGGTGGGCGAAGCGGAACGCGGACCGCTATCCCGGCCCGGGCGCCCGGCCGAATCTCGTCATGGGCGTCAATGTGCAGGTCTGCTGGGACAAGTTCTGCAACTTCTGGGAGGTGGAGCCGCGGCTGGTGCCGATGGAGGGGGACCGCTTCCACCTCGATCCGGAGGCCGCGGCCGGGCTGTGCGACGAGAACACCATCGGTGTGGTCGCGATCCTGGGGTCCACCTTCGACGGGTCGTACGAGCCGGTCGGCGAGGTCTGTGCGGCGCTGGACGCCCTCGAGGAGCGTACGGGCCTGGACATCCCGGTGCATGTGGACGGGGCGTCGGGGGCGATGGTGGCCCCCTTCGTGGACGAGGACCTGGTCTGGGACTTCCGTCTGCCCAGGGTGTCGTCCATCAACACCTCCGGTCACAAGTACGGTCTGGTCTACCCGGGGGTGGGGTGGGCTCTGTGGCGCTCGCCCGAGGACCTGCCCGAGGAGCTGGTCTTCCGGGTCAACTACCTGGGCGGCGACATGCCGACGTTCGCGCTCAACTTCTCGCGGCCCGGAGCGCAGGTGGTGGCGCAGTACTACACCTTCCTTCGGCTCGGGCGCGAGGGCTACCGGGCGGTCCAGCAGACGACACGGGACGTGGCGTGCAACCTCGCCAAGAAGATCGATGCGCTGGGCGATTTCCAACTGCTCACCCGGGGGGACCAGTTGCCGGTCTTCGCCGTCACGACCGCTCCGGACGTCAAGAACTTCGACGTGTTCGACGTCTCGCGACGGCTGCGGGAGAACGGCTGGCTGGTGCCCGCGTACACCTTCCCGCCCAACCGCGAGGACCTGTCGGTGCTGCGTTTCGTCTGCCGGAACGGCTTCTCTGCGGACCTGGCCGCCCTGCTGATGGAGGACCTGACCCGGGTCATGCCGGACCTGCGGGCCCAGAGCGCTCCGCAGAGCAAGGACAAGGCGGCCGTGACCGGCTTCCACCACTGAGCCCGGCCGGGGCCGCAACGCGTCCCCCGCTGCGGTGACGGGTGTGCCGGGGACCCACGCGTCCGGTGCACGAGGTCTCCCCCGGCCCCGCCTGGTGAGGGGAAGGACCGCCAGGCGGTGGGACACCCCTGGCTCAGCCAGGGGTGTCCCAACCGGCCGGAGGCCGGAGACAGCCCTGGCGGATGGGGGTACCTCCCGGGCGTGGCTCCCAGGGAGTACTGAGGAGCCCGGGACCGCGCAGCGACGCGCCGTGCAGGGCGCGTCGCGAGGCGGTGAACCCGTCCGGTCACCGCACCCAGGGTCCTTCGTTCGGACAACGCGGCGAGCGTGCGTACCCGGGCACGCGAGCCCGGCAAGGTCCGAACAAGAGGCCCTAGTGGCTCAGCCGTGCGAAGCGGCGCACCGCCAGTGGGAAGAACAGGGCGAGCAGCGCCAGCGGCCAGGCGACGGCCAGCAGCTGAGCGTGCTCGGCCGCCCAGGAACCGCCCGACGGGATGCCCGACAACTCCCGTACCGACGTGGCCGTCGCCGAGAGAGGGTTCCACTCGACCACGGCGCCCAGCCAGTGCGGCATCGACTCCGGTGCCGCGAAGGCGTTGGAGAGGAAGCCGACCGGCCAGACCAGGATCTGCACGGCCTGCACCAGTTCGGGCCTTCCCGCCACCATGGCCAGCTCGATGCCGAGCCACAGCATGGCGAAGCGCAGCAGGAGCAGGAGCCCGACCGCCCCCAGGAGCGCCCCGAACCCGCCGTGCCAGCGCCAGCCGGCCGCATGCCCGACCCCGATCATCACGACCAGGCCGAGCGCCGACTGGAGCATGTCGGCCGCGCTCCGGCCGACCAGCACCGCCGAGTCCGCCATGGGCATCGCGCGGAAGCGGTCGATCACCCCCTTGTTGAGGTCCTGGGTGACGGCGAGCATCGTCGCCTCGAGTCCGAAGACCATGGTCAGCGCCAGCATGCCGGGCACCAGATAGCCGATGTACTCGCCCTCGACGTCCCGTCCGCCGCCGATCAGATAGCCGAACATCAGCAGCAGCATCACCGGGAAGACGAGTCCGACGGCGACCGTCACCGGCTGCCTTGCCCAGTGGGCGAGTTCACGCCGGGTCATGGTCCATGAGTCGCTCAGCACATGTGCGTGCACGCCCGTACTCACACCGCCTCCTTCGTGAGGTGCAGGAATACCTCGTCGAGCGTGGGCCTGCGCAGTGCGATGTCCTCCGCCTCGATCCCGGCCGCCTCCAGCGCCCGTACGGTCTCGGTCAGGGCGGCCATGCGGTCGGTCACCGGTGCGCTGAGCAGCCGGCGGTCCTCGTCCACGGCCGGCTCGCCGGGCAGCACGGCCGCGGCGCGCGCCAGGTCCGGCGCCTTCCGGACGACGACGTCGATCCGGTCGCCGCCGAGCTTCGCCTTGAGTTCGGCGGCCGTGCCGTCCGCGATCACCCGCCCCTGGTCGATGACCGAGATCCGGTCGGCGAGCTGGTCGGCCTCCTCCAGGTACTGCGTGGTCAGCAGCACGGTCGTGCCGCAGCCGACCAGCGAGCGCACGGCGCCCCACACCTCAGCCCGCCCGCGCGGGTCCAGCCCGGTGGTCGGCTCGTCCAGGAAGAGCACCTCGGGCTCGGTGATCAGCGAGGCGGCCAGGTCGAGCCGGCGCCGCATACCGCCGCTGTAGTGCCTGACCGCCTTGCGTCCGGTGTCCACGAGCCCGAACCGCTCCAGCAGCTCGTCGGCCCTCGCTCCGGCCCGGCGTGCGCCCAGATGATGGAGCCGCCCGAACATCTCCAGGTTCTGCCGTCCGCCGAGCTCCTCGTCCACCGCCGCGTGCTGTCCCAGCAGTCCGATGCGGCGCCGCACCGCGGCGGCCCCGGTCCGTACGTCGTGGCCCGCCACCCGCACGACGCCCGAGTCATGGCGGAGGAGCGTCGTCATGATCCGTACGGCAGTGGTCTTCCCCGCTCCGTTCGGCCCGAGTACCGCGTGCACCGTGCCCCTCGCGACGGCCAGGTCGAGGCCGTCGAGCGCCTGCTTCGCGCCGTAGCGCTTGTGCACGCCCTCGGCGACGATCACGTCGGTCATCCGTCTCCCTCCCACTGATTAGTCAAACTTGACTAGCTAGTGAAAGATAGGCCACGGCAGTGCAAGTGGTCAAACTTGATTAACCCTGGTCCCCGGGATGGGGAGTTCCTGTCGCATACGGGTTCTCCTCCCCCTCCGCGAGGACCCCCACGAACGGCTCGCCCTCGCCGGCGAAGGTGTAGGCCCCGCCCTCGATCCGCTCGATCAGGCCCCGCGTCCAGGCAGCACCGGCGTCCGCCGAATGGACCCACATATTCATGATCTCGCCGATGTGGCCGAGTTGCTCGGGCCCCCCCTCGGGGCTGTAGTACTCGGTGACCGACGTCCGCCATTCCTCCAGGCCGCGCACCCGCGCCCTGAGCAGATCCACCGCCTCCTGCCGCTCCAGATCCACGATGAAGCCGACCCCGGCGGAGAGCATGTCCACCTTCTGGTCGTGCGAGACCAGCGCCTCTCGCAGGAGGGCGAAGAACTCCGAGGTGCCCTTCTCGGTGATCTCGTACTCGGTGCGCGGCGGGCCGCCGACCGTCGACGGGGCGATCTCATGGGCGTGGAGCAGGCCCTGCTTGGCCATCTGCTTCAGCGCGTGATAGATCGAGCCGGGCTTGGCGTTGGACCACTCGTGCGCCCCCCAGTACTCGAGATCGTTGCGGACCTGATAGCCGTGCGCCCGCCCGTGCTGCCGCACGGCCCCGAGGACCAGAAGCCTGATCGCTGACATCGCGCGCCTCCCTGTTCAACTTTGACCAGAGTACGCGCGCCACCCCGTCCGGCACGGGTGGGAATCCGCTTCTCACGGGCCCTCACCCCGGCCTGCTCAGGGCACCCACTTGTACTTGCCTCCTCCCACCCACCTCACGTAGGCGGGGTCGTCGAGGTCGACATGGGCCAGCCCCGCCCGGTGCGCCAGCTTGACCACATCGATCATGTCGTAGGCGGTCCCGGCCAGTTCGCCGTTGATCTCCACCAGACGGAACGGCGGATCGTGCGGCACGACGGCGAGGACGACGACGGGGGTCGGGGTGAACTCCTCGTGAGCATCGTTCGTCATGCTTACAGCGTGTGGCAGAGGGGCTGTACGCACATGTCGAGCAAACCGGCGGCCAAGTCGAGCCAACCTGCGACGCCGGCGCGGTGACGGAAGGATCCGACGGCAGCCGACACCCGGCACGGGCGCGTTGCCGCCCGGCAGTCCTTGCCGTCGGCCCGGCGGCCCCGGGGAGACCCGTGCACCGGGCTCCGCGAGCTTCCCCGCCGAGCTCCCCGCAGTCCGCCAGGACAGGACCTAGTCCCGTGCAGGGCGTCGCGAGCCGGTGAACCCATCCGGTCACAGCACTAGCCGCTCTCCTCGGCCACCAGATCGAACGCGTTCCTGCCGTCGAGCGACTCCCGGACAATGTCCGCGTGCCCCGCGTGCCGGCCGATCTCCTCGATCAGGTGCAGCATCAGCCAGCGCATGGACACCCGTCCGTCCTTCGGGAACCAGGGTGAGTCGGGCAACGGGAAGGTCTCGTCCATGCTGGGCACCGAGCGGATGAACTCCTCGGTCTCCTTGGCCACCGCGTCCCAGAAGGCCAGCACGCCCGGGATCGTCTCGTCCCCGACGAGCCGGAAGCCCTCGCTCCAGGTCACCTCCGTGCGCTGCCGCTCGCTCTGCTTCTGCTGTGCGAGCCGCAGCCAGTTCAGCTCGCCCTCGGCGACATGCTTCAGCAGACCGGACAGGGACAGCTCACTGGCGCTGGGGCGGCGTGCCGCCTGCTCCTCGGTGAGCCCGAGCACGGAACGGCGGACAGCCCCACGCTGCGCCTCGACGAAGTTCAGCAGGGCTCCGCGCTCGTCGCCGTGACTCTCCGCAGGAACGTGAGTGACCATCATGTGCACCCTTCGTGAGGTGGGTTCTCCCGACACCTCACAAACTACGGCCCCTTGCGGACAGCTTCTGTCCTCAAGCAGAACTCACAGCGGATAGCGGGTCCGGCCGTGCTGCACCGAGATCCACTTCTGGGTGGTGAACGCCTCCACCGTCGCATCGCCGCCGAGCCGCCCGAGCCCGGAGAGCTTCTCCCCGCCGAAGGCCACCAGGGGCTCGTCCTGGATCGTCGAGTCGTTGACGTGAAACATGCCGCTCTCGATGCGCTGGGCGAACCGCACACCCCGCTCCACATCGCGCGTGTGCACCGCGCCGCTGAGGCCGTACGGACTGTCGTTGGTGGTCCGCACGGCCTCGTCCTCGCCGTCGAACGAGGCCAGAAGTGCCACCGGGCCGAAGATCTCCTGCCGCAGCAGAGGCGAGTCCTCGGGGAGCCCGGCGAGGACGGTCGGCTCCACCAGATTGCCGCGGGTGCGGCCACGGACCAGCGCCGTGGCACCGTCCGCCACCGCCTGGTCCACCAGCCCGGACAGCGCCTCCGCCTGGAAGTTGTTGATGACGGGGCCGATCTGGGTCTCGGGGTCCCGCGGGTCGCCGGTGCGCAGCGCCGCCACCCTCGCGACGAACTTCTCGGTGAACTCCGCCTCGAGTGACCGGTCGACGAGTATCCGGTTGGCGGCCATACAGACCTGCCCCTGGTACACGAACCGGCTGAAGACCGCGGCGTCGACGGCATGGTCGACATCGGCGTCGTCCAGGACGACCAGCGCGCCGTTGCCGCTCAGCTCCAGGATCGTCCGCTTGAAGTTGCTGCCGGCGACCGCACCCACATGACGACCCACACGGTCCGAGCCGGCGAACGAGATCACCTTGGGGACGGGATGCTCTATGAGGGCGTCACCGATCTCGGCGATGTCCGTGACCAGGACGTTGAGCAGTCCGGGCGGCAGCCCCGCGTCCTCGAAGATCTTCGCGATCAGCCCGCCCCCGACCACCGGGGTGTTCTGGTTGGGCTTGATGACCACGGCATTGCCGAGCGCCAGCGCCGGTGCCACGGACTTCAGGGTCACGAGGAAGGGGAAGTTGTACGGCGTGATCACACCGATGACGCCGACGGGCAGCCGGTAGACGCGGTTCTCCTTGCCGTCCACCAGGGAGGGCAGGATCCGGCCCTCCGGACGCACCGCCAGCTGTATCGCCTCGCGCAGGAACTCCTTGGCGAGACGGATCTCGTAGCCCGCCTTGAGCCGGGTCCCGCCGAGCTCCTCGGTGATGGCCTCGGCTATCTCGTCCTCGCGCTCGTCCACTATGCGCAGCGCACGCTCCAGGACGATTCTGCGGGTGTACGGACTGGTCGCCGCCCAGGGCCGCTGCGCCCGCTCGGCCGCGCGGTACGCCTGGTCGACCTCCGCGACCGTGGCGACGGTGACAGCCGCCAGTTTCTCGCCGTTGTACGGATTGAAATCGATGATGTCCCACGAGCCACTGCCGGTCCGCCACTCGCCGTCGATGTACTGGTGGGCCAGGTCGGTGAAGAAGGACATTCGATCCCTTACTGCAGGCGCAAACGGTGCAGACCCCTGATGGCGTGTCATCGTACTGTCGTCTTACGTAAGTTGGAGCAGGCCGCGGAGGAGGTCCCGGCTCTCCTCGGGTCCCGGCGAATCACCCTGCAGCCGCTTCATCACCCGTTCGTACTGGGCGACCTCTTCGCGCTTGTCGAG
Source organism: Streptomyces sp. NPDC043861 (assembly GCF_056435905.1). NCBI lineage: Bacteria > Bacillati > Actinomycetota > Actinomycetes > Kitasatosporales > Streptomycetaceae > Streptomyces > Streptomyces sp. NPDC043861. The sequence continues at coordinate 97,411 of NZ_JBWKDP010000019.1, read as the reverse complement.
ATACAGCGCGCTGGTCAGCTGCTCCAGATAGACGAGATCGGAGAGGTCCGACTCGGGGAAGCGGAGCATCGTGAACGCCCCGGACTCTCCCGCATGGCCGCCGAAGCTGAACGGCATCACCTGAAGGGTGACGTTCGACTGCTCGGAGATCTCGATCAGATGCCTCAGCTGCCCCTGCATCACCGACCGGTCACCGTAGGGCCTGCGCAGCGCTGCCTCGTCCAGTACCGCATGGAAACGCGGGGCCCGCTCGGAGACGAGCGCCTTCTGGCGTTCCAGGCGCAGCGCGACCCGGCGGTCGATCTCGGCGCTCGGGGCCCCGGGCATCCCGCGGGAGACGACGGCGTGTGCGTACGCCTCGGTCTGGAGCAGGCCGTGAACGAACTGGACTTCATAGATCCGGATGAGGGAGGCGGCGCCCTCCAGGCCGATGTACGTCTGGAACCAGCCGGGCAGCACATCGCCGAAGCTGTGCCACCAGCCCGCCACATTGGCCTCCCGGGCCAGGGCGAGCAGCGAGTCGCGCTCCGCGTCCTCCGTGACGCCGTACAGCGTGAGGAGGTCCTCGACGTCCCTTGCCTTGAAGCTCACCCTTCCCAACTCCATACGGCTGATCTTGGATTCGGATGCACGGATCGAGTAGCCGGCCGCCTCGCGGGTGATGCCGCGCGATTCGCGAAGCCGCCTCAGCTGCGAGCCCAGCAGGATGCGCCGCACCACGGAACCTCCGCCAGAGCCCTCGGCCTGGGGGTACCCCCACGACTCCCCTGCGCTCACGTCTCCGGCCCTCCCATCGCCTCGGTGTCACGGAGCACCCCCGAACCCCGAGCCCCGGATTCTGCCACCAAAACGCTTCGCCCCGTACTCAATCGATTACGGAAATGGGAGGCGATCGGGAAGGGCGTGAAAGAAGCCCTGGGGGAGAAAAGAGCGTCAATCACCACGGGGGTGGACAGGCCGGGCGCGTGCACGTGCATCTGCCCTTGCATCTGCCTACCTCATTCGGAACCATGGACCCCGCGCACCTGCGTACTCGTTCGTGTTGTAGCGTCACAGCCGCGATTCCCGGGAGTGCCTCGCATGGGGACGAATGGATCGACCATGCTCGAGCCGTTACGGCAGGGGCTTCCGCCTATCGATCCCGCGGCCGTCTCCAGCTCCGCCTCCTGCGCCCTGCCCTCCCGTTACGAAGCCGTACGCGGCGCGCGGAAGTTCACGAGCAGAACGCTGACCCAGTGGGATCTGAGCGACCGCTTCGACGATGTGGCACTCGTCGTCTCCGAACTCGTCACCAACGCACTGCGTCACGCCCTGCCCGCGAACGCCCCGCGCGACGGCGAGCCGGAGCAGCCCGTGCGCCTGCATCTGATGCGCTGGACGGGACGACTGGTGTGCGCGGTGCGCGATCCCAGCCGGGAGAGCCCCGTGGCGTCCGAGGCGGAGGACTCGGCCGAATGCGGCCGTGGTCTGTTCCTCGTCGACTCCTTCAGCGACAGCTGGGGCTGGCATCCGCTGGCAGGGCCGCTGACCGGGAAGGTGGTCTGGGCACTGTTCCGGCTGCCGGCGGGCGAGAAGCACGACTGACGTCGCACGAGCGAGCCCTTGCAACGGCCACGTCCTGTCCGCAGGGGCCACACGCTGCACCCCCGGGAACTACGCGCGTCAACTCCCGGCGGGACAGCCCGACGTCGGCCGGGTCACGGCGCGCGGGGAGTCACCGGGCGCCTGCGGGCCGGCCGCCGACCAGATGGTCGAACTCTCCGTCCTTCACGCCCAGCAGCAGCGCCTCTATCTCGGCCGGCGTGTAGACGAGCGCCGGCCCGTCCGGATAGCGCGAGTTGCGCACAGCGACCTCCCCGCCCGGCAGCTTCGCGAACTCCACGCAGGAACCCTGCGAATTGCTGTGGCGGCTCTTCTGCCAGACGACTCCGTGAAGCTCTGTGGCCGCCATGCCGTTGTACACGTCGTGCACAGGACGCTCCCCGAGTTACAAGGTGCAAGTGTCAACTGTCTCGGATCATAGCTGTGTTCATATGCGAATGCATGAGCAGATGCACGTGCACGAGCGGTGGTGCGGTGGTTACAGCCCCGCTGACCCCTCAGGAGATCGTGTGCAACGCCCCCGCAGGGTGGGCCGTCCCGGACCGCAACCCCCGTGCACGAGAAAGAGACGCGTTCCACGGCTCTCCGGCTCCCTCGTCCGGGCAATTCGGCCGGAGAAATACGGAATGCGGGCCACCGCCGGCCCGGTGGGCTCGGCGCATCCGCTCCCGTTGGAAGACCTCTGTCCGGGTCTCGGCAGCCCGGGACCCCCTCCTGGGATTCCGGCGCGCCTCCGTGCACGGCCGCCTTGGGTCTTTCGTTTGGATCAGGCTGGATCAATGAGCGGGGTCCGGTGCGTGCGATCGCAAGGCGGAGGAAGGAGCCCACGCGGAGCGTGGGCGACCGACGACAACGCGGCGAGCGTGCGTGCCGGGGCACGCGAGCCCGGCAAGATCCATACGAGAGGCCCTGTCGGCCGACCCGCTTCGGAGCTCGGCATACGCCTGCTGACGGAGCGTTCGCCGGACATGCGACTGGCCTTCCGGGGGACCTCGAGGTGCGGCCGCGGTGGCCAGGATCCGTGCCCACGGGGTGAAAATCCGATGGCGAAGAAGAGCACGGTCGCGCGGAACGAACGACGCAGGGGAGCCGTGGAGCGATACACCGCGCGGCTCGCGGAACCGAAGGCACTCGTCCGCCGACCCGGCACACCGGAGGCGCAGCGGCGCACGGCCGGGCCGAACTGCGACGTCAGCCGCGTGACGCGAGCGCGACGCGAGTCCGCGGGGACACGACCGACAGCCGGCCACGCTGCCGTGTCAGGAAGTTCGGGCTGTCACGGGTGCGATTGCGGGAGCAGGTACACGCGGCGTTCCTCCCCGGAGTGACCAAGTCCTCCTGGTAGCGGGCTGATAGCTTGGCGCGGTCTTGCAAGCGACCAGGGGGACATGATCGTGCACAAGATCGCACGCACCGGATTTGCCGCAGCGGGTCTCGTCGCCGCACTCGTACTGACGGGCTGCGGCAGCGGCGGCGACGCGGACAAGAACCGCGGAAAGCCGTCGGCCACGCCGAGCGCGGCGACCGGCGGCGGGACCGGCGGGAGCTCCGAGGGGCCCGGGGCCGGGGACATCGAGGGCACCTGGGCCGCACAGAGCGACGGAAAGGTCGTCGCCCTTTCGGTCACCGGCGGCCACGCCACAGTGATCGCCGGTCAGCGCGTCTGCAACGGCCAGGTCAAGGAAGCGGAGAAGGTGACGCTGTCCCTGAAGTGCACGGACGGCGACACCGAGCGCACCTCCGGGACGGTCGAATCCAGCGACGGGAAGACCGTGGTCGTGTCCTGGTCCTCCGGCGCGAAGGACACCCTGATGAAGACGGAACCGGGGTCGGGGTTCCCCTCCGGCCTCCCGGCCGACCTTCCGACGGAGCTGCCGACAACGCTCCCCACCTCGTGACCGGGTGAACCGCCGACAGCCGCGCTCCTCGTCACGGCCATGACGACCAAGGGCCGGCCGTGACGACCAGGGGGTGGCAGCCGCCGCGAGGCAGCCACCCCTTCTCGATGCCGCCGTGGCCTGACGGAGGGTCCGGCCCCGGCATGAGCGAGGCGGAGGCACGTCTCAGCCGTCGGTCGCGTCCGGTTCCTCACCGGCGCGGCGGCCGGGCCTCGCCCTCACCCGGCGGCACGGACGCCGGTGATCGCATGGTCGGCGCCTCCCGCCGAGGACTGCACGACCGCCCTCGGAGGCGCTACTCGCCTCTTCCCTCGGTGTCCGATCCGGGCCGTAGCTCGTCGCGGCGGCCGTGTGCCGGCATCCGGGCCGTGTCGGCGGCGGTGGTGCCGTGGTGCCAGCCCGCCGCATCGGTGGCGCCGCGGACCCGGGTCCTGACCGTCTCCGGGAAGAGCCGGTCCGCGTGGTCCGTGACCGCCACGTCCCGGACCGCGAGGACGGGGAGCAGATCACCCGTACCCGCCTCCTCCGTGGCGTGTGACGCGGCCTCGGTGAGCCGGGTGCCGATGCGGTCCGCGTAGGCCAGGAGGAACGACTGGCGGAAGGTCTTGGTGCGCTTGCGGCCCGCGGCACGCTGGGACGCCTCCGCGCGGGTCATCGCGGTCGTGCCCTGGACCAGCAGGGAGGTGTGGAGCAGCTCGACCGCGTCCAGGTCCGGCCCGAAGCCCACCACCGTGGAGAAACCGAGCGCGCTGTTCCAGACCGCACGGCAGCGGTTCGCCGAGGCGACGGCGTCGAGGAGGATCGCCTTGGCCTCCTCGTACGGCGCGTCGACACCGATCCGGCAGGCGACGGGCACGTCCGCACGCTGGGTTCGCGCCGCGAGCAACGCCTCGTCGATGCTGTGCCGCGCCATCAGCTCCTGGGCCTTCGCGGTGAGCGCCTCCGCCTCCTCGGGGTAGTCGGTGGCTTCCGCCTTGGCGAGGAGTCCACGGATCCTGACCAGCATGCGGGGCTCGTCCCCCCGTACGGGCGGCGGCAGGTGCACCGGCGATCCGGGTACCGGGCCGACGGGTTCGATCGCGGGGAGCCGCACGAGCAGCCGGTAGAGCTCCAGCAGGGCGGTAGCCCAGGAGAACCGGTCCGCGGGCCGCACGGGCCCGGCTGCGGGCAGCCCCGCCAGCTGAGCAGCCCAGCGCGGCGGCAGATCCTGCCCGTACCGCCGCGTCTCGCGCGTGATCAGCCCGGCGGCCAGTCGTATGTGCACCTCGCCGAGGTCGCGTCGGACGATCCTCACGACATCGGCGGGCTGCCAGCCGCGTTCCCAGGCCCTGCGCACGAGTTCCTCGCCGCGCCGCATCAGTTCCGCGTCCGCAGCGGGGTCGGAGGCCAGCAGGGACGCACCGGTGTCGAGCGCGTCGTCGTCATCGGCGTACAGCGCACCGCCGAGCGCTCGCTCCACCACATTCACGTCGATGGAGCCTACGCGACCGTCCGGCCGTCCGGTCCCGGCGGCCGGACGCCGGGGCCGGACATCCGGTGCACGTCGGGCCGGGTGCCGCGGGTGTCCCGGCGCCATTTCGTCCACAGCCTGTGGATATCGAACTGCTGCGCACCCTTGAGGCCCGCCCGGCGCCCGGAAAAGGGGGGTACGGGGCCTTGGCCCGGCCGGGGCACCCGCCGCCGCACGGGCACCCCGCCCGAGCCGCGCCGTCGTCGGCACCCGTCCCCCGCCGCCGGGACCACCCCGTCGGGGGTTCCGCGCCCCTCCCCCCGAGCCCACCCGGTCCTCCGCCCGTCCATGCAGCCGCGGTGGACCCGAGCGCTCAACCGCCGCCGTACCGTGGCGTCATGGGTGAGAACAAGCAGCGCATGCTGGCCGGTGACTGGTACCTGCCCCACGACCCCGAACTCGCCGCCGACACGGAACGCCGCTTCGCGCTCTGTGCCGCCTACAACGCCAATGGCGGTGCCGCACCCGCCGACCGGGCCGGGATCCTGGCCGAGCTTCTCGGCTCGGTGGGCGACGACGTCCGTGTCCGGCCGCCGTTCCAATGCGATTTCGGCAGGTACATCAGCATCGGCACCGGCACGTTCGTCAACTTCGGTGCCGTCTTCCTCGACGTCGCCCCGATCACGATCGGCCAGGACGTCCAGATCGGGCCGAACGTCCAACTGCTCACCCCCACCCATGAGCTGGACCCCGAGCGGCGACGCGAGGGCTGGGAGAGGGGTGAACCGATCACTATCGGCGACAACGTGTGGCTGGGCGGCGGGGTGATCGTCTGCCCGGGAGTCACCATCGGCGAGAACACGGTGGTCGGGGCGGGCGCCGTGGTCACGAAGGATCTGCCGCCGGGTGTGCTGGCGGTGGGGAATCCGGCCAGGGTGGTGCGCCGGCTCACGGCTTGATGATCAGTTTGCCCCGCACATGGCCCGTCTCGCTGAGCTCCTGGGCCTTCGCGGCCTCCGCGAGCGTGAAGATCCCGGCGACCGGAATCTCCAGACGGCCGTCGACGGCGAGCCGGGCCTGCTCCGCAAGCCCCGCCCGGACCCGCTCCGGAGGTGTCCCACCTGCCGAGAAGGGCACACCGTGGTCGGCCGCGTTCATGTCGGCGATGGTGATGATCCGGTCGGTCGTGCCGCCGCGCAGCTCGATCGATGCAGGCAGAGCGCCCTTCCCCGCCGCGTCGAAGACCGCATCGACCCCTCGGGGAGCGGCGGCGCGGACCTGTTCGACCAGCTTCTCCCCGTACTCCACCGGGATCGCGCCGAGCTCACGCAGATAGTCGTGGTTGCCGGGGGACGCCGTGCCGACGACGGTCGCGCCGAGCGCCACCGCCAACTGGACCGCGACCGAGCCGACCGCACCCGCGGCGCCGTGCAGCAGCAGCGTCTCGCCCGCCCGGAGGCCGAGACCGTCGAGGACGCGCTGGGCGGTCTCGCCCGCGACGGGCAGAGAGGCGGCCGACTCCCAGGACAGCCCGGCGGGCTTGGGCACGATGTCACCGGCAATGGCGTACTGGGCGTACGCGCCGGTCCTCGTCCAGCCGAGGACCTCGTCCCCGACGGCGGCAGTGGTGATGCCGTCGCCGATCGCGTCCACGATGCCGGCGAACTCCAGGCCGGGTACCGCGGGGAAGGTCGTGGGGTAGTGCTGCTCCACCCAGCCGTGGCGACGCTTGTGGTCAAGGGGATTGACGCCGACCGCGACGACCCTGACGCGCACTTCGCCGGGGGCCGGCTCGGGCTTCGGGGTCCTGGTGTGCCGCAGCACCTCGGGGCCGCCGAACTCCTCGTACACGATCGCTTCCATCACTCCGGCCGTCGCCCCCGCACCCGTGGCACTCGTTGCCATGCCGGTCGCTTTCGTGGCGTCCGCCGTTTCCGCACCGTTCTTCGTTTCGGCGCCGTCCTTCGTTCCCGTGGCTTCAGTGACCTTCGTGGCTTCCATGCCGGACTCCCTGTGACCGGGATCTTTCTCTGACGGCTCCAGCCTCGTCCGGCGGCCCGCCCGATCCGGCCCGTCTTTGGGACAGTCCGCCCTGGCCGAAAGACCGGGCACCTGTCCGGCCCGCCCGAATACGCTGATCCGTATGGACCTCACCGGACCCGTCCCCGCACTGACCACCGCCTACGACGTCATACGGCAGCCGCTGGGCGAGATCCTGCCCCGGCTGTCGTCCGTGCTGTCCGGACCGGTCCCGCACCGTGCGGCGGCCGAGCTGTCCACGCACTGTGCGCACTCCCCGCTCAAGACCCATGGGGAGCCGGAGATCGCGGACCGGACGACCACCGCCGACCTGGCTCCGCTGCTCGCCTCCGGCATCGCCGGACGGCCCTGGCAGGGGACCGCCGCCTTCGCCGGGGCCGAACGGCCGCTGTTCGCGGTCACCAGCGACGCGACCCCGCGGGGTGCGGTGCTGGTGCTGGTCAGGGAGGACGACACCCCCGTCGACGCGGCGGCCGCCGCGGTCGTCCAGGCCATGTGGGACCTGGTGACCAGCCACTTCGAGCGGCTCTCCGCGGAGGCCGTGCCCGGCGCACTGGCCCGGTCCAGGACAGCGGCCCAAACCCGCGCCCGGGTCATCTCGGAGCTCGGCGAGGCGCATGCCGCCTCACTGACCGGCCTGCTGGGAGTGCTGCGCAGCCGCAGTCTCGGTGACGGCGCCGCCCGCGCCGCAGCCACCGATCTGGCTGTGACCGCCCTGGTCGAGCTGCGCGCCGAGGCCGAACGCGACCAGGAAATCGCGGAGGAGCCGGCAGGCCAGGCCTTCGCCCGGCTGACCGCCTCGTTGAAGCCGTTGGTGCGCTACAGCCCCGTCCGCCTGGAACTGGCGGAGCCGGAGACCTCCAGGAACCTGGCCGCCGATGTGGCGCACACCGCGCGGGCGGTGGTCCGGGCGGTACTGCTGACCGTGCTGGAGCAGGAGGGGCTGACGCGTGTGCATGTCGGCTGGCAGCTGACCGACCGGGAGTTGCGGGCGACGGTACGGGACGACGGCCCCGGCGCCCTGACACCCGGGGCACTGGCCCCGGGCCGGGTCGTCGAACGCCTGGACGTGCTGGGTGGGCGCCTGGACCTGGACGCGGTGCCGGGCTGGGGCACGACGGTCACCGCGACCATTCCCCTCGAGGTCTCGACGACGCCCGCCCCCGACCCGCTCACCGCGCTGGGCGCCCGCGAGGTCGAGGTGCTGACCCACTTGGCACTGGGCCACCGCAACCGCGTCATCGCCCAGGACCTGCACATCAGCGAGTCCACAGTGAAGTTCCACGTGGCGAACATCCTGACCAAGCTGGGCGTGGGCTCGCGGGGCGAGGCGGCAGCACTGTTCCACGCAGCGGCCTGACGCACCCGCCACGGCGGTACGAGGTGCCCGCGACGGCAGCCGCGCGCCGCACGGGCGCCCTCGTCCGACCTGCCCGGTTCGCGTACGGGCCGATGTCAGTGGCCGGTGCCAGACTCGCCCCATGACCGAACGGTGGGCCCTGGCCCCGGCCGAGGGGGGTGGGGCGCTGCTCGTACCCCTCGGCCCGGACGGGCTGCCCACCGCTCCCGTGCTGGCCGAGCCGGATCTCGTCGAGGCGGTCCGGTCACGGCCCGAGGTCGGACGGGACGGGCGGTGGGTGTGGCGGTCCACCGCCGAGATCCATCCACGGCTACTCGCCGCCGGCGTCCGGGTCGAGCGGTGCTACGACCTGGAGAACGCCGAGCTGCTCCTCCTCGGGCACGAGGGCCGGCTCGGCGAGCCCCGGTCGGCGGCGGCCGCCTGGGCACGGCTGCGCCACGCGCCCGTGCCGCCAGATCCACCGCAGCGGTCCGCCGAACCGGGCTCGCAGTCCTCACTGTTCGAGCCGCAGCCGGTGCCCGTCCCCTTCGACGGCCTGCTGCAGGTCTATGCCGAACAGCAGCGAAGACACGAGGCCGCCGAACACCCCGGCCGGATGCGGCTGCTGACCGCGGCCGAGTCGGCCGGGATGCTGGTGGCCGCCGAGATGAACAGGGCGGGGCTCCCGTGGCGCGCGGACGTCCACCGGGAGGTGCTGCACGAGTTGCTCGGTGAGCGGTACGCCGGCGGGGGCGAGCCGCGCCGCCTCGCCGAACTGGCGGACGAGGTGTCGGCGGCGTTCGGACGGCGCGTACGGCCCGATCTTCCGGCGGACGTGGTGAAGGCGTTCGCGCAGGCCGGCATCAAGGTCCGCTCGACCCGGCGCTGGGAGCTGGAGGAGATCGACCACCCGGCGGTCGAGCCGCTGATCCAGTACAAGAAGCTGTACCGGATCTGGACGGCCCACGGCTGGAGCTGGCTCCAGGACTGGGTCAGGGACGGGCGCTTCCGGCCCGAGTATCTGCCGGGCGGCACGGTCTCCGGCCGGTGGACGACCAACGGCGGAGGGGCACTGCAGATCCCCAAGGTCATCCGGCGGGCGGTCGTCGCCGACCCCGGCTGGCGGCTTGTCGTCGCGGACGCCGACCAGATGGAGCCGCGGGTGCTGGCCGCGATCTCCCGCGATCCGGGCCTGATGGAGGTCGCGGGCCACGCCGGCGATCTGTACACGCGGCTGTCCGACCGGGCGTTCTCCGGCGACCGCGCCCACGCCAAGCTCGCGCTGCTCGGCGCGATCTACGGCCAGACCAGCGGCGACGGTCTGAAGAACCTCGCCGCCCTGCGCCGCCGCTTCCCGCTCGCGGTGGCCTATGTGGACGACGCCGCCCGCGCGGGCGAGGAGGGCAGGCTCGTCCGCACCTGGCTGGGCCGCACCAGCCCCCCGGCGGTCGGCGCGGGCGAGGACGACGAGGCGGGCATCCCCCAGCCGGGCGGTGCGGACGACGAGGCCGTCCAGGACGGGTTCGTGCCCGGTTACGCGTCGACGAACGCCCGGGCCCGCGGCCGTTTCACCCGTAACTTCGTGGTCCAGGGCAGCGCCGCGGACTGGGCGCTGCTGATGCTCGCCGCACTGCGCAGAGCGACCGCCGGCATGGAGGCGGAGCTGGTCTTCTTCCAGCACGACGAGGTGATCGTGCACTGCCCGGCACCGGAGGCGGAGGCGGTCGCCGAAGCGATCCGCGCGGCCGGGGAGCTGGCGGGGCGCATCGCGTTCGGCGACACACCGGTGCGGTTCCCGTTCACGACAGCGGTGGTGGAGCGGTACTCCGACGCCAAGTGACGTGCCCTCCACCGGTGTTCGCGGCAGACGCCGGCCGGCGTCTGCTCCGGGCCCGGTGCAGACGCCACTGCGCGCGCCGGCACCAGGGCCCCGGCCCCTCCCCGGGTCAGCCGAGTCGGCGAACGGGCACTCCCGCGAGAAAGGCCCGGATGTCCTCGACGGCCTGGCTGTAGTACGTCGCGTAGTTGGCGCGGGACACATAGCCGAGGTGCGGGGTCGCCAGCAGACGCGGGGCGGTGCGCATCGGATGGCCGGCCGGGAGCGGTTCGATGTCGAAGACGTCGATGCCCGCACCTGCGATGGTGCCGTTGTGGAGTGCGGCGACGAGGGCGTCCTGGTCGACGATGGCCGCCCGTGAGGTGTTGACCAGATAGCTCGTCGGCTGCATCAGCCCCAGCTCCGCGGCACCCAGCAGGCCACGGGTGCGGTCGCTCAGCGCCAGGTGCACGGAGACGAAGTCGCTGGTCTCCAGCAGCTCCTCCTTGGAGGCGGCAAGGCCGGTGCCGACCTCTTCGGCGCGCTCCTCGGTGAGGTTCTGGCTCCAGGCCACGACATCCATGCCGAAGGCGAGGCCGACGCGGGCGACCCGGCTGCCGATCTTCCCGAGGCCGAGCAGGCCGAGGCGGCGGCCGTGCAGATCGGCGCCTACGGTGGACTGCCAGGGGCCGCCGTCGCGCAGCGCGTTGGACTCGGGGACGATCCCGCGGGCGAGACCGAGCAGCAGCGCCCAGGTCAGCTCGACGGGCGGTGTGGCGGAACTGGCCGTGCCGGAGACGGTGATCCCGTGCCGCTCGGCTGCTGCGAAGTCGATGACGGAGTTGCGCATTCCCGATGCGACCAGGAGCTTCAGACGGGGCAGCCGGTCGAACAGGGTGGCGGGGAAGGGAACCCGCTCACGGAGGGTGACGACGATGTCGAAGTCGGCCAGGGCCTCGGCGAGTTCGTCCTCGCCGGTGAAGTGTTCGGCAAAGGTGACGACATCGACCTCGTCGGTCACGGGCGACCAGTCGGCGACGGTGGTCGCGACGGACTGGAAATCGTCGAGCACAGCGCAGCGCAGTTTCATGCAGATCATTCTCGCCAATTGGCTGTCGCCGGTCAGTGGCAGCCTGCGGGTGACGCCCGGGACGCGTGCATCCGATCCCACCCGGAGGCTCGAGCGGTGCACCCGGAGGCTCGAGCGGTGCACCCGGCGAGCAGCACCAGGAATGGAATGCAACTCTCCGCAAATCTGTGATCACCACGCGGTGACCTGGTGGACCTCCACCCCTTAGCGTCTGCCGCATGAGTTTTCGATCGCGCCAGATACAGACCCAGGGCTCTGTTCATCTGCCGCATCCTCGGAACGAGTCGGCGGCGCCGACGGTCCCGCCGGGCACGCCCGCCCGGCCGGGCACAGCGGCCCGGACGGAGACAGCGGCCCGGACGGACGCACCGGCTCGCGCGCCGAGGAACGCGCACGGCCGGCGGGGCGGGGCACTGACGGTGCTGTGCTTCCTGGTGTGCTGCGGGGTGGGGCTGCAGTCCTGGGTCGCGCTGCGCGTGGCCGGATTCGACCTCGGGATCTTCGACCAAGCCCTTCGGGCCTACGCGCACTTCGAGCTCCCCAGGTCGCCGATCAAGAGCGTCCACCACGAATTCCCGCCGCACTTCTCGCTGTTGGGCGACCATTTCTCACCGGTACTGGTGCTGCTGACACCGCTCTACTGGACATGGGACGACCCGCGGGTCCTCGTCATCGCCCAGGCCGCCCTGTTCGCGGCCGGGGTGCCCGTGGTCCGCCGCATTGCCCGGCACTGCTTCGCCGGTACGGCCCCGGAGACCGTGCGCCGCGCGCAGGACGGAGCGGGGCTCGTGTACGCGCTGGGCTGGCCCTTGTCGAACGCCGCGTACACGGGCTTCCACGAGGTGGCCTTCGCCGTGCCGATCACACTGCTGATGCTCGAGCGCGGTCTGGCCCGCCGCTATGGCGCGGCGGCGCTATGGGCGGCCCTCCTGTGCACCGTCAAGGAGGATCTGGGGCTGGTGGCCGGGGCCTTCGGGCTTCTGCTGGCGATACGCGCCCATCGCGAGCGCCATCGCACGGGCCGGGCGATCGGGGTGGCGATGGTCGTGGCAGGGCCGCTGATATCCGCCGTGGTGATCATGTGGTTCCTGCCGGCGATGGGCAGCCCTCCGGGCTACTACTGGTCCTACGGCCGGCTGGGGGCGGACGCGGGCGACGTCCTGGTCCGGATGGTCACCGAGCCGTGGGTGGTGCTGCATGTGGCGTCCAGCCCGCTGATAAAGGTGGCCCTCCTGGCATGGGTGCTCGGCAGCCTGGCCTTTCTGCCACTGGGCTCCCCCACTCTTCTCCTGGCGGCTCCCCTGCTCGCGGAACGGGTTCTGTCCGACAACCCCAACCACTGGCTGGCGATAAACCACTACGACGCCTTCCTGTGGCCGATCCTGCTGACCGCGGCACTGGAGGCCCTTGCCAGGACCCACCGGGCGGGATCAGCTCGCCGCGGGCTCACGAGGGGACTCACGATTGCGGCGATCGCCCTCAGTTCGGCGGCCGCGGTCTTCCCCGGCACGGGCGTCCTCGTCGTTCCGGGCTCCTGGAAGCCCTCCCCGGACAAACACGCGCTGGCCGAGGCGGCCAAGCTCATTCCGGACGGCGCGACCGTCGAGGCGGACAACAACGTCGCGCCCCGGCTGACCGCCCGTACCGACGTCGTCATCGCCGACGCCGCTCCCCGGGGCGCCGACTGGGTGCTGATGCGCGAGACCGAACGTGTCTTCCCTTTCGCCGAGGTCGCCGAGCAACGGCAGCGCATCGACCTGCTGTTGGAGCACGGCTACGCGCAGGTGTGGCGCCGGGACGGGGCCGTACTTCTCCACCGTGTCCGCCATGTGCCCATTCCCGGCGCCCGCCGCCCCGGGCCGGAGAGCGTCCCGGTGCGCGAGCGGGTGCCGGAGGACGTGGGACGCCATCTCTTCCAGCGGTAGCCGACCGTTGGCCGTGCGACGCGGATCCCCGGGCGTTTGGCGGCAGCCGCGGTCCCTGACCACAGCGATTGCGGGACCGCTCTCAGGCGGACCGCTTCCGGAACGCGATCGCGGCCCTGCGACGCGACGGGTCGAAGGCGTCCACGGAACCCGCTCCCTCGCCCGGAGTGCCGTTCCAGGAACGGATCTTGTTCGCCACGCCCTTGATCTTCGGGTGTCCGGGCAGCAGCGCGATGTGGAAGTGGGACTCCTTCGGCTTCTTCTCGTCGCCGCCCCACACCACCGCGCCGTTCAGTTCGGCGAGGATGTCCCGCACCACCACCAGTTCGTGCGGATACAGACCGCCCTTCGCCCCGAGCGGATAGCCGGTCTCGCGGATCGCGATGGCCGTCCCCGACAGGTGGTTGGACTCGTACCTCTCCCCCACCTCGCGAAGCGCCCGGTACCCGGTCACATCCCCCTCGCGGAGCCGGTCGATCTCGTAGTGGAACCGGCGGGCCACATGCAGAAGGATCACCGCCGCGTCCCCCTCGGCGAGGGCCACCGTCTCGCCGCTGCCCTCGATGCGGTGCGACCTGGCCCCTTCCAGAACCGGCCACCCGTTCTCGGACGTCCCCCGATGCCATGCCTGAGCACCACCGGTGGCACCGGTCGCGGCCGCAGCCGTACCGCTTCCCGCGATGCCGAACAGGGCGGCACCGCCCGCCACTCCGGCGGTCGCGCCGACGAACCGCCGTCGTGACACATCCCGTTCCGGTCTCACCCTCGAGTCCCCTTCCTTCTCTCCACGGTCTTCACCACACGAGCCACGCCCATGACCAGAGCCAGCAGCACGGAGGCCGCCGTCACCGCCGCGAGGCACACCAGGGCCGGGTTCACCCACACAGGGACGAGATCGAACCCCGCATGGCACTTGTTGTGGAGCGGGAACCAGCGTCCGGGTTCCTCCCAGTGCTCCGACCGGTACGCCTCGTCGTACGCCTGGCCCAGCCGCGCGCACGTCTCGTCGATCTCATGCCCGCCGGAGAACATCCCGACGAAGTACACGGCGCACATCGACACCGCCGCCACCACGGATACCAGCAGCCACACTCCGGGACGGCGCCGGAACGCTGCCCGGCCGGACATGCGCCGGTCCTCTCCTGTCATGCGCCGTCAGCGGCCTTGCGAGCACGGGCTCGGGCCTCGGCCTGTCGCAGATACTTCCGGTGGTTCGCCTTCCACTCCGCAGCCATCCGCGCCTCCAGGCCGGTCCGCGCCAGCAGTGTGTCCGTGAATCCCTTCTCGAACGGCTCCAGAACGCTGTACGGAAGCATGGCCGGCAGCGTCTTGATGCCACCGCGGACCGTGATGAGACCGATCTGCGCCGCCACGACCTCCTTGTCGTCCGCTGCCGTCAGGATGTTGTGGGCCAGGAACTTCGTGTCCTCCGTGTTCCCGTTGAACCGCTTCTCGTAGTAGTTCGAGAAGCGCTTCAGACCGCCGCCGCCGTTGTACTGCTCCCGGACCGCGGTCACGATGTCCTTGCCCGACCGGACCTTGTCGGCGATCAGGAACGCGTCCGCGTCCTCGATCAGGTCGTTGAAGCCGAAACTCGATGCGACACCGATCTTCGCCAGCTTCGCCTGGCAGAAGGTGTAACCGGACGCATAGCTGTCCGACTCGCGGCGCCAGTCCGCGTAGAAGGTGAGCAGGTCGCCGCCCCAGCCTGCGACGTCGCCCTCGTTCACGCTCTTCGGATTGCCCGGCGGGGCCGACACGAAATGACCGTTCGCCGACGCCATCAGATGCTCCGCGCCGAGCGGATGGCCGGTGTAGGGGTCCGTGAACTCCTTCAGGACGGACATGCCCCTGCCCCTGGCGAAGCCGATGAAGTCCTTGTCGTACTCACCGATCAGGAAGTCCCAGTCGCCGCCGCCGTACGCCTCATGGCGGGTGAACTCCATCACCAGCCGGTCCGGGTTTCCCTTGCCGTACTCCCGCGCCACCGCGTACAGACGCGTGACGTAGTCGATGAAGTTGTCCGCAGGGCCCGACGGCTCGTTGACCGAACCGGCACCGGTGTCACCGCCCGGTCGGGTGACGTCGCGGTCCAGGTCGAACACATCCTGGCCGTTGGTGACCCTGAACTCCTTGATCTGGTTGAACGCCCAGTTCGAGGGGAGCGGGAAGCCCAGGTTTCCGGAGAAGCCCCATGACATACCGGATACGAACGACCAGCGTGCGTCGGTCTTCCTGGTGACGTTGCCGCACACGTTCCGGGATCCGTACACACCGTGGATGTACTTCTTCCCGTTGTACGCCAGACCCGCCGCGACACCGTGGAAGTACGGCACGATCGCCGAGTCGATCTCTTCCTGCGTGGCGTCGTAGTCCACCGCGAAGTAGAGGGTCGTGCCGCGGTTGAAGCCGTAATCCGAGGCCAGCTTGTGCGCGTTCAGAGCGTGCTGGTAGCCCTGTGTGTAGGTGAAGTCGGAGAGTCGGCGGGCGTTGTCCTGGTAGATCGGGAAGACCCTCATACCCGCATCGAAGATCGTCTTCAGCTCACCCGGCTTGATCTCCTTGTCGAGCGTCGACCCCGGAGGGTCGTACAGATAGCGGCCGACCACCCGGTAGCCGTTGTCGTGCAACCACTTCGCACGGGACGGTGTGATCTCGAACCGGGTGTCGCACCCGGACGCCGGACGGTCGGCGTCCCCCATGGACACCAGAAGCTGCGCCCAGGTCTGGTAGTCCGCACGCCCCGTCCTCGCCAGCGCCGAGAACTCCTGGAACAGGTCGGCGTACTCGCGCAGCTTCGAGTCGAAGTCGCTGCGGAACCCGGTGCGGACATCGCCGGGCAGCGGCTCGTTGAACACACAGGCCGCCGAGAACAACTGGACCCAGATACCCGATGCGCCCTCGGACAGGGTGTGCGACTTGAGGCCGGCCTGGGTGGTGGGGCCGAAGTTTCCGTTCACCGAGCCCTCGGCGATCCCGAGCTCGTACTGGATCGCCTTCATCAGGGACTTCTGCACATCCCGCGAGTACAGGCCGTCGCACGGCCCGACGTCGAAGGTCGACTTCCCCCAGTAGCGGCTGTTCAGCCACTGCTGGATCTCCCGCACCTTGTCCGTCCCGCCGGCGACGACGACGTAGGCGTCCATGTTCAGGATCACCTTGAAGATCTTGGCCTGGACCCTGCCGTCCTGCGGCAGGCCCATGTCCGACTTGACCGCATCGACCGCCGCGCCGGTGGAGATGTCGTAGTCCCCCCGGCCGTCACCGCCCCAGTAGCCCTTGCAGAACAGTCCGTGCTGCAGGATTCTGACGATGTTCCGGTTCGCGTTCCAGCCGAACGTGACGTCACCGAGTGCGGCGAGTCTGGACTGCGTCGTCGGGCCGAACGAGGCGACCAGCGGACTGATCCCCAACTCGTGCTGCAACCCCATGACCAGTGCATACATGGTCGCCCATCCGGTGCGGCCGTCCTCCGGGCATCGCACGTACCCGGACACCCCGCCGTAGGTGGAGTTCACCCACTTCTGTGCCTCGAGGACCTTCTCGTCCGCCACCGTTCGGCCTCCCTTCCCGTCGCCCTGCAGCCCCGATACGGAACGCGGGAGCACCCGAGGAGGACCAGAGGTGCGAGCGCCCGCTCACAGGCCGCGACCCTACGGGCCACGCCTCTCCGCCCGGTCTCCGCGACACCTGCGCGGGGGCGGGCACGATCCCGCCAACGCCGACGACACCGACCGCTCAGGGCAGATCGGCACGCAGCATGGCATACATGATCATGTCCCGGCGCTCGTCGCCCACCTGCTGCCAACTGCGGAGCAGGCCCTCGCGCCGGAAGCCGGCACGCTCCGCCGTCCGTATCGACGCGGCGTTCCACGGCTCCGCACAGAGCTGCAGGCGGGGAATCCGTAGATCGCCGAGGGCCCAGACGGCCACCGCTCGAAGGGCTTCCGCAGCGACCCCCCGACCACGGGCAGATCCGGCCACCCAGTAACCCAACGACGCACGGCCCTCGTTCAGTTCCCTGAGCCACAGGCCGACCGTTCCGAGCGGTCTGCCGTCCTCGCGGCGCACGATGACGAACGGATACCCGCTCCCGGTGGACGCCCGCTCCCACTGCCGTCGGACGAAGGCTTCGCCCGCCTCCTGCGAGTACGTCCGGGGAATGGTCGTGATCAACGGAATGTAGGGGTCGTCCGACGCCTCCCGGACGAGCGGCAGATCGCCCAGCTCCCAGGGGCGCAGCACAAGGCCGTCGCCCGCGGACAGGCGCGGAACGTCCACGGCTCCCGCACGGTTCAGCGTGAGGTCCCGGAAACCGTCTTGATGCGCGCCGTCGCCGTGGCCACGGCGACGGGCTTGCCGTCGGCGGCCAGAAGCTCGCCGGACAGGAAGCACACCTCGTTGCCGCGCTGGACGATCCGCCCCCGTCCGATGAGCCGACCCGGTCGGGCCGGCCGCAGGAACTGCACATGGAGATCCAGGGTCGGCGCGAACTGGCCGTCGGACAGGGTCGCCACGAGCGCCGGCCCCAGCGTGTCGTCGAGCATGGCGGCCAGAAACCCGCCCTGAACCACTCCCACCGGGTTGAGGAACTGCTCGGTGGCCTGAAAGGCCACCTCGATGGTTCCCTGCTCCGGATCGACCGCGATCAGTTCCCACCCCAGCGTCGTCGCCGCGGCCGGCGGGGGTGTCCGTCCGGCCAGGACGTCCCAGAAGGGGCCCGTCCTCTGCGCATCTGTGGTCATGAAGGGGACCTTACTCGGCCTCCTTACTCGGCCTCGGTCCCGTCCTCTCCGAGCGCGATCGCGTCGTCCACCTCCTGCTTGCGGACGGCCAGTTCACTCTCGTAACGCTCCTGGTCCACGGCCTGGGCGATGTCCTCGTCCTGCCTCAATGAGCACGTCGGGATCGGCCCTGGCGTTCTCGAGGATGCCCATCCGGCCATAGGCGGCCTGCGCCCTTTCGCCCCACAGACCGACGTCCTTCACACAGGGCACGACTCGGCTGAGCAGCAACGACTGGTGGAGCTGGTACATCTCCGAGTTGTCGACGAATTCCATGCATTCGTCGAGTGGCAGGCCGAGTTGCTCGTGGACCGCCTTTCCCTTGAACCGGTCGCGCAGCAGAGAGCAGCCTTCCACCACGAACTCCTCGCGCTCGGCGCGCTCCTTGGAGGTCAGTTCGCCGTAGTAGTCCTTCAGCGCGAGGCGCCCGAAGGCGACGTGCCGCGCCTCGTCCTGCATGACTCAGGCAAGCAGCTGTTTGACCAGCGGATTGGTCGACACGTCGCGGAAGAGGCCGAAGGCGGCGAGCGCCAGGCCCTCGATCAGCACCTGCATGCCGAGACAGGGGAGGTCCCAGCGGGAGTCCTCCAGCAACTCGGCCAGCAAGCTGGCCGGGTCCTGGTTGATCGGGTAGTGCATCCCGACCTTCTCGCGCAGGAACCGCAAGTACAGCTCCACGTGCCGCGCCTCGTCCATGGTCTGGGTGGCGGCGTAGAACTTGGAGTCCATGTCCGGTGCCGACTCCACGATGCGCGCGGACACATTCAGCGCGCCCTGCTCACCGCTCTGGCCAGGAATCCCCTGACCGCCGAGGGCCTGATCTGACGGGCCGGGCACCACCCAGGTGGCGTGACGCGCCACGCGCCGGGCCGGCAAAGGCCCGCTCAGAAGCCAGGGTGGCGGCTTGCGCCACATCGCGGACACGAGGTCGCCGCACCCTCTGAACGAGAAGCCCAGCTCGGAGGTTCTCCGAGCGGGGCTTCATCAGAGTCGGTCGTCCATGCGGTTCAGGATGCCGGCCGAGGGGCGCTCCCGGGGGACGCGGACTCTGCTCGGAGAGTCCGCGCCCGACCTCCGTCAGGCCCCTCCGGCCCTGGCCGAGCGAGCGTTACGGGCCCTGTTGATACGGCGCGCCGTGGCGAACAGGGGAAGCACTGCCGCGAGGGTCAGCTGGAGCGTGCAGCCGGTCACAAGGAGAGTTTCGGCGCCGGGGGAGTTGGCGGCCCAGGCGACCAGGCAGCCGATGTTGATCGCCGCCCATCCGATCGTGGCAATGGCCATGCTGCCGGTGGGCTTGGGGTATTCGACCCTGCTCACCATCAGCCAGGCAACGCCGAGCACCGCCATCAGTGTGACCATGAAAGGGAGTTCGAGCAGGACGACCGAAACAACTGTCAGTGCGGCGAACGGGATCGGCATGCCCTGGAACATGCCGTCCTGCATCGGGGTGACCGAGAAGCGGGCCAGCCGCAGCAAGCCGCCGAGCAGTACGGCGACGGCAGCCGGTACCACGAGTTCCGGGTGCGAGTCGTCGTTGACGAGCCCCCACACCACCACGAAGTACGCGGGTGAAAGGCCGAAGCTGACCAGGTCCGAGAGGTTGTCGAGCTCCGGCCCCATCCCAGAGCTGCGGAACTTCCGGGCGACCATCCCGTCGCACAGATCGAACAGCGAGGCCATCAGGATGAGCATGACGGCGGTGGCCGCGCCCTGCCTCATCGAGCCGTCTTCCCCACCGCCCGTCAGGTAGGGGACCAGAACGGCGGTGGTGATGAAGTAGATGGAGGAGAAACCGCAAACCGCGTTGCCCAGCGTCAGCACGTCGGCAGCCGACAGCTTCGAGGGCGAATGACCGTCCGCCTCCCCGGGCGTTTCTCCAGCCCACGATGGTGACATCTCGGGATCAGTGAGGGTCAAAGCTTCTCTCCTACACGCGTTTCCTGCTGAAGGCCGCCGGTGGCGAGCATCATCGCAGTAACACGATGCGACCAACAGGCGGGTCCAGGCGCCGTCTCCCGCACGGAGACGACCGCACGTGCCTGAAACAGCATCCGCACCCCGAGGCCCGGTCCGGAGTGATCGCCGTCCCCGAGTTCGACATCCTGCGCGCCGCCGTCTGCGCGAACCGTCCGCCGAACTCCGGCCGGGACATCGCCGGCGCAACCCAGCATTCCGTGACAATGGCGGGGCGCTGCAGAGCCCCTTCTCGCCGTGGCCGCCCCGGTTGCGCGACCTCCGGCACGGCGCGGCCGCGCTCAAGCTCGCCGCCGAGGCCGCCGAGGCCGCTGAGGCCGCTGAGCTGCGCTCAAGCGCAAGGCCGGGCCGGAGAAGAGGCCCGCAGGACTGCCGTGCGGGCCACGGCGAGGGCGAAAGCCGACGCCAGGGCGAAGAAGGAGAGCGCGCGGAAGAAACCAAGAAGTGGGGCCCGGGCCGCTCCGACCATCCATCGCTCACGCAAGCCGCACCCGGGCGGGCCTCGGCCCCGGCCGTGTGACGCATCGTGCCCTGCCCAACGCAGAAGGCCAGGTCACGGGCTACGTGACCTGGCCTTCGCCGGAGCCGCCTTCGGGATTCGTACCCGAGACCTACGCATGACGAGGCCCCGCAAGATCATCCCGGGTGGTGCGGGGCAGTGCCAAGGGCTGTCCCTCCCTCAGCTGCACGCCTTGATGGGCTTGAAGGACCTGGCCCCGTCCTTGCCCGACGGGGCTCCGAGGAATTCGGCCTTCTCAAGGTCCGCAGTCTCCGACTCATGCTTCGTGGTGTACCCGAGCGAGAGGCCGGCCTTCAGCTCGAAGCCGCCCTCCTTGCTGTTGGCGTCCACTGTGTGGGTCGTCCTGGTGCTGATGGCGGAGTCGTGAAGGAGGCGGGCGTACGGGTTCTTGCTCGCGCTGAGCGGAGTTCCCGGCTTGTCGGGCGAGGTCGCGGGAGGTGTATCGGTCATCATTCCCGTCAGGGTCCGGCCGTCCACATTCGGCTTGCCCTCGGAGCTGCCGACGATGTCGTTGTTGCCTTCGCCGATGGCCTTCTCCACCATGTCCCGCTGCTCGCGCTGCTCGGGCGTGATCTCTTCGTCTGGGGGGAAGGCGAGGGTCGTGGTGGTGGTCTCCACTTCCTTCACGCCGTTCTTGTCCCCGCCCTTGATGGTGCCCTTGGGGTTGGCGTCCTTCCGGTGCTTGCCCTTCCGGTGCTTGCCCGTGCCGTCCTTGGCTTCCTTCGACCCTTCGACGTTGGTGGCGGCGCTGCCCTCCTTGGTGACGGTCGTGACGACGTCGATCCGGGCCAGCTTCCCCTTGTTCGGGCCCTCGGAGTAACGCGTGACCGTAATGGCGCCGTTCAACCCGGCGCCGGCCTCGCCCTTGAACTTGGCAGGAGCTTCGTTCGCGCCCCAGCTGGTCTTCCCCTTGGCGCTGACCTCGAAGTCGCGGGTGGTGGAGATGACCGGCGGGCGCAGCCAGTTGTTGATCTGGGTGCGCTTCATGCCGCTCGCGTCGACGGCTCCCGAGATCCCATAGGCGCTGTTCTTGGTCTCGCCTTCGAGTCCGAGCTCGGCTTTCGCCTTGACCTTCGTCTCTTCGGTACTGATGTGGTTGTCTTTGTAGTCCTTGCTGAAGTTCTCCCGCTCGTCCTCGTCGAGGTCGACCCCGAAGACCCGCAGGAACCCCTTCCCGGCCTCCTTCGGAGCAGAGTCCTGAAGGTCCTTGACCCTCTCCTGGAACTCATTGGCCTTGTCCGGGTCGGAGAAGACCCAGGTGTCCCCGTCCTTCACCTCGACCCCGGCGCCGAGTTCGAGGACCTTCGCCTTGTTCTCTCCGAACTTCGCCTTGGCGCCGGTTTCAAGGCCGGCCTCACCGCTCCCCTGGACGGTGATCATGATGCGTTTCCCGGTGCCCTTCGAGCCGTCCGGGAGCTTCTCCGAAGTGTCCGTGAACTCTTCCCGCTTCATGGTGAACTTGCTGCCCAGCTTGACGATGGCGACCTTGACCTCCTGCCCGGAGTCGGTCTGCTCGTTCTTCGTGTTGCACAGCACCGGCCGGTAACTCTTGTCCCTGTCCTGGGCGTCCTGGTCCTTGGCGCTGATGGAGATGATGTCGCAGTTCGATCCGCCGGTCAGCTTGCATATCTGGGCACTGATGGCCGCCGAGATGTCGCCCCCGATACCGACGGCCGTTACGCCCGCGATGACTGCAGCGACCACCACGACGACACCCATGTAGTCGACAGCGCCTTGTCCGGCATCGGTTGACAGCCTGCCCGAAACCGACCTCGACCCTTCGAAGGGTCCCATTCCCCCTGCCCCTCTCCCCCGCGGGCTTCCCGCACGGTGCTGATGTTCCCCAAGAATGGATGAATGCCTCGCACTGATACCGAGGCCATTGCTCATAACTCCAGTGATTCGGGAAGGAGTTATTGAGAGCGGAGTGTCACCGTGCGCGTCAGGATCGGCACATGGATCCGCGACGCATAAGACGGACGTGGAGGACATCTCCACGGCTCCACAGCAGCCGCTCTCATCGGCGGACTCGCCGCGCCGGAAATTCGGCCAACGCGCCGGCCTCAGTCGGACGCGACGACCTGGACGCTCTTGGCAACCTTCTCCAGCTCGTCGGAGCTCAGAGCGGATGCGGCAGCGTTGATCCGGACCAGAAAGGTCTCGCCCCTCTTGTCCGTGCCCACCACGTCGACCCCGTTGACCGGCTCCCCCTTGGGAGGGGTCGACCCGGTTCCAGTGGATTTGAAGGCGTAGTCGATCCGCTGACCGTCATCCGTGCCGCCGACGGTGAAGTCCTTGAACCCCTTGATCTCCGCCTGCAGTTCGTGGTCGCCGAGGGCGGAGGCCGCCGCCGTCTTGGCGTCACGGGAGTCGTCGTACTTGAGCACGACCGAGATCTTCCCGAGCTGGCGTCCGCCCTGCTCCAGCACGGCCGCCCCGTCGGCGGCCTCGGGCCG
Source organism: Streptomyces sp. NPDC043861 (assembly GCF_056435905.1). NCBI lineage: Bacteria > Bacillati > Actinomycetota > Actinomycetes > Kitasatosporales > Streptomycetaceae > Streptomyces > Streptomyces sp. NPDC043861. The sequence continues at coordinate 74,517 of NZ_JBWKDP010000019.1, read as the reverse complement.
CTCCGCCTCGGACTGGACCTTCCACGCCGTGGGGAAGTCCACGGTGATGTGGGGCGTCTTGAGGCGCTCGTAGCCCTCTGGTGCCGCCTCGTCCGCCGCGCCGCCGCCCCCGCAACCGGCCAGCAGCAGCATCGCAACCGCCGCGCCGCCCATCACCTTGGCGCTCCGCCGGAGTCCGCGTTCCCACCTCCGTGCCGCTCCGTCTGTCGGTCCGCGATGCTCCATGCTCGTGGTTCCTTCCGTACGGCGTGCTCAGTGTGGGGGGATGTGTCGCCTGAGGCAGCTGTGTCCCATGGGGCAGTGTGTGTTCGAGAATCGTACAGAGCGACGCTGGTCGGCACATGGGCCCACGGACCCAATTCGCAACTCCATAAGGAGACTTACCGAACTGACCAGCGGGGACCGCCGGGCCTCACACCGAAGCCGAAACCGCGCTGACTCCCGCATCCGTGAGCACGTAAAGCCTGCCGTCGGCGACCAAGGGGACTCCATCCGCACTCGGCTCGCCCTTCGCGCGCCAGCGCGCCGCTCCCGTACGAGCGTCGTAGGCCCACAACTCCGAGGTGTGGCCCACCAGTACGGACTGACTGCCAGCCAACGCCGGTACGGAGGTGCAGCTGTTGGACGGTGTACGCCACAACTGCTTCCCGTCGGATGCGGCTCTTGCGGTGACATAGCCGCCGGGCTTCTTCTCCTCGTCGGCGAAGGGGTTCTGGAAGCCTGAGTCGACGGAGTGCGCGCCCCGGTAGCCGTCACTCGTAGCCAGAAAGACGGCGGACCCGCCCGACGCAGCCTCGGGAGTCACCGGCGAATCGACCGTGGCGCGCCAGCGCCGGTCGCCCGTCGCGGCGTCGTAGGAGTACACGGCCCCGGTTCCGCCCTCGCAGGCGTAGACCGTACGCCCGTCGGCGGAGAGGGTGATCCGCGCACCCGGGCCCTCTGTGCTCTCCTTCGGAGGCGCGGGGGACTTCCAACGCCGCTCCCCGGTGGAAAGGTCGTACGCGGCCAGTTCGTTGGCCTTCCCCGACCCGGTGGCGTACATCAGCTTCGTATCCGTCGCCAGCACCACGCTGTCCTGCTTCGGCAGCGACCAGCGCTCGTCCCCCGAATCCGCGTCGAGTGCGACGATCCGTTCGCCGCCCCGGGTCTCCGCGATCACCTGTCCGCGGGAGGGGTCCCCGAGCAGCAGCCGGTTCCCCTCAGTCCGCCACTTGACGCGCCCCGTGCCCGTAGCCAACCCGCACAGCACACCCTCGACCAGGGTGCGGGTGGAACCGGCTTCGTCCGCCGCCTTCTCCGTTCCCATCAGCACGCACACAGTGGAGCCGATCACCACAGGTGCCGCAGGGGAACCGCCGCCCAGCGGTGCACTCGCCCAGCGCCGGCTGCCGTCGTCGTCAGCGAAGGCGTTGACGTGCCCGCCCCTGGCCACGGCATAGACGGTCCCGTCGGCGACGGTGACAGGCCCGAGCACCGCGTCCCCCTGCTTGCCGCCGGCCACCTCAGCCACCCATCGCTCGCGTCCGTTCCCGGCGTTCACCGCGTGCACGGACAGCGGACCGTCGGAGGTGATGTAGAGGGAGCCGCCCGCACTGCTCAGCCAAGTCACCCCGGCGGCAGCCCCGTTCATCGCGTACGTCCAGGTGGGCTGCCGCTCGGGCGGCGCCGGAATGCCCCCGTCCTCCTCACTGCCGAAGACCTGCCACGCCGCAAAGGCTCCGACACCCACGACCCCGGCCCCGAGCACTGCTCGGCGGCCGACGTGCCGCCCCTGCCGTCCGGCGTGACCCCGCGCGTTCATTGCTTCACCTTTCGCGTGCAGCGACTTCCGGGCTTCCCCTCGCGCCCGGCGGAGACCGGATGGCAACACGACCGACTGAGATAGCGTGTGCGGCCCCGAGGAAAGAGAGAGGTAGAAGATGTACGGCACGCGCAGCAACCAGGCCTCGCCGCCAGCACATCACATGCAGGTAGGGGGGATCCAGGGACGCCCCACGTGGTTCTTCCCACTGATTCGCTCGTGGGCTGTCGGCCTCGTGGCGCTGACGCTGCTGAGCATCGCGGTGGGCTACGCGGTACAGGGTGTCTTCGACTCCCGCCTGCACTCCTTCGGCTGGCGGGTCGCGCTCATCTACGTCCCCAACGTGCTGACGATGACCATCTGTGTCCTGGCCGCCGCCCGCGTGCACCGCGCGCCGCACCGCGACTCCCTCCCCCGCCATCTCACGGCGACCTTGGCGGTCCCGCTCTTCACCCTGGTCATCTCGCTGGTCAACGGTTGGGGCGCGCTCAACGCGGAGGTCGGCTCGATGATGGTCGCTGCCGTGCTGCTGGGGGGCGTGCTGGCACTCACCCTGGACCGGGTACTGGAGAGCCGCCGCTGAGCTCCTGGCGTACCGGCGGCCGACCCGCGGCCGCGATTGCGCGGCCGACATCCGCAGCTCCTCGTACGCCTGCGCGATGAACCCCATGTGCTGCACACAGTGGGAGCCTTCGATCTCTAGCCGGGATTCGCCGACGACTCCGGTGAAAGCTCCTGCGAAACGCCCGTTGGATACGCGGCCCGCTGGAACGCGGTGCATTCGGCGGGCGAAGCGGTTCGGGCGGCCGCGGCTTCTCTGAGCCGCCTTCAGGATTCGAACCCGAGACCTACGCATGACGAGTTGTCCGATCATGGTCCACGGACGTCCGGCGGCGTTCGCATAGTGGCCCTCAGCGGCCGAAAACCCCTGACTAGGGATCTTCAATGGTGCGGGTTACGTCGGGCCGTGACGGCTGCCGTGGTCCGCGCCATGTCGGGAGGATGAGGTATCCCGATTGCGGTGGATCGACGGCTGAGGAACGGGCTCGGCGTGAGCACGTCCGGCTCGTGATGGATCGGCTGTTCAGGGTCATTTCGGCTGCTTCCGGGCCATGGAGGGTCCAGTGCTGTGACCGCCATCAGTCGCTGCGGTTGCGGTACTTCGGTGCGGTACGGCCGTGACGACCTGTGGGGCTCCGCCTCCGTCAACTCGGGCTTGAACGTGTTCAAAGTCTATGCCAGGCTGCGGAACACGTCCTTGATCTCCCGTCGCGCGCGCGACCTGCAGAAGCCGCTGGAGGTGGAGCGTGTTGCGTTCCTGCCGGACCGCGCTGGTCCTCCTTGCCATGGCTCTCCCACTCACGGCCTGCAGCTGGTTCTGGCACCGGCCGCCGCCCGAGGGCGAATCCGTCATGCTGAAGCCGGCCGAACTCACGACCACATGGACCGACGCCGACGGCGGCACCCTGACGCTGAAGCCGGATGGAACTTTCACGGCCGACAACGTATGCGGCGACTGGATGGGCGCCTCGGACTGGAACTGGACAGGACCCCGGTCAGGATCGGGCACCTGGAAAGACGACTCCGACAAGTCAGGGACCGCCGTCTGGCGGTCGTTCGACACCAAAGGCCCCGAGGGGGATGACGTGGGAGACGTCCTCAGCGCTCTGCGGCATGGAAAGACTCTGATGCTCTGGACCCGCGTGGGCGACGAAGACAACGACGAGCCCCACTGCATTCTGACGAGAGATCTTTAACAGCTGACGGCGGTTAGGAGTCGAGCCCGGTCTTGGCGATGAGACCCTCGATGAGGCGGGGGCCGGTACGGCATCCGTTTCAACCGTGCCTTCACCAGCGCAGTGAGCTGGTCAAGGCTGTGTTTGGTGAGGTTGGCCAGCGACCTCTTCAAGTGTGACCACACGCCCTCGACGGGGTTGAGCTCGGGAGCGTACGGCGGCAGCTGGTAGACGGTCAGCCATGCCCACGATCATGGAGATCCTTCGGCACACCCGGATCAGCCAGACGAGGAGGTACGTCAAGGGCCGATCCCACCTCTCGAAGGACGCCATGCGGCGCATCGGCGAGTTCTTCGTGCCCGCTCCCCCGGCGCCCGATCGGGGCCCCACTGAGACCAGAACTGAGACCCCCGACACCCGCGCGGCTCGCGCCCGCCGCCGTCGCCGCATCCACTGAACGAGAAAACCCCAGGTCGGAGTCAATCCGACCTGGGGTTTCAGGATGAGCCGCCTTCGGGATTCGAACCCGAGACCTACGCATTACGAGTGCGTTGCTCTGGCCAACTGAGCTAAGGCGGCAAGCTGCCGATATACCTCTCCCGGCAGGAGCAGGTTCGCATCAGCAGCGGCGCCAAGTCTACAGGGTTATTCGGAGTGCCCCTGACCAGGTCGCTGATCACTGGCAGCGCTTGTTCTCCGACGGGGGCGTGCCCTCGAGCAGGTAGTTGTTGATCGCCGTGTCGATGCAGTCGCTGCCCCGACCGTATGCCGTGTGGCCGTCACCGTCGTAGGTCAGCAACGTGCCGGAGGAGAGCTGGCCCGCGAGGGCCTGGGCCCATTTGTACGGGGTGGCCGGGTCGCGGGTCGTACCGACGACCAGGATCGGGTCGGCACCCTTCGCCTCGATGCGATGGGGGGAGCCGGTGGCGGTGGCCGGCCAGTAGGCGCAGTTCAGGGACGCCCAGGCGAAGCCCTTGCCGAAGACCGGGGATGCCTTCTCGAAGTCAGGGACAGCCGAGCCGACCTCGGCGGGGGTCTTGAAGGCGGGCGGCGCATCGAGGCAGTTCACGGCCGCATTGGCGTACATGAGGTTCGCGTAGGCACCGTCCGGCTCTCGCTCGTAGTACGAGTCCGCCAGAGCCAGCAGCTCGGCCCCGTCACCGTCCATCGCCCGCCTGAGGGCCGTGCGCAGCTGCGGCCAGGCACCCTCGTCGTACATCGCGGCGATCACGCCGGTCGTGGCCAGGGACTCGGTGAGCTCGCGGCTCTCGCCGGTCGGGACCGGTTCGGCGTCGGTGGTGGCGAAGAAGGCCTTGAGCCTGGCTGCCGCGTCTGTCGCGGATTCGGTGCCGAGCGGGCAGTCCGTGTGCTTCACACAGTCAGCGGCGAAGGACTTGAAGGCGGTCTCGAAGCCTTCCGTCTGGTCACGGTTCACCTGACGGGCGGGCAGCGACGGGTCCATCGCCCCGTCCAGCACAAAACGGCCTACACGATCAGGGAAGAGCTCGGCGTACGTCGCGCCCAGGAAGGTGCCGTACGAAGCGCCGACGTACGACAGCTTCTCGTCGCCCAGCACCGCGCGCAGGATGTCCATGTCGCGCGCCGCCTCGACGGTCGAGACATGCGGCAGCACCGAGGCGGACCGCTTTTTGCAGCCTGCGGCAAAGTCCTTGTACGCCTCCCGCAGCTTGGCGATCTCGGCTGCGTTGTCGGGGGTCTGGTCGGTCTGTGTGTAGGCGTCCATCTGCTTGTCGTCGAGGCACTCGACGGGCTCGCTGCGGGCAACACCACGCGGGTCGATCGCGACCATGTCGTACCTGGCGCGCACCGGGGCGGGATAGCCGATGCCCGCGTACCCCTGGAGGTATCCGACAGCCGAACCTCCCGGCCCTCCCGGGTTCACCAGAAGCGAGCCGATCCGCTTGCCCGGACCGGTGGCCTTGACCCGGGCCACCGCAAGATCGATCGAGGGACCGTCGGGGTTCGCGTAGTCCAGCGGAGCCTTGAGCGTGGCGCATTCGAACTTGGGGACACCGCATGCCCGCCAGCTCAGCCGTTGGTCGTAGTACTGCTTGAAGTCGGACGTGGGGACCGCGGCCGGCGGCCCGGACCCCTCGGACGCCTCCGAAGGCAGGATGCGGCTGTTGCAGCCGGAGAGAAGCATCCCCACGGCAGCGGCGCACGCGATGGCGGAGATCCGGAGGCGTTGCCTGGTATCCATTCTGGGAGCCTAGCCGCATGGCGTGGGTTCGTACCCCTTGACGCCCGTTTGGGTGATTCGGACCTGCAGGGTCAGCCCGAGCGGAGCGCCAGCGTCATCGCCTCCACCGCCAGCAGTGGCGCCACATTCGCGTCCAGGGCCTCGCGGCACGCCAGGATCGCCTGTATCCGACGGAGGCTCCGCTCGGGGCTCGAGCTCCGGGCGACCCGGTCGAGGGCATCCCGAACGTCCTCGTTCGCGAGCGCCACCCGGGAGCCCATCTGCAGGGCGAGCACATCGCGGTAGAACCCGGTCAGGTCGGTGAGCGCGAGATCGAGACTGTCGCGCTGCGTGCGGGTCTTGCGGCGCTTCTGCCGGTCCTCCAGCTCCTTCATCGCCCCTGCCGTGCCACGCGGCATCCGGCCGCCCGCCGCCGCGCCCAGGGCGGTCTTCAGATCCTCGGTCTCCTTGGCGTCGATCTCCTCGGAGACCTGTTTGGCGTCCTCCGCCGCAGCATCGACCAGCTCCTGTGCGGCCTTCAGACAGCCGCCGATGTCCTCGATGCGCAGCGGAAGTTTGAGAACGGTGGCGCGGCGGGCGCGCGTGCGTTCGTCCGTGGCCAGTCGGCGCGCTCGGCCGATATGCCCCTGGGTGGCACGGGCGGCGGCGGTCGCCGCCTCGGGTTCGATGCCGTCGCGTCTGATCAGGACATCCGCGACCGCCGTGACGGGCGGTGTGCGGAGGGTCAGGTGCCGGCAGCGGGAACGGATCGTGGGAAGGACGTCCTCCAGAGACGGCGCGCACAGCAGCCAGACCGTACGCGGGGCGGGCTCCTCGACGGCCTTCAGCAGCACATTGCCCGCCCCCTCGGTGAGACGGTCGGCATCCTCGAGGACGATGACCTGCCAGCGTCCGACCGCCGGTGACAGCTGGGCCCGGCGGACGAGCTCGCGGGTCTCCTTCACACCGATGGACAACAGGTCCGTGCGGACGACCTCGACGTCCGCATGCGTACCGACCAGGCTGGTGTGGCAACCGTCGCAGAACCCGCAGCCGGGCACCCCGCCCAGCGCGCGGTCAGGACCGACGCACTGCAGAGCGGCGGCGAAGGCACGCGCCGCGGTCGCGCGGCCGGAGCCGGGCGGGCCCGTGAACAGCCACGCGTGCGTCATCCGGGACGCATCCGGGGGCTGCTTGCCCGCCGCCTGCGCCGATACGAGGGCATCGGCGTCCCGTGCGGCGGCGGCGAGCTGCTCCTGGACACGCTCCTGTCCGACCAGGTCGTCCCACACGGCCATGCAGCCGTCACCGCCTTCTGACGTCGTACGAGGTGTTGCACCGGGTTCCCATTGTGGGGCAGGGGTCCGACAGCCCTCGCACCCTGTGGAAAACCTCGACGGTGGAAGCGGTGGACGACCCCGCCGGCAGGGAGCCAGTGCTGTGACCGGATGGGTTTGCCGGGAAGCTCGCGGCGTCCGGTGCATGGTGTCTCCCCCGGCCCCTTGCGGCCGCGGGCATGGAGCCTCCCCCGGCCCCTTGCGGCCGCGGGCATGGGGCCTCCCCCGGCCCCTTGGGGCCGAGGGGACGCATCGCAAGCCGGTGGGGGTGCTCCTCCTGGCTCCGCCCGGGGGTACCCCCACCGGCCGGAGGCGGCTCCTCCTGGCTCCGCCCGGGGGTACCCCCACCGGCCGGAGGCTGGGGGAGATCGCCCTCGTACTGGATGTACTCGGGTGATTCGAGAACGCAGCGTGGGGGCGCCTCCCAGCGAAGCCAGGGGGAGTGCCGTGCAGGGCGTCGCGAGCCGGTGAACCTATCCGGTCACAGCACTAGCTAGGGGCGCCGGCCGCCGTAACGGCCGTCCTCGTCGTCGTCATGCCGGCCCAGCAGCTCGTCCGCCAGCGTCGGGAGGTCGTCCAGCGGGGTCTCCTCGGCCCAGTCGGAGCGGCGGCGCGGCCGCCCCTCCTCGTCGACCTGTGCAAGCTCACGGGTGCGGTCGGCCCCGTCGGCGGGCCGCTCGTCCCGGAAGATGTCCTGGGGCACCCGGTCCGCCGGATCCACGCCCGGCACCGGCGGAAGCACCGCCGTCTCGTCAGCCGCAGCAGCACCCGGGGCAGCGTCCGGCACCTGCGGCAGGACGGCCGTCTCATCAGCCGCAGCGGCCCGCGACCCAGTCTCCCGCACCGGCGGAAGCACCGCCGTCTCGTCAGCCGCAGCAGCACCCGGGGCAGCGTCCGGCACCTGCGGCAGGACGGCCGTCTCATCAGCCGCAGCGGC
>NZ_JBWKDP010000019.1:59395-66408 GCF_056435905.1 Streptomyces sp. NPDC043861 | reverse complement strand
GCCCGCGACCCAGTCTCCCGCACCGGCGGAAGCACCGCCGTCTCGTCAGCCGCAGCAGCACCCGGGGCAGCGTCCGGCACCTGCGGCAGGACGGCCGTCTCATCGTCGCGCTTGGTCATGTCGAGGTGCGGGCGCGGGGTCTCCACGGTCCGGGTCATGTCGTTCGCACCCACCACGGGGCTGGGCACGGTCGTCTCGGCGGACGAGGCGGAGGGCGGGACGGACGCGGCCGACGCAGCAGCCGCAGCGGCCTCCGCCGCCCTTCGTGCCTCCTCGGCCCGCAGCAGGGCCTCCTCCGCCTTGCGCTGCTTCTCCCGGCGCCGCTCCTCCGCCTCCGCGCGGAGCCTGGCCTCTTCCTCGGCCTGCCGGCGACGGCGTTCCGCTTCCTCCCGGTGGGCCTTTTCCTCGGCCTCGCGCCGACGGCGCTCCTCCTCGGCCCGGCGACGTGCCTCATCGGCGCGCTGCCGTGCCTCCTCCGCCTGCCGCTCGGCCTCGCGCTGCCGGGCCTCTTCCAGCTCGCGGCGCTTGCGCTCCTCCTCCTCGGCGCGCAACTTGGCCAGCTGCTCCTCGCGCTCACGCGCCAGGCGCTCCTCCTCCGCCCGTCGCGCGGCCTCTTCCTCGGCCTTCCGGCGGGCCTCTTCCTCGGCGGCCCTGCGGGCCTCTTCCTGGGCCTTCACCTCGGCCTCGGAGAGCGGCAGCATCCGGTCGAGCCGGTGGCGTACGACCGTGGTCACGGCCTCCGGCTCCTGCCCTGCGTCCACCACCAGGTAGCGGCCGGGGTCGGCCGCTGCCAGGGTGAGGAAACCGGCACGGACCCGCTGGTGGAACTCGGCCGGCTCCGACTCCAGCCGGTCCGGCGCCTCGGTGAAGCGCTCGCGTGCGGTCTCCGGGGAGACGTCGAGCAGAACGGTCAGATGCGGAACGAGACCGTCCGTCGCCCACCGCGAGATGCGCGCGATCTCGGTCGGCGACAGATCACGTCCCGCACCCTGGTAGGCGACCGACGAGTCGATGTAGCGGTCGGAGATGACGATCGCACCGCGCTCCAGCGCGGGACGGACGACCGTGTCGACGTGCTCGGCGCGGTCGGCGGCGTACAGCAGCGCCTCCGCGCGGTTCGACAGCCCGGCCGACGAGACGTCGAGGAGGATCGAGCGGAGCCGCTTGCCGACGGGGGTCGCGCCCGGCTCTCGCGTGACGACGACCTCGTGCCCCTTGGCACGGATCCAGTCCGCCAGCGCCTCCACCTGTGTGGACTTCCCTGCCCCGTCGCCGCCTTCGATGGCGATGAAGAAGCCGGTCGCGGACGGTGCCTGGATCGGGTCCGCGCCACGGCGCACTGCGTCGGCGAGATCGCGGCGCAGCGGTACGCCGGAGCGGTCGTCCGTCTTGGCGAGGACGATCGCGGCGACGGGCAGCAGCAGCGCGCCGACCAGCATCAGCGTGAACGCGGCGCCGCCGTGCGCGAAGACGAAGTCGCCGTTGGCGAGGCGGTGCGGGCCGATGGCCGCGGCGAGCAGCGGAGCGGCAATAGCGCCCAGCCCGATGGAGACCCGGACGACGGCCTGCAGATGTTCGGTGATCCGCGGCCGCCGGTACTCCTCGGTCTCCAGATCGATCAACGCATGCCCCGTGTGCGCGGCCACACCTGCCGCGCCACCTGCCAGAACGGCGATGAACAGCACGGTTGCCGTGTCCGGCACGAGTCCGAGCGCCAGCAGGGCGACACCGGTGACCGCGATCGCAATGGCGAGGAGCCGGCGCCGCGAGAGGGAGGGCAGTACGGACTCGGCCCGGCGGATGCCCAGGCCGGTACCGCCGGTCAGCGCGAGGACGAGCAGCGCGAAGGCCACCGGGCCGCCGCCCAGATCATGGCCGTGCAGTGCGGCGAGGGCAGCGGCGGAAGCGATGGCGCCGGAGACCGCGGCACAGGCCAGGACGAGCAGCGGCACCGCACCGGTACGGCCCTTGTCGAGACCGCTGCCGGTGGACGGGCGGCGCAGGCCTTCGAGCGGTGAACGGGGACGCGGTGTCTGCGCGTCGGGGAGTTCGACGGCGGACAGCACGGACAACGAGGCGGCGAACAGACCCGCCGCGACATACGAGCCGAGCGCGGCCTGGTGCAGCGAGAACCACTCGATGCCGGAGCCGAGCAGATTGCCGATCAGCGTGGCGATGAGAAGGACGGCGGCCCCCGCGGGGATCACCACGAAGGAGGTGCGCAGGGAGAGCCTCCGCAGCGCGTCCTGGTGATCGGGAAGCGGGCGCACCGCGGCGCCTTCGAGTGGCGGCGCGGGAAGCAGTGCGGGCGCGGCGCTCTCGCGGGCGACCGTCCAGAACCGCTCGGCGACACCGATGACGAACACGGTGGCGAGGATGTACGCCAGTGCAGTGCCCGGCGTCCAGTCGATCCAGAGTGGGGCGATGACGAGCAGCGCGACACGGACACCGTCGGCACCGACCATCGTCCAGCGGCGGTCCAGCGGACCGCCGGGCGCGGTGAGTGCGGTGAGGGGGCCGAGGAGCACGGCGCCGAAGAGCAGTGTGGCCAGCGCGCGGGCGCCGAACACTGCGGCGACGGAGAACGCCGCTCCGCGGTAGCCGCCGCCGAAAGCACCCTCGACGACCGCTGCCTGAAGTGCCAGCAGAACCAGCACCAGCAAGGCGAGGGCGTCACCGGTGCCTCCGACGAGCTGTGCTCCCCACAGACGCCGGAGTGCTGGTACGCGCAGGAGCGACCGCACGGCACGCTCACGTGAATCGGCGGCAAGGGCGTCCGCCCCGAAATCCCGACCGGCATCTGCGGCGGATGCACCGGGGTCAGAGGTGGGGCTCTGGTCCGTTGGCTGCTCGGCTCGCGTCATCCGCCCAGCCTATCCGGAGCCGATGACTCCCCGGAGGCCCAGTCCGAACAAACGGGCGGCGAGCCCCTGGCATACCGAGGAGAGGGGAATGGGCCACCCACAGGGTGGCCCATTCTCGTACCGCCCGACCCGCCGGCCCGGCCGTACGCACTGCTTCGCACGAACTGCCCGGCCGGGCTGCTCGGCCGGGTGCTCGATCTGCCGTTCCGCCTCGTTACTCGTCCGAGGCGGACGAGTTCGCCGCGGCCGCCTTCTTTGCCGCCGCGGTCTTCGCGGTCGTCTTCTTGGCGGTCGTCTTCTTGGCGGTCGTCTTCTTGGCGGTCGTCTTCTTCGCGGCGGTCTTCTTCGCAGCCGCCGTCGTCTTCTTCGCCGCCGCCTTCTTCGCGGGGGCCTTCTTGGCGGTCTTCTTCGCCGGTCCCTTGGCGCGCTTCTCGGCGAGCAGCTCGTATCCGCGTTCCGGCGTGATCGTCTCGACGCTGTCGTCGGTCCGCAGGGTCGCGTTGGTCTCGCCGTCGGTGACGTACGGCCCGAAGCGGCCGTCCTTCACCACCACGGGACGCTCGCTCACCGGATCCGTGCCGAGCTCCTTCAGCGGCGGCTTGGCCGCGGCCCGACCGCGCTGCTTCGGCTGAGCGTAGATCGCCAGCGCCTCTTCCAGCGTGATACTGAAGAGCTGGTCCTCGGTCTCCAGGGAGCGCGAGTCCGTGCCCTTCTTCAGATACGGGCCGTAGCGGCCGTTCTGCGCAGTGATCTCCACGCCCTCGGCGTCCTTGCCGACGACGCGCGGGAGCGACATCAGCCTGAGGGCGTCCTCGAGGGTCACGGTGTCGAGGGACATCGACTTGAAGAGGGACGCGGTCCGCGGCTTCACGGCGTTCTTGCCGGTCTTCGGCGTGCCCTCGGGCAGGATCTCGGTGACGTACGGGCCGTAGCGGCCGTCCTTCGCGACGATCTGGTTCCCGCTGACCGGATCGGCGCCCAGCTCGAAGTCGCCGCTCGGCTTGGCCAGCAGCTCCTCGGCGAGCTCGACGGTCAGCTCGTCGGGCGCGAGGTCGGCGGGGACGTCGGCGCGCTGGTGGCCTTCCGCGTCCTTCTCGCCACGCTCGACGTACGGGCCGTAGCGCCCCACGCGCAGCTTGATGTCATTGCCGACCGGGAAGGACGAGATCTCACGGGCGTCGATCGCCCCGAGGTCGGTGACGAGCTCCTTGAGGCCGCCGAGATGGTCGCCGTCACCGTTCCCGGCCTCGGCAGCGCCGCCACCGGTGACCGTTCCCTCGCCGAAGTAGAAACGCCTGAGCCACGGCACCGCCTGGGCCTCGCCCCGCGCAATGCGGTCGAGGTCGTCCTCCATCCTGGCGGTGAAGTCGTAGTCGACGAGACGGCCGAAGTGCTTCTCCAGCAGGTTGACCACGGCGAAGGAGAGGAAGGACGGCACGAGCGCCGTGCCCTTCTTGAAGACGTAGCCCCGGTCGAGGATCGTGCCGATGATCGACGCGTACGTCGACGGCCGGCCGATCTCCCGCTCTTCCAGCTCCTTGACCAGGGTGGCCTCGGTGTAACGGGCGGGCGGCTTGGTGGCGTGGCCGTCCGCGGTGATCTCCTCGGCGGAGAGCCGGTCGCCCTCCGCGACCTGCGGCAGCCGGCGCTCACGGTCGTCGAGCTCGGCGTTCGGGTCGTCCGCGCCCTCGACGTACGCCTTCATGAAGCCGTGGAAGGTGATGGTCTTGCCGGACGCGGAGAACTCGGCGTCCCGGCCGTCGGCCGCCCGGCCACCGATCTTCACGGTGACGGAGTTGCCGACCGCGTCCTTCATCTGCGAAGCGACGGTCCGCTTCCAGATCAGCTCGTACAGACGGAACTGATCACCGGTCAGCCCGGTCTCGGCGGGCGTGCGGAAACGATCACCCGAGGGGCGGATCGCCTCGTGCGCCTCCTGCGCGTTCTTGACCTTCCCGGCGTACGTGCGCGGCTTCTCCGGCAGATAGTCGGCGCCGTACAGCTGGGTGACCTGCGACCGGGCCGCCGAGACGGCGGTCTCGGACAGCGTGGTCGAGTCCGTACGCATATAGGTGATGAAGCCGTTCTCGTACAGCTTCTGCGCGATCTGCATCGTGGCCTTCGCCCCGAAGCCGAGCTTGCGCGACGCCTCCTGCTGGAGGGTGGTCGTACGGAACGGTGCGTACGGCGAGCGGCGGTAGGGCTTCGACTCGACCGAGCGGACCGAGAAGGCGGCGTTCTCGAGCGCGGCCTTGAGGGCGAGCGCGTTCGTCTCGTCGAGATGGAGCACCTGGCCGGACTTGAGCCGGCCGTCCGCGCCGAAGTCACGGCCCTGGGCGACGCGCTGGCCGTCGACCGTGGACAGACGGGCGGTGAAGGCGGCGGGGTCGGAGGCGTCACCGGCACGTCCGGTGGAGAACGTGCCGGTCAGGTCCCAGTACTCGGCGGAGCGGAAGGCGATGCGCTCGCGTTCGCGCTCGACGACGAGACGGGTCGCCACGGACTGGACACGACCGGCCGACAGCCGTGGCATGACCTTCTTCCACAGGACCGGCGAGACCTCGTAGCCGTAGAGGCGGTCGAGGATGCGCCGCGTCTCCTGGGCGTCGACCATGCGCTGGTTGAGTTCGCGCGGGTTGGCCACGGCCTCGCGGATCGCGTCCTTGGTGATCTCGTGGAAGACCATCCGGTGGACGGGGACCTTGGGCTTGAGGACCTCGAGGAGATGCCAGGCGATGGCCTCGCCCTCGCGGTCCTCATCGGTGGCGAGGTAGAGCTCGTCCGATGCGGCGAGCTGCTCCTTGAGCTTTCTGACCTGTGCCTTCTTGTCGGCGTTGACGACATAGATGGGCTGGAAGTCATGCTCGACGTCCACGCCGAGGCGGCGGACCTCGCCGGTGTACTTCTCGGGGACCTCTGCGGCCCCGTTCGGGAGGTCGCGGATGTGCCCGACGCTCGCCTCGACGACATAGCCGGGGCCGAGATAGCCCTTGATCGTCTTCGCCTTGGCAGGCGACTCGACGATGACGAGTCGGCGGCCGCCCTGTGCGGTCTCGCTGGTCGGGGACAACTTCGCTCTTCTCTCCGGTCGACGCTCGGTGGGGACGTACGCGCACGGCGTACGGCGTACGGGCCGCACTGCCACTGCTGTCGCTGCGGAGTGTGACGGTACAACCCGCCCCCGTGTCAAACGGCAAAAGCTCGCAACGGCCACTCGAACGGTAACCCGACTCCAGGCATTCCTGCCGCCCGGACTCCCACGCCGGGTGTCAGGGCGTGCCGGAAACGGAGGGACTCAGGTACGAGTGAAGCACCAGACGCCGGCGACGAGGAAAACGGCACCGAAGATCGCGGTGAGGGTGGCGGCGGTGGCGGGATTCACACCGTGCACGACCGGTGCGCGATGCAGTGCGCGGGCACCCGTCCATATCAGCAGAGCGGCTCCGAACAGCGCGAATACAGCGCCAGCGAAGATCGCCGGACCACTCTCCACAGGTGTCTCCCCATTCTCGGACCGCTCCCGGGACGTCCCGGGGCCGAGGCTGGCACTTCCGGGAGTCACTCATGCGAATTCCGGGTGAACGCGGCGAGGGTTCACCCGGGCGGCGCCGTCGCCCGTCGCACGGGAACGGAACCGGAGGGACTGCCTCCGAGACGTGTCGCCGCGGTGCATTCGCGGCGCGAGGAGCAGCAAGTGATCCGTCGCACACGGCCCCCGGCGGCCTCCGCGGTGCCCCGACGCGCCACGCCGCCCTCTCGACAGGGGCCGCAAGGTGATCCCGTGCCATGCCCTGACCAGGCATCTGCATGCACCGTCGTGCACGGCCGTGCACCATCTCGCGAACAATGGCCGGATTCACACGGACGGTTTTGGCCAAGGGGTCGCTGCCTGGTGCCGCTGCCGCCTGCGAGCACCGTGAACCCGGCGGCAGCGAACGCCGGCCGGTCGGCGCCGACCCCGCCACGGCAGGAACCGCGGACGGGGGCGCATGCAGTCCCGGCGACTCGCCGGAGCCGCCGGATGTCGAACGGCGAAAATCTCCCGGTCCGGGTGTCCGGGTGTCCGGGTGTCCGGGTGTCCGGGTGTCCGGGTGTCCGGGTGTCCGGGTGTCCGGGTGTCCGGGTGTCCGGGTGTCCGGGTGTCCGGGT
>NZ_JBWKDP010000019.1:0-59298 GCF_056435905.1 Streptomyces sp. NPDC043861 | reverse complement strand
GGTGGCGAACGACCGCTATCCGCGAGTCGGCACCGGCTCCAGGAAACCTTCCTCCACGAGCAGCCTGATCGCCTGCGGCGTACGGTCGCGGAGCAGCACCGGGTCCTCGCTCACGAGCTGGGCGATGGCATCGAGGATCCGCCCGGCACTGAGCGTCCCGTCACAGACCCCGGCGAAGCCCGCGGCGATGTGGTCGACCCTGGTGGCGCGGCGCATGCCCCGGTTCTGCCGGAGAACGACGTGCTCGGGGTCCTCCGCACCGGGCAGACCGACCTGCTCCTGCACGATCTCCGGGCCGAGTACGAAGGCGTCGGCGAGCAGCGCAGCGTCGTCGCGCATCCGCAGATAGTCCTGCCGCTCGAAGTGGGCTCTCACGGTCTCGCCGAGGGGCTGCTCAACGGGGTGCGGCCACTCCTCCACGACGATCGACGGCTGCGCCGACCCGGACTTCCGGAGGGTGATCCAGCCGAAACCGACCGCCTTGGTCCCGCGCGCCTCGAACTCGTCCAGCCATGCGTCGTACCGCGCCGCGTACTCCTCGGGGGCGGTGCGGTGGTCCCCACTGTCCCTGAGCCACAGCTCGGCGTACTGCGTCACGTCCTGCACCTCGCGCTGCACGATCCAGGCGTCGCAGTCGCGGGGCACCCAGGAGCGCACGCGCTCCTGCCAGTCCTCCCCTTCCACGTGCTGCCAGTTGGCGAGGAACTGTGCGAACCCCCCTTCGTTCAGCCGCTCCCCCGCCTGCTGGACGAGCGAGCGGCACAGGTCGTCCCCGCCCATCCCTCCGTCCCGGTAGGTCAGACGGGCGCCTGGAGAGATGACGAAGGGAGGATTGGAGACGATCAGGTCGTAGGTCTCCGATGCGACCGGTTCGAACAGGGAGCCCTCGCGCAACTCGGCATCGGGAGCACCGGACAGTGCGAGGGTGAGACGGGTGAAGGCCAGCGCCCGCGGGTTCAGGTCGGTGGCGGTGACGCGGGTGGCATGGCGGCCGGCGTGCAGGGCCTGGATGCCCGAGCCCGTCCCCAGGTCGAGGGCCGAGGCCACCGGTGTCCTGACGGTGATCCCGGCGAGGGTGGTGGAGGCGCCTCCGACGCCGAGCACCACGCCCTCGCCCCGGCCGCTCGCGCCACCGGCCCCGCCGACGGCGCAGCCCAGATCGGAGACGATGAACCAGTCCTCCCCCTCGGGGCCGCCGTAGGGCCGGATGTCCACTGTTGCACGCACGCCGTCGTCGCCCTTGGCCAGCCAGCCGTCGGCAAGCGCCTCGTCGACAGGGAGTGCGGCACGGGCACGGTCGTAGGACACCGTCCGCTGCAGGAGGAACAGCCGTACGAGCGTCTCGAGGGGCGACTCCCCTCGGGTGGCGCGCAGCGCGGGGACGGTCTCGCTGCGGGCCAGCGCCGCGTACGCGGGCGCACCGAGCAGTTCGAGCAGCCCGTCGGCCGTGAACTCGGCTGCGAGCAGGGCGGCACGCAACCGGGCGGACTGGTCGGGGGCGGGGATGCCTGCGGCAGGCATGGTCGTACTCACGCCCCCATTCTCCCCCCGCGACCCATGGCAGCCTCCCGTGCCGCGCGCACCATGGCACCGGGACGCACAACGCTGTCACCCGGGCCGCTCGGGGCCCGGGTGACAGCGTGAAGGGTCAATGGGTTGGCCGGGGGCTGACGAGGTGACGTGATGGACCAGCGCCGCCCGACGAGCGTGCGCGAATCACCCGCCCGACAACCTGCGGACCACCCGCCCGACAACCTGCGGACCACCCGCCGGATGGTCCGGGCGTGGACTACTCGCCCGACGGCTTCTGCGTGCCCGCGGACTTGGACGGCCCGGTCGCGTTCGACGGCTTGGCCGGAGGCTTCGAAGGGGCGGTCGCAGGCTTCGAGGCACCCGAGCCCGGGTTCGACGTCGCCGTCACCGACGGCTTGACCTTCTGGCAGCCGGGCTGCTTCGCCATCGCCTGACCCAACTGTCCCGACTGCAGCTTCGCCAGCGCGTCCTGGTCGATCTTCTCGATCTTCGCCAGACCGTCCGCGACGTCCTGCAGGCCGTCGGCGAAGTCCTGCTGGTCCTTCGGATCGAGCGCGTCGACCTGCTTCTTCAGCTGGAGATACGCCGTGGACGTGGCGTTGAGTTCCTTGACCGCGTCCTGCTGGAGCGTCTCGCCGTTGTCGACCGGCGGAGCTCCGGCATCCTGTACCGCCTTGGCCAGGGCCTTGTTGGCGGAGGCGATGTCCTGGAAGGCCTTCGAGTCGGCGGCCTGGATATCGGCCGGCTTGCCGTCCGCGGCGGTCGAGATGATCGCCTGCTGGGCGTCGGCCCTCTTCTGGATCTGCGGCTGGGCCTGGTCGCAGACCGTCTTGGCCCAGGCCCCCACCTTGTCGTCGCTGTCGTCGCTGGTGCAGCCCGACAGCGCGAGCATCAGTACCGCGCCGCCGGACAGCGCGGCCGCAAGATTCTTCTTCACCTTCACCGGATCGGTCCCTTCCAAGGCTCTCGGCCCCGGAACATACACGCCAAGTGGACGACAATCGCATGACAGGCGTCCAGTATGTAGGTCATTGCAGCCATTTGCACCAAGGGAGAGAAGGCTCTCACCAGGGCTTGCTGCGAGACCGCGCGCAGATGCGCGAACGGGCGGACGACGCGTCAATCCGCGCCGCCCGCCCGTGCTTTGAACAGGTGTTTCGCCGGGGAGAGACGTCTCCCTACGAAACGACCGCAGGGTCCGGTGACTTCGCCGATCGCTCAGCGGCGTTGTCTTCGTCACCTACGGCGACTGAACGCCGCTTCGATACGTACACGGCGACGACGATGACCAGGATCGCCAGTGCCGCGACCACGGCCCGTACGGTCGGGTTGGCGTCGTCGCCGTAGCTGAACTGCACGACCGCGGGCGCGATCAGCAGTGCCACCAGGTTCATCACCTTGAGCAGCGGGTTGATCGCGGGGCCCGCGGTGTCCTTGAACGGGTCGCCCACCGTGTCGCCGATGACCGTTGCGGCATGGGCTTCGCTGCCCTTGCCGCCATGGTGACCGTCCTCGACCAGCTTCTTGGCGTTGTCCCACGCGCCACCGGAGTTGGCGAGGAAGACGGCCATCAGCGTGCCGGTGCCGATGGCACCCGCGAGATACGCACCCAGCGAGCCGACTCCGAAGGTGAAGCCGATGGCGATCGGTGCCATCACGGCGAGCAGACCCGGCGTGGCCAGCTCGCGCAGCGCGTCCTTGGTGCAGATGTCGACGACGCGTCCGTACTCCGGCTTCTCGGTGTAGTCCATGATCCCGGGGTGCTCGCGGAACTGCCGTCGCACCTCGTAGACCACCGAACCCGCCGACCGCGAAACCGCGTTGATCGCCAGCCCGGAGAAGAGGAACACAACGGCCGCGCCGAGGACCAGGCCCACGAGGTTGTTGGGCTGCGAGATGTCCAGGCTCAGGGACATCTCCCCGGCCGTGGCGCCGACCTCGGCGACCGCGGTGGCGATGGCGTCGCGATACGAGCCGAAGAGCGCGGCCGCGGCGAGAACCGCGGTCGCGATGGCGATGCCCTTCGTGATTGCCTTGGTGGTGTTGCCGACGGCGTCGAGGTCGGTGAGGACCTGCGCACCCGCGCCCGTGACATCGCCGGACATCTCGGCGATGCCCTGCGCGTTGTCGGAGACCGGGCCGAAGGTGTCCATGGCGACGATGACCCCGACGGTGGTGAGGAGTCCGGTGCCGGCCAGCGCCACCGCGAACAGCGCCAGCATGATCGACGTACCGCCGAGCAGGAACGCCCCGTACACACCGAGGCCGATCAACAGCGCCGTGTAGACGGCCGATTCGAGGCCGATGGCGATACCGGCGAGCACCACGGTGGCCGGACCGGTCAGCGACGACTTGCCGATGTCGCGGACAGGGCGTCGGTTCGTCTCGGTGAAGTACCCGGTCAGCTGCTGGATCAGGGCGGCGAGCACGATACCGATGGCCACGGCCACGAGCGCGAGGATGCGCGGATCGCCGTCGTGGTTCAGGATCGCGGCCTCGGAGACGCCGTCCAGCGCCGCGTACGACGACGGCAGGTAGGCGTACACGGCAACGGCCACGAGGGCGAGCGAGATCACCGCGGAGATGAAGAAGCCTCGGTTGATGGCGGTCATTCCGCTGCGGTCGGCGCGCCGCGGGGCGACCGCGAAGATACCGATCATCGCGGTGACCACGCCGATCGCCGGGACGATCAGCGGGAAGGCCAGACCCAGATCACCGAAGGCGGCCTTGCCGAGGATGAGTGCGGCGACGAGCGTGACGGCGTACGACTCGAACAGGTCGGCCGCCATGCCGGCGCAGTCGCCGACGTTGTCGCCGACGTTGTCGGCGATGGTGGCGGCGTTGCGCGGGTCGTCCTCCGGAATGCCCTGCTCGACCTTGCCGACGAGGTCGGCGCCCACGTCCGCGGCCTTGGTGAAGATGCCGCCGCCGACACGCATGAACATGGCGATCAGTGCGGCACCGAGACCGAAGCCCTCGAGGACCTTGGGGGCGTCCGCGGCGTAGACGAGGACCACGCAGGAGGCACCGAGCAGGCCGAGGCCCACCGTGAACATGCCGACCACGCCGCCCGTGCGGAAAGCGATCTTCATGGCTTTGTGCGCGACGGCCGTCAGATCCTTTGCCGGCTCGCCCTCCGCCGGGGTCGCCTCACGCGCCGCCGCTGCCACACGCACATTGGCCCTTACGGCAAGACGCATGCCGATGTATCCGGTGGCCGCCGAGAACAGCGCACCCACCAGGAAGAACACAGAACGTCCCACGCGCTGGGACCAGTTGTCGGCCGGCAGCAACATCAGCAGGAAGAAGACCACGACGGCAAAGATGCCGAGCGTGCGCAACTGCCGGGCCAGATAGGCATTCGCGCCTTCCTGGACGGCAGCCGCGATCTTCTTCATTGAATCGGTGCCTTCACCGGCCGCGAGCACTTGTCGTACCAGCAGCTGGGCGACGATCAGCGCCGCCAGTGCAACCGCCGCGATGACAATGACGATCATTCGATTGTCATCCGTGAGTACCGCGGCAGCAAGAGAAGTAGGTTGATCGGTCAGGTGTGGGTTGAAGAGCCCCGCCATTCGTCCTCCTTGACGCTCAGAGCTCAAGATGTGGACGGATTGTAGGGAGCGGAACCTGATCAAAACAGGGCGCGACAAATGGAATTGACCTTCGGCTGCTCCTCAGCAAAAGATCGCGTTCCAGGATTGCCACCGAAAGCGGTAACGGGGCAAAAGCATTGACGCCCTAACCATGATCCGTGGAAATGAAAAAGGCCCTGCTCAGCAGGGCCCCTCGGAGAGGCGGACGAGCGCCGCCACCTCGGTGTCGCACAGCCGTCCGGTCAAACGGTCGACGGCCCGGCGTCAACCGGTCATTCCACGACCGTGGCCGGATTGGTGGGCCAACTCATCCGGATGACGCCACCACCGTCGCCTGACGTCACCTCGACATCGTCGACGAGGCCACTGATCACAGCGAGCCCCATCTGGTCCTCACCGTCGCCGTCCGTGTCGTCGGGCCCCTCCGCGGAACCGGAACCTGCAGCGCCACCGGAGGCATTCGCGCCCGCTCCGACACCGGGAACCTCATCGACGACCTCGATCGAGAAGCTCTTCTCCTCCTCGATCAGGACCACCCGTACGGGGTCGGTGATGCCATAGCTGCGGTGCAGACCGACCGCGCGGCTGCAGGCCTCGCCCACGGCGAGCCTGACCTCGTCCAGCACGGCCTCGTCGACCCCGGCCCGGCGCGCCACGGCAGCAGCCACGAGACGGGCCGTCCTGACGTGTTCGGGCTGGGCACTGAAGCGCAGTTCAACGGTGGCCATGCGGTCCCCCTCGGACGTACGAGCGTGCGAGTGTGCATCTCAAGGGCCCGGGCTTGCGCCCGGGAACCCTGACCTTCCTCCGGCGCTCTCCGGTCTTCCCGGCGCACCCCGGAAGCTCCGGACCTCTACCGAACGGTCCGGAGCCCACCAGCGGACTCAGTCGGTCGCCGCGACGGCCTCCTCGACCGTGGTGTGGATGGGGAACACCTTGGTCAGACCAGTGATCCGGAAGATCTTGAGAATTCGCTCCTGGTTGCAGACCAGGCGCAACGAGCCTTCGTGCGCACGCACACGCTTGAGACCGCCCACCAGCACGCCGAGGCCGGTCGAGTCGAGGAAGTCCACACCCTCCATGTCGACAACCAGGTGGTAGCTGCCGTCGTTCACCAACTCGACCAACTGCTCGCGCAGCTTGGGCGCGGTATACACATCAATCTCGCCACCGACCTCGACGACCGTACGGTCGCCACCAGGGCCGGACACATTGCGAGTCGACAGGGACAGGTCCACGGATCCTCCAGCACCTTGCTATCGAGCGGTCGCCCCTCGGGTCTCCCCGACGGAGCCAGGGGGCGCATCGCCAGCCGCGATGGCATTCAATCACTTACCAGCAGCCATGCACGACGCCTTGGGACCATTGTCCGTCACGCCGGTGACACACTCGGTGCCGATGGCCAAGAATCACCGTTCCAGACGACCCCCGGAGAACGGGGAAACCCGCCCCTCCCCCGGTACGGTCCTCGACCGGCTCACCGCGGGGGCGGGCCGGGCTGCGCGCATCACTCATACGGAGCACTTGCCCCCCAGGCCGGGTCGCCATGCAGTCTGGCCCCATCGCATCCGAGCGGAAGTGATCGACGCCGTCCAGCAGGCGGGCATCGAGCACCCCTGGGCCCACCAGGCAGCGGCCGCCGAGCACGCGCTGGACGGCGAGTCGGTCGTCATTGCCACCGGCACCGCCTCAGGCAAGTCCCTGGCCTATCTGGCGCCGGTGCTCAGCACACTGCTCGACGGCGCCGAGGCGGCCGGGGGACGGGGCACCACGGCCCTCTATCTCGCCCCCACCAAGGCCCTCGCCGCCGACCAGCGGCGCGCCGTGAAGGAACTCGCCGCCCCACTCGGAAACCGTGTGCGTCCGGCCGTGTACGACGGGGACACGCCCGTCGAGGAGCGCGAATGGGTCCGCCAGTACGCGAACTACGTGCTCACCAACCCCGACATGCTCCATCGCGGAATACTCCCTTCGCACCCCCGCTGGTCCTCCTTCCTGCGCTCCCTGCGCTATGTCGTCATCGACGAGTGCCACACCTACCGGGGTGTCTTCGGCTCCCATGTCGCCCAGGTCCTGCGCCGGCTGCGCCGTGTATGCGCCCGCTACGGCGCCGACCCCGTCTTCCTCCTCGCCTCCGCCACCGCCGCGGAGCCGGCCCATGCGGCCCGCCGCCTCACCGGTCTGCCCGTCACGGAGGTCTCCGACGACGCCTCACCCCGTGGCGAACTCGTCTTCGCCCTCTGGGAGCCCCCGCTCACCGAGCTGCACGGCGAGAAGGGCGCCCCGGTGCGCAGGACCGCCACCGCCGAGACCGCCGACCTCCTGACCGATCTGACCGTCCAGGGCGTCCGCACGGTCGCGTTCGTACGCTCCCGGCGCGGCGCGGAGCTGATCTCCGTCATCGCCCAGGAACGCCTCGCCGAGGTCGACCGCTCCCTCGCCCGCAGGGTCGCCGCCTACCGGGGCGGCTATCTGCCCGAGGAGCGCCGTGCGCTGGAGCGTGCCCTGCACTCCGGTGAGCTGCTCGGGCTTGCCGCCACGACCGCCCTGGAGCTCGGGGTGGACGTGTCCGGACTGGACGCGGTCGTCATCGCGGGCTACCCGGGCACCCGCGCCTCGCTCTGGCAGCAGGCGGGGCGGGCCGGACGCTCGGGACAGGGCGCCCTGGCCGTCCTGGTCGCCCGCGACGACCCGCTGGACACTTTTCTCGTCCACCACCCCGAGGCGCTCTTCCAGCAGCCTGTCGAGTCCACCGTCCTCGATCCGGACAACCCCTATGTGCTCGCCCCGCACCTCTGCGCAGCCGCCGCCGAGCTGCCGCTCACGGAGGACGACCTGGCCCTCTTCGGGCCCGCCGTGCCCGAGCTGCTGCCACAGCTGGAGAGCGCAGGGCTGCTGCGCAGGCGCGCCGCCGGCTGGTACTGGACCCGTCGTGAGCGGGCCGCCGATCTGACCGACATCCGGGGCGAGGGGGGACGCCCGGTACAGATCGTCGAGGCAGCGACCGGCCGTCTGCTCGGGACGGTCGACGAGCCCGCTTCGCACGCCGCCGTCCACGACGGGGCCATCCATCTCCACCAGGGCCGTACGTACCTGGTGAAAAAGCTGGACCTGGAGGATTCGGTCGCCCTCGTCGAGGAGGCCAACCCGTCGTATTCCACCACCGCCCGCGACACCACCTCCATCTCCGTCCTGGACACGGACACCGAGATCCCCTGGGGCGCCGGTCGCCTCTGCTACGGCTCCGTCGAGGTCACCAACCAGGTCGTCTCCTTCCTCCGCCGCAGATTGATCACCGGCGAGGTGCTCGGCGAGACCAGGCTCGACCTGCCGCCGCGCACCCTGCGCACCAGGGCCGTCTGGTGGACGGTCACCGAGGACCAGCTGGAGGCCGCACGGGTGAACCCGGAGCAGCTGGGCGGTGCCCTGCACGCGGCCGAGCACGCATCCATCGGGATGCTCCCGCTCTTCGCCACCTGCGACCGCTGGGACATCGGCGGGGTCTCCGTCCCACTGCATCCGGACACCCTGCTGCCGACCGTCTTCGTCTACGACGGTCACCCGGGCGGTGCGGGCTTCGCCGAGCGGGCCTTCCACACCGCACGTGAGTGGCTGACCGCGACCCGTGAAGCCATCGCCTCGTGCGAGTGCGAGGCGGGCTGCCCGTCGTGCATCCAGTCACCCAAGTGCGGCAACGGCAATGAACCACTGCACAAGCGCGCCGCCGTCCGCCTGCTGACGGTGCTCCTCAGGGAGGCCCCGGTCCCGGAGGACCCGGACGAGGTCCCCCAGGGGCCGGAACCGGCCGCATCGGATCCAGCCGTGCCCGAGTCCCCCATCAGACGCACCGGGCCCGGCGCCGAACGAGGCGCCTGAGGCCCGGGGAATCGGCCGGCGAATTCAGTTGCCGGCCACTGGGCCGTCCGGGGGACTCGTACGGGCATCCGGGGGCCCGGCACGGGATCTGACTTCCGGTGCATACGGTCCGAATGCCGCGCCGGCCGTCACATCGGCGACTTCGCCATCCACCGCGCATCCGACCATCAGCGCCCCCTGGGCGCGGGCGACCCTGGCTGCCGCGTCGCAGGCGGGCCCCGCCCCCTCCAGCGCACGGTCCGCCGCGGCAAGCGCCGCCAGATCGGCCGCGGCACCGGCGCGGTGGCGGGCGACAACCGCCTGCCCCAGGGCCAGGACCACCGCGAAGACCACGCATATCGCGCACGTCGCCATGGCCACCCAAACGGTCGCCGATCCCCGGTCGCGCCCCGACCTCACGGCGTGTCTCTCCCCACGGTGTCCTCCGCGAGCGCGGCGGCCTCCGCGGTCAGGGTCAGTGCCAGCGCCCCCGGTCCCGGTGCGGGTGCCTCCACCCGTACCCGCCAGAGGTCGCCGTCCCGCCCGAGCGAGACACGGGCATCGCGCGGGGCAGCCGACCGGGCTGCGGCAAGCGCGGCCGGTTCCGGCTCCGACCTTGCGGCCGCCCGCGCCCCGGCCCTGGCGGCGTCCACACACTGAATCTGCATGGACGCCGCCATCAGTGCCCAGACCAGCGCCATGGTGAACACCACCAGTGCCGGAACGGCCACCGCCGCCTCCGCCGTCACGGAGCCCCGGTCGTTCGGCGGCGCCGGCCCGCCCACAGGATCAACCACAGGGCCGAAACGGTGCGTCGGCTCAACCGCGGGGTCAGAACTGCGCATCGAGAGCCCTGCCGATCACCGACTCGAGCGCCTTCGAGACCGTCCCGCTGGTCACCACCTTGTAGAGCACCGCGGCGAAGGCACACGCCGCGATCGTTCCCATCGCATACTCCGACGTGGTCATCCCCGCATCGGTACGCATCCGCACCCGAGCCGGCCATGGCCGAGCCAGCCGCACCCGAGCCGCCCACTCCGCCATACGCGCCATGAACCTCATGCCAACTCCCTCGATTTTCGCTGCAGTTGCCGCTTCGGTCGTCATCCCGGCTGCCCGCCCAGCAGTCCGCTCGCGAGGCCGACCACCACCGGGGCCACCCCGATGGCGAGGAACGCAGGCAGAAAACAGAGCCCCACCGGAGCCGTGATCAGCACCTGGGCGCGCTGGGCCCGTGCCGCGGCACCCCTGGCCCGCTCTGCCCTCAGCCCCGCGGCCAGCCGCGCAACCGGCTCCGCCGCCGGCGCACCCGATGAACCGGCCCGCTCCAGACAGCGGGCCAGCGCTGCCGCCCCCGGTATCTCCCCGAACCTCCCCCAAGCCAGGGCGGGTTCGCTGCCGAGCCGCAGTTCCGCAGCCGTTCGCGCGAGACGGTCACCGACCGGGCCTCCCAACGACTCGCCCACGGCTTCGGCGGCCTCGCGCGGCCCGGCGCCGGCAGAGGCACAGGCCGCCAGCAGGTCGGCCGCCAGTGGCAGTTGCGCCGAGGACGAGTCCTCGCCCTCCGCCGCGTCACGCATCCGTCCCCGCTGCCACCGCCAGAGGCCGTACGCCCCGGCGGTACCGAGCAGACATCCCGTCACGCCGCCCACCAGGACCAAGCCGACGAGCAGCACACCCGCCGGGGGCGCCCATTGCCGGCCCCACGCCCCGTACGGGTACGCCCGCCTGGGCCGTCTCCGGTACTCCACCGCCAGTAGAGCCGTGATCCGTCTGCGCACCTGCCGCGCGCGCCGCCACTCCGTCGTCACATAGACGAGCCAGGCCATTGCGGCCGCCACGAGGACCGCCCCGGGGAGCCGGCTGAACTCACCGATCACGGCCGCTCCCCCGCTCGCACGATCCGCGCCGCCCAGCACACCCCGGCGGCCTCGAGCAGCCCACCCGTCAACAGGCAACCGACCCCTACAGGGGTGTGCAGCAGCACCCGCAGCGGATCGGCTCCCAGCGCCCAGCCGAGGGCCAGTCCCACCACCGGCAGCAGCGCCAGCACCAGGACCGTCGACCAGGCCCCGGCCAATTGAGCTCGCAGACCTTCCCTTTGATCGCGCTCGGCGCGAAGTGCGGCCTCCAGACGGTCGAGACCGGACGCCAGCCCCGCCCCTCCGTCCACGGACACCAGCCAGCAGGCGGCGAGTCCGGCCAGTCCGGCAGCACCGGGATCACGGGCGGCTCGTCGCAACTCCGCGGGCACATCGCCGCCGAACCGCGCGGCCGCAAGCACCGCGGCTTCGGCCGCGCCCAGCGCCCCTGTGGCCCGTGCGACGCTCAACAGCGCCTGCCCGGGCTGACGCCCGGCCCGCAACTCGCCCGCGACGCCGACGCAGAGCGCGATCACCGCATCCGCCTTGCCCTCCGTCGCCCGCTTCCGTTCCACGGCCCGCAGCCGTCGGCCCAGCAGCGGCACCGCGACAGCGCCCAGGACCAGCGGAAGCACGGACCGGCCGAGCACCGCGAGCAGCAGACCCACGGGAAGACACAGCCATTCCCGACGAATCCGCCGCACCGCACGTCGCGCCCGCTCCCGGTCCCACCCGGCCACGGACTCCGCCCCGCCGCCGTGCGCAAGCACCAGCCCGGCCCGGCGCTCGCCCCGCTCCCCGCCCCCCGACATCCATGCCGCGACTCCCGCGCAGACCGCGGCGCACAGGGCCACCCCGGTCACCACGCGCCCCCGATCAGCCGGCGCAGCCGCTCCCAGCCCTGCTCCCGCGCAAAGCCCGCGGCGTCCCACCGCAACGCGGGAACGGTCACCACCAGCCCCGCCGCATCCCGCTCGAGCACCTGGACCTCGGCAATCCGGCGACGACCGTCCCGGCCCCGCACAAGATGAACCACCACCGACAATGCGGCGGCCAACTGGCTGTGCAGCGCGGCCCGGTCGAGACCGGCGGCCGTGCCCAGGGCCTCCAGCCGTGCAGGCACATCGCCGGCCGTATTGGCATGCACGGTGCCGCAGCCGCCCTCGTGCCCGGTGTTCAACGCGGCCAGCAGATCGGTGACTTCGGCACCCCGCACCTCGCCCACCACCAGCCGGTCCGGGCGCATGCGCAGCGCCTGGCGCACCAGGTCCCGGAGGGTGACCCGGCCCACACCTTCCTGATTGGCCGGGCGGGACTCCAGCCGCACCACGTGCGGGTGGTCGGGCCGCAGCTCTGCCGAGTCCTCGGCGAGGACGATCCGTTCGCCCTCACCGACCAGACCCAGCAAGGTCGACAGAAGGGTCGTCTTCCCGAACCTGTGGATAAGACACCGCTATTGCGGCACACTCAGACCATGAAGACGGTCAACACGCCTGCCGGTCAGCGCACACGGGCAGTCATCTACGTCCGTATCAGTCAGGACCGGACCGGCGCTCACCTCGGCGTCGACCGGCAGCGCGAGGACTGCGAGGCCCTCGCCGAACGCAACGGCTGGGATGTCGTCGAGGTGTACGTCGACAACGATCTGTCCGCGTACAGCGGCAAGCCGAGACCCGGCTACCGCCGGATGCTCCAAGACCTCGACCAGGGGCAGGCCACGGTCGTCATTGCCTGGCACACCGACCGGCTCCACCGCTCTCCCACCGAGCTCGAGGAGTACATCGATCTCTCTGAGCGGCGGGGCATCAACACCCACACCTGCCAGGCCGGGCCGATCGATCTGTCGACACCGTCCGGCAGGATGACCGCGCGCATCCTCGGCGCCGTCGCCCGGCATGAATCCGAGCACAAAGCCGAGCGTGTCGCCCGGGCCCGGCAGCAGAAGGCGAAGGCCGGCGCCTGGGGCGGCGGGATCCGCCCGTTCGGCTGGGGCGTGCCGACTGGCGAGACGGAGAAGAAGCTCGACAAGGACGGCAACGAGACTGAGGTGCCCGTCCTCGACATGGCCAGGCTCGTTCCAGAGGAGGCCGCAGCGATCGAGCATGGCACGGACCTGATCCTGTCCGGCGGATCGATCCGTGCCTTCACGAAGTGGCTCACTGACAAGGGCTTCAAGTCCACGCGCGGCAATCCGATCCCCGAGAGCCAGGCCCGCGACCTGCTGGCGCGCCCGAGGAACGCCGGAATCGCCGTGTACAGGGGCGAGGAGATCGGCCGTGGCGCCTGGGAGTCGATCGTCGACGAGGCGCGCTTCCGCGGCGTCGTGGCGATCCTGGATGACCCCAACCGGCGCACCACCCCAGGGCCCACCCCGAAATGGTTCGGCTCGATGATCTACCGGTGCGGCGTCGACGGGTGCACGAGAACACTGAAGTGCACGAAGGCGGGCGGGGCGAACCGGCCCAGCTACCGGTGCCCGACCCAGCACGGCGGCGGCCGCAGGGCGGACAAGCTCGACGAGTACATCGAGGACCTCATCGTCGAACGCCTGTCACGCGACGACGCGCACGAGCTCTTGCTGCCCGGGCCGAACGACGTGGACGCCGCGCGGCTGCAGGTGGAGAGCGAGCAGATCCGGCGCCGGCTCACCGACCTGGCCGCGCTGTTCGGCGCGGGGCAGATCGATATCGCCCAGTTCACCGAAGGCAGCGACACTGCCCGGGCCCAACTTGACGGGGTCACCCAGCAGCTGGCGCGGGCCGCACAGGTGGACCCGCTCGTCGGCCTGGTCGGCGCACCCGACGTGGGCAAGGCATGGAAGGCACTGGAGCTCGAGCGCCGCAGGTCGGTACTGCGCGCGCTGCTGTCGGTCACCGTGCGGCCGGCCCGGCCGGGCCGAATGCCCGACGGCGGCTACTTCGACTACGAGACCATCGAGACTGAGTGGAAACGGAAGGCTTGCCACTAACCATTTTGAGCCTGCACGCTTACCCGCATGATCTCCTCGTCACCTCGTGCGGCGCGGAGTGCATCGATACGTCCGAGCAGGTAGTGGTACTGCCTCTCAAGTTCCATTTGCATCGCCCTGGATTGACGGAGGCGCATTTCGGCAAAGTCTAGCCTCTCGCGCGCTGCATGAACATCGCGAACAGCTGCATTCACCTCCGCGCCAGCTGCCGAAATGCGCCGCTCGATAGCCTTTGCCTCGACGGCGAGCTCGTCTTCTGCGGGAACTACTTTCATCCGCTCGTCCGTGCCCGAGAAGGCGGACCCCACAAGGTCCAGAACCGTGGTTCCTAGCGCCTCGGCCAGCAACTCCGCCTCTGCCGGCCTAACCGCGCGCACACCTCCTTCGATCTGAGCGAGGACTTGCTGCTGAAGGTTCCCGCCGAGCTCCCTAACTCGCTGCGCAAGATCTTCCTGAGACAGCGAAAGAGCTTTCCTCTTGCGTTTCATTTGGCGGACGAAACTGTCCTCGGCCATGTAGCCGGATAGAACGAGTTCCTCATCCACGTTGTGGAGCCGTGGGTCGCTCAGGGTTGCCGCACCCGGCTCCGAGAAAAGGGCCTCTTGGCTCATCGCAATCCTCGGCTCGCCGCCCTCGAGGATCTGCTCCATGCTGCCCCGCGCCCACCCGATCGCTTCCTCAATCAAGGTAAGCGATTGCGGCCACCTAGCCCGGGGCGTTCTGCCCTCCTCGGCAATCTGAATGCTCTTCTCAGAGACTCCAGCAATCTCGCTGAGCCTCTTGCGGCTGTAGCCGAGCGACTCCCTCGCCTCGCG
Source organism: Streptomyces sp. NPDC043861 (assembly GCF_056435905.1). Lineage (NCBI taxonomy): Bacteria > Bacillati > Actinomycetota > Actinomycetes > Kitasatosporales > Streptomycetaceae > Streptomyces > Streptomyces sp. NPDC043861. The sequence continues at coordinate 44,669 of NZ_JBWKDP010000019.1, read as the reverse complement.
GATCTTGAAACCTAGCCGGCTCCAAGCGTTGGGATCCCGCGTCAGGGACATCACGCGCTCCTGTCATTGATTGGCAACGCTCACAGCCTACGACTTTGGCATCGACACCGGCTCGTGTCCACCACTCTGGCTACGTCACCGTGCACTTTGGCTACAACTTGCCTACGTTTCCAAAGATTCTGGCGTCAACACTTGGCATCGAGCCCAGATGGCGGGTACCGTTCCGGACCATGAAGACGAACGGACTTCTGATCCGTCGACGCCGGATCGCGCTCGGGCATGGCATGAACCGCTTCGCGGCCATCGCCGGAATCAGCGGGCCCGCGCTCAGCCGCATTGAGAACGGGCAGCGTCAACCCCGCCCCGAAACCCTGAAGAAGATCACCGACGCGCTCGGCTGTCAGATCGCCGACGTCGCGCCTGATGAGGCGGCATGACCGCCCGTGCGGCTACCGCCGCAAACGACGACAGCGCCGGGTACCAGCCGGCGCCGCCTGTCGAGCAACTCAACAGATCTCAGCAGATCGAAGGAACGCTCATGTCCAACGTTACGGCAACGACGCCGGCGACCACCAGCGGCCAGCCCGCTATCACCATCGACGCCATCTTCGACACCCCGGTCGAGACGCTGCTCTCCCGGTACGACGTGGCCCTATACGAGTCGGAGATCACCGACCGGGAGTTCTACGGCGCCGTCGTGGTGCGCGGCGGGCGGATCTCGCTGCTGCTGTCGCCGGACCGCACCGAGTTCGAGCGGGATTTCTTCACCCGCTACCTGATCTGCCGGGCACTGGGTGTCGACATGACGCCGCTGCCCGAGCCCTTCGAAGTCCTGCAGGAGGCGCAGGCATGAGCGCGCTCGCCAACGCCTCCTATGACGCGATCCTCGACTCCGACACCCTCACCGGGGAGCAGCTCATGCAGCTGATCAACCGAGGGGGACGCGATAGCGGCCCGTGGCTGCTGGCCACCGCGTACACCGAGAAGAAGATCAGCGACCTGACTCTTGCCGGACTCATCGGCAGCGTCTGGTCCATGGCCGACCGGCCGGACCAGGAACTCAGCCACGACGAGTGGCGCTGGCTCTTCGACGTGGCCGGGTTCACCGCCGACGAACGTAAGGCCCGCCCGTCGGAACCGATGCGCCTGTACCGCGGCTCTGTACCCGAGCGGCGCACCGACTGGTCCTGGACCTACAGCATCTCCGTCGCCGCCAAGTACGCGGGCGGCAAGGTCACCGGCCGGACCCTCGGAGGCCTCTGGGTCTGCGAGGTACCGCCCGCGCACATGCTCGCGATCAACACCCAGCGCGACGAGGACGAGATCGTCGTCGACACCCGCGGGCTCAACATCCGCGAGGCGCTGCGGTGACCGCCACAACGAACGCCGCGGCGGCCGGGGGCATCGAGTCCCCCGGCCGCCCGGCCTGGCGCGAATGCCGCCAATGGGACGGCATGCAGGGCCAGCACTGCAAGCAGGTCGACGGCGTCCGCCTGTACGTCCCGGGCTACCGCTGTCCGGCCCACACTCCGAACGCCCTGCAGGGCAAGCCCGAGACCCCGCCCGGACCGGGCTGGCCCATCTACTGGGAGGCGAAGTGAGCGAGCACGAGAAGGCCTCCCGCCCCGCCCGCCCGCCGGGCTACTGGGAGCGGATCGACCGCCTTGTGTCCGAGGCGCCGCCCCTGACCGACGAGCAGCGTGTCATCATCCGCGCCGCATTCACCCAGCCCGCCGAGAACCGGGAGGCAGCGTGACCACGGAACAGAACCACGAGCCCGGTCGCTGGCCCGTCGACGAGCCGATCGACCTCGAGCAGGTCGACGACCAGGCTGAGCAGGCCCGCTTTCACGTGACGCTCGGCGCGGTCCGTGCGGACCTCGACGACCAGGCCGAGCAGCACCTCCGGCTCGCTGCCGAGCAGGCCCGGTTCCACGTCACCCTCGGCGCGGTCCGCGCCGATCTGGAGGCGCAACCGTCCGCCAAGTGCGTGCGCGCCGCGGCACGCCGCTGGTGCAACGCCATCGCCGCGATGGCCGACGAGATCGCCGCATGACCGTCGGGTGGGCGCACTGGGGGTGCGCCCACCGACCACGAACTTCCATGCCCCAGCTCGCAGAAGAGAGCCCCCGTTCGTGAACGACAGCATCGCCTTCAACCGGCTCGCGGATCTGCTCCGTGACATGGGCGCGCCCACTCGTTACCAGGGTGGCGCGCTGCGCACCGTCGGACTCTGTCACGGCGGTGACTCTCCCAGCACCGTGGCGATCCGCCACGGCAGCGGCTGTGCCGTCGTGTACTGCCACAAGTGCCAGGGCAACGCTGACTTCCTCGCCGCGATCGGCTGGACGGAAGCCGACCTGTTCGACGAGCCGCTGCTCGAACGGGCACGCGCTCGACCCGCTGACGACACGTGGATCCCGTGCGGAGAGCGCGGCCACAAGCGTGTCGCCCAATACGTCTACCGCGACGAGAACGGCACCACGGTCCACGGCGTAACCCGGTGCGACCACAAGTGCTTTGCCCAGTGGCGACCCGACACCGGCGCCAAGTCGGGGCGCCGCTGGTCCCTCAACGACAAGCACGGCAACCGGCTCGTCCGTACCGTCCCGTACCGGCTGCCCGAGATCCTCACCGCGAAGGTCGCCGACCGGGTCATCTGGATCGCCGAAGGCGAAAAGGACGTCCACGCCCTCGTCGACCACGGCCTGGTCGCCACCTGCAACGCCGCCGGGGCCGGCCGCTGGACCGCAGAGCACGCCCAGTTCCTCGAAGGCGCCGACGTGACCATCGTCGCCGACCGCGACGAGCCCGGGCAGAAGCACGCGATCCAGGTCGTCGACACCCTCCGCGAAGTGGCTCGCTCCGTGTACGTCGTCCAGGCCCGCACGGGGAAGGACGCCGCCGACCACTTCGCTGCGGGACACGGCGACGCCGAATTCGACCAGGTGTGGGCGCCCGTCCCTCACCCCGACGACCCGGCGGTGACGCAGTGACAACCGCCCCCCAGTGGAAACCGAACATCGAAGCGCCCTCATGGGACACCGGCATACACCCCGAGGACGCCAAAGGCTGGGACGAGCCCATGCCTTTGGACCCTCCGCCCGCGCCACCGCTGGACGCCGCCAAACTGCGCGGCATCGGACGCATGGCCCAGGCCGTCTCCGACAGCCTGCAGGTGCCCGTCGACCTCCCGGCCTGGCTCGGTATGGCCGTCGCCTCGACCGCGATCGGTGGGCGCCGCACGGTCAGCCCCAAGCCCGATTGGGTCGAGCCCGTCACCCTCTACACGATGCCCGTCGCGGCGCCCGGCGAAATGAAGTCGCCGGCCCTGTCCCTCATGGCCAAGCCGATCTTCGAGGAGCAGAAGCGGCGGCGCGAGGAAGACAAGACTGCTGTCGCCCGCGACCAGCAGGACCGGCGCATCGCCGAGGCCTGCGTGTCCGACGCCGAGTCGAAGGTCATCAAGGCCAGCGACCCGGACAAGCGGAAGTCGATGCGCGCGCTCCTCGACGCCGCGCGAGACGACCTCGAACTCCTCGGTGAGCCGAAGGTGTTCACGCAGCTCATCGCCGACGACACCACGCCCGAAGCGGCGACTGACGTGATCGCCGAGCAGGGCGAGCGCCTGGCAGTGCTCTCCACCGAGAGCTCGTTCCTCGGCAACGTCGGCGGTCGGTACAGCAAGAACGCCAACCCGGAGATCGTGCTAAAGGCATGGAGCCACGAGCCGCACGCCGTCAACCGCAAGAGCGGCCGGCCTCTACTCCTCGAACGGCCGAACCTGTCCCTCGGCCTGGCCGTACAGCCCGGCTTCCTGACGGGCATGGGCGAGACCGGCGACGTGTTCGAGGCCCGTGGCCTCATGGCCCGGTTCGTGTTCTCGATGCCTGCCAGCCGGGTCGGGGAACGCGTGTACGACACGGACCCGATTCCGCCCAGCACGAGCCATGAGTGGGGCGCTCGGATCAAGGCGATGATGGCTGCGATCTGGGACGACGAGGAATGCCGGGAGATGCAGCTCGACCGGGCGGCGAAGGCGTCGTTCCGCTCGTTCTGGGAGGCACTCGAGCCGCGCCACAAGGCGCATGGCGACCTGGCAGCCATCGAGGGCTGGGCGAAGAAGTTGCCCGGCCAGGTCCTGCGGATCGCTGCGGTCCTGACCCTGTTCGAGAACCCGGCTGCCGAGATCGTGCCCGGTGACGTGATGGATGACGCTGTCTCGCTCGTCCCGTACCTGATCGCGCACGCGCGCCTGGTGTCCGACCTGATGTCGTCCGAGCGGCAGTCGAAGCTCGGGCCCGCCCGCGCCGTCCTGGACTGGCTGCGGCGCAAGGGAGTTGAAGGCCGGTTCTCCGCCGGGGACGTCGAGAAGGGCGTTCGGGGTCAGGCCTGGTGCACGGAGATGGCCGATGTGGACGACGCGATCAACGTGCTCATGGAGGTGGGGTGGCTGCGGCAGATCGACCCGCCGGAACGGAAGGAGGGGCAGAAGGGGCGGCCGCAGAAGCCTCGGTTCGTGGCACATCCGGACGTTCAGGGCGTGGAGAGCCGGGTTATCTCCATTAATTCCATGCCTCGGGGTGCCGCGTGATGAGGCCAGGGATTACTTCCAGGTTCCCCCGTAAGCCCATTTTCAACTAACTCTAACTCTCTGTAATCACATCAGTACCCAGGGGTGGCCACCTGCTCCCCACTCCCCACCCTGTACGTCCCCATCGCATGGAATTAATGGAGGAAAGGCATGCAGTTGTCAGCCGGAAGCGTCGTCACCCTCACCCCGGCCGAGCCCGGATGGGCCGTCACCCTCGACTGGACCGGCGAGCAGCAGGATCTCGAGCGCTGCCCGATCGTCGCCTGGGCCGTGGTCGTCACCAACAAGGAGCGTCGCGACGGTCTGCCCTACACCTGGCCCGAGCCGACCTTCGTCTACGACGGATCGGTCTACACCGAATCCGAGTTCCGCGAGCTCCACGACCACAACGTGGTCCTTGAGATCTCCCCGCCTGCCGTCAGCTGGGGGTCGCCGTGAACGTCGACGACCTCGTGGCCGAGAAGATCGCCGCCGCCCGGGCCCGGGTCGAACGCGAGAAGCGCCGGCGCGCAGCCCTCGCAGCCGCCCGTAAACGCGGCCTCGCCATCCGCCACGCAGCCAAGCTCCGCCAGCTCAACTACCGCCGCGCCTACCCCGAGAAGGAGACACCGTGACCACGACCACCATCGCTCTGGGCGACGACCGCGACACCAGGTTCATCGTGCAGACCATCGAGGTCAGCACCGGCACATGCAGCCATGGCCACAACAGTTGCGGCCAGCCTGGCGTCATCGCGGTCCGGAACACCATCGACCAGCAGCGTCCCACCGAAGTCAGCACCCTTCGGATCACGCTGTGCGCCGACCACCAGGACCACGCCGCCCGGATGCATGCCCTGTGGGTGGCTGACGCACGCGAAATGCAGGACCCCGTCAAGCGCGCCGAGTACCTCGCCAGCGTCGGCGTCACCGACTGACATGGCCGGGCCCGCGGATATCGGGCCCGGCCACCCGCCCAGCGTCCCACCACCACCAAGGAGAACGGAACATGGATCTTCAGTCCCTCGCGGCGGACCTGATCGGCCGCACCCACACCGCAGTCGAGCAGGTCGCCGGTCTCGCGGCGCACAGCGGGATCACCTTCACGGTCACCGACGTCGTCGACGCCGTCGAACGCGGGCTCCCCGCCGACTACCCCGCCCCCACCGCCGAAGGGGCCCTCACACGCCGGGACGTCATCAAGTCCATGGCGGAGGACATCCTCAGCGGCGCGATGTACGAGGACCACGCCTGACCCGCACGCGAACGGCCGGCCCGAGGGAACCGGGCCAGCCTCCAGATCAGCACACCACACAGGAGGGCCCCATGGCTGGAGAGACCACCATCACGATCGTCGGCAACCTCGTCGACGACCCCGAACTCCGCTTCACCCCGAACGGGGTGGCGGTCGCCAAGTTCCGCATCGCCTCGACCCCGCGGAACTTCAACAAGACCACCAACCAGTGGGAGGACGGCGAGCCGCTGTTCCTCACCTGCTCCGTGTGGCGGCAGGCCGCGGAGAACGTCGCCGAGACCCTCGGGCGCGGCGTGCGTGTCATCGTCCAGGGCCGGCTGAAGCAGCGGTCCTATGAGGACCGCGAGCAGGTGAAGCGGACCGTCTTCGAGATCGACGCCGACGAGGTCGGCCCGTCCCTCACCTACGCCTCCGCCGTCGTCACCAAGAAGACCAGCGGCGGGCAGCAGGCCAGCGGCCAGGCGTCGAGCGATGGATGGGGTGGCGCCCGGCCTGCGCAAAACGGCCAGCCCGCACAGCCCGCCGCCGGCCAGCCCGAGCCCCCGTTCTAGATCAGGAGGACACCGACATGTCCGACCACGACATCCAACTGCTCGGCCTCGGCTTCTCCATCGGCTGCTACGTCATGCTTCTCGTCCAGATCGCCGGGCAGCACGCCGACGACCGGCGCGACCGACAGGCCATTGACCACCAGATCCAGGCCGCGGCGAAACGCAGCGCAACCCGCGATTGGCGCGACGCCCTCGCCGCCCCGGAGCGGATGTGAACGACTGCGGCCTGTGCGAGCGGAATGAGACCGACGGGTACCTGTGCCCCGGCTGCACCCTGGCCACGGCTCGGCGCCTCGACCGCATGCCGAAGCTGTACGCCGGACTGGAGGCCTTCCTTCAGCCCGGCGGGCAGCGGGACGGCGGAGGCCGTACACAGGCTGTGGACGCACCACTCCCCTGCTCTGAGCCGGTGTTCAGCCTCCGTGGCCCCGGCGGGATCGTCGGCATCTTGGAGGACTGGCGCAGCGCCATGCAGGCAGACCGCGGATGGAGCGAACCCGCCGTCGCCGGAAACATCGAACGACGCGTCTTCACCGCCGCCCGGGCGCTGTCCATCAACCTCGAATGGATCGCTGCCAGCTGGCCGTTGGCCGGAGCGTTCGCCGAGGAGATCCGCGACCTCGAACGCGACGTCGCCTCGATCGTCAACCCGTCCGAGCCAGGCGAGCGGGGCACTCGCCTCGGTACCTGCCCGGCCGTCGACGTGAGCGGCAACCTCTGCGGCGCGATCCTCCGCCGCTACCCCGGTGAGCCAGCCGTGTCCTGCCGCTGGTGCGGCTGCTCGTTCCCGCCGGCCACCTGGGCCGCGCTGAAGGAACTCATCGACCAGGACGAGCGATGCGAAATACGTGACGCCAAGGAGGAGTCATGCCCGAGCGAATCGTCACCTGCCGCATGACGAACCGGTACGGCAACCGCTGCACCGGCGAGGCGATCGACCCGAACGGCGAGGCGGTCATCTGTGCCCGGCATGCCGCCGAGGTCATGCGCACCGTCAACACGACGCAGGCCAACCTGCCACGCAGCAAGTCGAGTTGAGCGCGATCCTCTTGCGATCTAACCCTGGGTTGGATAGCGTGTGGGAGATGGACGCGAAACCCTGGCGCGAGCGGGTACGAGCCGAGGACGAGCTGCTGGAACAGCTCCGACGGCAGGTCTCCCAATCCGCCAAGCGCCGCGCCGAGGCCCTCCTCGAGGGCGTGGCCGAACTCGGCTCCGTGGCTGACGTAGCCCGAGAGATCGGCAAGAGCTGGAACGCCGTCGACAAGGCGATCAAGAAGAACGGGCCTGCTGAATCCGGCCCCACCACAACCCCATAACGCAGAGCGGGAGCCGGACGGCAGCTCTCCCGGGTGCTGGAACACCCGAGAGGCGCGCGCGCCGCCCGACTCCCTGACCCAGTACTTCCTGACACAACCAGGAGGACTCGGCTATGCCGAATCTTATGTCGGCCGACGCTCGTCGGTCTGGGCACCCTGTCGCGCCCACCATCTCCCCGCTCCTCGCCGTCGCGGTCCGCCGCGCGCTCGCGCACACCGACCGGGACGCTGTCCGCTTCTACGCCGAGCACTACCTCCAGCACATCTCGCGCCCGACCGGCCTGCTCCGCCCCGAGGACATCGGCAGCCGGGAGCATCGCCTCGACGGCTGGCACATGTACGGCCACGACCTCGCCCAGCTCCTCGGCCTCGGGGTCCGTCCGGGCGGCCACGACATCGGCGCCGTCGCCCGCACGATCCTCCGCGCATACGACGCGCGCATCATCCAGCTCGAGCAGGCCGCGGCCGCGACTGGCAACCCTCTCGCCGTCGCGGTCGCCTACTGTGTCGGCGCCGTCGCCGCAGACTCCGACATGGACGAGGCTCTGCGCCGGGTCCGAGCCGGCGGTGCACGGTGAACAAGACTCATCCCGTCCTCAGCGACGACACCCGCCTGCTCCTCGACCAGCTGGCCGACAAGCTCTCCGGATACCGGCCCGACGCCGTGATGCTTGAGGCCACCCGCCTCGCCCAGGCCCTCGTCTTCGCCGAGCGCCTCCACGGCCCCACCGAGGCCGCGTTCGCCGCCGAACAGCATCTCCTCGCCGCCGCGCCACCTGTCCGTGACGGCCAGACCCGCGGCGAATACGCGGCACTGCTGCGCCTGATCGCCGAGGGGGTCACGCCATGAAGACCCCCCGCACCGTCACGGTGCCCACCATCAACCACGGCGAGGTGACCGCATCCGAACCGTCCTGGTGCGTCGGCGAGCACGCCAGCGGATCTTTCCGCGAGGACATCGAGCACAAGGGTGCGGACATTCCGCTCATGGCCCCGACCCCCTGTCACGGACCCGTGCCAGTACTGACGGCCGCGATCGTGCAGCGCCCCTTCAGCACGACCGACACCCGCACCCTCGTCTCGATCGAGCTGGACCAGTGGCACGCGTTCGACTCGGCCGGCCTGGACGCGGTCGCCGCCGCCCTCGTTGAGCACGCCGCGGTACTTCGGCACCTGGCGCGCGAACTTGCGCACCTGCAGGGAGGCGACCGGTGACTGGCGCATCCGCAGTGGCGCAGCGGCGCGCCACGGTGCGCCGCCTGGCGCAAGGTGGCGCATCGAACCGGGCGATCGCGGCGCAGCTGGACATCTCGAAGGACACCGTGCGCCGTGACCTCGACGCCACCGATGCGCCACCCGCGACACCCCGCGAACGGATGGCGCAGCGCGCGGCGCAGACCGAAAGCGCCATGCGCCAACTCTGCGCCGCAGCTCAAGCCCTGGATGGCGCACAGCCGGCATACACCGTGACCGACCCTGCGACAGCGGCGCACTGGTGCGCAGAGCTCCGAGCCACCGCGGCGCGGCTCATGGCGCACGCCGACGCATTCGCCGACTACTACCCGAGCGCCACTGGCGCACCCACCGAGCCGACCGGTGCGCCATGACGCTCACCTACCACGCGCTCGGCTACTACGCCCTGCCCGCGATCCTCGCCGCCGCGCTGCTCCTGCAGGCCCTGCCGCGCGACTCCCGCGCCCACCAACTGGTTCGCCGCGCCGCCCTGATCGCGCTCATCCTCATCGCCGCCATCGTCGGCCTCTCGTACTGAAGGACACCCTCGTGAAGACCAGCCTGCTCGCCGCCATCGACACCGCCAGCGCCCACACCATGGCCGCACCCAACGCCCCAGTCGGACAAAGCGGATCCGTCCCCATCAGCGTCCTTCTGATCATCGTCCTCGGAATCTGGGCATGGCAGATGCACAAGCACGGCAAAGACACCAAGAAACTGCACCTGCTCCCCGGCTTCGTCTGCCTCGGCCTCGGCCTGTCCCTGTCCGGCACCCAGCTCGGCACGATGATCGGCCAGCTCTTCGGCAGCGTCGGCCAGATGCTCGCCACCTTCGTCGGCAACGCCTGACAACCGTGGCCACCGACCCCGAGGCCGACACCCTCGAACTGCCTCCCGTCCCGAACTTCGGGAGCGGGAGGCCCCGGTGGGCCGCCCAGCGCATCCACCCCCGCCGCATCACCGTCGGCCACCTCAAGCTCTACGGCCGGCTCCACGGCTGGGTCCTCGCCGAAGACCAGGCCTCCCGCGGCAAAGCCATCACCGCCCGCGCCACCGGCCTCGCCTTCGGCGCGCTCATGCTCTGGCGCACCGCGCACGAGCAACCCCGTCTCCTTGCCGCGGCAGCTGGCGCCTACGGCATCGCCTCATGGCGCGCCGGACGCCCCGTCCCCCCGACCGAGGAAGAGCTCAAGCGCCGCGTCATCGAAGGCGTCGCCCACCTCATCGGCGACCAGCCCGCCGTGTTCCTCCGCGACGTGTACGACTCGTTCCAGGCCCGGCCCGCCGCCCAGCACCTCGACGACGCCCGGCTCCGCGCCGTCCTCGTCCACTGCGGCATCACCATCCACAAGCAGGTCCGCATCGGCGAGAAAGCCGGCCGCAGCGGCATCAAGGCCGCCGACATCCAAGCCCTCCTCTCCCCCGCCCCCGTAGACACCCCTTCCGACGGTGTAGACGCAGATCAGGGCGCCGGAGAAGGGGCCGTAGACCAGCCGTAGACCCGGCTGTAGACCACCCGGAGACCCCAATGCGACACCACATCCATGCCCTCATCCGCGCCGCCCTGCGATACAACCAGCAGCCGCTCTACTACTGCGCCAGCTGCGGCGGCCACTACCCCATCGGCCACTTCTGCCAATAGGGCTGCCGGAGACCCAAGACAGCGGGAGCATGAAGCATGTCCACACCGATCCGCCTCGCCAGCGCCATCACCGCAGCTCTGCTCTTGAGTGGTGGCGCGTTCTTCGTAGGCCGCGTCACCGCTCCCGCGGGGGACGCCGCCAACGCATGCGGAGAGGCAAGCGAAGTCCTCCAACAGGCCAGCGACGACGCCTTGGCCGCCGAGGGCGACGCCCGCGTCAGCCACGCCCGAGTCGCGGCCAACGCCATCCTGCAGAACCCGGAATGCTTCAGCGTCGAAACTCGCGCCACTGCCCAATCTGCCCTCGACGCCATCAACGCACCTTCAGAGGACGGGTCGGACCCCATCAGCACCTTCCTCCTCAAGGACTGAATCGCCGAGCCTGAGCCACACTGGAGCCATGAACGAGCCGCTCCTCGTCGACGCCTACGCCGCGTCCGCCGCCACCGGCATCAAGCCCGGCACCATCCGCGTCTGGCTCCACCGCGGCAAGCTCACCCACCACGGCCACGACCGCGTCGGCCGCGCTCTCATCGACCTAAGGGAGCTCGAGGCCCGGACCCTTGACAACGCTGCTTGACCAGCGATCTCACGGGGTGTAACACTCGAACCACGTCCGGCGTGCCCGGACACACCAGACACATGAAGGCCCCGACCACCCCTCCGGTCGGGGCCTTCGCCGTACCCGCCCGTAGGCGGCCCGACATCCGCCATGCTGTCCCCTCTCGTCACACAACGTCCTGGGGGGACCATGCGCACCCGCACCGCCGCCGTAGCCACGGCACTGCTCCTCGCACCGCTCACCGCGTGCGGAGGAAGCAACGACAACGACGCGGCGCCGGAGGCCAAGCCCGCGCCGCCGAAGTCTGAGGCGACCACCACGTCAGCATCACCAACAGCATCCGGCCGACTGGCCGTAGGCCAAGCATTCAACTGGAACGGCAAGTCGCTCGACGAGAAGTCCCAGGCGAACGGCACAACCACCGTTCTCGGATACGAGCAGCCCGTCACCGTAGAGCACTTCCCGACCGACGGCATGGGGATCACGGACCCGGTCTGGGTCGCCGTCGAGGTCAAGGTCTGCAACCTCAAGGGCGGACTGATCTCCGTCTCTCAGGCCCCGTGGTCGCTCGGATTCCCCGACGACACGCGGGTGGAGTCGCCCTTCGTCAGTGGCTCCGGCCTGCCGAAGCCGGAGTACCCCACCGAGGACACCAAGTTGAGGGCAGGCGAGTGCCTTCGCGGGAAGATCCCCTATGTGATCGAGAAGAACCAGCGTCCCGACCGCATCATCTACCAGCGTAGCGAGGGCGACCCCGTTGAGTGGGCGGCCCCCAAGGCTTAGCGGGAGGTGGCGCCCCGTGCCCGGCAACCCCCGCAACGGGCGTCCCTACCGCCGCCTCGTCGCCGCGTTGAAAGCCCTGGGCATGCCATGCGCACGGTGCGGCCACAACATCGATCCCAACCTCGACGCACGGCACCCGCTCAGCTTCACGCTCGACCACATCGTGCCGCTGTCCAGAGGCGGCAGCCTGCTCGACCCGGGCAACGCCCGCGCCATGCACCGGCGCTGCAACAGCGCCCGCGGTAACCGCACCGGCCCTCAGCCCCTCAAGACCTCACGGGAGTGGTGACGCATGCTGTACGTCGTCACCGGCCCGCCCGGAGCAGGCAAGAGCAGCTGGATCCAGGCCAACGCCAAGCCCCAAGACATCGTGATCGACCTCGACCTCATGGCCCTAGCCATGGCCGGCCCAGGTGCAGACCACCATGACCACAGCGACGTACTCATGCGCGTCGTACACCGCGCCCGCTTCGCCGCCCTCAACGAGGCATACCAGCACCTCGACACCACCGACGTCTACCTGATCCACACCCAGCCCGGCGCCAAGGCCATGGCGAAATACCGCAGACTCAACGCGAGGATCGTGACCGTCGACCCCGGGCGGGACATCGTCATGCAACGGATCAACGACATGAGGCAGCCCGGCATGGTCGCGGTCGCCACCCGCTGGTACAACGCCCGCACCAAGTCGTCACCCAGCGCGATGCCCCAAGCTTCCCGGGACTGGTGGTGAGCTGACCCGGGCGCCGATAGCGGGGCGTAACGCCCGGTAGCCGAGGCACCCGGCCCCGGGGTGATCGAGGGCTGCGAGCCAGATCAGCGCTGGGGGTCAGCCCATTCTTTAGGCAGGGGACCGGGCGACCCAAACGCCCTTGTCGCCCAGTTTTTTGCGCGGCCATTTTCAAATGGCGATCTTGACCCGAAATCCCAAATCGATGAAAGTTCGCCGCTACTCAGCGTGACACTACGCAGGGTGACCGGGGGGTGGATGGTGATCGTCGACGAGATCCGAACCGAACTCGATCAACTGGGAGTTGTCAAGGTCAGCCCGGGATTGGCCGCCGTTGCGATCTCACTCGCCGAGGCCCTCGACCAGATTCCGGCCGGTGACGCTCCGACATCGAAAGCGGTCGTGGCCGACAAGCTCACCGCGCTCATGGTCAAGCTCCGTGCCCTGGCGCCGGTTCAGGAGGAGGGGGACGCGGTCGATGACATCAGCCGTCAGCGAGAGAAGCGCCGCGCAGACGCCGCCCGGACCGCCGCAGGCTCCGGCTGACGGGCCGGTCTACGGCAGCCAGAGGCCTCGGGTCCTTGTCACTCCGCCGACCGGGCTGTCCAGCGCCGGGCAGGAGGCCGTCGATCTGGCGGCCCGGGCCGGGCTGCACCTCGATCCGTGGCAGCGGCTCGTCCTAGACCTAGGCATGACGGAGAACGCCGAGGGCAAGTGGTCGGCCGAAGAGGTCGCCGTGAACCTGCCTCGGCAGAACGGCAAGGGTGCGGTGATCGAAGCCCGCGTCCTGTGGGGCCTGTTCATCGGCGGAGAGAAGCAGATCCTGCTGTCCGCGCACGAGTTCAAGACGACGATGAACGCGATGAAGCGTATCGAGCGCCTCATCCGGGGATGCCCTGACCTGCACAAACGCGTGAAGGCGTACCACAAGACGGTCGGGCGTGAGGGGATCGAGCTGCACGACGGCCGCGAGCTGCGGTACATCGCCCGTTCCTCCGGCTCCGGCCGCGGCTTCACCGCCGACTGCGTGATCCTCGACGAGTGCATGGTCCTCGGAGACGACGCCATGGCCGCCCTCGCGCCCACCTCGGACGCCGTGGACAACAGCCAGATCTGGTACCTGGGAAGCGCCGGTGTCGGCCGCCCCTCGGTACAGCTGGCACGGCTGAGGCGGCGCGCTCTGACGTCGCTGGAGAGCGGCGTGCCCGACCCGGCGCTGACGTACCTAGAGTGGTCGATCGACCCACACGCGGACGAGTGCCAGCCAGGGTGTACCGAGCACGACGACATCGACACGCTCGAGTCCCTGCTCAAGGCCAACCCAGCCGTCGGATACCGGCTGCAGGTGGAGAAGTCCCTGACCCGGCGGCTGACCCTGGGTGACCACCTGTACGCCCGTGAACGGCTCGGTGTGGGTGAGTACCCGAGCGACGTGGCGGACACCTGGCAGGTCATCGGAGAGGACGCCTGGCGGGCCCTGGCGACCGCTGAGACACAGGCCGAGGGCGAGCTGGCGTTCGCCATCGACATGACCCCAGAGCGGTCGCACGCGGCTATCGCCGTGGCGGGCACGTGGCGCGGCGGCACGCACATCGAACTGCTCGCCCACCAGCCCGGCACCAGCTGGATCCTGGACAAGGCCGAGGCGCTGCACAAGAAGCACAAGCCGCGGGCCTGGGTCGTCGACGGCGCCGGGCCGGCGGGGTCCATCATCGAGGACCTGGAGGAACGGCTCGGCGTGAAGGTCGTCCAGCCCAAAGCCCGGCAGACGGCCGCAGCGTGCGGCCAGTTCTACGACGCTGTGGCATCCCAGTCCATCTCTCACATCGACCAGGCACCCCTGGCAACAGCTCTGGCGGGCGCGCAGAAGCGGCCGCTGGGTGACGCCTGGGCGTGGCAGAGGCGGAACGTCGGTGTCGACATCAGCCCGCTGGTGGCCGTGACGCTGGCCAAGTGGGGACTCGGTGCCGAGGTCGAAGAGTCCGGCGACATCCTCAACAGCGTGTGGTGAGAAGGGTGAAGACATGAGCTGGTGGTGGCCCTTCCGCCGCAAGCAAGAGCAGCGCGCGATCTCGTTCCAGGACGTATGGGGCGCGGGCGCGGACCCGACCGTCCTGCGAGGCAGCGGCCAGGAGAGGGCGCTGCGGCTGGCCCCGGTGTACGCCGCTACGCGGCTGCTGGCGGACTCGGTGGCGTCCCTGCCGATGAAGTCCTACCAGATGCTCGGGGACGAGCGCAGGCCCGCTCTCCTGCCCGGCCTGTTCCGCCAGCCGGCCGCGACGGGCACCCGCTACGACTGGCTGCACCGGTGCGTCACGTCGCTGGCGCTGCGCGGCAACGCCTACGGCCTGGTCGTCGCCACGGACAACACCGGCTGGCCCTCACAGATTGAGTGGCTGCACCCGGACGACGTGAGCATCGAGGACAACTTCGCCGCCGTCCCGGTCTGGTTCTACAAGGGCCGGCGCCTGGACGAGGGGCAGATGTTCCACATCCCCGCCTACACACTGCCCGGACAGATCCTGGGCCTGTCGCCGATCGGCTACTTCGCGGCCACCACAGACACGGGCCTGCTGGCCCAGCAGTTCGGCCGGGACTGGTTCGCCAACGGATCGACCCCCGCCGCGGTCCTGGAGTCCGACAAGGAGATCGGGCGAGAGCAAGCCGTGATCCTGAAGGCCCGGTTCAAGGAGGCCGCCGACGGGCGCGACGTCGCCGTGCTGGGGCTCGGAACGAAGTACCGGCCCATCTCCGTGCCGGCCGAGGAGTCGCAGTTCCTGGAGACCATCAAGGCCACCGCCAACCAGATCGCCGCGATCTACGGCGTGCCACCGGAGAAGGTCGGAGGCGAGACCGGCGGTTCACTGACCTACAACACCGTCGAGCAGAACAGCATCGACCTGCTGACGTGGACGCTCCGGCCCTGGCTGGCCCGCTTGGAGATGGCTTTCTCCCTGCTGCGGCCCCCCATCGAGGAGGTCCGGTTCAACGCCGACGCGATGATCCGCACGGATCTCAAGACCCGGTACGAGGCGCACGGCATGGCGCTGGACCAGGGCTGGCGCAACCGCGACGAGGTCCGCGCGATCGAGGACCTGGCGCCCCTGCCGAACGGCCTGGGCCAGACCTACCTGCCTCTGTCGTCTGCCATGTCGGTCAGCCTCGACCCGGACCAGGCGAACGCCCGCAACATCGTCGAGATGATCCAGAAAGTCGGAACGGGTGTGGGCGTCATGCTCACCGCCGACGAGGCGCGGGACATTCTCAACCAGGCCGGTGCACGGCTCACCGGCCACTACACGCCACCCCCGGAACCGGAGGACTCATGACCGAGCAAGAGCGTCGGTTCACGCGCGGCCTCGTCGAGGTCCGGGCGGCCGGCGACACCAGGACCATCGGCGGCTATGCCGCGAAGTTCAACGCCCTCAGCCGGAACCTGGGCGGCTTCGTGGAGCGGATCGACCCCGGCTTCTTCGCTAAGTCCGAGGGCGACGGCTGGCCCGAGGCGATGGCCCGCTACAACCACGACGACAACATGCTGCTGGGCACCACGGCCGGCGGCACGCTGCGGCTGGCGACGGACGGCACCGGCCTGGACTACAGCGTCGACGTGCCCGTGGCCCGGGCCGATGTGTACGAGCTGGTGCAGCGCGGTGACGTGCAGCGCTCCAGCTTCGCGTTCATCACCTTCGAAGACGACTGGGGCATGACCGAGCAGGGATTCCCTGTGCGGACCCTGCTGGCCGGGCAACTGGTCGACGTGGCCCCGGTGAACACCCCGGCCTATCTGGACACCTCCACCGGCCTGCGGTCCCTCGCCGAGAAGGCGGGCGCCGAGCTGGAGGAGATTCGGGCCGCAGCGGACGGAGAGAACGGCCTGAGCCGATTCCTCCAAGAGCCTCGGCGGACCGTCATCGACTTGGCGCCGATGGGCGGGCAGGGCGACACCCACCCGCTGATGGCGCTGCGGCAGCGGCGCGCCGAGCTCATGAAGCGCCGCACCCTCTGAGGCAGGGCGACACCCACCTCTACACCCACCCATCAGGCACCCCGGCCACCGGCCGACGGGTGTCGTCGTCATGCCCAGGAGGGCACCGTGAGCGACTTCATCAAGCGGCTGCAGGAACGCCGCGCAAACGCGTGGGAGCAGGCCAAGGCCCTGCTCGACGCCGCCGAGGCCGAGGGCCGCAACCTGTCGGCCGAGGAAGAGGCGACCTACACGCGCCTCAATGCCGACATCGACCAGATCGACGCCCGGGCCAAGGACATGGCCGACGCCGAGCAGCGCGCCAAGGACGCCGAGGCGGCGTTCGCCGGCCTGCTCGCCAAGCCCACGACCGCCCCCGCCGGCGACAACAAGGACAGCGAGCTGCGGCGCTGGGCACGTGGCGAGCAGCGCAGCATCGACATCGCCACGCCCAGCGGCGTCAGCTTCCGTGACCTGACCAAGGGAACGGCAACCGCGGGCGGCAACACCGTGCCAACCACGTTCTACGGCCAGCTCGTCACCCACCTCATCGAGGTGTCCGGCGTGATGATGGCCGGTCCGACCGTGCTGAACACCGCAGCGGGCGAGACGATCGAGGTGCCCGTCACCACGGCGCACTCCTCCGCGGCGCTCACAGCCGAGGCGGCGGCTCTGACCGAGTCCGACCCGGCGTTCGCCAAGCGGACCCTGGGCGCCTACAAGTACGGCGTGCTGCTGCAGGCGTCCAGCGAGCTGCTCTCCGACACGGGCGTGGACCTCGAGGGCTACCTGTCCATGCAGGCCGGCCGTGCCCTGGGCAACGCGCTGGGCGCGCACCTGGTGACCGGCGACGGATCGTCGAAGCCAACCGGCATCGTCCAGACTGCGTCGACCGGCAAGACCGGCGGCACCGGTGTCGCGGGCGCATTCACGGCGGACGACCTGATCGACCTGTTCTACAGCGTGATCGGCCCGTACCGGAACAGCCCGTCCTGCGGCTGGCTGATGCGGGACGCCACGATGGGCGCCGCGCGGAAGCTGAAGGACTCCCAGGGCCAGTACCTGTGGCAGCCCTCGATTCAGGTCGGCGTCCCGGACACCCTGCTGGGCAAGCCGGTGTACACCGACCCGAACGTCGCCGCGGTCGCCACCTCCGCCAAGTCGGTCGTGTTCGGCGACTTCTCCGCGTACTTCGTTCGCATGGCGGGCGGTGTCCGCTTCGAGCGCTCGGACGACTACGCGTTCAACACGGACCTGGTGACCTACCGCGCGATCATCCGCGCGGACGGTCTGACCATCGACCAGACCGGCGCGCTGAAGGTGTTCGCCGGCGCCGCCACCTGACCGAACCCCCGGTGGCCGGGCCTGCTGCGGTGGGCCCGGCCCTGGGCAAGGAGGAGATTTCCCATGCGGATTCGCATGAAGGCTGCCCTGTCCGGCACCCGCGACGGCGTCGACTGGCCCCCGGCCGGCGGCGAGGTCGATCTGCCGAAGGACGAGGCCGAGCACCTGGTGGCCGCGGGCCTGGCCGAGCAGGCGAGCGGCGTGCCCGACCCGGTCGAGGAGAACG
The DNA here is from genome assembly GCF_056435905.1 of Streptomyces sp. NPDC043861. Lineage (NCBI taxonomy): Bacteria > Bacillati > Actinomycetota > Actinomycetes > Kitasatosporales > Streptomycetaceae > Streptomyces > Streptomyces sp. NPDC043861. Next base: position 26,486 of record NZ_JBWKDP010000019.1, on the reverse strand, counting down.
CCGCGGTGCAGGACGACGGCGTAGAGAAGGCCGTCCCGGCTCGCAAGCAGGCGCCGAAGCGCCGCACCTCGGGCTGACATCCATGCCCGGCTTCGGCGTGCTGCAGGACTCGTTCGACGACGGTGTGGTCGATCCGGTGCGGTGGTCGCAGTCATACGGCGACCCTGTGGAGGCCGGGGGCCGGGCCCGGATTCCATGTACCACCGGCTATGCCGCCTACCGGTCGGCGTCGGCGTACACCCTGTCCTGGTCGCAGATCCAGCTTCGGGCCTTCCCGCCCGCGGCGGGCGGCGCCATCACGGCAGGGTTCTCCATCCTGGTCCTGTCCGATGTGGGCGGCCAGGACGCCGGGTTCTTCGTCGACCGGGCGCAGAACGCGATGGGCCTGTACCTGCGGCAGGGCTACGCCGACGGCGGCGCCCTGTTCCCGTCGTATGACCCGGTGGCGCACGCGTGGCTCAGGCTCCGCGAGGACGCCGGGACCCTGCACTGGGAGACATCCCCGGACGGGGCCACGTGGACGGTTCGGCGTACCGCGGCGTCCCCGGCCTGGGTGGCGCAGTCGAACCTGTCGCTGCTCCTCGAGGCGCATCGCGACAGCGGCCCGTCCGACTACGCCGAGGCCGACCACCTCAACATCACCCGCCCCGGGGCGCTGTCCGCCGCCGCGCGGACAGCGTCCGGGCCGGGACCCTACGCCCGCACGGGCTCCACCTTGAGCGGAGGCTGACATGCCGTTCGATCTGGCTGACGTGGTGCCGCTCGGCGCCACGGTCCGCGACTCGTCCGGGGCGCTGGCCAACGCGGGCGCCATGGCGCTGACCATCACTCTGCCGGACGGGACGAGCAGCACGATTACGCCGGTCGTCCCGGCATCGACCGGGTTGTACGCCTACGACTATTCGACGGTGCAGGCCGGGCGGCACACCGTGCGTTGGGTGGCGACCGGCATCAACGCCGGCGCCCACACCGACCAGTTCGACGTCCGCGAGGCGGCACCGCCGGGGATCCTGTCCCTGGCCGACGCCAAACAGCACCTGAACATCACCAGCAGCACCCAGGACGACGAGATCCGCGGCTGGGTCGAGTCCATCACCGCCGGGATCGAGGGGCTGTGCGGGCCGGTCACTGTCCGCACCGTGGTCGAGCGGCACTCCGTGCGGCGGGCATCAAGGCTCTGCCTGACCAGCATCCCGGTCCTGGCGCTGGTGTCCATCGAACCGATCCTTACGTCGGGCACCAGTTACAGCGTCGCGGACTTCGACGTGGACCCCGGGACGGGAATCGTGCAGCGCCTCGACGACGGCCCCGTGTGCGGGCCGCTGCGGGTCACGTACACAGCAGGGCGACGCATCGTCCCAGCCGCGATCTCCTCAGCCGCGAGGATCGTCCTGCAGCATCTGTGGCGCACCCAGCAGGGCCCGGGCCGCCCACAACTCGGCACCGGGGACTTCGACGTAAGCGAGCAGGTCCCCGGCTTCGGGTACGCCATCCCGAACCGAGCGCTGCAGCTGCTGGAGCCGTACCGCCTGCCGCCGGGGGTGGCGTAGATGGCGACCTCCGCTGTACCCGCCGCTATCGACGCGCTGCTCACGATCCTCCGCGCAGCCCCCGGCCTGGCCGGGGTGCAGGTCCTGGACGGCCCGCCCGTCGGCGACCAGTCCGAGCAGGACTATGTGGCGGTCGGCTACCAGGAAGGCACCGAGGAGTCGGTCCAGTTCACCCAGGACTTCGCCTACGCCGGGGCCCGCAGCCGGGACGAGGAGTTCGCCATCCTGTGCTGGGTCGACACCTGGACCGGCGACAGCGAAGTGCGACCACGGCGGCTGCGCGCGTTCGAGCTGCTTGGCGTCGTCGAGGAGGCGATCCGCGCCAGCGACACCAGCCCCGCGGCGCCCACCTTGAACCAGACCGTGCTGTGGTCCGGCATCGCGACCGGCGCGCTGAAGCAGGCCAACACCGCCCAAGGCGCACGGGCCGGTCTGGCGTTCTCCGTCGCCTGCCGCTCCCGCATCTGATCACCCCCCTTCACAAGGAGTACTGCCATGGCGCGTGTGCGCTTCATCGGCCCGGAGCCGGTCACCGTGCCGGAGCTCGGGGGCCGCACTGTCCAGCCCGACGAGCTGGTCGAGGTCCCCGACGAGCGGTTCGACGGCTACGTCTGCCAGCCGCAGACGTGGGAGTCGGTCGAGGAACCCAAGGCCGCGCCCGCGGCGAAGAAGACCGCGGCCAAGCCGCAGCAGAAGGAGGGCTGATCGATGGCGATCGGATCCGGTCTCGGCGCGCAGCTCGGCATCGCCGTCGAGTCGACCTACGGCACGTTCGTCGCGCCGACCAAGTTCGTCGAGTTCACGAAGGAAAGTCTCCAGCTGAAGAAAACCACGGCGCAGTCGAGCGGCATCGCGGCCGGTCGGCTGATGGCGCTGTCGTCGCGCCGGGTGGTGACACAGACGGAGGGCGCCGGCTCGGTGGAGATGGAGGTCACCAACAAGGGTATGGGGCCCATCCTCCAGACCCTGATGGGCACGTCGGTGACCCCGGTGCAGCAGGCCGCGACCACGGCGTACCTGCAGACGCACACCCTGGCGGATGTGGCGGGCAAGAGCCTGACGATCCAGAAGGGCGTGCCGTTGACGACGGGCACGGTCACGGACAAGACGTTCGTTGGCTGCAAGATCACGTCGGCCGAGTTCTCCTGCTCGGTCGGGGAAATGCTCACCGCCAGCTTCGAGGTCGACTCCAAGGCCTGCGACGAGAGCCAGACGCTGGCGGCCGCGTCGTACTCGAACATGGCCCCGTTCCACTTCGCCCAGCTGGCGGTGAAGACCGGCAGCTTCGGCACGGAGACGGCGCTGGACGGCGTCCGGAAAGTCTCGGTGAAGATCGAGCGGGGCATGGCCGTGGACCGCTTCTACGCCGGGCAGTCCGGCACGAAGAAGGAACCGATCTCCAACGACCTGGTGAAGATCACCGGTTCGCTGGAGATGGACTACGTGGCGACGACCGTCGACGACCTGCACACCAGTGACGGCGCGACGTCGTGCGTCGTCGAGTGGGTCGGCCCGCTGATCGCGTCGACGTACTTCGAGACGTTCCGGATCAAGCTTCCGGCGATCCGGTTCGACGACGCACCGCCGACCGTCGAGGGCTACGAGGTCGTCAAGCCGACGTTCAACTTCACCGCCTTGTTCGACGGAACGAACGCCGTGGCCATCGAGTACATGAGCACCGACGTCACGCTCTGACCTGGAGGATCCCGACATGGCTGGTGACATCCGCATGCTGGGCACCGGCCAGCTGCTTGAGCTGCGGCGCCGCCTGCACGCTGCGGGCGGGCCGCGGCTCCAGCAGAACTTCGCCCGCCGGATCCGCCGCGCGGCCGAACCGTTGAAGGACGACCTGCAATCCACCATGCGCGGCCTGGGTTTCCGTAGCCAGGGCCGACGGGCCGGGTCGCGTGGCGGGCCGTCGCCGACCACCCGCCCGCTGCGGGCCACGATCGCCGACGCCGTCCGCATCTCCGTCCGGGGTGGAGCCAACCCCGGGGCCCGGGTGTGGGTCGACAAAGGCGCGCTGCCGGCTGATCTGCGCGGCATGCCCAAGGCGATGAACGACCCAAGCAAGCGGGTCCGCCACCCGGTGTTCGGCAACAAGCGCCGCTGGGTGAACCAGTACCCCGCCGTCCTGTGGTGGACCGACACCGTCCGCCGCCACCAACCACGCATGCGCGCCGAGGTCGAGCGCGTCGTCGACGACGTCCGCCGCTCGCTCGGCGGCTGAAAGCGAGAACCCGTGATCATCATCTACCGGCCCGAGGACGGGGCCGAAGAGCGGTACGACGTGCGCAAGGTGAAGACGTCCGAGGCGTCGATCATCGCCCGCACCATCGACATGCGCTGGCCGCAGATCAAGCAGGCGCTGCTGAACGACGACCCCGACGCGATGCGTGGCGTGGTGTGGACGCTGAAGAAGCGAGCCACCCCCAGCCTGCGGTTCAGCGAGTTCGACCCCGGCGTGGACGAGCTCACCTGCCGCTTCGACGAGCGGGAAGTCGCCGACTACGCCACCCAGATCATGGACGCGTCCGAGCACACCGACGAGTCACGCGAGCTGGCGTTCGCCGAGCTCGAGCAGTACGCCGCCGACCAGCCGGCCGCGGCCAAGGTCATCGCCGACATCCGGAACGGCGACCCAAAAGACGAGCTGAGCCTGACCTCGATGAGCGACGCGTCCAGTACCTCGGCCTCTTCGCCCACCTCCTCCACCTCGGACCGCGCGACGTCGACGAGCTGACCGTCGACGAGTTCGACACCCTCACCGCCTGGATCGACGCGCATCAGGCCCAGCAGCGGAAGGCGGTGAGCGGTGGCTGACAGCCGTATGCGGTTCGTCCTCGACGGCCGCGACAACCTGACCCGCGTCCTCAATAGCGCCGGCGACAGCGCCCGGCGACTTCACCGCCGTATCGACTCGGCGATGACGAACAGCGGCGCGGCCATGCGGCGTCTGGCGACCAGCGCCGGGCTCATGGGCCGGGACGTCACCAACGCTGCCACCAGCAGCAACAACGCTGTGCGGCGCTTCACGACCGACTCCAACGGCCGGCTGCGGGACTTGCGCGGCCGGTACCTGTCCGCGGCACAGGCGGCGCGTGCCCTGGCAGGGGACACCCGCGGTCTGCCCGACGCGCTCAACCGGGTCTCCGACTCGGCCTCCGGCGCGGCCGCGAGCCTCGGCAGCAGTGGCGGCGGGGGCGGCCTGGGCGGCGCCATGATGGGCGTCGCCGCGATCGCGGGCCTGTCGTTTCTGCCGGCCCTCGGCGCGATCGTCCCCATGGCGGCCGGAGCCGGTCTCGCTCTCGGCACCCTGAAGCTCGGTTTCAAGGGTGTTGGTGAGGCTGCGGCCCTGGCCAGCGAGGACAAGGAAGAGTACGAGAAGGCGCTTCGGAAGCTGTCGCCCGAGGCACGGTCGTTCACGAAGAACCTGGTCGGCCTGAAGCAGCAGTTCGGCGGTATCGGCCGCGAGATCCAGAAAGCCATGCTGCCCGGGTTCACCTACGCCCTGAAGCAGAGCGGCCCCCTGGTCAAGATCCTCGGCCGGGGCATGACCGAGATGGGCCGCGGGTTCGGCCAGTCCGCGGTGGGGCTCGGCCGGCTGATGAAGGACGCCGGGTTCCAGTCCGAGTTCTCCACCGTCCTCAAGCTCGGCGGCGTGTTCGTCAAGGACTTGACGTCCGGTATCGGCGGGCTGGCCCGCGGATTCCTGCGGTTCGGGGCAGCCAGCGAGCCGACGCTGCGGGCTCTGTCGGGCGGCATCCGGGACATGCTCGGTAAGGGCCTGACTGGCATGTTCCAGGGCCTGGAGCGCGGGATCGGCGGCAGCGCCGCGTTCCTCACCGGCTTCTTCGACATGATCAACCGCATCCTTCCGGCGCTCGGCCGGTTCGCGGGCGAGGTCGCCCGCACCTTCGGCCCGCTCCTCGGTGAGCTGGCGACGTCCGCAGGTCAGCGCCTCTCCGCTGTGCTGGACACGGTGGGTGCCGGAGTGCGCGGGCTGATGCCCGTCTTCCGGGACCTCGGCTACGGGGTGCAGGCCACGACGCGCCTGTTCTCCATCATCGGTCCGACGATGAAGGAGACCGCGGGCGCGATCATCGGCGCGCTGCTGCCAGCGGGGTCCGAGATCGACAAGATGAAGGGCCCGCTCCAGCGGCTGTCGGAGTCCATCCAGCGAAACAAGGGGGCCATCCAGGAGGGGGCCCGGATCCTCGCCAATTCGATCATCGACATGGCAGCGTCGGTGATCACACATCTGCCCTCAGTGGTCAGAGTGTTCAACTTCCTCTCGTCGAGCATCCTCACCGCGTTCGGCGGGATCCTGCACGGCGCGGCCACGGCGTTCGGCTGGATCCCCGGCATCGGCGACAAGCTGAAGACCGCGGACGCCGCGTTCGGCCGGTTCAAGGACTCCTGGATCCGTGGCCTGGTCGTGGCCGAGACGGAGACGGCGAGGTTCGCGCAGTCGGTGCTGCCGAAGCTTGAGCGCAATCGGCTCAAGATGAACATCTCCAACTGGGAAAGCCAGATCGCGACGGCCAAGAGCCAGTTGTCCGACAAGAACCTGCCGCCGGAGAAGCGGGCCCGGCTGCTGGCGACTATCGCCGACCTCAAGGCGAAGGTCGCACAGGCCAAGCGCGAGCTGGCCACCGTGCACGACAAGACCGTCACGATTCACACCCGGCACATCAGCACCTATACCGGTGAGTCGACGCGGCGGGACTTTAAGCCCGGCCACTATGCGGCGGGCGGCCGGCCAACGGCTGGTGAGGTCGCGTGGGTCGGCGAGAACGGCCCGGAGCTGGTGCAGTTCAACGGTGGTGAGCGGGTCTGGAACAACCGCGACTCGATGGCGCTGGCCGCGACGGCGAGCGGTCTGGCCCGCGGCATGTCCGGGGCGGGTGACGCCGCCGGGCAGGGCCTAGCCGTGGGCATGGGTGCCACCCTGTCTCTGGTCCACACGGCTGCCCGCCGGATGGCGATGGCGGTGTCCGCCGGTGTGCGGGCCGAGCTGGAGATCGCGTCTCCGTCGAAGAAGATGCAGGCGATCGCGAAGGACATCGGCGCGGGTTTGATCAAGGGCCTGACCGGGTCCCGGGCTCAGATCTCCGCGACGGCGAAGGACCTGGCGCGGGATATCGCGGCCGCGTTCAAGGGGACGCGGGCAACGGTCGATGACCGGCTGATCGCCATGGTCACTCGCAACAACAGTCGGCTGCAGGGCTTGGCAGCGAAGCGCGACAAGATCACAGCCACGCTCCGGCAGGCGGGCGAGTTCGCGACCGGGATCATCACCTCCGCCCGGGAGACCGCGACGCTGGGCAATCTCGGCATGGGCGAGGGGGAGGTGAGCGCCGGAGGGATCCGTGAGGGCCTCGGGCAGAAGCTGGCCCGGATCCAGCAGTTCACCTCCTACATCCGGATCCTGGCCCAGCGGGGCCTGAACAAGGGGCTGTTGCGGCAGATCCTGAGCATGGGCCCGGAGCAGGGCTACGAGTACGCCTCGACCCTGGTCGGCACGGGTACGTCCGCGCTGCGGCAGATCAACAGCGTTCAGGCGCAGCTCGACAAGGCGACGACGAATCTGGGCCGGGCCGGGGCCGACTCGTTGTTCGACGCGGGCAAGCAGGCCGGCAAGGGGTTCCTCGACGGTCTGGTTGAGCAGCGTGCGGCGATCGAGCGGCTCATGCTCGACATCGCCAAGTCCATGCAGAGGTCCATCAAGAAGGCGCTTGGGATCAGGAGTCCGAGCACCGTCATGGCCGAGATCGGTCGGCACACCACCAGGGGCCTGGCTGTCGGCCTGGTCCAGCAGCTGCCCGACGTGGACTCGGCACTCGGTCTGATCTCGGACCGGGTGGCGGGGACGCGGCCGACAGCCGGGCGACCGGCCGTTGCGGGCGGGGCCCGGGGCGGGATCACCGCCACGTTCCACGTGACGGCCCTGGATCCCACCGCCGCCGCGCGGGAGATCCAGCGCATGCTGCTCAAGCTCGGCCGGGACCAGGGGCTCACCATCAACGTGACAGGGGGACCGGCGGTATGACACGGGTGGTCGTCGAGGCAGGGTTCGGGTCCACGGTGTTCACGTCCCCCGCCTCGATCACGTGGACCGAAATCACGCAGTACGTCGACGTGGCCGAGTCGGGGGTGAACATCACCCGCGGAGCATCCGATGAGCGCTCCGACATCCAGCCGGGCATGTGCTCGCTGGTCCTCGACAACAGTGACGGCCGGTTTTCGCCGGGCCTGGCGTCGTCGCCGTACTACCCGAACGTCCGGAAGAACACCCCGATCCGGATCAGGGTCATCACCACCGCGAAGAACCTGATGACCAACCCGGGGTTCGAGTCGGGGGTGTCGGACTGGGTCAGCTCCGGCACCCCGACCCGGGTGGTATCCGGCACGCATGTCCAGGACGGCACTCAGGCGATGCTCATCACCTGGGGCGCCGTCCCCTCCCAGACCGTCACCTCCCCCACCATCAGCGGCCTGCAGATCGGGCAGCGCTACACCTACTCGACCTACGTGTGGGTGCCGACCGGGGACGCGACCGTGCAGCTGTCGGTGGCCGGCGGAAGCATCGGCAGCGCAAACACCACGTTCGACGCGTTCCAGCGGATCAGCGTCTCGTGGACGGCGACCGACACCAGCCACCAGGTCCGGGTCCGCGCGGTCGGCACCCCGACCGCCGGGGACCAGGTGTGGGTGGACGCAGGGCAGATCGAGGAAGCCGCCGCGCCCACGACCTACGACGGCACCGCGCCGAAGGACCATCACCGGTTCTGGGGGTCGGTCAACGACTGGCCGACCAAATGGAAAGGCCTGTACTCACAGGCGTTCGTCACCTGCACCGACCTGTTCAAGCAGCTCCACCGCCTACCCACCCTGCGGTCCTGCCTCACTCACGAGATCCTGCTCGATGCGCCGGTGGCGTACTACCCGCTCACCGAACCGTCCGACTCGACCTCGGCCGGGGACCTGTCCGGCATCACCGCCGGCCCCCTCGGCATCACCCAGGTCGTGAGCGGCGGGACGATCGAGTTCTCCTCCGCCGACGGCCCCGCCTCGACCGACGACCAGATCCCCACCTTCACCCCGGTGGGGGCGTCGCAGGGCAAATACCTGGTCGCCGATCTGGGAGACACCCTGGAGGACCGCTCATCCACCCAGCGGCACACCTTCGAGGTCTGGTTCCGCACGAGCACCGTCAGCCGCGTCATCTTCGCCCTGAACTCCACGGACGACGACTTTCAACTGATCTTCAGCCTCGACGGCTCCGGGGTCGTGCAGCTGGAATGCACCCAGATCGGCAACCCCGTCACCATCGTCGGTACCACCAGCGGCAACGTCGCCGACGGAAACCTGCACCACCTGGTGTACGACGAGTTCGCCCAGGACGTATGGCTCGACGGCGCCCTCATCGCGGTAGGCGCCGTCGACTACATGTTCCGGCTCCGGCACCTGTCGGTCGGCGGCTACAAGAACGGCCGTCTGTGGAACGGCAGCATCGGCCACCTCGCCATCTACACCACCGCGGGGATCGGAGTCGGCACAGCGGCGGCCGAGCACTACACCGCCGGGACCGCGGCGTTCTCCGGTGAGGACGCCGACGACCGGGTCACCCGGCTCGCCTCGTATGCGGGGGTCAACTCGGTGACCGTCACCGGTCTCGCGCACGACCCGGTCACCGGCCAAGGCCCCGGTGGCACGGGCGCTATGGCTCGCATCAAGGAGGTCGAGCAGACCGAGAGCTCGAAGCTCTTCGCGGAGCGGGACTGGTTCGGGCTGGCGTACCAAGGGCGGGACTTGCGCTACAACCCGGACCCTCTGTCGGAGACGTTCACGATCGCCTACGCCGACCTCGAGACGGACGACGTCGAGATCAAGGACGACGACCAGAAGTTGGTCAACACCATCTACGCCTCACGCCCGGGCGGTGCGACGCAGCGTGTCGTCAACGCGGCGAGCGTCGCCCTGCACGGCGAGTACCAGCCGGGCGGCGGGGTGTTCACCGTGCTGAAGACCACCGACAACAGCGTGCTGGACGCGGCGAACTGGATCATCTCCCGGTACGCCAACCCCGAGCCCGAACTGCGCGAGGTCCCGGTGGAAGCGTTCAGCCTGGCGAACTACTCGGACATCCTCGACGCCGACATCAGCTCGTACTTCAGCGTCACCAGCCTGCCGGCCCAGGCGCCCGCATCCACGCTGACCGTCACTGTCGAGGGCTACACCGAGACGATCAAGAACCGGTCGCACCGCATTCAGTTCCACACCTCACGCTCGACGACCGACACGGTGTGGGTCCTCGACGACCCCACCTACTCGGTCCTCGACTCCACCACCCGACTCGCCTACTAGGGGGATCCCATGCCCATCGCCGTCGTCCGCGCCGAGACGTTCTACCTGCCGCCGCCGCGCGAGCCCCGCAACCTGTGGGATGACGTCCCCGGCGCCGAGCGTGTGTTCAAGTGGATCGAGTACCGGATGGGCCGCCGCGTCGTGCTGCCCGAAGAGACGGTCGAGCAGACCTACTACGCACGGATCAACCAGAACCGATGGCTGGTCGACTGCATCTGCGGCTCCGCGCAGGTGTCCTCGCCCATCGACCAGCGGGCGGGCTGCACCGAGTGCGGCTGGGGCTGGTGCACGGTCATCTACCCCGACGACGTGGCCGCGGTCGAGGCCTCGCTCATGGGGCTGCCGCCGTACCTGCGGAACTGGTGGCATGCGGACGACCCGACGAACCCGGCCGCATCCATCGTGGGGATGCAGTGACGTTCACCCCGCGGACGTGGGCGGTGGGCGAGACCGTCACGGCCGCGATCATGAACCAGGAGATTCGCGACCAGTTCAACTCGATGTTCGCGGCCTGGACGTCGTACACCCCCAGCTGGACCGCATCGACCACGAACCCGACGCTGGGCAACGGCACCTTGACGGGCAGGCACATGAAGATCGGCCGCACCTGCCACGTGCAGATCGACCTCGTCACCGGCTCGACCACCACCTACGGATCCGGCGGCTACTCCTTCTCGCTGCCGTTCACCGCAGCATCGGTCGGCACTCGCACCGGCATCGCCCACGTCTTCCTGTCACAGCGATACCTCGGCCAGTTCCACGTCGCCGCCTCAGGCACCACCGGCACGCTGTTCTTCCCCGCCTCCGGCTCCGTCTCCAACCTGTCGCAGGCCGCGAACAACGTCCCCGTCACCTGGGCGAACGGCCTCCAGCTGCGCATCACCTTGGTCTACGAGACCACCTGACCTCCCCCGACCTCCAAGCCCCGAGCCGCCGGCCGGGGCTTTTTCTATGCCCCCGAAGGGGGAGCCCATGGCCAAGACCGGCCCACAGAAGTACCCGGGCGCCTCAACCACGTACTGGTACGGCGACCGGTACGAGGGCGCCGCGATGGAGGTGAACGTCGCCGTCTGGCACACCACCGAAGGCACCACCGTGCCCACCTACGGCGGCGGCGCGTCCGCGCCCACCATCACTGCGCTGCCCGACATCCCCAACAAGCGGCTCCGCTGGTATCAGCACTTCGACATCGACCAGTCCGCCCGCGCCCTCGTCGACCGGGCCGGCGGCATCACCACCAACCGCAACAACGCCGTCCAGATCGAGCTCGTCGGCACCTGCGACCCGGCACGCCGGGCCAGCTGGGGCACCAGGGTCGAAGGCCGGGACTACCTGTTCTGGCCGGAGGCCCCGGACTGGGCACTCGCCGAGGTCGCCAAGTTCGTGCGATGGCTGCACGACCAGCACGACGTGCCGCTCCGCGCAACCGTGACGTGGCGCGCCTACCCGGGCAGCTACGGCGTCAACGCGCCGCAGCGCCTGTCCAGCGCAGAGTTCGACGCCTACCGCGGGCACCTCGGTCACCAGCACGTCCCCGAGGGCAACGATCACGGCGACCCGGGCGACCTGAATTTCGCCCGCATCCTCGCCCACGCAACCGGCATCACCCCGGAGGAAGCCATGACCCCCGAGCAGGACGCCCGCCTCAAGGCCATCGAGACCAAGCTGAAGACGGTCGCCGAGCAGGTGCTCGTGCTCAACCGCGAACGGAAGCTCGCGCCTTGGGCGTACAAGAACGAGGCCCTCGACCCCCGCGACATGCGGCAGATCGTCGCCGACATCGACAAGAACCTGAAGGCCGTCGGCACAGCCGGCCTGACCGACGCCCAGCTGACCGCCCTTGCCGACAAGGTCGCGGACGCACTCGCCGCCCGCCTCGCGGACTAAGGAAGGACACCCGTCATGACTGCACCCATAGAGAGCAAGGTGACCGTCGCGAGCGTCGCGGCGTACCTCGGCAGCACCGGCCTGCTGGCCGTGCTCACCGCCATCCAGGACAACGCCGGCCTCGTCGCCGGACTGCCCGACGGCATCGAGCCGTTCGTGCTCGCGCTCATCCCCGCCGCCCTCACGTTCGTCGGCGGCTGGGCCGCCAAGCACACCCCGCGCATCTGATCGGAGTAGCCCGTGTCAGATGAGCTGACCCTCGGAGAGCTCGCCCGCCGCTTCGAGGACCGGCTCGGCGACGTCCGCGAGGACATCCAACAGCTCGGCGTCCGCCTCGACGGCCGCGTCTCGCTCGAGCGCTACCAGCTCGAGCGAGAGGCCCGCGACAAAGAAGTCGCCGCGATCAGCGAGCGAGTCAAAGGACTCGAGGACGCGGCGAAGGAGAAAGAGAAGCAGCGGCAGAACGACCGGCGCCTGATCTTCTTCAGCCTCGTCGTGCCCGTGCTGCTTCTCGCCATCCAGCTGTACAACGCCAACAAGGGGGCGGCGTGAGGTGAGTTCACACAAGCTGCAGCGGCGCGACCCGGTCGCCCTGCTGCTGGGTATCTTCCTCGCCCTCCTGGTGGTGTTCATCTGGTGGCAGAGCAGCCAACTCACCCAGGACATCCGAACCCTCAACAGCAACCTGCGCACCTCGAACCAGGCCCGGGATGCCCTGGCCGCCCAGGTGCAGCGGCTCGGCGGCAAGCCGATCGCCGGGCCACCCGGCAGCCGGGGCGAACCCGGCGAGGGCATCATCGGGCCGCAGGGACCACAGGGCGACCCGGGCCCGATCGGACCATCCGGGCCTGTGGGCCCGACCGGCCAGCCCGGCGACGACGGCACGGCCGGCATCGCGCAGACCGGCGCCCCAGGAAGCAATGGATCCGACGGCGCCGATGGTGCCGCTGGCCCGGCTGGTCCCCCCGGACCGCAGGGTGAACCCGGACCCGTGGGGCCCCAAGGCGAGCGGGGCGAGCAGGGGCCGGCCGGGGAGGACGGCCGGGACGGGCAAAGCTGTCCGTCCGGCTACAGCTGGCAGCCCACCAAGGACGACCCCGACGCGCTCGTCTGCAGGAAGGACGGTGCACCCGAACCCTCCAGCCCCGGGCTCATCACCCTCGGCCTCGACCCGCAACGCCGCCAGTACCCATGACACGACGCGCCCCCTCTCACCGTCGGGTGGGAGGGGGCGCATTCGTGCGCTCTGGCTCAGTCCTCGACGGGCTCGGCTCCATGCGCGGCCGCGATCTGATCGATACGCGAGGCGAGATCGAAGTCAGCGGCAGTCAACTTGTGTCCGGCATCGTGCGTGGTGATGCCGAAGCGCAGCCGCCCCCACCGCAAATCGATATCCGCGTGGTGGCTGATGAGCCGCTCAACGTCAGCGACATGCACGATCATCGCCACACCGCCGTGATACCGGATACCGAACGACCGCGTGATCTCGTTGCCCTCGCGTCGCCAGCCTGGCGCGTCCGCCAAGGCGGCCGCGATCTCGTCCTCGGTCAGTGGCACCGGTGCTTCCGCCACGGTCAGCTCCCCTCCGTTACAGGCGCCAGCACCTCGGCGAGGTCCCGGCCGACCGGAGCATCCTGCCACGGCCGCATAGCCCGCTCCAGCGTGTCCAACTCCCTGCGCATCCGGGCGGATCGCGTCTCAACCGCGATCGTCGCCGCAGTTCGGGCGATCTCCAACGCATGGTCCGGCTCCCGCGCTGCAGCTGCCGCCGTGGCGTGCCGGGCCAGGTACACGCCCCGGTCCCGTCGGGCAGTCTCCGGAACGATGGCAAGCACCTGTGACCACAGCGACACCGCCTCGGAACCGAGCCCGAGACGGCCGTAACAGGTGGCCCGCTGCACCTCCAGGTACCCAGGCGTGCGCCGACACGCGTTACCCCACGGCAGGTCGTCGTCAACGCGACCGAGAAGACCGCCCGCCCGGTCGAGCAGCTGGTCGACGGAACTGCGGTCACCGGTGAGGCTCGCCCCGTGGGCCTGCTGCTGCATCGCCATAATGCGCACCTTCGGCACGAGACGGCTGCCCTCATCGAGCGCGGCCTCACACAGGTCGATGACCGCTGGCCCATCGCCCAGGTCGGTGCGGACCTGCGCCTGGTTGACGAGGCTGTAGCCGATGAGATGCGGGTCGCGGGAGCGCATCGCTATCTCCTGCGTCACCCCGCGCCAGAACGCGGCACCGTCCATGTCGCCAGCGTCCTGGTACAACCAGCCGACAAGGGCGGCGTAGGCGGCGCCGACACGGAGCAGGCCGCGGCGGGTCTCGCCCTTCGCCGACCGGATCAGCTTGTCGATCAGCTGGTACTGCGCAGACACGGTGCCGATCAGGTCGTGCGGACCGAGGAACATGTCCGCTCGGTAGTGCCCCTCGAGCTGCTGCTGGAAGTAGTCGATCAGGGCAGGGTCAACATGCTGCGGCGCCGCGGGTCCGGGGACGAGGGCGGCAGCAGTGACTGATACGAATGCGCGGCGCTTCACGTCGTCCTCGCGGTGGTGCTCTGGCCGGATCCATCCCGGCGGGGTAGTGAACCCCAGGTCCTCGGGCCAGCGTCCCAGCACATCGTGCAGCACGATCGCGGTCTCTTCGGCTGGCCAGCCGGGGCGGTCGCTCTCCCACCTGCGCCATGTCCGGGCGGACACGGTGAACTGACGATCGTCGAGGAGCTGCTGCCCGTGCTGCTGCAGGCCTGCGGCAGCGGCCTCGACAGTTCGCCAGCCTTTGCGTAAGCGGGCTGCTCTCAGCGCATCGTTGCGGCCCATCCGCCCAGTGTGAGGTGTCATCGATCGCGCCTTCGGCCGTGGCCGCAACATGGCCGCACGTGGCCATCCCGCGGCCTATTTCCGTCTCGACGTGCAGAGCCATCATCCACCTGTGACTACCGGACGTACACAGAACGCCACAGGCCGCGCGCTCCCGCCGGTCGGCAGACTGTCGCAGCGGCAGCAGCGCGGCATGGACTGCGTCCACTGCGGCATCGTCCTCACCCCGCAGACTGCGGTCGACGTTGAGGGCGAGCACTACTTCCGCCGCGGCGGTACGCGCACCCGCTGGTACCCCCGCGCCTGCCGCACCTGCCCGAAGGGCGGCCGGTCGTGATCTGCGCAAAGTGCCATGAAGGCATCCGCCGCGACCAGCAGTACGAGCGGCGAGACATCCACTCCGCCTCAGGCCCTGGCTGCGTCGTGTACTTCCACCTCGTGTGCCCGCCACAGCCGCGCCACTGAGACTCCCCGCCCGCTGTCAATGCGGCGACTTGTGGCAGCGGGCGGGGCCACAAGCCCCCGCCTCGGTCGCTTCTCCCTGGCAGGACCGCGACCGAGACGGGCGGGCCCAACCCCATGGGCGGGCCCATCGCAAGTGCACGACGACGAGGAGAGGGACTCCTCGTTGACAGCACACCGGAGGTCACCATGCGGTATCGCCTGGATGTGGTCAAGAACGGCGGCGGCGAGGACGACGGCAAGGGCGGCAACCCGCCCACCGGCGACTCCGACGACGGCCGCCAGTACAACCGCTGACGCCCACCGTGTGACGCACCACCGGCCCGGCACTCCTGGGGGTGCCGGGCCACCTACCGAACGAGGGGACGAGGAACGTGGCAAGAACCGTGACGGGCGCAGGCAGGGTGACCGTACTGCCCCTGCTCCACATGTGGCCCGACCAGTACTGCGTGCTCGCGTACACGGCGGCTGGCGAGCTCGGCGACACTGCGGTCGTCGGCTACGTGCCCGTTCCAGGCGTCCCGGACGTGTCCCTGATGGACGTCGCCGCGCGGCACGAGCCGCAGCGACTGTACGGATCGTCGAACGGCTCCGGCTTCGCCGACGCCTGCTGGCTGATCTGCACCGGCTGGTCCGGCCGCGGCATGCCCAAGCCGGGCACGCGCGAGCTGAAGGCCGCCGTGTGGACGCTGCAGACCGATAGGACCGTGGAGCTGGGGAAGACGATGTACGGATACGACCGGCTGCACGTCGGCAGGCTCACTCTCGACGACGCCGAGCTGATGCGCCAGGCGCAGAGTGTGATCGCTGCCGGCGTCTGCGTGTAGCTGACCTCAGACCGACCCGGCCCGCCGTCCCCCCGGCTGGCCGGGGCTCCTGTGTGTGTCGACGCGAAGTCCTTTCAGCGGTTCCCTTCATCCTCGATAGAGATCATGGCGCCGCGAGGGTAGGTGCGCTCCATTGGCGGGATACCGAGCTCTTCGGTGTCGACGAACCGGGTGACCAAGCGGTAGGTGTCGCTACCAGTTGGCTCGACATCGGTCACTACCTGCGTCAGACCGATGCGCATGCCGGGCGCCACCCTTTCGATCGGAATCTGCACCATCGATCTCACCTCCTGGTCTCGCGTCAGATAGGCCCCTCTTCCACCCTGCACCGCCCACTGCGCCAGCACACCTCGATGGGTGTCGCACGCACCTTGGAATCCAAGGCACGTGACGCGGGGCGGGCGGCACCCTCGAAGCAGGGGGAAAACGTGCAGGCCAGAGAGGCGCGACATCGCACTACGGACGGCTGCAAAGTGATCACTCAGTAGAGGTGCCCTAATCCATCCTTGGGGTTGCCCGAGCCGGTGCCACCGCTGATCAGATAGGAGACCCTCGCCTCGATCAGCTCCCTCAGCAGCCGATCGCCGCCCGGCGGTACCGTCCCCGCCGCGACGAGCTCGCTCAGCGAGAAGGCCCTGGGACGCACCACCCGCAGCGAGAGACATGTCGAGCCGACCGCCACCGGTGGCAGCACCGCATGCATCCGGGTGCCGTCCGGGAGTCTGGCGTCCACCCAGGGCCTGGCATCGTCCAGCCGCCGCCCCGCCACCGCCGCGAGCCGCTGCGCCAGCCTGCGCACGGCCGCCGCGTCGGAGAATGTGATGTCGGTGAGCTGGAGCCCGCCGCCACGGTCCACCCACACCCGGTCCGGCGCGGAAACCAGCACGTCCGTGACGTCAGGGTCGGCGAGCAGCGGCTCCAACGGCCCTGTTCCCACCAGCTCGCAGCGCAGCTCCTCCGCGGCGCCGAGCACCTCCGCGTCCCCGAGAAGCCGCCCCTGTGCCCGAAGTGCGGCCGCGACCCTGGCCGGTGTCGGCTCCGCGCCGCTCTCGGCGAGCCGCTGCCTCACCGCTTCGAGCAGCATCGCGGTCATGAGGTGCCACCGCCGGCGAGTACCTGCTCCCAGAAAGCCGAGCAGAACCGGGCCAGTGGCCCGCGTGCGACGGCACCGGGCGGGATGCCGCCCTCCAGGTCGGCGAACAGTCCTGCATCCACAGGCAGTTCGCCCGCCAGTGGCAGTCCGAGTGCATCGGCCACCCACTGCTCGTCCAGTCCCGACGCATACGGCCCACGCACCACGACCCGTAGATCGCCGAGCACCATGCCCACGGTCGACGCGACACGCCTCGCCGCGGCCACGGCACGGAGTTCGCCCGGCACGACCAGCAGCCCGAGATCCAGCTGAGCCAGCGCCTCGGCGACACCTTCGTCGACCCGGCGGGGCAGATCCACGATCACCGCTCCGCCGCGTCTGCGCGCCGCCGCCAGCACCGAGCTCACGGCCTCCGGAGGCACCAGCACCGAATCGCCTCTGTCCCAGCTGAGCACCCGCAGCCCATGCACCGAAGGCAGCGACTCCTCGAGGGCGCCGCCCGCCACCCTGCCCTTGGACGCCGCGAAATCTGGCCAGCGCCTGCCCTGGACCTGCTCCCCGCCCAGGAGGACGTCGAGACCGCCGCCGAGCGGATCACCGTCGACGAGCATCGTGCGCCGCCCTTCGCGGGCGGCCGTCACGGCGAGCGCGGCGGCCAGTGTGGACGCTCCCGCTCCGCCCCGGCCGCCGATCACGCCGACCGTGAGGGCAGGGCGTCCGACGCCTTCGGCCACATCGGCGATCCTGTCCACGAGCCAGCCCTCGGCCTCGGGCAGCCTCACCACACACTCCGCGCCGAGCTCCACGGCCCGTCGCCACACCTGTGGATCGTCCTGGTCCCGGCCGACCAGCAGGACACCGCGCCTGCGCGAGGCTCCTGCGCAGCGGGCCGCCGCATCGTCCCCGACCAGCACGAGTGGCGCGCTCTCCCAACTCCGCCTTCCCTCGGGCACCGCATGGTGCACCTGCGGCTCGGCGCCCGCCGCCGCGCACAGCCGCAGGAGATCGTCGAGCAGCTCCAGGTCCTCCGTGACGATCAGAGGACCCTCGCGGCGTTCATCGCTGAACTGCCGCTCGGCAGGAGCATCCGGGGTGCTGGACACCGAGGACGTCCCGCCCTCCACCCTGGCCACCGACGACGCACCGGACACACCGGGCCCATCGAGCGCGTCCGTTGCCCCGGGCGGGCCGGGGGGTGGGCCGGATGCACCGAATGTTCGATACCGGCCGAACATATTGGAAGCACCGGATGTGCCGGTCGTATCGGATGTGATGGAACCCGCCACGATTTCTCCCCCTCTCACCACGCCCACGCGGTGGATGTCACGGGCCGGCGCACCCGGCCCGGATCTGCGATTCCTTCGGTCCGTGAACTTCACGGACGGAATCACCGTGGACTGCGCAGGAAAATCGCGTGGATCTTGCTCCAAAACTGTGGACAACTCACCGCATGTGAATATCCCGGTAGCCCATACCGGTGACTTCCGGTATGACTTCCACAGCGCAGCAAAGCGACTACACAGCGTGACGGACTGGAGGTGTCGGAGGGCGGTGCCCATCAAGCGACACAAGCCGGTCAAAGCGCCGAGACGGTCGGCCAGGAGCGGAGAAAACGGGTCCGGACATGCGACGACCCCCGCCGGGGGGGAGAGCGGGGGTCGTCCCCACGGCCGACTCGGGGGGGGAGGAGCCGGACCGGGTTAGCACGGTCGCGAACGATCCGTGACTTCCATGGTGTACCCGAGAGCCTTCTCAGGCAAACCCACACGCCGCAGCTTACGCCGAATGGTGGGCGCCTATGCTCAACGTCGTGGAAAACCACTCCTTGCCGCGCACAGCAGCCTTCTTCGACCTGGACAAGACGGTCATTGCGAAGTCATCGACGCTGACCTTCAGCAAGTCCTTCTACCAAGGAGGACTGATCAACCGGCGTGCCGTACTGCGGACCGCCTACTCCCAGTTCATCTTCCTCGCAGGCGGCGCGGACCACGACCAGATGGAGCGGATGCGCCAGTATCTCTCCGCGCTCTGCAAAGGCTGGAACGTTCGTCTGGTCAAGGAGATCGTGGCCGAGACCCTCCACGGTCTGATCGACCCGATCATCTACGACGAGGCGGCATCTCTCATCGAGGAGCACCACGCCGCCGGCCGCGACGTGGTCATCGTCTCCACCTCCGGCTCGGAGGTCGTCGAACCGATCGGCGAGCTGCTCGGGGCCGACCGTGTCGTCGCGACCCGGATGGTCGTCGGCGACGACGGCTGCTACACCGGTGAGATCGAGTACTACGCGTACGGGCCGACCAAGGCCGAGGCGGTCAGGGAACTTGCCGCGTCCGAGGGGTACGACCTGTCGCGCTGTTACGCCTACAGCGACTCCATCACCGATGTCCCCATGCTGCAGTCAGTCGGTCACCCGTACGCGGTCAACCCGGACCGGGCATTGCGTCGGGAGGCCACGTCCCGCGGGTGGCCGGTTCTCGTTTTCAACCGACCGGTACGACTGAAACAACGAATCCCCGCACTCACGTTGCCGCCGCGTCCCGCATTGGTCGCGGCGGCTGCGATCGGTGCGGCAGCGGCCACCGCCGGACTCGTCTGGTACGCGAGCCGGCGTCGCAATGGCTCCATTACCCGTATTTGAACCTAAAAGTAAAGAAGTGCAGCCAGGGGTTCCGCTTGACGTGCCGCTGGAGTACAAAGGACTCAACGGCCCGCGAGACCTGGGACATCCGAGAGGATCACCTTCTACGCAACAAAGGCCCCACGGACCGAAGCATGGACGCCTAGCACCCACGCGACGTCGACCCGTCGATTACGGGCCAGCCGCACCAGGTGACGGACAAAGTTTCCGACCTGATGGGCAACATATCGAGGACGCTTGGTAACTGGGTGGTCATGCCAGCGGCGGTACCAATTCCGGTACCGCCGCAACCCTTTGTGCGGTCCGCTCCCGCAGGCACCGCCCGGGAGCCGCGTGGCCGGCAGCCGCAACCGCGGTCAGGCCGCACCCCTCTGCAGGGCCTCACAGACCGCGGTCGACTCCCGCACACCCAGCTCCACCGCTCGGCCGCAGTGCGCGATCCAGGCGCCCATCCCCTCCGGCGTTCCCGACAGATAGCCGTCGAAGGCGGCGATGTACGCCGCGCGGCCGAGTTCCGCATGGCCCACCTCGGCGGGGCAGATCGACTTGGGGTCGAGTCCGCTTCCCACCAGGACGATGCGCTCGGCGGCCCGGGCGACCAGCCCGTTGGACGAGGAGAACGGGCGCAGCGCGAGCAGTTCGCCGTGGACGACCGAGGCCATCACCAGCGCCGGGGCCGAACTGCCCGCAATGATCAGCCCGGAGAGCCCGTCGAGCCGCCCGGCCACCTCGTCCGCGTCCGGGAGCGGTGCAGCGATGAGCGGCTCGTCGACCGTCTCACCCGCGAGCCGCGGCCGGCCCACCCTCTCGTCCGGCGCCGCGCCGCCCGCTGCCACCAGATGCAGCCGCGCCAGCACCCGCAGCGGAGACTGCCGCCAGATCGACAGCAACTGACCGGACTCGGCGGTCAGCCTCAGCGCGGCTCCGACGGTACGCGCCTCGTCCTCGGCGCCGAAATCGCTGCGCCGTCGCACCTCCTCGAGTGCCCAGTCGGCACCCGAGAGCGCGGCTGAGGCGCGCGCCCCCCGGAGCGCCGCCTCCGAAGCGACCTCATTGCTGCGGCGGCGCATGACCCGGTGCCCGTAGACCCGGTCGACCGCCTTGCGCACGGAATCCACGGCTTCCACGACCCCGGGCAGCGCGCCCAGTGCGGCCAAGGGGTCGGAGGGGTTCGTACTCATAAGTAGGGAGGCTACGCGCCTCGGGCCCGCGCCCCACGTTGGAGTGGTCTTCTTCACGCCCCGCAACCACTCCCGGCAACCGAACGGCTACCGTTGGTGAACATGAAGATCGCTTTCGTAGGGAAGGGCGGCAGCGGCAAGACCACGCTGTCCTCACTTTTCATCCGCCACCTCGCGGCACAGCGGGCCCCTGTCGTCGCGGTGGACGCCGACATCAACCAGCACCTGGGACCGGCCCTGGGCCTCGACGAGGACGAGGCCCGGTCGCTGCCCGCGATGGGCGCACACCTCACGCTCATCAAGGACTACTTGCGCGGGACGAATCCACGGATCTCCTCGGCCACGACGATGATCAAGACGACGCCTCCCGGCGAGGGGTCACGGCTGCTGCGCGTCCGCGAGAACAACCCGGTCTACGCGGCGTGCGCCAGGTCCGTCCGGCTGGACGGCGGCGAGATCCGGCTGATGGTGACGGGGCCGTTCACCGAATCCGATCTCGGGGTGGCCTGCTACCACTCGAAGGTCGGAGCGGTGGAGCTGTGCCTCAACCATCTGGTCGACGGCCCGGACGAGTACGTCGTGGTCGACATGACGGCCGGTTCCGATTCCTTCGCCTCCGGGATGTTCACCCGCTTCGACATGACGTTTCTCGTCGCTGAGCCGACGCGCAAGGGCGTCTCCGTGTACCGGCAGTACAAGGAGTACGCGAGGGACTTCGGTGTCTCGCTCAAGGTCGTCGGCAACAAGGTGCAGGGTCCGGACGATCTGGAGTTCCTTCACGAGCAGGTGGGTGACGACCTGCTGGTCGCCGTCGGCCACTCGGACTGGGTGCGGGCGATGGAGAAGGGCCGCGCGCCCCGCTTCGACCGGCTGGAGGAGCACAACCGCGCCGCGCTGAACACACTGCGGAGCGCGGCCGACGAGTCGTACGGACGCCGCGACTGGGAGCGCTACACGCAACAGATGGTGCACTTCCATCTGAAGAACGCGGAGAGCTGGGGCAACGCGAAGACCGGGGCGGACCTGGCCGCGCAGGTCGACCCCGCCTTCGTGCTCGGGGAGCGCGCCTCGCGGACCGGCGCCCCCCAGCCCGCCTGACCCGGGCAGAACCGGGTCGGGCGGGCGACGCCGAATCAGCACCGGTCCGGCGGAGCACCCGGGTCCGGGGGCGCACTCGCGCCCCCGGACCGTGGCGCATCGCGGTCGAGCGCCTAGGCGGAACCCGGCGACGCGGCCCCGTCGGACCGGGGGGTCATCAAGGCTTCCCAGCCCTCCCTCGGCGCCTCACCCACTCCGAGCGTCCGCAGCCTCGCCAGGACCTCCGGGTCCTGTGCGTCGAGCCAGTCCACGAGTTGCCGGAACGACACGCACTTCACGTCCCGCTTGCCGCACACCGCCGCGATGGTCTCCTCGACGGCGCGCATGTACGTGCCGCCGTTCCAGGACTCGAAGTGGTTGCCGATGACCAGCGGGGCCCGGTTTCCCTCGTACGCGCGGTCGAACGCCCGGATCAGGCCGTCGCGCATCTGGTCGCCCCAGTACTGGTACATGTTGGGGTCGCCCTGCGTGACCTCGGACTGGTTGACCATGAAGTTGTAGTCCATGGACAGGGTCTCGAAGGCGCGGCCCGGGACCGGGACCATCTGCAGCGGGAGGTCCCAGAGACCCAGTTCCTTGTCCGGCCAGACCTGCTCGCCGCCGCCGCTGGCGTCGTAGCGGAAGCCCAGCTCGCTCGCGGCCAGCATGAAGTTCTTGCGGCCCTCGAGGCAGGGCGTGCGTGCGCCGATGAGCTCGTTCTCGTAGTCGAAGGGCAGCGGCGGCTCGGAGGCGAGGTCGGCGTTGGTCTTCCAGTTCTTCACAAAGGACTTGGCCTGGCCGATCTCGTTCTCCCACTCCTCGACCGACCAGGTGCCGACGCCGCCGTCGGGGCCGCAGAAGTGGCCGTTGAAGTGGGTGCCGATCTCGTTGCCCTCGAGCCAGGCACCGCGCAGTTCGCGCACGGTGTCCCTGATCCCCTGGATGTCGTTGAAGCCGATGTCGGAGCGGCCGGGTGAGTGCTGGGGCGGGTCGTACAACGTCGCCCTCTCCTCCGGCAGCAGATACACGCCGCTCAGGAAGTAGGTCATGGTCGCGTCGTACTTCCGGCCCACCTCGCGGAAGTGGGAGAAGAGTTGCTGGGTGTCCTCGCCGGCTCCGTCCCACGAGAACACCACGAACTGCGGTGGCTGCTGACCCGGCTTCAGGCGCTTGGGTCTGGGCAGTCCCGGCTGGGCTCCGGTGTACGCGGTGGAGCCGTCGCCGATGAGGCGGGCCGGACTGTTGGGCGCGGCGGCACCCTGCTTCGCACCCGGTGGACCCTGGAGCGGACCGGACCCGGAACGGGCGTCGGAACCGGTACCGCCGGCGCCGGAACATCCGGCGAGTCCGACGGCGAGCGCCGTGACGGCAGCGCCGAATGCGAACTTCCTCGTGGCGGCCGGCATCCATCCACCTCTTCCCTCATTTGCAGTGATTTGATGCTTATCAGCTGATATTTCTGCCCATGCCGAGAAGCTCGCATCAGGGGGGCGAGGGGGGAGCGCGACAAGCCGAGCCAGGATGACTAATCACTGGATCGGGTGAACCAATGCCCTATTTGCCCCGAAAATCATGCCGCAGTCTTTACTCAGCATTACGATCCATTTACCGAGAGTTGAGACTCAGTCCGATCGCCGCATGGGCTGTCGGGCGAGTCGAGGCTCGGCCCGACCATCCCGCCACTGCACGCCGTGACCCACGGCCGCGACCCCCACAATCCGCGACCGCGCAGCCCCGGAGGAGACGGGAAAACATGTCTGCTTGCTTCCCCCCGCGCACCAACCGTCCGGACCGTGAGCCCGACGATCAGGGCACCGGCTCCACACGGGCCGAGCACACCGCTACCGACACCACCCGCTACCAGCGCCCGCACAGCCCGCCGGCACAGGCATCTGCATCCGCACCCGTGCCTCACCGGCGTCCCGGTGGTGGCCACGGCCCCGGCGCCCGCTTCCGGATTGCGGGCGCCGATCTGTCCGCCTCGATCAGCGTCTTTCTGATCGCACTGCCTCTCTCCCTCGGCATCGCCCTGGCCACCGGAGCGCCCCTGCAGGCAGGACTCGTCGCCGCCGCAGTGGGCGGTGTCCTGGTCGGCCTTCTCGGCGGAGCCCCGCTCCAGGTCAGCGGCCCGGCGGCCGGGCTCACCGTGGTCACGGCCGATCTGATCCAGCGCTACGGCTGGCGCACGACCTGCGCCATCACCGTGCTCGCCGGCCTCACCCAACTCGCCCTGTCCGCCCTACGAGTGGCCCGGACTGCTCTCGCCGTCAGTCCTGCGATCGTCCACGGCATGCTGGCCGGCATCGGTGTCACGATCGCCCTGGCCCAGCTGCACATCGTTCTCGGCGGGAGCCCGCAGAGCTCCGCGCTCGACAACGTCATCGGCCTGCCGGACCAGCTGGCGGATCTCCACATCGCCGCGCTGTCGGTCAGCATCCTGACCATCGCCGTGCTGCTCGCCTGGCCACGCATCCCGGGACGCACCGGCCGCGTGGTGCGGAAGATCCCCGCCGCTCTCGCCTCGGTCGTAGCAGCCACCGCACTGGCCACATTCGCCGGGCTCAGTCTGCCCCGCGTCGACCTGCCGTCCTGGCGCAGTCATGCCCTGCCCGAGCTCCCCGAGGGGCCGGTGCTCGGACTTCTCGCCGCCGTTCTGACCATCACTCTGGTCGGCAGCGTCGAGTCGCTGCTCTCCGCGGTCGCCGTCGACAAGCTGATCGCGGCTCGCAAGGAGCCCGACGTCCACATCCCCCGTGCCCACCTCGACCACGAGCTCAGGGGGCAGGGTGCGGCGAACGTCGTGTCCGGCGCGCTCGGCGGACTTCCGGTCACCGGCGTTGCCGTGCGCAGCACGGCCAATGTGTCGGCCGGCGCCGTCAGCCGTCACTCGACCATGCTCCACGGCCTGTGGATCGCCGTGGCCGCCCTGCTGCTGGTGCCCCTCCTGGACCTGATCCCCCTGGCCGCGCTCGCCGCGTTGGTCATGGCTGTCGGTATCCAGATGGTCAACATCACCCATATGCGCACCGTGCAGCGGAACCGGGAAATGCCGGTCTACGTGGCCACGACGGCCGCCGTCGTGCTCACCGGCGTACTGGAGGGTGTCGCCATCGGCATCGCGGTGGCCGTCGCGGTCGCGCTGCACCGGCTGACCAGGACGCGGATCACCATGGAGGAGTGCGAAGGGATCCACCGGGTGCGGGTGCAGGGACAGTTGACGTTCCTGGCCGTGCCCCGGCTGAGCCGGATCCTCGGACAGGTACCGCCCGACGCGGACACCGTTGTGGAGCTCGACGGGTCGTTCATGGACCATGCGGCCTACGAGGCGCTACACGACTGGCAGGCTGCCCATGAAACACACGGCGGAAAGGTCGAGTTCACGGGCCGCTCCGGCGGCCGGATCGCCGACCCCGCCCCCGAGTCGCACGCGTGCTGCAGGCCATGGACGCCCTGGCGGAACCACCACTGCGGGGAGCACCCCGCGGCAGCCCCCGAGCAGCAGCCGACGGACTCCAAGCAGCAACTGGCCAGCGGGCTCAGCTCCTTCCAGCGCAATACGGCACCCCTGGTGCGTGACGAGCTGGCCCGGCTCGCCCGAGAAGGGCAGCGGCCCTCCCAGCTCTTTCTGACCTGCGCCGACTCCCGGCTCGTCACGAGCATGATCACCGCCAGCGGCCCCGGCGATCTGTTCACCGTGCGGAACGTGGGCAATCTCGTGCCCAGACCCGGCGAGGAGAGCGGCGACGACTCGGTCGCGGCCGCGATCGAGTACGCGGTGGACGTGCTGCAGGTGGAATCGATCACCGTCTGCGGCCACTCCGGCTGCGGGGCGATGCAGGCCCTGCTGAACAGTCCGGAGGGCGGCGGAGGCTCCGGGACTCCGCTGCAGCGCTGGCTGCGGCACGGGCAGCCCAGTCTTGAGCGGATGAAGTCCCGGCAGCACTCCTGGGCCAGGATCGCCGGAAGGCTGCCGGCCGATGCGGTGGAGCAACTGTGCCTGACCAATGTGGTCCAGCAGCTGGAGCACCTGCGGGCGCACGAGGCGGTGGCGCGCGGGCTCAGAACGGGCACGCTTCAGCTGCACGGGATGTACTTCCACGTCGGTGAGGCGCAGGCCTATCTGCTCGCCGGCGACGAAGCGCCCGGCTGTGCCGAAGAGGTCTTCGACCGGGTGGCTCCCGGGCCGCAGGCCCTCGAGCACACACCCGCTTGACCGCCTGCGACCCATCGGGCGCGCCCTGAACCAACCCGGCGCGGCAGCCGTGAGAACGTGTGACCCCTCCTTCCCACCGCCCGGGGAGGAGGGGCCGCTGTCCCGTCCGGAAGCCCACGGCTCGGCTCTTCGTCGACCCACGACTCGAACCTCGACAGGTCTAAACCATTCCCCGGAGACCTCTTGTCACCCGGGCATCTGGCTGATGAGCTATGGCCTGGGACACATAGGCACATAGAGCGCCCTGGGAAAGGGAGAAGTCGTGAGCAACGAGAGCCTGGCCAATTTGCTCAAGGAGGAGCGGCGGTTTGCGCCGCCTGCCGAGGTGGCTGCGGATGCGAATGTGACGGCTGCGGCGTATGAGCG
>NZ_JBWKDP010000018.1:0-188872 GCF_056435905.1 Streptomyces sp. NPDC043861 | reverse complement strand
TCGGGGAGTGAGAGGACGGCGTCGACGGCGCGGCGTGAGAGGAGGCGGAAGTCGCCTGCTCCGTCGGTGATGGAGACGTCGGTGAAGTGGTGCACGAGGCGGTAGTAGGCGCGGCTGAGTGCGGTGCGCAGGGTGCTGTCGCCGGTGCGGTCGCGGCGGGCGACGACCTGGTCGTGGCCGTGTTGGTGGAGTTCGAGCATGCGGGGGATGAGTTCGGGTGGGTGTTGCAGGTCGGCGTCCATGAGGATGACCACGGTGCCGCGGGACATGCGCATTCCGGCGAGCATGGCGGCTTCCTTGCCGAAGTTGCGGCTGAAGGAGGTGTAGCGCACCTGGGGGGTGGTGGTGGCCAGTTTCCGCAGGTGTTCGACGGTGCCGTCGCTGCTGCCGTCGTCGACGTAGCAGATCTCGTAGGGCTCGCCGGTGCGGTCCAGTGTGGTGACGAGGGCGGCGTGGAAAGTGCCGATCACCTCGCTCTCGTCGAAGCACGGCACGACGACCGTAATCACTCGCATTCCACCAGTGGAACGCGAAGCGGGCCCCGGGGACCGCCGGACGTACTCCGCTCGGGTGGGACGAGCCGCCGGGAACGAAGGGCGAGGAGCGGCGGTCGGAGCCGTGCACACGGGCGTGCGCGCCTCGACGGCCTTCTCCCGTGCACCGCCCGTGCCGGAGCAGTGAGCCGGATCGGACGGGGCCGGCCCCGGCATCCGGCAGAAAAGCGCCTCCCGCGCCTCCCGCAGCGGCCGGATCCATGGACTTCCGCCCGGTTCCCGGTCGCCACCGGTGACCCCCTCCGCCTGTTCGGGCGGCATCGCGTCAGAGGAGTTCGCCGTCCGTGAAGCCGAGCAGCGCCGCGTCCATAGCGTGGGGCATGGGGCCGAGCAATGGCTGCTCCGCCCAGATGATCTTTCCCGCAGGGGTGTACCGCGTGCCCCAGCGCTGCGCGAGCTGGGCCACCAGGAACAGCCCGCGGCCCCCTTCGTCGGTCGTGGCCGCGTACCGCAGATGGGGCGATGTGCTGCTGCCGTCGGCCACCTCGCAGGTCAGGCTCTGGTCGTGGAGCAGCCGTACCCGGATGGGGCCCGAGCCGTAGCGGATGGCATTGGTCAGAAGCTCGCTGAGGATCAGTTCGGTGCCGAAGGCCAGATCGGAGAGCCCCCAGTCGTCCAGGGTCCTCACGGCCTTGGCGCGCATCCCGGCGACGGCACTGGGGTCGGAGGGCACCTCCCATTCGACCACCCGGTCCGGGCCCAGATGGCGGGTGCGGGCGATCAGCAGGGCGACGTCGTCCTTGGGGCGAGCGGGCAGAAGGGCATCCAGCACGTCGTGGCAGGTCTCCTCGGGCGTGCGGTCGGCGTGGGCGAGGGCCTGGCGCAGCAGCTCGATGCCCACGTCGATGTCCCGGCTCCGGTCCTCGATCAGTCCGTCGGTGTAGAACACGAGCCGGCTGCCCTCCTCGACCTCCAGCTCCGCCGTCTCGAACGGCATGCCGCCGAGCCCCAGGGGCGGCCCCGCCGGGAGTTCGGGGAACTCGACCGTGCCGTCGGGATGGACCAGTGCCGGCAGCGGATGGCCCGCCCTGGCCATGGCACAGCGGCGCGAAACGGGGTCGTAGACCGCGTACAGACAGGTGGCGCCCGTCATCGCGGGGCCTTCGTCGGCGGCGCCGCTCCCCAGCAGCTCGTCCTGGTCGATGCGCCCGACGAGATCGTCGAGATGACCGAGGAGCTCGTCGGGGGGCAGGTCGAGGGTCGAGAAGTTGTGGACCGCCGTGCGCAGGCGTCCCATCGTCGCGGCGGCGTGCAGTCCATGGCCGACGACATCGCCGACCACCAGGGCGACCCGGCTGCCCGGCAGGGGAATCACATCGAACCAGTCGCCGCCGACCCCGGACTGCGCGGGCAGATAGCGGTGCGCGACCTCGACCGCACTCTGCTCGGGCAGGGCGCGCGGCAGCAGACTGCGCTGGAGGGTCACGGCCAGCGCGTGCTCGCGGGTGTAGCGGCGGGCGTTGTCGACGGACACCGCGGCCCTGGCCACCAGTTCCTCGGCCAGCGAGAGGTCGTCCTCCTCGAACGGAACGGGCTTCTCCGAGCGCCAGAAATTGGCCACGCCCAGGACCACCCCCCTGGCCTGGAGCGGCACGGTGATCAGGGAGTGGATGCCGTACCGGACGACATCGCTCGTCCGCTCGGGGTCCTGGGCCAGCCAGCCCGGCGCATCGGACAGGACGGGCACGAGCTCCGCCCGTCCGCTGCCCAGGCCACGCGCCTGCGGGGTCGAAGGGAGGAACGCGATGAGCGTGCCGAGCTCGTACAGGGGGTGGTCGTCGCGGATGCCGCTGACGGCGGTGCGGCGCATATGCGTACCCGCTCCGTTCGGCTCCTCGCCGTTCAGCACCGGATCGGCCAGATCGACGGTGACGAAGTCCGCGAAGCGCGGGACCGCCACATCGGCCAGCTCCTCGGCCGTCCGTGTGACGTCGAGGGTGGTCCCGATGCCGACTCCCGCGTCGTAGAGCAGCTGGAGGCGCTTGCGTGCCATCTCGGCCCTGCCGGTGAGTGCCTGGAGCTCCGTGGAGTCACGGATGGTGGCGACGGTGCCCATCGGCCCGCCCGGGCCCTCGGTCGGCCGCTGGTTGACCACCAGCAGCCGGTCCCCGGCCGTGTGGACCTCGTCCGTGGCCACGCGGCCCGAGGCCAGCAGCTCGGCCGTGGCGGCGTCGAGCCCCTGCAGATCGGCGACGGGCCGGCCCTCCGAGTCGGGGTTCATGCCGAGGAGCCGTCTGGCCTCGTCGTTCGCCAGGACGAGACGGCCATCGCCGCCCACGATGACGACGCCTTCCCGTACGGCGTGCAGAACGGCGTCGTGGTGCTCGTACATACGGGTCATCTCGGCCGGGCCGAGGCCGTGTGTCTGCCGTTTGAGCCGTCTGGTCGTCAGCGCGGTTCCGGCCGTGGCGAGGGCCAGACCCACCGCGCCGGCGCCGAGGATGACCGGCAGCTGCCGGTTCACCGCACCCGTCACGTTCTGGACCTTGAGGCCGGCCGAGACCAGGGCCACCACGGAGCCGTTTCGGGCGGTCACCGGAACCACCGCCTGCACTTCGTGCCCGAGCGGCCCATGGACGCTCTCGACGAGGATCTCGCCCCTCAGTGACGGCTCGATGGTGCCGACGAATCGGTGCCCGATCCGCTCGGGCTGCGGGTGCGTATAGCGGATCCCCTTGGTGTCCATCACCACGATGAAGTCCACGCCCGCCTTCTTGCGGGTCTCCTCGGTGATCGGCTGCAGCACCCGGGAGGGATCGGGCAGCTTCAGGGTGGCGAGCAGGCCCGGGGAGTGCGCAAACGTTTCGGCCACCGCGATCGAACGATTCCTCGCCTCGCGGTCCGTATCGGCCCTCGACTGCAGTACGAGGGCCAGGATCGCCCCGAGTACGAGCAGGACCACGACCGCCACCTGGAGGACGAAAACCTGTCCGGCGACGCTTCTGGGGCGTTTGCGGATCAGTGGCCGTACCGATACGCCCCGGAATCGGTCGAAGCGGCTGATCACGGTCTTCTTTCTAGCACCGCAATACCCGGTCGGGCCATACGGGAGAGCCGGACAGTCGCCGCGACCGGGACCTTTTCCGCGCGCACCGCCGCCCCAGGCCCCCGCCCGGTCCGGCTCCCTGCGGAGCCGGTGCCGGGCCCTGAGCTGCGGTCACAGCAGAACCCAGGGGTTCGTACGGGGCTCCGGCGCGGAGCCGGCAGCGCCCGGACCGGCGGCATCGAATTTCCGTGATTCCCTGGTTCCGGCCGGGGCTGCCGGGAGCCTCGGGGCGCCGGGAGCCGATCGAGGTCTGACCGCCCGCCCCGCCGGGCCGGTGACACCGGGACCGTCGGCGGAGGATCTCCGAGCCTCAGGCCGGGACGGCCGCGCCGCCGCTGTCGGTGATCATCCGGTGGAGCAGGTCGGCGGCGGAGCGGCCGAAAGAGGGGTCGTTGATGTGCGTGTCGGCCTCCCGCACGTTCACGGAGCTGCCCCGGAGACCCTCCCGGAGTGCGGCGAACAGCGCCTCGTCGGCGGCCGGGTCATGGTAGGGGCCGTCCGGGGCACCCAGCGTGGACACACCGCGCAGGGGGATGCACACCGCTGTCGGACCGGTGGCGCCCCGCAGCTTGGCGGCCACACGGGCGCCGAGCTCGCCGCACTCGGCGGGGGTCGTGCGGATGACGGTGATGGACGGGTTGTGCACATGGACGTGGCGGTCGCGCCGGTGCTCGGGAGGTAGGTCTTCGAGCGGGCCGAACTTCACCATGTCCAGCGCGCCCGGGCTCACCACCTGCGGTACCCCTCGGCGGCCGGCGGCGGTGAGACGGTCGGGCCCCGCGGAGAGGATGCCGCCCACCAGGTCGTCGGCGAGTTCACTGAGCGTGAGATCGAGGACGCCCGCGAAGAGCCCCTGCCCTGCGAGGGATTCGAGCGTGCGTCCACCGGCGCCGCTGGCGTGGAAGACCAGGACCTCGTAACCGAGCCCGGTCAGACGTTCCCTTGCCGCGTCGACACCTGGTGTGGTCACGCCCGCCATGCTGGCCGCCACCAGCGGTCTGTCGCCCGCACCCCGTCCGGCCGGAAGCAGTGCCCGGGAGGCCGCGGCGAAGCCTTTGGCCATGGCCGCGGCGGCATCGGCCGCGTTCGCCAGGACGGGGGCCGACACGGTGTTGATCCCGGCGATGTCGACGACGCTGTACATCATCGTGATGTCCGCCGAGCCCACATACGGGGAGACGTCGCCCGCGGCCATGGACGAGACCATCAGCTTGGGCACGCCGAGCGGCAGCGCGCGCATGGCGCGGGTCGCGATGGACGTACCGCCGCTGCCGCCGATGGCCAGCACACCATGGAGGCGGCCCTCGCCGTGCAGGCGCAGGACGATCTCGGCCGCGCCCAGCGCCATCGCGGTCACCGCGGCTCCGCGGTCCCGCCGGGCCTGTAGCCGTGCCAGATCGGTGCCCGCCGCGCGGGCCACCTCGGCGCGCGGCACGTCTGCACGTATCCGTGGTTCACCGATCACTCCGGTGTCGACGACCACGACGTCGACACCGCACCGCAGCAGCCGTTCCCGTAACCAGCCGTATTCGTCGCCCTTGGTGTCCAGCGTCCCCAGCAGTACAACGATCGCCATGCCAGGTACTGTCCAGCCAAATCGACAAAGCGACAAGAGGGCCGTTCGGTGCACGCCGGTGCCGTGCTCCCGGCAGTCAGGAGACCGGCCATGCGGCCGCCCAGGCCCCCACCGATGGGCGAACTCGCCCCTGGACGGTACCCGGCCGGAGGCCGAACGATGCCATGGGCGCAGCCGATCCCACGGTGGACACCGCGGCCCGCGAAGTCGGCGAGGCTCTCGCTCCGCTCGGCACGCCGCCCGCCGTGTCCGCACCGATTCCACCGGGCCCCGGGCTCTTCTGCGAACCGACACTGCTGATGCGGTGGCCGATCCCGCGACTGCCCCCTCCCGCCGAAGCCGCGCCCGGACCCGCCCTCCGTCCCGACGCCTCCGGCAGCCGGTGCCGTTCGACCGGCGGGGCCGACCGGATCATGGGCAGCGGTAGGTGAAGGTGGTCCCCGCGCTGTGGTGGGTGGGCGAGATGATCCGGACCTCTGCGCGGGCGTTGTAGGCGCCCTCGCCGTGGAACGTCCAGAGCAGCTCGAGACGAGCCTGTCGTTGGCCGCGTGCCAGCCGCTCGCGGAGTTCCTCCGATGTGGTGCCGTCGCTGCGCACCCAGCGGTACCTCAGGGTGCCCGGGCGTCCGTTCGTCCCCACCAGGGCCGTGATTCCGGCGGTGCCGTCGCAGCCCGGCCCGGCGGACTCGGTGCGTACGGACACGCTCTCCACCGCGACGGAGGACCCGTACCGCTCCCAGGCGAGAAAACAGAGCACGGCGAACAGCACGACTCCGGCGAGGGTGTAGCGGCGCAGTTCCCCGAGGCGGGAGACGGGCCGCTCGGGCGGCAGGGGAGTGCGTCCCGGAAGCGTTCCGTGCCAGACGGTCGCCGTGCTGTCCTGCTCGTGGCGGGTGCGTACAGCGACCGTGACACCGGGGCCGAAGCGGAGAACCGCACCCTCCACCCGGTCGGGTACGGCACCCTCCGGCGGCGCAGCCCCCGCGTCGGCCGTCGGCCCCGGGGCCGCACCGTTCGCCGGTCCCGGCACCGTGTCGGGCACCGCGCCGTACGGCAGGGTCGGGCGCTCGACCCAGTGGCTGGCCAGCGCGGTCGCACTGTAGTCGTCGTCCGGGTCGGGGCGGGGGCCCGCCGGGATCCGCGGCTCGTTCATGTGATCGTGCACCGCCTGGTGAGGATCTGCTGCTGGGAGGCGCCGTTCGCGGCGGCGGGTGAGGCAGTGGCCTGCACGCTCCAGTAGCAGCCACGTCCCTGGAACGCATGGTCGACCGCGATGGTGTACCGCGTGGCGCCACTGCGTTCGAACGTGCTGGTTCCGTCCGCGTTTCCGGGGGAGCCCTTGGTGTCGCCGGTCGCCCAGCTCAGGGTGATCGTCACGGGGCCGGTCCCGTCGGTGACGACTTCCACGGTCGCGCTCCCCGTCGCCGGACCGGTCTGCCGCAGTGAGCTCACGGAGACGGAGGCGACCTTCACCCCTGGAGGCTCCGGTGTGTCCGGTGGTTCAGATGTGCCGGAAGGTTCGGAGGTGACAGGCGGGACCGAGGTGACGGGCGGGTCGGACGCTGTCGCCGGTGGGGCGGTGACGGTCGGTGCGGACGTGCCGTCGGGCGCCCCGGAGGAGGGTGTGAGCGTGGGTACGACCGGCGTGCTCACCGACGGACCTGGGGACTCGGACACCGTCGGGCCCGCCTCGGGGGAGGACGGCGCCGGCCCGCTCGGTGCCGCATCCGGCACGGCGCTGGTGGTGGCCACGGCCTGCGCCGTCGCACGTCCCGGCTCCTCCGCGGTGGCCCGCGCCGTGATGGCCAGGACCAGCCCCAGCACCAGGGCGAGCGCCGCGGCGAACAGTCCCTGGCCGCCCGGCCGGAGACCGCCCAGCCGGTGACCGCGCCCCAGCGATGTCGTGGCCAGCGCCGCGGTGCTCGCGGGCGGCGCACCGGCGGACGGGAACAGCAAGGGCAACAGGGCCGCGAGCGCGGCGAGTTTCCGCTGCCCGCGCTCCTCCCAGTCCGGCCCGTAGGTCGCGCAGGCCACCTCCTCCAGCTCCGCCACGAACGCCGCCGCGTTCGCAGGGCGCTCCTCCGGCGTCTTCGCCAGTCCTCGTCGCACCAGCGGGCGCACCGGCTCGGGCACGTCGTCCTCCGGCACGGGAGCGCTGGTGTGCTGCAGTGCCAGCTCGGCGAAGTTCTCCCCGGCATACGGCTTGCGGCCGGTCACACACTCGAAGAACGTCGCCGTCGCGGCGTACACGTCGCCCGCGGGCGACGCCGGTTCCCCGCTCCACTGCTCAGGGGCCATGTACGCGGGCGTGCCCGCCACACCGGGCTGCGTTCCGCGCCCCGCGGCGATTCCGAAGTCGACCAGTTTCGACGAACCGTCCGCCGCGACCAGCACGTTCTCCGGCTTGTAGTCCCGGTGCACCACACCGGCCCGGTGTGCGGCGGCGAGACCCAGCAGTGAGCCCTTCAGCACGACGAGCGCCGGCTCCGGCCCGGTCCTGCCCTCCCGGGCCAGCAGCCTGCGCAGGGCGATGCCGTCGACCAGTTCCATGACGATCGCCGCACCGTCCGGCGCCTCGACGTACTCGTAGAACCGCACCACATGAGGCGTGTCCAGTCCTCCGAGCAGTCGCGCCTCCGAACGGAACTCCCGGACGAAGGCCTCGTCGCGGCGCATGCGCTCGCTGAGGTACTTGACGGCCACGGGGACACCCGTGGCGTCATGGACGGCGAGGACGACGCGTCCGCTGCCGCCGGCACCGAGTTCTCTGGTCTCCGTGTATCCGGGGACCGACCAAGCGTTCATCCCGCCCCCTCGGCGGCCGAGCCCGCGCGCCCGGCCGTTGCCGTGTGCGCCCCTTGTCCCCACAACAGACACACTTCCGCCACGACCGGTTCCCGAGGCCGGCAACCGGTGGGTCCGACGGCAGCGGCGAGGAGCGCCCCGGCACGGGAGGACCAGCCGCACCCCGTCGGCGCGGACCGGACGCAGACCGGGCACGAGCACCCGTGCCCGGTCTGCGCCGGGCGGAACCGGCAGCGGAGCGCTCAGCCGCGCCGGTGCGCGGTGAGCAGCAGGTACTCCCACTCCATGACGTTCCCTGCTGCGCCCATGTGGTCCTGGGCGAGGTCGGCGAGCTCGCAGTCCAGTGCCCGGACGAGGTCGGGATCATCCGCGATATTGCGATACGTGGCGATCGTCGGCCCGTAGTTGGCCTTGTAGTAGTCACGGAAGTCCTCGGGGCCCTCGAAGCA
This sequence comes from Streptomyces sp. NPDC043861, assembly GCF_056435905.1. Lineage (NCBI taxonomy): Bacteria > Bacillati > Actinomycetota > Actinomycetes > Kitasatosporales > Streptomycetaceae > Streptomyces > Streptomyces sp. NPDC043861. Next base: position 180,443 of record NZ_JBWKDP010000018.1, on the reverse strand, counting down.
GTCCACCCACACGCTGCGGCGGCTCGCGTCGACGTCGGTCACCCGGTCCGACAGAAGCGTGCGTACGTGCTCCTCGCTGCCCCACAGCGGCGCCGGTTGGGCGCCGGGGGGTGGCTCGGGAGCATAGGGCTTCATGACGGCGAACATCTGGCCGACGAAGCCCTCGGGGGTCCAACTGATCAGACCGATGGTTCCGTCCGTCCGGCAGACCCGGACGAGTTCGTCCGCGCTGGTCTGGTGATGAGGGGCGAACATGACCCCGAGACAGGACATGACCGTGTCGAACCCGCCGTCGTCGAACGGCAGCTTCTCGGCGTCCGCGACACACCACTCCAGCTCGGCGCCGCGATCCCCGGCGAGCTGCCGCCCGGTCTCGAGCAACTCGGGTGTGAGGTCGGACGCCACGACATCTGCCCCGGTCAGGGCCGCGGGGATGGCGGCGTTTCCCGACCCGGCCGCGACGTCCAGCACCCGCTCGCCCCTCTTCACCCCGCACGCCCGGACCAGTCCCTGCCCGAGGTCCCCGACGATCCGGGCGGCCACGGCGGCATAGTCTCCCGATGCCCACATCTTCCGGTGCTTGGTCTTCAGAACGCGGTCGGCCTCGGCCGCTTCGTTCTCGTCGGTCATGGCAGTTCTCCTCGGGGAGCCTTTCCGGCGGCCTCCCGCCTCCTGGCGGGCGGCCCTGCGGCGACAGAATTAGTCTGGTGTACCGGCGGGCTCCGTGGAGGTCTGACATGACGCGCAACCATCACTTCCACGTCGACCGGGGAAAGCACTCGATCACGGTGAACGTGGGCCCGGGCAGGACCGGTGGCATCGAGCTCCTGGTCGACGGCAAGGTCATCGCGTACACGCGTGAGCACGGCAAGGGGACGACGGTGCTGACGGGCGAACTGCCGGACGAGCCCGCACGCAGCTTCCTGGTCCGGGTGCACCAGCCGCATCTGGTGCGGATCAAACCCGGCTGCACGCTGGAGCTGGACGGTGTCGAGCTGCCCATGCCGGAGCGCTACGCGGCGTTCTGAAGCAGCCGCCCCACGAAGCAGCGGCCTTCGTGAAACCGGTGCGACGGCCCCGCCGGAACCGCCGCCGATCGGTCCTCCCACGGTCGCTTTCGAGTGACGTCCGCGGCTCCGTGCCGATGGCGGGGGCCGGATGTGTCCGATGATCGCAGCCGGCCGCATCCCCATGCCGGCCGTGAGCCGACGGATTCGGTGGAAGGCCGTCATGCACATCCTGCTCGTCGCCAGCGCCTACAACAGCTTGACCCAGCGGGTTCACGCAGAACTGCGGGACCGAGGGCACCGTGTCGCCGTGGAGACGGCCGCGCACGGTGCGGCCGTGCGTGCAGCGGTGCGTCTTCATGAGCCGGAGCTGGTGCTGGCGCCCATGCTGAAGACGGTCATTCCCCGTGACGTGTGGAGCGCACACACCTGTCTGGTCGTCCATCCGGGACCAATGGGCGATCGGGGGCCCTCGTCGCTGGACTGGGCCATCCACGAGCGGGCAGGCGTCTGGGGTGTCACCGTGCTGCAGGCCGGTGAGGAGATGGACGCCGGAGACGTCTGGGCCGCGGCCGACTTTCCCGTGACGCCCGTCGCCAAGAGCGATCTGTACCGGGGAGAGGCCGCCGACGCCGCGCTCACAGCCGTTCTGCTCGCCGTCGACCGGTTCGCGTCCGGAACGTTCACACCCCGGCCGCAGGAGAGCATGCCGGACCGGATTGTGACCCGTCCGTACTTCCGCCAGGAGCTCCGCCGGATCTCCTGGCAGGAGGACTCCACCGAGGACGTCGTACGCACCCTGCGCGCCGCCGACTCGCAACCCGGCGTGCTGGACGAGCTGCTGGGTGGCGAATGGTTCCTGCACGGGGGACATCCGGAGTACGGCCTGCGCGGCCGCCCCGGGGACCTGCTGGGCACCCGGGCCGGCGCGATCTGCCGGGCGACCGTGGACGGAGCGGTATGGATCCCCGAACTGCGTCCACGACGTGCGCCCGGCGCCCCCGCCACGTTCAAACTCCCCGCCGCACTCGCTCTGGCGGGTTGCCTGCCGTCCCTTCCCGAGCTCCCTCCGCCGCCGCTGACCGACCCGCCCTGCGGGGCCTGGAGTGACATCCGCTACCGGGAGGAGGGGCAGGCCGGAATCCTGTCGTTCTCGTTTCCCGGTGGTGCGATGAGCACGGCGCAGTGCCGGCGTCTGCTGGATGCCTACCGGGTGGCGTGCTCCCGGCCGACCTCGGTCCTGGTACTGGGCGGCCGCCGGGACTTCTTCTCCAACGGCATCCACCTCAATGCGATCGAGGCGGCGGCCGACCCCGGTGCGGAGTCCTGGGCCAATCTCAATGCCATGAACGACCTGGTGGAGGCCGTTCTGACCACCGCCGACCGGCTTGTTGTCGCCGCCGTCGGCGGCAATACGGCGGCGGGCGGGGTCATGCTCGCCCTGGCTGCCGACGAGGTCTGGTGCAGGGCGGGCGCGGTGCTGAATCCGCACTACCGGCTGATGGGGTTGTACGGCTCGGAGTACTGGACGTATTCGCTTCCCCGCCGGGTGGGCGCCCGGATGGCCGAGCGTCTCGCCCGGGAGGCTCAGCCGATGACGGCGAACGGTGCGCTTCGGACCGGGCTTGCGGACCGGGTGGTGGACTGCGGCCCCGAGGAGTTCACCGCGCGGGTGACCGGGCTGGCGGCCCGGCTGGCCCGGTCACCCGCGGCGCAGCCGCGGATCGCCGCGAAGAAGGCCGAGTGCGAGCGGCGGGACGCCGTCAAGCCCCTGGCCGCGTACCGGGAGGAGGAGCTCACCCGTATGCGCCGAACCTTCCTGGATCCCACCGCCTCGTACCACGCCTTGCGCAGGGCGTTCGTCCACAAGGAGCAGTCACTGCCCGCCTTTCCGGATCGCCGAGCGGTGGCAGGGGGCCCGGCCGCCTGTTAGCAAAGAAGAAGGCCCAAACACGGGCCTTTGTCGCATACCTCCCCAGGAGGCGTCCTCATGGATGCAGCAACGCCGACCACGGTCGACGCCGCGGACTCGTCCGGCGCGGCGGCCACGGACGAGAAGCCGATCCACATTCTCTGGATCAACGCGGGACTGAGCTGCGACGGCGACTCGGTCGCCCTGACCGCTGCCATGCAGCCCAGCATCGAGGAGATCGCGCTGGCCGGGCTGCCCGGCCTGCCCAAGATCGCCGTCCACTGGCCGCTGATCGACTTCGAGTGCGGCCCGGTTGGCGGCGCCGACACCTTCATCGAGTGGTTCTTCAAGGGAGAACGCGGCGAGATCGACCCGTTCGTACTGGTCGTCGAAGGGTCCGTGCCCAACGAGTCGATCAAGCAAGAGGGTTACTGGTGCGGCTTCGGCGACGACCCCGAGACCGGCCAGCCCATCACGACCAGCGAGTGGATCGACCGGCTGGCGCCCAAGGCCCTGGCCGTCGTCGCGATCGGCACGTGCGCCACCTACGGCGGCATCCATGCGATGGCCGGCAACCCCACGGGCGCTATGGGCGTGCCCGACTATCTGGGCTGGGACTGGAAGTCCCAGGCCGGAATCCCCATCGTGTGCGTCCCCGGCTGTCCGATCCAGCCCGACAACTTCGCGGAGACCCTGACCTATCTGCTCTACCAGGCTGCGGGATCCGCGCCGATGATCCCCCTGGACGACAAGCTCCGGCCGACATGGCTGTTCGGAGCCACCGTGCACGAGGGCTGCGACCGGGCCGGCTACTACGAGCAGGGCCAGTTCGCCGAGACGTACGACTCGCCCAAGTGCCTGGTCAAGCTCGGCTGCTGGGGCCCCGTCGTCAAGTGCAACGTGCCCAAGCGGGGCTGGATGAACGGCATCGGCGGCTGCCCGAACGTGGGCGGCATCTGCATCGCCTGCACCATGCCAGGCTTCCCCGACAAGTTCATGCCGTTCATGGACGAGCCGCCCGGCGGCAAGCTCTCCAGCACGGCCAGCGGCGCGTACGGCGCCGTGATCCGCAGGCTCCGGAACATCACGGCCAGGACCGTGGACAAGGAGCCGAAGTGGCGGCACACGGGCGACAAGATCACCACCGGCTACCGCCCGCCGTGGTGACACACCATCAGGACACCGATCACCCCATCTCCTGCTTGAAGACGTGAAGAAGGGCACCGCACACACGATGGCACCCAAGACGAGAGCGGCCGGCGACGGCACCGGCCTGGTGGAGATGTCCTGGGATCCGATCACCCGGATCGTGGGCAGTCTCGGCATCCACACAAAGATCGACTTCAAGCAGAGGCGGGTCGCGGAGTGCTACAGCACCTCGTCGGTCTTCCGCGGCTACAGCGTCTTCATGCGGGGCAAGGACCCGCGCGACGCCCACTTCATCACCAGTCGCATCTGCGGCATCTGCGGTGACAACCACGCCACTTGCTCGGTCTACACACAGAACATGGCGTACGGGGTGAAGCCTCCGCACCTCGGTGAATGGATCATCAACCTCGGTGAGTCCGCCGAGTACATGTTCGACCACAACATCTTCCAGGAGAATCTGGTCGGGGTCGACTACTGCGAGAAGATGGTCCGCGAGACCAACCCGGGCGTCCTGGAGCTCGCCGAGCGCACCGAGGCCCCGCACGCCGCGGAGCACGGCTACCGCACGATCGCCGACATCATGCGGTCCCTCAACCCCCTCGAGGGCGAGTTCTACCGCGAGGCCCTCCAGGTGAGCCGCTACACCCGGGAGATGTTCTGCCTGATGGAGGGCCGCCATGTGCATCCCTCCACGCTCTACCCGGGCGGAGTGGGCACCGTCGCGTCCGTCCAGCTGTTCACGGACTACCTCACCCGGCTCATGCGCTACGTGGAGTTCATGAAGCGCGTCGTCCCTCTGCACGACGACCTCTTCGACTTCTTCTACGAGGCCCTGCCCGGGTACGAGGAGGTCGGCCGCCGACGGGTCCTGCTCGGCTGCTGGGGAGCGCTCAACGACCCCGAGTACTGCGACTTCACCTACGCGAACATGACCGACTGGGGACGGAAGATGTTCGTCACCCCCGGCATCGTCGTCGACGGCAAGCTGGTCACCAACGACCTCACCCAGATCAACCTCGGCATCCGGATCCTGCTCGGCAGCTCGTACTACGAGGACTGGGAGGGCCAGGAGCAGTTCGTCACCCACGACCCGCTCGGCAACCCGATCGACCCACGGCACCCGTGGAACCAGCACACCATCCCCGCCCCGCAGAAGCGCGACTTCGACGACAAGTACAGCTGGGTGATGTCCCCGCGCTGGTTCGACGGCAAGGAGCACCTGGCGCTGGACACCGGTGGCGGCCCCATCGCCCGCCTCTGGTCCACCGCGCTGTCCGGGCTTGTCGACATCGGGTACGTCAAGGCGACCGGCCACAGCGTCGTCATCAACCTGCCGCGCACGCTGACCAAGCCGGAGACCACCTTCGAGTGGAAGATCCCGCAGTGGAGCAACGCGCTCGAGCGCAACCGCGCCCGCACCTACTTCCAGGCCTACGCCGCAGCCGTCGCGCTGCACTGCGCGGAGAAGGGCCTGGAGGAGGTGCGCGCAGGGCGTACACAGACGTGGGAGAAGTTCGACGTGCCGGACGAGTCCATCGGGGTCGGTTTCACCGAGGCCGTACGCGGGGTGCTCTCCCACCACATGGTCATCAGGGACGGCAAGATCGCCAACTACCACCCGTATCCGCCGACCCCGTGGAACGCCAGCACCCGCGACACCTACGGCACTCCGGGCCCTTACGAGGACGCGGTGCAGAACACGCCCATCTTCGAGGAGAACCCGCCGGAGAACTTCAAGGGCATCGACATCATGCGGGCCGTCCGGAGCTTCGACCCCTGTCTGCCGTGCGGCGTCCACATGTACGTCGGCGACGGCAGAACGGTGAAGTCGATGCACGTGCCCACCGGACTGAGCGGCCTCGCCGGATGAGCGCGGTGACCGCGGAGCAGGCGGGCCGGCGGGTCGAGGAGATCCTCGACCGGCTGGCCGCCTCCGGCGACGAACAGGCCTGTGCGGCGGTCGAGGAACTGGTGCGGGTCCTGATGGACTTCTACGGTGCCGGGCTGGCCAGAACCGTGGAACTCCTGGGTCGCCCGGCCGCCTCGCGCACCGGTGCCGATCCGCTCGCAGGACTCCTCGGCGATGAACTCGTGGCGAGTCTGCTGGTCCTGCACCATCTCAACCCCGAGGACATCCCCACCCGGATCGCACGCGCCCTGCACGGCGTCCAGCACTCCGTCGAGTCGGCAGGCTTCGACGAGGCGACCGGCGTCCTGCGCCTGCGGGTCACCGGCTCGACGGGCTGCGGATGCCCCAGCACCCAGGAGGTGGCCCGACAGGCCGCCGTGGAGGCCCTGGCCTGTTTCGCGCCCGAGGTCACGGCAGTGGAACTGGACACGGCTGCCTCCCGCGAGCCCGCACTCCTCCAGATCGGCACAGGCCCGCCGCGCACCTCGGCGGCGGGCCGCTCACCTGCCACGGCGACGTGAGCGCGTCCCACGCCGGCCCGGGGCGGCTGCGGCCCGCCCCGGGCCGGGGTGCTGCCCCGGCAGCACCGGCCCCAAGGGGCCTGCGCCGCTTCACCGCTCCCCGGGCGCCTCGCGAGGAACGGTGCGAGCTGTGCGGCGTGCCGCTGACCGGCGAGCACCGGCACCTCGTCGACACCGAGAATCGCGCCCTGGCCTGTGCGTGCCACCCGTGTGCCCACCTGCTCGCGCGGCCAGGTGCGTCCAAGGGCCGCTTCCGGGCGGTCCCGGACCGCTTTCTCGTCGACCCCGACCACCGGATCGACGACACCGCCTGGGAGCTCCTGCGCATCCCCGTCGGTGTCGCCTTCTTCTTCCGGAACTCCGCACTCGACCGGCTCGTGGCGCTCTACCCGAGTCCGGCCGGTGCGACCGAGAGCGAACTGGAACCGTCCTCGTGGCAGACCGTGCTCGACGGCACCCGGCTCGCCGCCCTGCTCGAACCCGATGTGGAGGCCCTGCTGTTGCGCCGTACCGACGGCCGCACCGAGTGCTGTCTGGTGCCGGTCGACAACTGCTACGAACTGGTGGGCCGCATGCGACTGCGCTGGCAGGGCTTCGACGGCGGCGCGGAGGCCAGGGCCGACCTCGACGACTTCTTCGACCATGTGCACCGGCGGGCCGCAGCGGCGCGGGGGAGCCGGCCATGACCGAGTTCGCCTTCAGCTGCACCGGCGTACGCGCCGACCCCTATGCCGCGGGACCCACCCTCGTGTTCCGGCTGCGGATCACCGCGTCCGAAGGCAACCGGGTCCATGCCCTGGCACTGCGCTGCCAGATGCGTATCGAACCGGCCAGACGAGGATACGGGTCCGAGGAGGCCGAGCAACTGACCGACCTGTTCGGTGAGCGGTCCCGCTGGGGGAGCACACTCCACCCGTTGCAGTTCGCACAGGTGTCCGTCATGGTCCCCGGCTTCACCGGAGAGACCGAGACCGACCTCGTGGTGCCCTGCACCTACGACATGGACATCGCAGCGACCCGCTACTCCCGGGCGCTGTCCGGCGGTGAGGTACCGCTGCTCATGCTCTTCTCCGGCACCGCGTTCACCGGCGCCCGGGGTTTCCATGTCGAGCCGGTTCCCTGGGACCGGGAGACGACGTTCCGGATGCCGGTGAAGACCTGGCGGGAGATGCTCGAACAGCACTTTCCCGGCTGCGGCTGGATCCGGCTTCCGCACGACACCATGGACGCCCTGCTCGCGTACCGGTCGCGGCGGGCGCTGCCGTCCTGGGAGGCGACGGTCGAGTCGCTGCTCGAGGCGGCGGACGAGAGGACGGCACCATGACCACCGCTGCCTTCTCCCCGGCGGCCGAGGCACGACTCGCCACCGCCCGGCAGGTCGCCGACGCCGTGCTCTTCGAGGGCTACGTGCTCTACCCGTATCGCGCATCGGCGGCCAAGAACCGGCTGCGCTGGCAATTCGGTGTGCTGGTGCCGCCCGCCTTCAGTGCCAGCTGTGAAGAGCACGAATTCCAGCACACCGAATGCCTGATGGAGCCGAAGGCGGGAGCGAACCTCGCCGTGGAGGTGCGTTTTCTGCACACCCAGCGGCGCACCGTCGAGGAGGCCCGTGCAGACGGCGGTTTCGAGACCGTCCGCGAACTCCACCTCGACGACCGGGTCCTGGTTCCCTGGGACGAGGGCGTCGAGGAACGTGTCGAGCTGGCCGTCCCCGTGGCGGAGCTCGCCGGGGACGGAGCGGCCTTCCCCTTCACCCGGCCGGCGAGCGAGGAGACCGAACCCGTGCGGGACGCGGCCGGGCGGACGGTGGGACGCCTGGTGCGCCGACGCGAGGGGATCAGCGGTGTCGTACGGCTCTCCACCGCCGAACTCGGCGGCCCCTACCGGGCCGTGCGTCTGACCGCGGTCGTGGAGAACACCAGCCCGTGGATGCCGGAGCCGGGAGGCGACCGCGACGCCGCGCTGCCGCGTTCGCTCGTCGCCAGCCATCTGCTGCTGTGTCTCGACGCGGGCGCGTTCCTGTCGATGACCGACCCGCCGGAGTGGGCCAGGGGCGCGGTGGCGGCCTGCCGGAACCTCCACACCTGGCCGGTCCTCGCGGGCGAACCCGGCTGTGCCGATCTCGTCCTGTCGTCGCCGATCATCCTCGAGGACCACCCTGCCATCGCACCCGAAAGCCCCGGTGCGCTGTACGACGCCACCGAGATCGACGAGATCCTCGCCCTGCGGACCGCAGCACTCACGGACGACGAGAAGCGTGAGGCCCGTGGGACGGACGCGCGGGCCGCGGCCGTGATCGACCTCGCGGACTCGATGCCCCCCGAGGTTCTCGAGCGCCTCCACGGCGCGGTGCGCAGTCTGCGGGAGGTGACGGGAACCGGCGATCCCGCGGACCGGGGGACGGAGTTGCCGCAGACACCCTGGTGGGACCCGGGCAGCGACGCGAGCGTCGACCCGGGAACCGATCAGATCCTGGTCGACGGAAGACCGGTGCGCGCCGGCAGCCGGGTCGTGCTCCGGCCGGGCCTGCGCCACAGCGACGCCCAGGACCTCTTCGTGCAGGGCCGGAGCGCACTGGTCGAGGCCGTCCTGCACGACGTCGACGGGGGCGTGCACCTGGCGGTGACGGTCGAGGGAGACCCCGGTGCCGACATCCGCCGTGCGCAGGGCCGCTTCCTGTACTTCCAGCCCGACGAGGTCGAACCCCTGGAGGATGCGTGAACGGCCCGGTGCAGGACCGTGCCCGGACGCTGGTCGCGGGTGTCGGCAACATCTTCCTCGGTGACGACGGATTCGGCGTGGAGACCGTGCGCCGGCTGGCGGAGCATCCGCTTCCGGGCCATGTCGAGGTGGCGGACATCGGAATCCGCGGCGTCCATCTCGCCTACCGGCTGCTCGACGGCTACGACACACTCGTCCTCGTCGACGCGACCGCACGGGGCGGAGAGCCCGGCACGCTATATCTGATCGAGGCCGGAACGCCCGGTGCCGGCGGCACCGGAGCGCCCGCGCTCGACGGTCACGGGATGTCACCCGATGCCGTTCTCGGCCTGCTCGACACCCTGTGCGCGGGCACGGACAGCACACCGCCGCGGCGCACCCTCGTCGTGGGTTGTGAACCCGCCTGCGTCGACGAGGGCATCGGGCTCAGCCCCCGGGTGGCCGCCGCAGTGCCGCAGGCCGTTCGGATGGTCACGGAACTGGTGCAGGACAAGGCCCTGACATGAGGAGAAGACCATGAACAAGAAGAGAATCATCGGTGGCGCCGCCGCCGCATCCGCGTTCGCCGCCCTGGTCGGTTTCCTGCCCGACATCAAGCGCTATCTGCGTATCCGCAGGATGTGACCTGACGCCACCCGCTCCGCGGCAGCAGCCGCTGCACCGAACGGTGTACGCGAACGCGTGCCGTCGGCGCGCCGGTCGGCGGGGCCCGGCGGCCCCGCCCTGTAATGGGCTCCGAACGGGGCGACCGCCGCAGGACGGAGACCGATGCACGAGATGTCCATCGCGCTGGCCGTCGTCGACCAGGTGGAGGAGGCCGCAGGCTCGGGCCGAGCCACCGCCGTAAGAAGCGTCCGGCTGCAGATCGGTGAGCTGGCCGGAGTCGTACCCGACGCCCTCGCCTTCTCCTTCGAACTGGCCTGCGCCGGAACCGTGCTGGAAGGCGCGCAACTGATCACCGAGTCCGTCCCGGGCCGGGCCCGTTGCGAACCCTGCTCGGGCGACTGGGCGGTCGGCATGCCGCCGCGGCTGCGCTGCCCGGTGTGCGGTGCGGCGACCGCCGAACTGGTCTCGGGCCGTGAACTGCGGATCACCGCCGTGGAGTGGGACGACGGCCCGGCGCGGGCGAGCACCCGCGAACCGATCTCCGAGGAGAGCTGACATGTGCCGTGTGGTTGATCTGCAGCAGGCGGTCCTCGCCAAGAACGACGCAACAGCGCACGCCCTGCGCACCGGACTCGCCGCCGGCGGAACGACGATGGTCAATCTTCTGTCCAGCCCGGGCAGTGGCAAGACCGCGCTCCTCGAGGCCGAGCTGTTGTCCGCACGCGAGCGCGGGCTGTGCGTCGCGGCGCTGACGGCCGACCTGGCGACGGAGAACGATGCCGAGCGCCTGGCCCGTTCCGGAGTCCCCGTCAAGCAGGTGCTCACCGACGGCCTGTGCCATCTGGAGGCCGGCATGCTCGCCGGGCACCTCGACGGCTGGCTGCCCGAGGACACCCGGCTGCTCTTCGTGGAGAACGTGGGCAACCTCGTCTGCCCGGCCTCCTACGACCTCGGGGAGTCGCTGAGGGTCGTGCTCGCCTCGGTGACCGAGGGTGAGGACAAGCCGCTGAAATACCCCACTGCCTTCGGCCTCGCGCATCTCGTCGTGGTCACCAAGACCGACATCGCGGAGGCGGTCGGATTCGACGAGGCGGCCTTCCGGGCCCATGTGCAGCAGGTCAACCCGGGAGTGGACGTGGTCCTCACCTCCGTACGCACCGGCCAGGGCGCCGGCATCCTGCTCGACCGGGCCCTCGCGGCGGCCGATGGCACACCGGTGCATGCCCCGGTCATGGCGCAGGCCCGCTCGTGACGTCCCTGCAGCCACGCCCGGACGTCACGGCCCCGACGGTGCAGCGCCGCCGGGTCACCGTCCGGGGCGTGGTGCAGGGAGTCGGATTCCGGCCGTACGTGTACACGCTCGCCACCGGACTGGAGCTGGCCGGCCATGTCACCAACACCGGCGACGGGGTGGTCGCCGAGGTCGAAGGCCCCCCGCTCGCCGTGGCCGACTTCTGCACGCGCATCGCCGCGGACGCGCCTCCGATGGCGATGGTGGAGTCGGTTCACGACGAAGAGGTCCCCGTGACGGGTGACAGCGGATTCACCATCGTCGCCTCGCTGAGGAATGGGCCCGTGCGGACACTGGTCTCCCCGGACACGGCCACATGCGCCGACTGCCTCGCCGAACTCGCCGATCCGGCCGATCGGCGGCACCGGCATCCCTTCATCACCTGTACGCACTGCGGGCCGCGCTTCACCATCGTCACCGGTCTGCCCTACGACCGTGACCACACGACGATGGCCTCCTTCCCGATGTGCGCCGACTGCGCCGGGGAATACGCCGACCCCGCCGACCGGCGCTTCCACGCGCAGCCGGTCGCCTGCCCGTCCTGCGGGCCCCGGCTGCAGTTGGTGCTGGCGCCGGCGGCTCCCGGAATGCGGCCCCAGTTCATGATCGCTGCCGACCCGAACGACCGGAGTCTGACCGGACCGGTGGCGGCCGATCCGGTGGCGGGGGCGCGCGACATCCTCGCGGGCGGAGGGATCGTCGCCGTGAAGGGCCTCGGCGGCTACCACCTCGCGTGCGACGCGGCGAACTCCGCGGCGGTGGCCCTGCTTCGCCGACGCAAGGCACGGGGTGACAAGCCGTTCGCGCTGATGGCCAGGGACGTCGCCGCCGTGGAACACCTGGTGCACCTGGGGCCCGAGGAACGGGAGCTGCTCACCGGCAGAGTCCGGCCGATCGTGCTGATGCGCCGGCGAAGCGACGTGCCCGTTGGGGCCGGCGTGCCCGTGCTCGCGGAAGAGGTCGCCCCCGGCAGTCCCGATCTCGGCATCATGCTGCCGTACACACCGTTGCACCATCTCCTGCTCGGGCTGGGGGACGAGGGCGCGGACGGGCCACGTCTGCTCGTGATGACCAGCGGCAATTTCGCCGGGGAGCCGATCGTCACGGACGACACGGAAGCCCTGGACCGGCTCGCACATCTGGCCGACGCCTGGCTGATGCACGACAGACCGATCCATGTGCCGTGCGACGACTCCGTGGTGCGCGTCTGCGACGGAGAACCGCTGACACTGCGGCGCTCGCGCGGCTATGCCCCGCTCCCGGTCACCCTTCCGGTTCCCGTGGCGCCCGCGCTCGCCGTCGGTGGCGATCTCAAGAACACCTTCTGCCTGGGGAGCGGCCGAAAGGCCTGGCTGTCCGCCCACGTCGGAGACATGGACGACCTCGCCACCCAGCACGCCTTCGCCTGCGCCGAGGAGCAACTGGAGGCCATCACCGGAGTACGGCCCGGGCTGCTCGCGGCGGACAGACACCCCGCCTACCGGTCAGCCCAATGGGCACAGCGCCGGGCCGACGGCCGTCCGCTCGTACGCGTCCAGCACCACCACGCGCATGTCGCGGCCGCCATGGCCGAGCACGGTCTGGACGGCGGCGAGCGCGTGATCGGCATCGCCTTCGACGGCACCGGCTACGGAGACGACGGGGCGGTGTGGGGCGGCGAGTTCCTGCTGGCCGACTACACGGGCTTCACCCGGTACGCCCATCTCGCGTACGTACCGCTGCCGGGCGGTGACGCAGCCGTGAGGCGCCCCTACCGCATGGCGCTCGCCCATCTGCGGGCTGCGGGCATCGAGTGGTCCGCCGGGCTGCCGTGCGTCGAAGCCTGCCCGAGCCGTGAACTCACGCTGCTCGAAAGACAGCTCGAGCGGAACCTGAACTGTGTGCCCACGTCGAGCATGGGCCGGCTCTTCGACGCCGTCTCGTCCCTCGCGGGCGTATGCCATCGGGTCGGATACGAGGCGCAGGCAGCCATCGAACTGGAGGCAGCCGCCGTGCGCGCATCGTGCGAGCCCGGCGGCGGCTACACCTTCGCGCTGCGCCCGCCCGGTCCGGAGTCCCCGGGCCCGATGACCGCCGACCCCGCACCCGTTCTGGCCGCGATCGCCGACGACCTGCGCGCGGGCGTCCCGAGCACGACCGTCGCCGTGCGCTTCCACCTCGCGGTCGCCCGTCTCGTCCGAACGGTCTGCGCCACCGTGCGCGAGCAGCACGGCTCCGGGACCGTGGCCCTGACCGGGGGAGTGTTCGCCAATGCGCTGCTGTCCTCGGCCTGCGCCCGAGGACTCCGTGAGGACGGCTTCACCGTGCTGCGCCACCACCGGATCCCCCCGAACGACGGAGGGCTGGCGCTCGGCCAGCTCGTCGTGGCCGCCCGCACCACGACGACGGCCGAGGCCGTCGGCTGACCGGGCGCGCAGCGGCGCAACAGCGAGGAGAAACGCATGTGTTTGGCGGTACCCGGCAAAGTGCTGGCCGTCGAGGACCGGGACGGCACCCGTATGGCCACCGTCGATTTCGGCGGAGTGGTCAAGGAAGTGTGCCTTGAGTATCTGCCGGACCTCCAGGTCGGTGAATACGCCATCGTCCACGTCGGATTCGCCCTGCAGCGGCTGGACGAGGAGTCCGCCCGGCAGACGCTGGAACTGTTCGAGAACCTCGGCATGCTCCAGGAGGAGTTCGGCGATCCCTGGGAGCTGGCATCCGCCGAGGCGAGCGGAGCGGAACGGCCCGGGGCCGGCGACAGCGCAGCACGGGAGGCGCAGCAGTGAAGTACATCGACGAATTCCAGGACCCGGACCTCGCCGAGCGACTCCTCGACGACATCCGGGCCGTCGTGACCCGGCCATGGGCGCTGATGGAGGTGTGCGGAGGCCAGACGCACACCATCATTCGACACGGCATCGACCAACTTCTTCCGGACGAGGTCGAGTTGATTCACGGCCCCGGTTGTCCCGTGTGCGTGACACCCCTCGAGGTCATCGACAAGGCACTGGAGATCGCCTCCCGTCCCGAGGTGATCTTCTGCTCATTCGGGGACATGCTCCGCGTCCCCGGGACCGGCCGCGACCTGTTCCAGGTCCGTAGCGAGGGCGGTGATGTACGGGTCGTCTACTCGCCGCTGGACGCCCTGCGGATCGCCCAGCAGAATCCGCACCGCGAAGTCGTCTTCTTCGGCATCGGTTTCGAGACCACCGCACCGCCCAACGCCATGACGGTGTACCAGGCCCGCCGGCTCGGCATCCCCAACTTCAGTCTGCTCGTGTCCCATGTGAGGGTGCCCCCGGCGATCGAGGCGATCATGCGATCGCCGAACTGCCGGGTACAGGCCTTCCTCGCCGCCGGACACGTCTGCAGTGTGATGGGCATCGGCGAGTACCCGGAGCTCGCCGACCGGTTCAGGGTGCCCATCGTGGTGACCGGCTTCGAGCCGCTGGACATCCTGGAAGGCGTACGCCGCACGGTCCTGCAACTGGAGCGGGGCGAACACACCGTTGACAACGCCTACCCACGTGCGGTGCGGCCCGAGGGGAACGTCGCAGCCCGGGCCATGCTCGACGATGTCTTCGAGGTCACCGACCGCGCCTGGCGGGGCATCGGCGTCATCCCGGAGAGCGGCTGGCGACTGTCCTCGCGCTACCGGGAGTACGACGCCGAGCACCGCTTCTCGGTGACGGGCATCGACACCCGTGAACCGGCCGCCTGCCGGAGCGGCGAAGTGCTGCAGGGACTGCTGAAGCCCCATCAGTGCGAGGCGTTCGGCACCGTGTGCACCCCGCGCACCCCGCTCGGCGCCACCATGGTCTCCAGCGAGGGCGCGTGCGCCGCCTACTACCTCTACCGGCGGCTCGATCTGACGACCGCGACCCTGGAAGGCAGTCCCGTTGTCTGAAACCACCCGGGCCCCGCACCGTACCGACACCTCACCCGCGCCCGCGGCGGGGGAGTGCGGAGTGCCCGTCGCACCGGACGTCCTGGCGTGGACGTGCCCGCTCCCGCTGCGTGACCAGCCGCGTGTGGTGATGGGCCACGGCGGCGGCGGAGCCATGTCCGCCGAACTGGTCGAGCAGATCTTCGCCCCCGCCTTCGGCGGCCCCGCGCTGGCCGGCCTCGGCGACTCCGCAGCCCTGGAACTCGGCGGTGCCCGACTGGCCTTCTCCACCGACTCGTTCGTGGTGCGACCGCTCTTCTTCCCCGGTGGCAGCATCGGCGACCTCGCCGTCAACGGCACGGTCAACGACCTCGCCATGAGCGGCGCCCGGGCCGCGTATCTGTCCTGTGGGTTCATTCTCGAAGAGGGCGTCGAGATCGCCGTCGTCGGCCGAGTGGCCGAGGCCCTCGGCGCTGCGGCCCGGGCCGCCGGAGTGGAGGTGGCCACGGGCGACACCAAGGTCGTGGAGGCGGGCCACGGCGACGGCATCTTCATCAACACCTCGGGAATCGGCCTCATCCCACAGGGCGTCGACCTCCGCCCGCAACGTGTCGTTCCCGGCGATGTCGTTCTCGTCAGCGGGGCGATCGGAGTCCATGGTGTGGCGATCATGAGCGTGCGGGAGGGCCTGGAGTTCGGCGTGGAGGTCGAGAGCGACTGCGCCGCACTCGGCGGCCTGGTCGAGGCGATGCTCGCGGCTACCGACGACCGCGGCGCCCTCCATGTCCTCCGTGACCCCACGCGCGGCGGCCTGGCCGCGGCACTGAACGAGATCGCGGCGGCCTCCCGCACGGGAGTGGTCGTCAACGAGCGGGCCGTGCCGGTCCCGGAGGCCGTCGGCAACGCCTGTGCCGTGCTGGGACTGGACCCGATGTACGTGGCGAACGAGGGCAAGCTGGTCGCCTTCGTCCCGCGCGAGCACGCCGACGCCGTCCTGGCCGCCATGCGGGCGCACCCGTTGGGCAGCCAGGCGGCGGTGATCGGCGAGGTGGTCGATGCACACCCCGGAATGGTCGTGGCCCGCACCGGGCTCGGTGGGACGCGTGTGATGGACATGCCGCTGGGCGAGCAGCTGCCTCGTATCTGCTGAGGCCGGTCCTCCTGCCGCCGTTCCATCGAGCCGCCGGGGTGTGCGGAGACGGACGCATCGGGTCGCCGCGGACGCGGTCTGCTCGTACGGGGGCTGTGCGAGGACCCGCAGGGAGTGCCTCCCCCGGGTCCCGGGGGACGACACGGCGGTGGGGCGTGTTCCACCGGGGCGAGTGGCTCCGCTGCGTGCGGTGCGCTTGCGTGGTTCGGGCGCCGGCGTAATGCGTCGGCGCCCGACCGCCGGTCCTTGCGTTATGGCACCATTTCGCAGGTGACCAGCAGACCCGCCGAGTCCCAGCACCTGCGCGACCTCGCGCGGCTGCGCCGCGTTCGCGACCGGATCGACCGGGAGTACGCACAGCCGCTGGACGTCGAGGCACTCGCCCGCGGCGTGAACATGTCGGCCGGACACCTCAGCCGCCAGTTCCGGCGCGCCTACGGCGAGTCGCCGTACGCCTATCTGATGACGCGGCGCATCGAGCGCGCGATGGCGCTGCTGCGTCGCGGCGACCTCAGCGTCACCGAGGTCTGCTTCGAGGTCGGCTGCTCGTCACTGGGCACCTTCAGCAGTCGCTTCACCGAACTGGTCGGCGTGCCGCCCAGCGTCTATCGGCGCCGGGCGGCGGCCGCCACCGCTGGGATGCCGTCCTGCGTGGCGAAACAGGTGACCAGACCGATCAGGAATCGAGAAGCGCCGGCCCCGAGCGGCACCTAGCCTGATCGCCATGGACATCACCATTCACGCGAGCTTCCTCCCGCACGACGACCCCGACGCCGCGCTGGCCTTCTACCGCGACACGCTCGGCTTCGAGGTCCGCAACGACGTCGGATACGGCGGGATGCGCTGGATCACCGTCGGCCCCGCCGACCAGCCCGGCACGTCCATCGTCCTGCACCCCCCGGCTGCCGACCCCGGTGTCACCGACGAAGAGCGCCGCACCATCACCGAGATGATGGCGAAGGGCACCTACGCCAGCATCCTCCTGGCCACCGCCGATCTCGACGGCACCTTCGAGCGGCTGCAGGCCGGTGATGCCGACGTCGTCCAGGAGCCGACCGAACAGCCGTACGGGGTTCGCGACTGCGCCTTCCGTGATCCCGCCGGCAACATGGTCCGCATCCAGGAGCTGCGCTGAGCCGTGCGGCAATGGCAGCCATGACCTGCACGGACGGAACCGTGGAGGAGCCGGCGCACGACGTCGGTGGCAGCAGCCTCCGCCTCCGATGCCGAGGGCAACGTCCCCGACCTGCTTCAGGACCGATGAGAGCCGATCCCCGCTCGCGCGCTCGGCCTCGTTGCGACACCGAGCACCGGCACCCCCACGACACAGCCGTCCGAGTGGTCAGTGCCTCGGCGACGGCGAGCAGCACCAGGTGGCGCTGTGCTGCGACCGGGACGGCGAGGCACTGCTGACGGCCCGTGCCGGCAGCCGGCCCGGGCCGACCGGCGGAGCAGCCCGGCCGCCGCCCGGGCCGGTCGGCCGGGGCTGCGCCGCATCCACGATGTGTCCAGGACCGAGGGCCGGTCGAGGTCCTCGAACCCGCCGCGCCGCTGCGGGGGGCGGGGCGGCCGGTTCGTCGCGCGCGCCGACTCCGGCCCGTGTGCGCCGGCCACGCCACACCGCCGTTCCGTACCTCCCCGCGCCGCGTCCGGGCAGGCGCGAGGTGAGAGGGCTGCCCACCGCGAGCTGATGCGCGACGGCCGCCCGTTGGTCCTTCGGCCGGGTGTGCCGCGCGGCCGAGGTCGCCGGAGACCCCACGAGTCGATGCGGTGTGTGCCTTGGTTCCCGAGCCGAGCGCGAGCCCGGCGACGTCGGCCGTGGGCATCGCACCACCCCGGCCGACACCGCCGACCACGTGGACAGGGGTTGCCGGGGACAGCGACCCGTCGACCGCGACCGCGCCGGCGAAGGAGAACCGGAGACGTACGCTCGAGGCCGGCCGGATCGAGCAGGCGACACCGACGGAGACCGCGAAGGCGGCCCGTCCAACAGATGGAGACATGATGAGCATGGCCACGAGGACGGGCACGCAGTCGCCTGCGCCGCACTCTGCCGACAGCCACGACATGATCCGTGTGCACGGCGCGCGCGAGAACAACCTCAAGGACATCAGCGTAGAGATCCCGAAGCGCCGGCTGACGGTATTCACGGGCGTCTCCGGCTCGGGCAAGAGCTCGCTGGTGTTCGACACGATCGCCGCGGAGTCGCAGCGGCTGATCAACGAGACCTACAGCGCGTTCGTGCAGGGTTTCATGCCGACACTGGCGCGTCCCGAGGTCGACGTACTCGACGGGCTGACAACCGCGATCACCGTCGACCAGCAGCGGATGGGTGCCGACCCCCGCTCCACGGTCGGCACCGCCACCGACGCCAATGCGATGCTGCGCATCCTCTTCAGCCGGCTCGGCAAGCCGCACATCGGCCCGCCCAGCGCGTACGCCTTCAACGTCCCCTCGGTCCGGGCGAGCGGTGCGATCACCGTCGAGCGCGGTGCCAAGAAGACCGTGAAAGCGACCTTCAGCCGCACCGGCGGCATGTGCTCGCGCTGCGAAGGCCGGGGCACGGTCTCCGACATCGACCTCACCCAGCTCTACGACGACTCCAAGTCGCTCGCCGAGGGCGCGTTCACCATCCCCGGCTGGAAGTCGGACAGTTTCTGGACCGTGCGGGTCTATGCCGAGTCGGGCCTGCTCGACCCGAACAAGCCGATCCGCAGGTTCACCAAGCAGGAAATGCAGGACTTCCTCTACCGGGAGCCCACCAAGGTGAAGGTCGAGGGCGTCAACCTCACCTACGAGGGGCTGATCCCCAAGATCCAGAAGTCGTTCCTGTCCAAGGACAAGGAGGCGATGCAGCCGCACATCCGGGCGTTCGTGGAGCGGGCGGTCACGTTCACCACCTGCCCCGAGTGCGACGGCACCCGGCTCAGCGAGGGGGCCCGGTCGTCGAAGATCAAGCGGATCAGTATCGCCGACGCCTGCGCGATGCAGATCAGCGACCTGGCCGAATGGGTCCGCGGCCTCGACGAACCGTCGGTGGCGCCGCTGCTCACCGCGCTGCAGCAGACCCTCGACTCGTTCGTGGAGATCGGCCTCGGCTACCTCGCGCTCGACCGGCCGTCGGGCACGCTGTCGGGGGGCGAGGCGCAGCGCGTCAAGATGATCCGCCATCTCGGCTCCTCGCTCACCGACGTCACCTACGTCTTCGACGAGCCCACCACGGGCCTGCACCCTCACGACATCCAGCGGATGAACGACCTGCTGCTGCGGCTGCGGGACAAGGGCAACACGGTGCTCGTCGTGGAGCACAAGCCGGAGGTGATCGCGATCGCCGACCATGTCGTCGACCTCGGCCCCGGTGCCGGTACGGCGGGTGGCAGCGTCTGCTTCGAGGGCACCGTCGAGGGGCTGCGGGCCGCCGGCACCATCACCGGCCGCCATCTCGACGACCGGGCCGCCCTCAAGAAGACGGTACGGAAGCCCACCGGCACGTTGGAGATCCGCGGCGCGACAGCGAACAACCTGAGCGACGTCGACGTCGACATCCCTCTCGGGGTGCTCGCCGTCGTCACCGGCGTAGCCGGCTCCGGCAAGAGCTCGCTCGTGCACGGTTCGATCCCCGCCGGCGAGAACGTGGTGTCGGTCGACCAGGGTGCGATCCGCGGCTCGCGGCGGAGCAACCCGGCGACATACACCGGACTGCTCGACCCGATCCGCAAGGCGTTCGCGAAGGCCAACGGCGTGAAGCCGGCGCTGTTCAGCGCCAATTCCGAGGGCGCCTGCCCCAACTGCAACGGCGCCGGCGTCGTCTACACCGACCTGGCGATGATGGCCGGCGTTGCCACCCCCTGCGAGGAATGCGAGGGGAAGCGGTACCAGGCATCGGTGCTGGAGTACCACCTCGGCGGCCGTGACATCAGCGAGGTGCTCGCCATGTCGGTGACCGAGGCCGAGGAGTTCTTCGGCGCCGGCGAGGCGCACACGCCTGCCGCGCATCGCATCCTCGTCCGGCTCGCCGACGTCGGGCTCGGCTACCTCAGCCTCGGCCAGCCGCTCACCACGCTGTCCGGCGGCGAGCGGCAGCGGCTCAAGCTGGCCACCCACATGGCCGAGAAGGGCGGCGTCTACGTCCTCGACGAACCGACCGCGGGCCTGCATCTCGCCGACGTCGAGCACCTGCTCGGCCTGCTCGACCGGCTCGTCGACTCCGGCAAGTCGGTCATCGTCGTCGAGCACCACCAGGCGGTCATGGCGCATGCCGACTGGATCATCGACCTCGGCCCCGGCGCCGGCCACGACGGCGGCAGGATCGTCTTCGAGGGCACCCCCGCCGACCTCGTCGCCGCCCGCTCCACCCTCACCGGCGAGCATCTCGGGGCCTACGTCGGCAGCTGAGGCCTGCCTCGGCACGCGACCCAGGAGAGGACCTGGGCCACTGCGTGGAAGGACTCCCCGAGACGAGTTCCCTCCTCCGTTTCGACTCCGTCCCCACCGACCGGCAGGGACGGGGTCGACGCGGCGCAGCGACCGACGGGAACGGCCCGTTTCGCGGCTGAGCGGCGCCTGGGCAGGGCTGCTCCCGGTCACCACCCACTCCGCAGACGGAGCGGATTCCCCCTTCTCCCGGGAAGAACCCTTCGCAGGGGGAGACCTCGCGCCGTCCGGCGCGCGCGACCGTGAAGCCGGTGCCTGGCTACCGACGCAACGTCCTACTCGCGGCCCGGCGTTGTCCACGACGGCGCGGGAACCCGGGACGCCACCGCCCCTAGCCTCACCGCAACGATGCGCACGGACGCGCACGACGAGGGGTGGTACCGGTGAACTGGCTCATCCACGACTACCGAGAAAACGATCTCGCGGCGGTGGTCCACCTGATCGACACCACGGCCGCGCTCGGCCAGGAGTCCGTCTTCTCACTCGCCGAGTGCATCACCGCGCTCACTTCGCGGCAGCCCGCCGTCGTCGCCGTCCACCAGGGCGTCCCGATCGGCGCTGCGCTCGCGACCGTCGCCGGGGAGCGCGCCTGGGTGATGCGCATAGCGCTCTCCTCCGCGTGGCGCGGGCGAGGACTCGCCAGTGCCCTGTTGGTGGAGCTCGAACGGCGGCTCGTCGCCGCAGGGGTGAGCCGTATCGCGTATGTCCTGCCCGAGGAGGAGCTGCTCGGAGAGGGGCTGCTCAATGCCGGATACTCCCGTAGGCCGGCGGTCGCGTACTTCGAGAAGTCCGAGCCGGGTCACGGCCCTGCGGCCGGTCTGCTGGAAAACCTCGGCGGCCGGTTCCTGACCGGCGACCTGTGGGGCCGGGTGGCCGGGATGGAAGCCGAGAAGGACCTGATCGAGCGGCGCGTCGTCCTGCCCCTGGCGCAGCCGGAGCGCGCGGCCCGGCATGGCGTGAGGCCGCCGCGAGCCATCGCGCTCTTCGGTCCGCCGGGCACCGGCAAGACCACGTTCGCCCGCGCCGTGGCGTCCAGGCTCGGCTGGCCGTTCGTCGAGCTGCTTCCCTCGCGGCTGGCCGGCGAGGGCAATCTGGCGGCCGCGCTGCGCACCGCGTTCGCGCGGATCGCCGAGCTGGAGCGGGTGCTCGTCTTCATCGACGAGGTCGAGGAGATCGCCCCCGTACGCACCGAGCACGCCGGGCCGGGCGGACTGCACGGGGTCACCAATGAGCTCCTCAAGCTCATACCCGGATTCCGGGAGGGCGACGAGCGGCTGCTGGTGTGCGCGACGAATTCGGTCCGCTCGCTCGATCCGGCGTTTCTGCGGCCCGGACGTTTCGACTGTCTGATCCCCATCGGTACGCCGGACAGGGCCGCCCGTTCGGCGATCTGGTCCCGGTTCACGAATGGCAGGCCCGATGTGGACATCACGGCCCTGGTGGGGGCGAGTGAGCTGTTCACCCCTGCCGACATCGAGCATGCGGCCCGGATCGCCGCGCAGTGCGCGTTCGAACGGGATCTGCGCGGGGACGGGGACGGGCACGACGTGGACGGGCACGACGTGGACGGGCCGCCCGTGCCAGGAGCCGGCACCGACGACTATCTGGCCGCGATCGCCCAGTGCCGGCCGACCGTGACACCGGCGATGGTCGACCGCTTCGAGGAGGACATCACCGCGCACGCCCGGTTCTGAGCCTGCGGACGTCCCGCTCCCGGTCCGCCTCGTCCGTACGGCGCTCGCGTCTCGCTTGAACTGCCCGATAATGGTCATTCGGGGCATATACGGCCACTGAGGTGCCGTCCATGGCAAGGAGGGCGTGATGAACCGGAACGACACGGGCGCGACGTACGAGCTGGTGTTCGGACACGCCGACGCCGGGCCCGGCCCGGTGGAGCCTGGCGCCGCGGCCGCCGAGGATGCCGTCGTCGTACGTCGCACCGACCGGAAGGGCCCGGGAGGCCATCCGGTCTACGCCGACGACACCGGCATCGTGCAGGCGGAGATCAGCGACCGAGGAGAGGTGCGGATGATCGCCAGCGGAGGGCACCAGCAGCCCGCGTCCGGGGTCGAGGCCCGGCTCGTGGCGTGAGGGGGTCCCGGCTCACCACGCCAGTTCTTCGTCGAACATCATCAGCGGCTCGTCCGGAAGCACGCCGCTCACCGGCAGTTCCGCCCAGATGATCTTTCCGTCGGTCGTATAGCGGGTTCCCCAGCGCTGAGAGAACTGGGCGACCAGGAAGAGACCGCGTCCGCCCTCGTCGGTGGTGGCGGCCCGGCGCAGATGGGGGGAGGTGTTGCTGCCGTCGGACACCTCGCACACGAGTGACTGTCCGCACAGCAGGCGTACCCGCACGGGCTCGTTGCCGTAGCGGATGGCGTTGGTGAGCAGTTCGCTGAGCACGAGTTCGGTGACGAAGGAGCACTGGTCGAGATCCCACTCGGCCAGTTTGCGTGCGGCTTCGGCGCGCATCCGGGAGACCTCGGAGACGTCGAGCGAAGTGTCCCAGACCGCGACCTTTTCCGGCGGCAGCAGTCGTGTCCTGGCGACCAGGAGTGCGATGTCGTCGCTCGACTGGTCGGGTGGCATGGCGTCCGTCACGGCCCTGCAGGTCTCCTCCGGCGTCAGTCCGGGTGGGGCGATCGCGTTGCGCAGGAGGTCCAGTCCGTCGTCGACGTCCCGGCGGCGGTCCTCGACGAGTCCGTCCGTGAACAGAACCAGCCGACTGCCCTCCACCAGTTCCAGTTCCGCCTCCTCGAAGGGATGCCCGCCGATACCGAGCGGAGGCGACACGGGCAGTTCGGGAAAGGTCACCCCGAGCACCGGATCGACCAGGGCGGGCGGGAGATGTCCCGCGCGCGCGAGCGTGCAGCGTCCGCCGACCGGGTCGTAGACGGCGTACAGGCAGGTGGCACCGGTCACCGGCGCGTGGTCGTGATCCTCGGTCCTCTGGTCCGCGTCGATACGGATCACCAGGTCGTCGAGGCGCGCCAGGAGGTCGGCCGGAGGCAGATCGAGGGAAGAGAAGTTGAGCACCGCGGTACGCAGCCGGCCCATCGTGGCGGCGGCATACATCCCGTGCCCCACGACATCGCCGACGACCAGCGCGACCCGGAACCCGGGCAGCGGAATGACATCGAACCAGTCGCCGCCCACTCCTGCCTGTGCCGGCAGATAGCGCCAGGACACATCCAGCGCCTCCTGCTTCGGCAGGTCGCGAGGGAGCAGACTGCGCTGCAGCGTCACGGCCATCGCATGCTCCCGGGTGAACCGGCGGGCGTTGTCGATCGACACGGCCGCCCGCGCGGCCAGCTCCTCGGCGAAGGACGCGTCGTCCTCGTCGAAGTGCGGCTGGTCCCCGGTACGCCAGAAATTCGCCATCCCCAGGACGATGCCCCGGGCCCGGAGCGGCACCGTGATCAGCGAGCGGATCCCGTATTCCAGCGCCAGCCGTGCACCGTCCGGGTCCTGGGCCCGCCAGTTGTGCAAGGTGGTCAGATCGCGCGACAGCACGGCCTGGCCGCTGTCCAGTGCCGTGGCCATCGGAGTGGCCGGGATGACGAATCTGACCATGTCCCCGACGGGCTGGAGCGGCGGATCGGCACGGATGCCGTGCAGAGCCGTACGCCGCATCTCGGTGGCCGCGCTGGTCGGCTCCTCGCCGCGCAGCACGTGATCGAGCAGTTCGACGGTGGCGAACTCGGAGAACCGGGGCACGGCCACCTCCACGAGCTCCTCCGCCGTGCGCCGTACATCGAGCGTGGTGCCGATCCGCACACCCGCCTCGTAGAGCAGCGTGAGGCGCTCCCGCGCGACCTCCGCCCGTCCGGACAGGGCCCGCAGTTCCGTGGTGTCGCGGAGGCTCGCGACCACGCCCGGGACGCCTCCGTACGGGGCCGTGGGTCGCGTATTGACGGCCAGGAGCCGGTCCCCGGACAGGAACACCTGGTCGGACACCTCCTGGCCCGAGACGAGCAGCTGGGTCAGACCCGGGCCCAGGTCCAGCTCGGACACCGGACGGCGGTCCGCGTCCGGGGGCAGATCGAGCAGTCGGCGCGCCTCGTCGTTGGCGAGCACGAGCCGCCCGTCCCCGCCGACGATCAGCACTCCCTCGCGTACCGCATGGAGCACCGCGTCATGGTGTTCGTACATCCTCGTCATCTCGGACGGGCCGAGACCGTGGGTCTGCCGCCGCAGCCGCCTGCTGACGAGCGCAGCGCACCCGGTGGCGAGTGCCAGCGCTCCGGCCGCCGACGAAAGCACCACCGGCAGCTGCTGGTCCAGGAGGTCGACCACGTTCGCCACCTGGATGCCGGCGCTGACCATGCCGACGACCTTCCCGTCGGCGTCGGTGACGGGTACGACCGCCCGTACCGCGTCATGGGGGCTGCCCTCGAACGTCTCGGTGAACGAGGCGCCCCTGGCCGCTCGCGAAACGTCGCCCTCGACAGGCGTGCCGATGAGTTCGGGCTGGGAATCCGTGTAGCGGACCCCGTCGAGGCCCAGTACGGAGATGAAGTCGACCCCCGCTCCACGCCGGGCCTCCTCGGCAGCGGGCTGGAGGATCCTGGACGGATCGGGTGTCTTGAGCGCGGGTGCCGTGCCGGGCGCGTTCGCGAATGTCTGGGCTGTGGCGAGCGAGCGGTTCTCGGCGTCCTGCACGCTGTCGTGACGTGCTTGCAGAACGAGGGCCGTCGCCCCGGCGACCACGAGAAGGATCACCACGATCGCCTGGAGAAGAAACACCTGGGCGGAGAGGGTCTGTACGCCGAAGAGGGATCGTGGCTGCTGCCGTCGGCCGGCCGGGTGCTCGTGTCGATCGTGAGACCGCGGGCGGCTGGGCGGTTCGACCGCCGTCAGCCGGGACCGGCGGGTACGTCCGATCATGTTCCCAGTTCTAACACTGCGCCGCCCTCCGGTGCGACCGCGCACGCACTGACGGACGCGGGCATCACCGGCAGCGCTGCGCCACCGCCGATCGGGCCGTCCTGCGCCCGCCTCCACCCGTTCGGCGGCACGCGCGACTGGTCATGTCGTGCTGGCGGGTAGCCAACGGCACATGCCCTTCAGATTCGGCGTGCCGCACGAGGCCGGCCCGGCACGCCACGGCCACTGGTTCGCCCGGCTGCACCGGCGTGTGCTGACGTCCGCGGTCGGGCTCGCCTGGAATCGGGGCCGCGAGATGGAGCTGCTGCACCGCGCCATGGGCTTCGCGGCGCTGGGCTTTCTCACCCTGGTTCCGCTGCTCGTCGTCGTCGCCGCGGCCGACCTCGCGAGCGGCCAGGGCTTCGCCAAGTGGCTGGTGCAGGGTCTCGGCGTGTCGGAGGTGTCCCAGGAAGAGGTCGAGGAGCTGTTCGGCCGTCCGGGGCAGGCCCTCCAGCGGACCACCGCGCTCGGCCTCGCCGCGCTCACTGCGTTCGGGGTGACGTTCGGTTCCGCCGTACAGACCGGGTACGAGCGGGCCTGGGATCTGCCGACGGCGCGCTGGCACACGATGTGGCGGCATGTCGTCTGGCTGGCGGTGCTGGTGTTCGCACTGCTGGCTTTCGTCACGATGCCCAGTCCCGCGCGCGCCTCCGCCCTGGAGACGGTGCTTGTCGCGGTCGGGGATCTGATCGGCACTTTTCTCTTCTTCTGGTGGTCGCAGTGGCTGCTGCTGTGCGGCCGCATCCGCTGGCGGGCCCTGGCGCCCGGGGCCCTGGCGACCGCGTTCGGGCTGCTCGGGCTGCGGGTCTTCTCCCAGTTCGTCTTCTCACCGCTGATCGCATCGAACGCCGTGACGTACGGGCCGTTCGGGACGGTGCTGGTACTCCAGTCGTGGCTGGTGGGCGTGGGATTCGTCGTCTACGGCGGAGCGCTGGTCGGACGGCTGTTCCACGAGGAGCGTGTGCAGCGCAGGCTGGCCGCGCAGGACGCAGGCCCCGGGCGACCGGATTCATGACACCGACTGCCCGCTGTGGCCGTCGCGGTCCGGCGCCTGCCGGATCAGTCGTCGTCGCCGAAGGAGGCCGGATACGTGGCAGCCATGTCGTCGTCGCCGTGTCCGGCGCGCTCCGCGCGTTCGAAGCGGGCGAGGCCGGCACGGGCGAGATCCAGGCGGACACCGGCGCGGTCGGCGGCTTCGGTGATGAGCCGTGCGTCCTTGAGGGCGTTGCTGACGGTGAACGTGGGGGTGCAGTCGCCGCTGAGGATCATCGCGGACTCGGCGCGCATACAGCCGTTGTCCAGGACCCCCCCGCCACGGAGTCCAGGAACGCCTGGGGATTGACGTCGAGTGCCGGGCCAGGGCGAGGACCTCGGCGGTCGCAAGGGTGACAGCGGTGAGCCAGCTGTTGAGCACCGGCTTCAGCCGACTGGCCGCGGCCGTCGCTCCCTCGTCGCCGACCAGGTGGTGCGGCGGCCGATGGCATCGAGGACGGGCGCCAGGACGTCCCTGCCGCCGGCCGGGCCGGCGGCCAGGACGAGGAGTTCGCCGGCTTCGGCGGCCCCCTGGGAGCCGAGCACGGGTGTGTCGAAGAAGACGAGTGCGTGCTCGCGGGCGAATCCGGCCGGCTCGGCCGTGGCAGGGTCGCCGACCGTGGTGGCCCGGGCCCACACCGTTCCCGGGGCGAGCCCGTCGGCGCCGTCCCGCATGGCGGCCAGCACCCGCGGTCCTTCGTTGAGGTCGGTCACCACCACATCGGCGCCGGTGACCGCGTCCGCGGGGGTGTCCGCGCCGTGGGCCCCGTCCGCCACCAGGGCCTCTGCCTTCGCACGCGTACGGTTCCCGGCCCGGACCGCCAGACCGGAACGGAGCACGCTGCGGGCCATGCCCGCGCCCATGATTCCGGGTGCCGAGCACGGCCGCCGTGCGCGCAGCGCCTCCGGCGGCTGAATCCGATGCGGGCGTGGACGCCGCACCGGGCCTGGTCACCTGGGGTGCCTCCTGGTGTGCTGTGCCGGGACGGCGGCGATCATGGACGAGGGGGAGGGCGGTCGCTTCGTCAAGCGGCCCCCAGGACCCGGAAGTATGATGAACGACGTTCCGTCAGGTGCGGGACGCTCACCATCGGCGCGGTACATCGGAGCGGTCAATGACGCGGCGTCGTCCCCCGAGGTCGGCGAGCGCTGACGACCTCCTGACCACGCTCGGGCGTCTCACCGCACAGGCCCGGGAAGGCGCAGAGCACCACAGGGCACGGGTGGACCTGGCCGTGGCCCTGCAGCGGGACATGCTCCCTTCGATGCTGCCGTCCGTGCCCGGTCTGCGAACCGCCGCACGCTACGCACCAGCCCGCGACGGCCTCGAGATCGGCGGAGACTGGTACGACGGGTTTGTGATGCCCGACGGCTCGCTCGCCTTCTCCATCGGGGACGTGCAGGGCCACGATGTGGAGGCGGCCGCCTTCATGGGGCAGATCCGTATCGGGCTGCGTGCGGTCGCCACGGCGGCCACCGACCCCGGAGAGGTACTGAGCCGGGCCAATGACCTTCTGGTGTCCGTGGGCCGCGATCTCTTCGCGACCTGCACCTTCGTGCGCTTCGACCCGGCGGCCTGGGTCGTCGAGAGTGCCCGGGCCGGCCATGTGCCCGCGATCTGGGCCACGGACGACGGCCGCTGCGGTGTGGCCCAGGACGACGGAGGACTGCCGCTGGGAATCCAGGCCGGCGAGGGATATCCGGTGACCAGGCGTCAGCTGACCCGGGGCGGGGCATTCGTCGTGCTCACGGACGGGCTGATAGAGGGGCCGGACGTGTCCGTGGACGCTGGCCTGGACCGCGTGACGCGGCTGGTCGGCGCCGCCACCAGTGCCGGGCTCGGCGCCGAGGAGATCGCCGCCGAGGTGATGACGGCGGGCGAGTTCACCGACCACACGGACGACGCCGCCGTGCTCGTGCTGCGCCATGACATGCCCCCGCGGGGGACGGCCGACTGACGACGGCCACGTTCTCGGGAGCGGAGCCGCCCGGGTGACTTCGCGGCGCCGGGCGCGCCGAAGTCGCTGCGGCGCGTGTCACGGCGGCGCTCCGGCCGGGGGACGTTGTGTGATGAAGGCGTGGTCCGCACCAGGGAAATCCGGCGTCACAGCGCGGTGATCGTCCTCATGCTCGCCGTCGCGCTCGCCTACTATGCGGCCGCGCGCGTCGGACTGACCCTGCAAGTGGTCGTCGAGGGCGCCGTGGTCACTCCGCTCTGGCCGCCCACGGGCATTGCCCTGGCCTCTCTGATCTGGTTCGGGCTGCGGATCTGGCCCGGAGTGGCCCTCGGAACCCTCCTCGTCATCCTGGCCATCAGCCCCTTCCGGCCCTTCGCCCTCGGTATCCTCGCGGGGAACAGCCTCGCCCCGGTATGCGCCTATGCGATGCTCCGCCGGGTGGGCTTCCGGTCCGAGCTCGACCGGCTGAGGGACGGGGTGGCGCTGGTGTTCCTCGGGGCCTTCGCCGGGATGCTGATCAGCGCGACGGTCGGGACGGGCATGCTGGTGCTGGGCGGCCAGCTCGCCAGTGGCAGTTTCTGGCCGGTCTGGTCCGCGTGGTGGGCGGGCGACGCCATGGGCGTCCTGGTGATCACTCCGCTGATGCTGGTGGCCCGGAACTACCGGTGGCCGGCCGACGCCCGGCCGGCCCGCGTGCTCGAGGCCGCGCTGCTGGCCCTCGGCGTCGCCGCCGTCACGGTCGTCACCACACGGAGCGACCTCTCGCTCCTGTTCCTCGTCTTCCCCCTGCTGATCTGGGGGGCGCTGCGCTTCCAGCTGCCCGGCGCCGCCCCCTGCGTACTGATCGTGTCCGTCCTGGCGATCACGGCCGCGACCGACCGGGCAGGGCCGTTCGGCGAGCACGGTCTCTTCGCGGTCATGGGCACTCTCCAGGCGCTCAACGCCTCCGCGGCGCTCACCGGCCTGCTGCTGTCGGCGATCGTGACCGAGGCGAAGGGCGTCCGGCAGAAGATCGAACAGGCTTGCGCCGATCTGGCGGAAGTCGTCGAGAGGCTGTCTCCCGGCAACGCGGTCCGGAGGTGGCCGCCGCCGGAGGATGCCGGAGGCTGACCACCCTCGCCCGGCCGTCATGCCCAGGGTGCGAACCCGACGGCGTGGCCCTCCTCGTCCCGCTGGATCTCCAGCAGCCCTTCAACGGCCTCCCGGTCGATCGGTCCGTAGACGTGCGGGAACAGCGTGCCGGGGTCGACGCCGGGCGGCGGGGAGGACCCGGCCGGCTCGAATCGGACCGGGGACCGCAGCCTGCCCTCGTCGATGAGCAGGGCCATCAACGGGCCTGGAGTCTCACGGTAGTAGGCGTTGACGACCGCGAGCGTCGTCGGTTCGTCGGGAGAGCAGTGGATGAAGCCCTCCGCGGCGAAGGACCTGGGAGCGTACGGCCGTTCGGGGATGGTGAGCCAGTCGTCGAGCGGGACCACATGGATGATCATCGTTCAGTTATAGCCCGGCCGGCGCCCGTCAGGCCCGGATGACGGTCACGCCCGCTTCTTCGAACCGGGCCGCGGTCCCGTCGGGCACGGCGGTGTCCGTCACCAGCGTGTCCACCTGGTCGGCGCCGCAGATGCGTGCGAAGGCGCGGGCCGCCAGTTTGGTCGAGTCGGCGGCGACCACCACCCTTTGTGCGCGCTCGCACAGCAGTCGGTTGATCGCGGCCTCGTCCTCGTCGTGTGCCGCTGCTCCGTGGTCCACGTCGAAGGCGTCCACGCCCAGGACCGCGACATCCATGGTGATCTGGCCGAGCACACCGTCGGCGAGCGGACCGATGAGCTCGTACGACTGCGGACGGGCCACCCCGCCGGTCACGACGATCTTGAACTGGGGCCGGATCGCCAGCTCGTTGGCGATGTTGAGGGCATTGGTGACGATCGTGAGCGCCGGGGAGCCGGAAGCCAGGTCGGGGCGCCCTGCCAGGGCCCGGGCGACCTCCGTGGTCGTGGTGCCGCCGGTGAACCCCACCGCCTCACCCGGCTGGATCAGCCCGGCGACGGCCGCACTGATGCGTTGCTTCTCCGCCGCGCGCCGGGATGTCTTGTAGCGCAAAGGGAGTTCGTACGACACCCCGTGCACAACGGCGCCGCCACGCGTGCGGACGAGCATCTGCTGCTCGGCGAGCTGGTCGAAATCGCGCCGGATCGTCGCTGCCGAGACATCCAGTGCGGCCGCGGCCTCCTCGACGTCCAGCCGGCCCTGCTCGACCAGCAGTTCCAGCAGTGTCTTCCAACGGGCGTCGCGGGACATCCACAGCTCCCTTCCTCGAACGTCCAACGTGACCTTAGCGCACGCTCTCCTTCCTGCATTGCTTGAAAGTGTTTGAAACATCGCGCTACTTTGCATGAATGAGCACAGCTGGAGTGTCCCACCCGAAGGACGGAGCACACTTATGAGTCATGTGGCGAACGAGCTGGCGAGCCAGCCCGAGTGCTGGGCCCGGGCCGCGGAGCTGGCTGCGAGCCGGGCCGGGGCGCTCCCGGCCGAAGGTGAGCGGGTGGCGTTCGTGGGCTGCGGGACCTCTCTGTTCATGGGCCAGGCCGCGGCCGCGCTGCGTGAGGGCGCGGGGCAGGGCGAGTCGGACGCATTCGCGGCATCCGAGTTCCCCTGCGGGCGCCACTACGACCGGGTCGTCGCGCTCACCCGCTCAGGCACCACGACCGAAGTGCTCGAACTTCTCGGCCGGCTGCGCGGAAGGGCCCGTACGACCGCGATCACCGCCGACCCCGCCACACCGGTGACGACGGCCGCGGACGAGGTCGTCGTCCTGGACTTCGCCGACGAGCGGTCCGTGGTTCAGACACGGTTCGCCACCTCGGCCCTCACTCTTCTGCGTACCCACACCGGGCTGCACACCGACGCCGTCGTCGACGATGCCCGCGACGCGCTGGCCGAGCCACTGCCCCTGTGGCTGGCCGGTTGTTCACAGTTCACCTTCCTGGGTCGCGGCTGGACCGTCGGCCTCGCCAGTGAGGCGGCGCTGAAGATGCGGGAGGCGTCGGCGTCGTGGGCCGAGGCCTATCCGGCGATGGAGTACCGGCACGGCCCGATCAGCGTCAGTACGCGAGGTACGGCCACCTGGATGATCGGTGACGCACCGTCAGGACTGGCCGACGAAGTGCACGCCACCGGCGGGATGTGGGTGGCCGGGGGGCTCGACCCCCTGGCCGAGCTGGTACGGGCCCAGCGACTGGCGGTCGCCGTTGCGAACGCCCGCGGTCTGGACCCGGATCACCCCCGCCACCTCACCCGTTCCGTCATCCTCGCCGGAGCCTGACCGATGCCGCTCGCCGAGACCGGGACACTCGTCGCCGAGGCCGCCGAGGAACGCCGGGCCGTGGCCGCGTTCAACATCATCACGCTGGAGCACGCCGAAGCCGTCGTCGCCGGTGCGGAGTCCGCGTGCTCGCCGGTCATCCTGCAGATCAGCGAGAACGCGGTGAAGTACCGCTACGGCCGGGTCCGTCCGCTCGCCCGCGCCGCCGTCGAGGCGGCCCGGGCCGCCTCCGTACCCGTCGCTCTCCATCTGGACCACGTCAAGAGCGCGGCTCTGCTCCGGCAGGCGGCCGACGCCGGGTTCAGCTCCGTGATGTACGACGCCTCGCATCTGCCCTACCTGGAGAACCTCGCTGCGACGCGCGCCGCATCCCACTGGGCACATGCCAACGGGCTCTGGTTCGAGGCAGAGCTGGGCGAGATCGGTGGCAAGGGCGGGGAAGCGCCGCTGGACGCCCATGCGCCGGGGGCGCGTACCGATCCGGACGAGGCACGAGGATTCGTGGAGGAGGCCGGGGTGGATGCACTCGCCGTCGCGATCGGCAGCGCGCATGCGATGACGGCCCGTACGGCCTCGCTCGACCACGGGCTGCTGGCCCGGCTGGCCCTGGCGCTCGAGGTTCCGCTGGTGCTGCACGGCTCGTCGGGCGTCCCGCACCCGGAGCTGACGGCGGCGGTGTCCGGCGGGATTGTGAAGGTCAACATCGGGACGGCGCTGAACCTGGCGATGACCGGTGCGATCCGTGACCATCTGGCCGCCCACGCCGATGCGGTCGACTCCCGCACGTATCTGTCCGTCGGCAGAAGGGCGATGGCAGCAACGGTCACCAAGCTGATCGGTGTGCTCCGGGCGGGGGAGCAGGCGGCCCCGGCCGGATGACGACAGCGAGCGGGCTGCCCCGCGACCGGCGTGGGTGCGACCGCCCCGTTCCTGTGCGAAGCGTGGCCCGCTCGACTCCCGGAATCCGGTTGCCGACCGGGTCCACGGGCCGGAGCAGCAGCTGCCGGGACTGACCCGCGGCGAGGGTGTCCTCGAGAGCGAGTTCGAGCGGTACGCACCGGTCGGCGGCACCGTCCCCAGCCGGCCGGGCACCGACCGCAATCCGCTCGACCGCAAGGAGTGTCCGCTGTCTGTCATGCGTCGGGTGCGGACGCGAGTTCCCGCCGCCGCACGCAGGTCTGAGTTGTCCAACTGGTGTTCGGGCAGGCTCGGTTGCTCGTAGGATCTGGTTGCTTCCGATCGCCCCGGCGTGTCCTGGGACAGGGCCGGAAGGGGCTCGCGGCGGCACGACAGACAGGAGACTCCGTTGAGCACCTCGCCCACCGTCCCGCATCGTATGGACCCGGCAGGCGGCTGCCCCCATGCGGACAACGCCCGGCTCCTCGCCCGGGGCGCCGTGACCCCGGTCGTGCTTCCCGGTGAGGTCGAGGGAATGGCCGTTCTCGGGCACGACGCGCTCAGGGAATTCCTCGCCCACCCGGACGTGGCCAAGGGCGCCGCGCACTTCACCGCCCTGCGGGAGGGGAGGATCGCCGACGGCTGGCCGCTGAAGACCTTCGCGACCGTGCAGGGAATGACGACCGCCGACGGGACCGATCACCGGCGGCTGAGGGCGCTGGTGAGCAAGGCGTTCACCGCGCGCCGCGTCGAGGAACTGCGCCCGCGCATCGAGACGGTGACCGCCGAACTGCTCGACGGCCTCGAGGTCGCCGCCGCGGACGGTGGCGGCACCGCCGATCTGCGCCGGCACTTCGCCCTGCCGCTGCCCATGGGCGTCATCTGCGAACTGCTCGGCGTGGAGTCCGGACACCAGGACCGGCTGCACCATCTGTCCAACCAGGTCGTCGCCACCGACATCGGTCCCGAAGAGGCCATGGCCGCCAACAAGGAGCTGGTCGCGGTGCTCACCGACGTCGCTGCGGCGCGCACGGCCGATCCCGGCGACGACCTCACGAGCGCGCTGATCGCCGCACGCGAGGAGGACGGCGACCGGCTCGGCCGGCACGAGCTCATCGGCACCCTGCTGCTGATGATCATCGCGGGTCACGAGACCACCCTGAATCTGATCACCAATGCGGTCCGGGCGCTGTGCGCGCACCGCGACCAGCTCGCCCTGGTCCAGGACGGTGCGGCGAGCTGGTCGGACGTGGTCGAGGAAACCCTGCGCTGGGACAGCCCGGTCAGCTACTTCCCCTTCCGCTATCCGACGAAGGACCTCACTCTGGACGGCGCCGTCATCCCCAGGGGCACTCCGGTCCTCGCCGGCTACTCGGCGGCAGGACGGGACACGGCCGCACACGGCCAGGACGCAGACCGCTTCGACATCACCCGCAGCTCCGCGTCGCGCCATCTCTCTCTGGGCCACGGTCCCCACTACTGTCTGGGCGCCCCACTGGCCCGGATGGAGGCGACCCTCGCCCTCGAGCGGCTGTTCGCCCGATTCCCGTCGCTGGACCTGGCCCTCCCCGAGGCCGAACTGCCGCGCCACGCCAGTTTCGTCGGCAACAGTGTGCGGGAGCTGCCGGTGCGGCTGCGTCCGTAGGCCTCAACGCCGTGCCAACCGGTGGCGCCCGGTTGCGCGGCTACCCGGCGACCCGGCCGGCGGGATCCGGCCCCATGTCGCCGGGCACCGGGCCTCCGACGGCCCGAGGCGCCCGCCCGGGCACCGTGCCACCGGCGGCTGCCTCGGGCCGTCGCTGCCGTCACCCGGACAGCGGACGGTGAGGAAACGGCGGTGCGGGCCGGGTCGTGAGGACGGCGACCGTCACACGCGTTGCCGTGCAGGCCTGTCGCCAGGAGCCGTCCTCCGCTCCGGTGTGCACACCAGGTGCACCGGCTCCCTGGGTGCACGGATCCGGTGGGTGGGCCGTCCGCGGGTCTGCGAGGCTGGGGTGTGGCGGTCCTGCGGGCATGAGCGAGCAAGGAGAGACCATGGCCGGACGGTTCGAGGCGACGGTCGTGATCGACCGTCCTGTCGAGGAGGTCTTCGCGTTCCTCGCCGACGGTGAGAACGATCCGAAGTTCAGTCCGAGGGTGCAGCAGATCACGAAGGCGACCGAAGGGCCGACGGCCGTCGGGACCGTCTACCGGAGCAGGGTCAAGGACGCCGGGATGACGACGGGCCGCGAGTTCCGTATCGCTGAATTCGAGCCTCCCCGCAGAATTCGCTGGACCGAGATCTCGAAGAATGTGGTGACCGCACCCGAGGGCGGGTACGACCTCGAGGCCGTCGACACAGGCAGGACCCGGTTGAGGGTCTTCAACACACTCGAGGGCCATGGCCTGGGCAAGCTGATCGTGGGGTTCGCACTGAGCGCCGCACGCAAGGACGCGGATGCCTTCGCCCACCGCATCAAGGCGGCCGTCGAGGCGTCCTGAGCCGCACCTGCCGGAGCGAGCGGCCCGGGCAGGGTGGGCACAGCAGTGCCGCGGGCAGCCCCGCCCCGGTCATCGCGCCCTGTGTGGCGCAGACGACCCGTTCCGCAGGAGGCGGTTCCAGGGTCGGCCGGCCTGGGTACCGGGGACCGTGCCCCGTTGCCGGCGGCACACCCGCGTCTCCCGTCAGACGTCCTGCTGCGGCGTGCCCGGGATCCTGGCTCCCGAAGGCATGCCCTCGGCAAGATAGGTGTCGTAGTACGGCTGCCAGGCCGAGGCCGAGGCACTGTGCGGTCCGTCCGCGCGGGCACCGGCGAGATGCTTGTCCAGTTCGCCGATGCAGACACTCCAGCCCGCGGCATTGCGTGCAGCGGTGTTCCGTTCCGCGAGCACATTGGTCAGTGTCAGCCGGCAGCCGTCACCCTCGGGCACGAGCTCCAGATGGATCTCGTCGTCCTCCCAGGTGAAGGCGAGTCGGTGCGGCGGGTCGAAGGCCAGGACCGTGCCGGTCGAGAACGGCAGGTTGGGGTCGTCGAAGAACTCGATCTTTCCTCCGGCCTCCGGCTCCAGCCGGACCTTCGAGGGGAACCAGTGGGCGAGTCCCTCCGGCTCCGACACGGCGGCCCAGACCCGTTCGACGGGATGAGGGTACGAGCGCTCGAACCGGACGGCCGGACGGCCCTCGAAGGCGGTGAAGGTTCCGTGGTTCATGATGGCTCCTCTGTGCGGTCGGCGCGATCGGCGACGTCTGCGTCGAGATGGCGGCCGAGTGCATCGAGACGGTCGGTCCACAGGCGTCGGTAAGGCTCCAGCCAGGCGTCCAGCTCCGCGATCGGGCCGGGCTCGATCGCGTAGATGCGCTGCTGGGCCTGCTTTGTCACCCTGACGAGCCCGGCGTCCCGCAGCACCCTCAGATGCTTCGACACATTCGGCTGCGACTGGCCGAGCACCTCGACCAGCTCGCCGACCGAGCGATGGCGGTCGCGCAGCAGATCGAGCACCGCCCGCCGGTGGGGGTCCACCAGGGCAGACCAGATCGCGTCTGTCATGGCAATGAATATGCTCCAGCAGTTATATGCCTGTCAAGGCATACATGCCGCGACAACCTGCCCTCAGGCCCGGCCACGGAACTCCGGGGAGCCGGGCGGTGCCGGGGATCCGGCCGGCTCCGCCCCGAGCGGCCGCTGGCCGTCCAGGTCAGGCGGCCTTCGCCGCTGAACCCAGTCGCAACCGCAGCTGCTTCTCACCGTCGCCCGACACGGCGTGCTCGACCTCGACGGCGAAGCCAGAGGTGAGCGCCTTGGCCAGCCGGTCCACCGCCGGGTACGAGCCGGAGAGTTCCGCTGCCACGGGCGCGCCGAGCGCCGTTGTGGCGACAGGCGCGGCACTGTCCGCGGGTGACACGTCGTAGGTGGCCATCCAGATCGTCGGGTGGCCGCCCTTGCCGATCGCATGCGGGTGCTCCTCGGCCCCACGGTCGCAGGGGTACGCCGCGAGCAGGGCGCCGAAGACGGCGTCCGCGTCCTCAGGTGCGCCGCTGAGCTGCACCGATACTTCCTCGCCGTGCTTGTCCGTCTCGGTCACCGTGATCCCCGTCCTCTCTGCACTGCGGCCTACCCCTCCAAGGTCCCACCTCAGGCCGCGCACAGCACGGGAAGGGCCCGGGCGACGTCGGGGAACACCGGTCCGCGGGTCGAGCGGCGGATCGGGCGGCGCGTCCGGATCCGTCGAGTTGCGCAACAGCATGGAAGCCGGCCGCCGGGCCGCTCACCCTGTTCCCTGGGGCGTGTCCGGCCGACGAGCGGGCCGTCGCCGCCGGTCGCGGCGGCAGGGCTGATGGTCACCCGTCCGGGGTCGTGCGCGTCCTCGCCCAGTGCAGCAGGTCCTCCACGCCCCATGTGTTGACGACCCGGGACTCCGGCACCCCGCACTCCTCGGCCCGCGCGCAGCCGTACCACTGCCAGTCCAGCTGACCCGGGGCATGCGCATCCGTGTCGATGGCGAACAGTGCCCCGGCCTCGACGGCCGTCCGGAGCAGCCGCCGTGGCGGGTCGAGGCGCTCCGGACGGCAGTTGATCTCCACCGCCGTTCCGTGCTCGACACACGCTGCGAACACCTTCTCGGCGTCGAACTCCGACTCCGGCCGTCCCCGCCCACCATCACGCCCCGTCAGCAGCCTTCCCGTGCAGTGACCCAGCACATCCACCAGCGGATTCGCAACAGCGGTGATCAGACGGCGGGTCATCGGCCGCGCATCCATCCGTAGTTGGGAGTGCGCGGACGCCACCACCAGATCCAGGCGGTCGAGGAGCTCCGTTTCCTGATCGAGCGAACCGTCCGGAAGGATGTCGCACTCGATCCCGGTGAGCAGCCGGAACGGCGCCCAGCTGCGGTTGAGTTCCGCCACCACGTCCAACTGCTCGCGCAACCGCTCCGCCGACAGCCCGCGTGCGACCGTCAGCCGCGGGGAGTGATCGGTGAGCACTGCCCATTCGTGCCCCAGCTGCGCCGCGGTTCTCGCCATCGTCCCGATCGGACTGCCGCCGTCGGACCAGTCCGAATGCAGATGGCAGTCGCCGCGCAGCAGCGCACGCAGGCGCCCACCGGGCGCGTCCTCGGCAAGCGGTGCGGCCGAATCCTGTTCCAGCCGTTGCAGATAGGCGGGCACCTTCCCGGTGAGGGCCTCCCGCACCACCTGTGCGGTCTTGGGCCCGAGTCCCCGCACCTCCTCGAGCGACCCGGCAGCGGCCCGCTCGTGCACGTCGCGTTCGCCGAGTGCGGCGACGGCCGCTGCCGCCGTACGGAAGGCCCGCACCCGGTACGTCGGAGCTCCGGAGCGCTCCAGAAGGAACGCGATCCGCTCCAGTGCCTCCACCGGTTCCATGGCTGATCGGAGGACTACTCCTTGAGCACGGACAGGATGTTGCCCGCCGGATCGGTGAACCAGGCGATGTCCGGGCCCTCGCCGCGGGCGATCCCCTTCTCGTCCTGTCCGAAGCCCTCGTAGCGCTCGAAGGTCA
This sequence comes from Streptomyces sp. NPDC043861, assembly GCF_056435905.1. Classification (NCBI taxonomy): domain Bacteria; kingdom Bacillati; phylum Actinomycetota; class Actinomycetes; order Kitasatosporales; family Streptomycetaceae; genus Streptomyces; species Streptomyces sp. NPDC043861. Next base: position 142,239 of record NZ_JBWKDP010000018.1, on the reverse strand, counting down.
CACCCCTTGCGACCAGTTCGTCGACCGTCCTGTCGATGTCGTCCACCGGGAAGTTGAGCACGGTGAAGGCCGCGGGGGTGTGATCGTCCTTCGGGTACACGAGCACTCTCGTGTCCCCGGCGAGGTGCAGGACGAGCAGCCCGTGCTCCTCGGAGACCCGCAGTCCGAGCGTCCCGCCGTAGAACTGCTTCGCCTTCGCGATGTCGTCGGCCGAGAAGCCGCTGAATGCCCTGCTCTCTCCCAGCATGACGCTTCCCCTCTCCTCGATGCCTGCCCCCTCATCCTCCTCCTCGGTGCTGTCACGGGCGACCGACGAACTTCCGCGCCAGCGTGTCACCCAGTGTGACCGCCGCCTGGTGGGACTCGATGGGGGAGACCTTCGAAGCACGGAACAATATGTACGTGACACCCGATCCGGCACCGCCGTTGTGCGGGTCGGGGTTGATGCCGAGGGCCTTGGCCGTGGCGTAGGAGGCCTCACCGATCAGGCCGGCGGGACCGGTGTCGCCGACGACCGCGTACTGCACCTTGTTGCCGTGGACGACGGCCACGACGCTGCCGCCGCGCAGCCCGTACGAGGTGAACTTCCACAGGGAACTCGGGCTGGGGACGACCACGAAGGGGAGCTTCTCGGAGTTGAGGTGCTTTCCGTCGGACTGCTGGAAGGCGGTCTGGGCCTGGAAGTTCGGGTCCGTGCGCCTGTTGCAGCGGGTCGTGCGCTGCCCGTCGCAGTCGATGTCCATGTCCGCCTTCCAGAACACGGCATCCTTCGTGCCGCACACCGGTATGTTCGCGGCCTGGTCCGCATCGGCCCGGTAGAAGCCGTTCGAGATCCGCGCACAGTTCTTGACCTTGGTCAGCAGCTCCTCCGCCGTCACCGATCCCTCGGCGGCCGTACGGGCGGTCGCGTCGCTGGGGAGCACGGTGGCGGTGAGCAGCGCCACGCCGGTGGCGGCGGTGGCCTTGAGACAAGGGGACACGGGGAGATCCCTCCGTTGGGGGAACGGCCGCGGTCAGCGGTCGTCGCGCACGTGGTGGCCGAGCCGGTCCAGGAAGATCCGCTGTCCCGGGACGAGCAGCTCCGCAGCCCGCTCCAGGGAGAACCAGCCGACCCGGTCGATCTCCGGGAACTCGCCCAGTACGCCGGACCGCGGCGGCCACTCCATGGTGAAAGTGCCGGGCTGCACCCGGTCCGGATCGAGGTCGCCCTCGACCGCCCAGATCGTGACGATCTTGCCGCCCGGTTGACGGCTCTCGCCCAGCGCTACGCGGTCTCCGGCGGGGACGGGCAGCCCGAGTTCCTCCTCGAACTCCCTGCATGCGGCGGCCTCCGGTTCCTCCTCAGGGCCGTGCTCCCCCTTGGGGATCGACCATGCGCCCGCGTCCCGCGCCGCCCAGAAAGGGCCTCCCATGTGCCCGATGAGCACCTCGATGCTCCGGCCCGCGGGCCGGAAGAGAAGCAGTCCGGCGCTTCGCTTGTCCGGCATGCGCCGAGTCTGTCGCCCACGGCACCCCACCGCCATCGGTGCGGCACGCCGTGACGCCCGGTCTCCGGCTCAGCCGTGCCGTTCCATCAGCGTGGAAATGTCGACGGTCCGCTCCGCCGGGGGAGTGGCCGACGGCACCGGCTTGTCGTAGTCGGAGAGGGTGACCGTCGCCTTCTTCGCACCCGGGCCCGTGGCGGTCAGCCGCACCGGATAGGGCTTGCCCTCGGTGGCGACGTACATGGTCGTGGTGCGCCCGGCACGCTTCCCCGTCACGGGGATGACGTCGACGCCGTCGACCTTCGTCTTCGGCCCCTTGGTGAGCGGGACCGGTGTGCTCCGGGCGGTGACCGAGTCCAGCAACCCGTCGAGATCGCACACTTCGGTCATGCTCCGGAGCATCGTGTCGTTCGTGGTTCCGCGCAGGTAGCGGTCCTTGAACAACTCCGCCGCCGCCTCCCCGGTCCCCGGCACCTGGTTCTTCCAGAAGGCCTCGTCCGGCTTCAGCCACACCGTGTCGCCGCGCTTGATGATCTCGACGGACCCCAGGGAACCCATGTGCACCGAGCCGGCGCAGTTCCCCTGCCGGTCCAGCGTGAGGTCGAGCTCGTTCGTCGAGCTCGGGCTGTCCAGATCGCCCTCGGCCTCGATGTGTACCGACTCGGCGCCCTGCACGGCCTCCTTGGCCCGGTCGGCGATCTGCTGGGCGGTGAGCGACTCGATGTCGTCCCCCGCGTACGCCGCGCCGCCTGCCACGAGGGCCGCCGCTGCCGCGACTGCCACCGCCCGGGCCGCCACCGCGCGGGCTCCGGCGGGGGAACGATGTCCGGTCACGCCGCTCGCCTCCCTGACTCCTCTGGCGTGCGGTCCGTACCCTGCGAGCCTACGTCTGGGGGCTACTGTGCGCCTTTCCGGGTGAACCGACAGGCGGAACCTGGCGGGCGGCCGGACCCGCGAATGCCGTCCCCCCGCGGCGTGCAGCCCGGGTGCGGACGCCGCGGTGCCCGCCGCGTTGCGCCGGTGCCCGGGGCGCGGCAGGGTCGTAGGTGCGAGGCCAAGGAGGACACAGCCATGCCCATCGCCACGGTGAACCCTGCGACCGGCGAGACGCTCAAGACCTTCGAAGCACTCGGGCCCGAGGCGATCGAGAGCCGGTTGGCCGCCGCCCATGAGGCGTTCCAGGAGTACCGCACAACCGGATTCGGCGAGCGCTCGCGGCTGCTCAAGAAGGCCGCCGGACTCCTGGAGGAGGACCAGGAGGACATCGCGCGGACCATGACGACCGAGATGGGAAAGCCGATCACGGCGGCCAGGGCCGAGGCGGCCAAGTGCGTGAAGGCGATGCGCTGGTACGCCGAGCATGCCGAGCGGCTCCTCGCCGACGAACCGGTCGGGGATGCCGAGGCGAAGGACTCGGGGGCCGTGCAGGCCTTCGTCCACTACCGGCCGCTGGGTGTCGTCCTGGCGGTGATGCCGTGGAACTTCCCCCTCTGGCAGGTCGTACGATTCGCCGCGCCGGCGCTCATGGCGGGCAACGCCGGGCTGCTCAAGCACGCGTCGAATGTCCCGCAGACCGCCCTGTACCTGGGCTACCTCTTTCACCGCGCCGGCTTTCCCGAGGGCTGCTTCCAGACCCTGCTGATCGGCTCGGGCGCGGTCGAGGGAGTCCTGCGCGACCCGCGCGTCGCCGCCGCGACCCTCACCGGCAGCGAACCCGCCGGCCGGTCGGTCGCGTCCGTCGCGGGCGACGAGGTGAAGAAGACCGTCCTGGAGCTCGGCGGAAGCGATCCCTATGTGGTGATGCCGTCCGCGGACGTCGACAAGGCCGCGCGGACGGCGGTCACCGCGCGCGTCCAGAACAACGGCCAGTCCTGCATCGCGGCCAAGCGCTTCATCGTCCACGAGGACGTGTACGACACCTTCGTCGAACGGTTCGCCGCCCGGATGGAGGGGCTGAAGGTGGGGGACCCGCTGGAGGAATCCACCGAGGTCGGCCCGCTGGCCAGCGAGCAGGGCCGGACCGACCTGGAGGAACTCGTCGACGACGCCCTGCGTCGCGGAGCTCATGCACTGTGCGGCGCAGCGCGGCCCGGGGACCGGCCGCGCGGCTGGTTCTACCTCCCGACCGTCCTCACCGGCATCACACCCGACATGCGGATCCATCTGGAGGAGACCTTCGGGCCGGTGGCCACCGTGTACCGGGTGGCGGACCTGGACGAGGCGGTGCGCGTCGCCAACGACACCCCGTTCGGGCTCAGTTCGAACGTCTGGACCCGTGACGAGAGCGAAGTGGCCCGCTTCGTGAGGGATCTGGAGGCGGGCGGGGTGTTCGTCAACGGGATGACGGCCTCGCACCCCGCGATGCCGTTCGGCGGTGTGAAGCGCTCCGGCTACGGGCGGGAACTGTCCGGACACGGCATCAAGGAGTTCTGCAACACCACGACCGTCTGGCGCGGCACGGAGCCCGAGCCGGCACGGGACGCGTAGCGGCACACACGCCCGGCGTTCAGGAGCGCTGCCGTACGCGGCGCCTTCACCGCTCGCCGCCGGTGCGTCCGCGCCGCCGGTGTGCTCCCGCCGTTGGGGCACGCCCCGTTCCTCGAGCACTCCCGGAAGCAGCGGGGGAAGAAGCCTGCTGGATCCCTGCCGTATGCGGCAGACCCGCCCGGCCGCGGTACTGGGTCGAGGACGCACCGATGTGCTCGGGCGACGGGCCTGACAAGATCGTGATCCATGGAGCAGACGGCACAGCAGACCGGACCCTCGCTCGCCACGACGCAGCGATCGTTGTTCGACCCACGAGTACGCCACCCACTGTGGCCACCACTCACCGGCGGATGTCCGCTCACGTCCACCGACGACATGGCCTACCCGCTCGACATCGACTACTCCTACGACAGAACTCCGGCCGATCTCTTCCGCCACCCGGCCCGGCACGGGCTCGAACGCTGGGCCCCACTGCTTCCGCCGCTCGAGGCTCCCGGCCTGGGCGAAGGCAACACCCCACTCGTGACGCTGCCCGGCGGCGTCCTCGTCAAGGACGAGTCGCGCAATCCGACGTGGAGTCACAAGGACCGTCTCAACCGTGTTGCGGTCAGCGCCGCGGTGCACTCCGGCGCCCGGGGCATCGTCGTCTCCTCGTCCGGCAACCACGGCGCCGCGGCAGCCGCCTATGCGGCGCGCGCCGGGCTGCCGTGCGCCGTCTTCACCTCCCCGTACGCGCCGCCGGCAGTCGCCTCGTTCATTCGGTCGTACGGCGCCGTCGTGCTCACGGTGCCGGTCGAGGACGTGCGGCCGCTGATGCGTCGCATCGTCGACGAGTTCGGCTATCAGCCCGTCAGCAGTCTCACCGATTCCGCCCACACCGGCCATCCGTTCGGGCCCGAGGGCTACAAGACGATCGCATACGAGATCTTCCTCGAACTGGGTGAGGTCCCCGGCTCGGTGTTCGTGCCCACCGGCTACGGAGAACTGCTCTTCGGCGTCTGGAAGGGCTTCCACGAGCTGACCCTCCTGGGCCTTGCGAAGCGCACCCCGCGCCTCCACAGCTGCGAACCCGCGGCCGCAGGCGCGCTCGCGGCGGCGCTCCGTACCGGGCGCCCGGCCGCCCGTGTCCCGGTCGGCCCGACGGACGCGTACGCCATCGACTGCGGGATCGGCAGCTACCGCGGAGTTGTCGCCGTCCGGGAGAGCGGCGGCTCCGCCCTGACCGTCTCCGATGCCGACATGGCGGCCGCCCGGGCCGAACTCGCCGCCCAGGGAATGTGGGTGGAGCTCTCGGCCGCAGCAGGACTCGCCGGGTTCCGCGCCCTGCCGGAGCACGGCGAGGGTCCCGTCGTGTGCATCACCACCTCCACCGGCTTCAAGGACGTCGCGACCGGCACGGGCAGTCATGCGCCGATGGCCCCCGACTGGAAGGCGATCGCGAGCATGCTGCGCACGGCCGCCTGACCTCGCGACGCTGCCCGGCCGCACTCCCGGCCGCCGCCGGAATCGCCCAGGTGGCCGCCGGGAACCCCGGTCATGGCCGGAGACGACCAGGTCGGGTCGGGGCACGCGGTTCTCTGCCGCGGACTCATGGACGTGGAGCTCGTGATGGTGCCGGGTACCTCTCACGGGCTGCCGGCCGAGAAGCCTTTGCGGTGCAACAGGATCGTCATCGACTCGACGACGACGGCCCCCGTCCCCCCCCGTCGCTCCGGTCCGCCGCTCGGGCGAGCCCACCCGTCAGGGGTCAGGGGACCCTGAGGGGACAGGTATGTCCGAGCGGCCCCGGCCCCCTCACACCTCCGCCGGTTCCCGTGTCGCCGGCGGCTCGGCGGGGGTTTCGGCCACCTCGCCGAAGAGCACGGCCCGCGCGATTCTCGGCGCGAACAGCGAGGTGAGCGGGGAGGACAGCGTCAGTACGGACCGGAAGGCGGCGCCCACGACGGGATCACCGGGATAGCGGTCCTGGACACGGCTCAGGTACCAGCCGACGGGCCGGTCCAAGGTACGCGGGGCGAGCGCGTTCCCGGTGGCCCCCGGCATGCTCTTGTCCGAGCCCGCCGAGATGTCCCACGCCTGACGCGACGCCTGGAGGAGTGCCTGCTGGATCCGGCGTGTCGTGGGCGTGCGGCGTGGCTCTGCCAGCGCGTCGCGCAGTGCCACGGCGCTCATCGCGGCGACGGACATGCCCTGGCCGTAGATCGGGTTGAACGTGCACAGGGCGTCGCCCGTGGCGAGGAAGCCCGCGGGGCGGCGGCCCGGACGGTCGTACCGGCGGCGGATGTTCGCCGTCGCCCGGAAACCGTAGGGCGGGGACTGCGGCTCCGCCTCGAGCAGCCACTGGTGGATGAAGGGGTGCGGCAACCGTGCGGCGAAGGCGGTGAACCCCTCCTCGTCCGTCGGCGGTTCCTGGCCCCGCGGGCCGGACAGGAGTGCCAGATGCCTCCCGTCCTCCAGGGGCAGCACCACTCCGCCGTACACCTGTGCGGGGTTCGGGATGACGTAGTAGCCGAGTGAGTGGGTGCCGAGGCTGTCACTCCTGTTGCGGTAGATGCGCGAGGTGTACGCCAGGCCGGTGTCGATGATCTCTTCCTCCGGGGCTTCGGCGCCGATCGCGCTCAGCCACTGCGAGGCCCGAGAGCTGCGGCCCGACGCGTCCAGGACCACATCGGCCTCGAGGACGCGCGGTTCCCCGTGGCCGGCCGTCCTCCCCTCGGTGCGCTCGCGCAGCCGTACGCCCCGAACGCGTGCGGCGTCACCGGCCAGTCCGACGACTTCCGTCGAAGTGACGCTCGTGATGGCCGGGTTGGCCAGAACCCGCTCGCGTACCAGGTGTTCGAGCTGTGCACGGGAGCCCGTGTAGATGTGCGTGGTCGGTGCCGTACGGGAAAACCAACGCCCGCGCTGCCACTGCACCATGTCCGACGGCATTCCCACCCGGGGTGCGCCCGCAGCCCTCAACTCGGCCATGAAGCCGGGCAACAGGGAGTCCAGGGCGAGCTGGCCGCCCTCCAGCAGTACATGGACGTGCCGGCCGTGCGGTACACCGGGACGGGGCTCCGGCCCTTCGGGGAAGCGATCCCGCTCCACGATGGTCACCCTGCCTGCGTGCTCCGCGAGCACGTGTGCCGCGAGAAGCCCCGCGAGGCTGCCGCCGACGACGACCGCATGGCGTCCGTCCGCTCCGTCCCGCTTCCAACTCCCCGTCGCCTGCCCCTGGTTCAGCATGTCTGCACCTCGTGGTCACCGAGTCGATCTGGGAGTGATCAGTATCCCCGGCGGGGGCCGGGAGTTCACGCGCGCCGCGGATGTCCGGCCCGGTCGACGGTCCCGTACGGGCGCCGCTCGGCAGGGCGGACACCGTTCCTGCCGAGGCGGCGCCCGACCGGGGCGGCCGACCCCGGCGACCCGGCACCCCGCTCCGCGGGGACCTGGGGCGTCAGGCGACGCGGACCAGAGCGGGCAGCAGCGCGGAGCCGAGGCAGTCGGCGCGGCCCGACGGCCCGCGGCGGCGCTGCCCGACGGCCCGCGGCGGCGCTGCCCGACGGCCCGCGGCGGCGCCGTGGAGAGCCTGCTGCCGACGAGCGGCGTACGGCCAGGGCACCGTCGGGAACGGGAGGCCGACCGCGGGGACCCGTCCCTGCCGCGGCGACGGCGATGCCACCGGTGAGGCGGTCGCGGACGCGGCGACCACCGTCCGCCCCGGCAAGCGGTGGACCCCGGACCGCTCCGTCGTGACCGCTCGGACGCGCTCGCGGAACCCGTGCGCGACCCGCGGTCGGGTGAAATTCTCCCGTCCGCGGCGCCCGACGGCCCCGCACCACTGCTTGTCCCGCTTCGTCTGCCTCGCCCGATGAGAGGGGAACAAAGCAGGCGTACGCTGGTCAGAACGCCGTAATGTACCGCAAGTGAGCAACGGAGGCGGCGTATGACCGACCCCTGGGGCTTCCTCCGCACCCCCCGTCGGCCCATCCCGGCCCGCCCCGTCGAGGAACGGCTGCGCGACTGGGACGAGGTCTACGCCGGGCAGGCCCTGCTGCCGCTTGTGTCCCAGCAGGCGGGGCGTTGCATGGACTGCGGCATCCCGTTCTGCCACAGCGGATGCCCGCTGGGGAATCTGATCCCCGAGTGGAATGTGTATGCGTCGCACGGTGACTGGCGGGCCGCGTCCGAGCGGCTGCATGCGACCAACAACTTCCCCGAGTTCACCGGGAGGCTGTGCCCCGCGCCGTGCGAGGACGCCTGTGTGCTGACGATCAACACCGACCCGGTGACGATCAAGAACGTCGAGCAGACCATCGCCGACGAGGCCTGGGAGCGCGGGTTCACGCCCCCGCAGCCGCCACAGCGGCTCAGCGGCAAGACGGTCGCCGTCATAGGCTCGGGACCGGCCGGACTGGCGGCGGCACAGCAGCTCACCCGCATCGGGCACACGGTCGTCGTCTACGAGCGGGCGGACCGGATCGGCGGACTCCTGCGCTACGGCATCCCCGAGTTCAAGATGGAGAAGCAGCACCTCGAGCGGCGTATCGAGCAGATGCGCGCGGAGGGCACCAAGTTCCGCACGGGTGTCGACGTCGGCGGAGATCTCGACGCCACCGAGCTCAGAAGGCGGCACGACGCGGTGGTCGTCGCCGTCGGAGCCATGGAGCGGCGGGAACTCCCCGTACCCGGCCGCGACCTCCAGGGCGTCCATCAGGCCATGGACTACCTGACCATGGCCAACCGGGTCAGGGAAGGCGACTACCCCGAGCCTCCCGTCACCGCCGAGGACAAGCATGTGGTGATCATCGGCGGTGGGGACACCGGCTCGGACTGTCTGGGCACCGCCCTGCGCCAGGGCGCGGCCCGTGTGCTGCAGCTGGACATCAACCCGGAGCCGGGCGACACCCGCAGGGACACCGAGCCCTGGCCCGTCACCCACCCCAAGGTCTACCGGATCTCCCACGCCCATGAAGAGGCCCGGGGGCGGGAAGGCACGGATCCTCGGGTGTTCTCCTCCGCCACTCTCTGCTTCGAGGCGGACTCCTCCGGCGATGTGTGCGCTCTGCACCTCACGGAAGTGGAGCCCAGCGCCCGAGCGCCGCTCGCGGGCACCGAGCGGATGATCCCGGCGGAGCTGGTGCTGATCGCCCTCGGTTTCTCAGGTCCGGAGCGCGCCGGCGGTCTGATGGAGCAGCTCGGGCTCGCTCGGGACGAGCGGGGGAACTTCGCCCGGGACGCCGCCTTTGCCGCAGTGGTGCCCGAAGGGCCTGAAAGGTCTGAACGGCCTGAACGGCCCGAACCGTCGGGCCGCGCCGGTCCGGACGGGGTCTTCGTTGCGGGGGACGCGGGACGAGGCCAGTCCCTGGTGGTGTGGGCCATCGCCGAGGGCCGGTCCGCCGCCGCGGCCGCGGACCGCTATCTGACGGGCTCCACCGTGCTTCCCGCCCCTGTCGCTGCGACGGACCGTCCGCTGGTCGTGTGAAGCCGTGGGCCGGACCGGCACCCGGTGCGGCCCACGGCTGCCCTGTCATGTGCCCTGTCGCGCGGGCTTGCTGAAGAAGCTGACAGGCCGCTGCTGCCGTTGTCCGTCGACGACGATGTCGACGGACTCGTTGTAGAAGGCCACCCGGTCCTTGATGATGTCCACGGCCGGCAGCGGATCGGGGTAGCTCCAGGCGACATCGGGCCGCACATCGCCGCCGCCCGCCCACGACCAGTACTCGCTCGCCACACCCTTGTACGGGCATCGGGTCCGTCCGTCGGTCCGTACGAACAGGTCGAGCCGTACGTCCTCTCGCGGGAAGTAGTACCGGACCGGCAGATGGGTCTCGAACAGGAGCACCGGGGCATACGAGTCCGCGACGACCGTGCCCTCGATCTCCACCTGGACGTGCCGGGTGCTGGGCAGCGCGTCCACCCGGCGGTGAGGGTCACGCGGATGCACGAAGATCTCCTCCTCCTCTTCGTACCAGTGGTCGAGCACCTCACGTCCGAACCACTCGAAGCAGATGTGGTCTGCAAGCTCCTCGCCGGGATAGGTCCAGGCTGCGGCCCGGACGACCTGGTCACCGAGAACGAGGTCGTAGAAGAGCGACGCTCCGGCGTGACGCCGGGTGGTGGCGTTGCGCGCCGTCGTTCGCAGCAGGTCCGTCCGCACGTCCTCGGCAGGGAAGGCGTACAGCGGTACGGGGCGCCCGGGCTCCCACACCAGGAGGGGCCGACGGCTGTCGACCACCGTGACATCGCCCTTGGTCCCGCGTACCCAGCGCTCACTGGGTTCCCAGGTCACGCTGTCGGCCGGATCGGGCCGTCGGCGGACGACCGGCACCGCTTCCGGATTCCCACTCGATGTGGTCACAGGTATCGCCTCCTCGGGCGCGGCGTCCTCTCCCCAGCCAGCATCACGGGTCCGGGGGAAGACCGCATTCGGCGGCACCGCACATGGCCGGGAGGGGCCCTTGCAGAGAGGTACGGCAGGTCGGCGGATCCGCTGCCGTGCGTCGCCGGTCCGGCCGCCGGCGGCCCAAGGGCGGAACAAGGGCGGCCGTGGGAGGGGGGCGCTCCTCGATGGCGGGCGGCACCGGGTCATGGGGCGATGCCCCTCGACAGCCCCGTCAGCAGCCGGACCCGACTCACGTCAAGCAGCCGGACCCGACTCATGTCAGCAGCCGGGCCTGGTGTGCGTCACACGTCGGCCGGCGGCCGGCCCAGCTCCGTCAGGGCATGTGTCAGCCACTCGATCCAGAACCGCTCCAGATCGATGCCGCCCCGCAGCACCACATGCCGCAAACGGTCCTCGGTGGAGTCACGCCCCGGCGGGAAGTGCCGCTCCTCGATGTCCATGTACTCCGCCAACTGGCTTCGGTGCAGCGCGAGGTGGCGACGCAGCTCGGCTTCCAGCCCCTCCGTACCGACCACGGCCGCTGCCCGCATCCGCAGCAGCAGGGCATCCCGGATCGGCTTCGGGTCCTCGGTCCTGCCCACCCACGCGGTCAGCTCCGCGCGGCCCGCCGGCAGCACTTCGTACTCCTTCTTCTGCCCGCGTGACGGCACGGCGGACGGCAGGGCACGGATGTGCCCCGCCTCCTCCAGCTTTCCCAGCTCCCGGTAGATCTGCTGATGCGTGGCCTGCCAGAAATAGCCGATCGACCGGTCGAAGCGGCGCGTCAGTTCCAGCCCCGACGACGGTTTCTCGAGCAGGGCGGTCAGGATCGCGTGCGGGAGGGACATGAGCGCATCCTAGGTTCCGGTCCACCCGGTCGGGCGGGGTGGACCCGGAGCCGTGACCGGGAAGGTCTCCAGGCAGGACCTTCCCGGTCCCAGGCTCAGATCGCCGCCGCCAGACGTGTGCCCTGGTCGATGGCGCGCTTGGCGTCGAGCTCGGCGGCGACGTCGGCGCCACCGATGAGATGGACGGTGCGCCCCGCAGCGCTCAGCTCCTCGTAGAGGTCACGCCTCGGCTCCTGACCGGCGCACAGCACGACCGTGTCCACGGCGAGAGTCATGGACGTACCGTCGACGGTGATGTGCAGACCGTCGTCGTCGATCCGGTCGTACGTCGCCCCGGCGACCATGGTGACGCCGCGGTGCTTCAGCTCGGTGCGGTGGATCCAGCCGGTCGTCTTGCCGAGCCCCGCGCCGACCTTGGACGACTTGCGCTGCAGGAGGTGCACGGTGCGCGGCGGCGCAGGCCGCTCGGGGGCCCGCAGACCTCCCGGCTCCCCGTACGAGGTGTCGACGCCCCACTGCCGGAAGTACGTCTCCGGGTCGAGGCTCGCACCTTCGCCGCCGTCGGTGAGGAACTCCGCGACATCGAAACCGATTCCGCCCGCACCGACGATGGCCACCCTCTCGCCGACCTCGGCCCCGTCACGCAGCACATCGAGGTAGCTGACCACGCTCGGGTGACCGATTCCCTCGATCTCGGGGGTGCGGGGACTGACTCCGGTGGCGACCACGATCTCGTCGTACCCGCTGAGCAGCTCCGGCGTGACGTACGTCCCCAGCCGGATCCCGACTCCGCGCAGTTCCAGCTGTGTACGGAAGTAGCGCAGCGTCTCCTCGAACTCCTCCTTGCCCGGCACCCGCTTGGCGATGTTGAGCTGTCCGCCGATCTCCTCGGCGGCGTCGAAGAGGGTGACCTCGTGTCCGCGCTCGGCCGCCGACACCGCGAACGCGAGGCCGGCGGGTCCGGCGCCGACGACGGCGAGACGCTTGCGCAGCCGGGTGGGGGCGAGGACCAGCTCGGTCTCGTGACAGGCGCGCGGGTTGACGAGACACGATGTGATCTTGCCGCTGAAGGTGTGGTCCAGACAGGCCTGGTTGCAGCCGATGCAGGTGTTGATCGTCTCGGCGCGGTCCTCCTGCGCCTTCACCACGAACTCCGGGTCGGCCAGGAAGGGCCGCGCCATCGAGACCATGTCCGCGCGCCCCTCGGCGAGCATCCGCTCGGCCACCTCGGGCGTGTTGATCCGGTTGCTGGTGACTAGGGGCACCGAGACCGAGCCCATCAGCCTCTGCGTCACCCAGGTGTATGCGCCGCGCGGCACGGAGGTCGCGATGGTCGGAATGCGGGCCTCGTGCCACCCGATGCCGGTGTTGATGATCGTCGCACCGGCTGCCTCGATCTCCTTCGCCAGCGCCACGACCTCGTCCAGCGAGGAACCGCCGGGCACCAGGTCCAGCATCGAGAGCCGGTAGATGATGATGAAGTCGTCGCCCACCCGCTCGCGCGTGCGGCGGACGATCTCGCGCGGGAAGCGGGTCCGGTTGGCGTACGAGCCGCCCCAGCGGTCCTCGCGCCGGTTCGTGGCCGCGGCGATGAACTCGTTGATGAGGTAGCCCTCCGAGCCCATGATCTCGACGCCGTCGTATCCGGCGGACTTCGCCAGCTCCGCGGCCCGCACGTAGTCCTCGACCGTCTGCTCGACCTCTTCTTCGCTGAGGGCGTGCGGGACGAACGGGCTGATCGGCGCCTGGAGCGCACTGGGCGCAACGAGCTGCGGGTGGTACGCGTACCGGCCGAAATGCAGGATCTGCATCGCGATCCGGCCGCCTGCGGCATGCACCGCGTCGGTCACCGTACGGTGCTGAGCCGCCTCCGCCTCGGTGGTGAGCTTGGCGCCGCCCTCATAGGGACGTCCCTGGTCGTTGGGGGCGATGCCACCGGTCACGATCAGTCCCACACCGCCACGTGCACGGGCGGCGTAGAAGGCGGCCATCCGCTCGAAACCGTTCTCCGCCTCCTCCAGACCGATGTGCATGGAGCCCATCAGCACCCGGTTCGGGAGCGTGGTGAACCCGAGGTCGAGCGGGCTCAGCAGATGCGGGTACGGGGTCATCCGGCGCCTCCTCGCGCAGTGTCGTCGTCCCAGTTGTAGACCGTCGGAGGAGGGTTGTGCAACAAGTTGCATAAGGCTGGGGGAGTGAGCTGCGCTACGCGACCGGGCTGAGGACGCCTCCGAAGCGGACAGAGGCACGGCAAAAGCGTGCAGAGGGGTGCGAAGGCCGAAAAACTGGCCCGGAAAGGTGCAGGGCGGAGGCGGGGAGGGCCCGCCGCAGGACGTAGGCGGGGACGAAACCCGCCGGGGCCGGGACGCACGACGCGTCCCGGCCCCAGACCCGGGACCGGCCTGGCGTCGCCGCCCGGCGGACTCCCCGGTACCGGACGTCGGGCGTCCGGCAGGGGAGTGCGGCTCGCCTACGAACCCGGCCGTGCCACCGCCCAGCGGTCCAGCTCCTCAGGGGTCCGTGGCCCGGGCGCGGCCGGGCCGAGCAGGCCATGGGTGCGCAGTACTTCCGCCACCGCCATCGCCCATGGGCGCCGCAGCCGCGCCGCGTCCAGCAGCTCCTGGTCGGCGAGCAGCTCCGCGATCGGCCCGGTCCGCAGACCGGACGGGGACAGCACTGCGGCGTCGTCGGCCCAGCGGAGGGCGAGATCCACGTCGTGCGTGGCCATCACCACGGTGGTCCCGCTCCTGCGCAGTCGGTCCAGCACCTCGAGCAACCGTTCCTGGCCGTGCGGATCGAGACCGGCGGTCGGTTCGTCCAGGATCAGTACGCGCGGCCGCATCGCCAGGGCCCCCGCGATCGCCGCGCGTTTGCGCTGGCCGTACGAGAGCAGATGCGTCGGCCGGTCCTCGAGCGCGGTGATGTCCAGCGCCTCCAGCGACTCGGCGACCCGGGCCCGGACCTCGTCCTGGGGAAGCCCGAGATTCATGGGTCCGAACGACACGTCCTGGCCCACGGACGCGGCGAACAGCTGGTCGTCGGGGTCCTGCACGACCAGCTGCACGGTCGTCCGGAGCCGGGTCAGCCCGCCACGGTCGTAGGACACCGGCGCGCCGTCCAGCAGCAGCCGGCCCCGGCCGCACCGAAGCCCGCCGCTCAGCAGCCGCAGCAGCGTCGTCTTTCCGCTGCCGTTGCGGCCCAGCAGTGCCAGCGAGCGCCCGGCAGGGACCGCGAAGTCCACGTCGCCGAGCACCTGGGGGCCGTCGGCGTACGCGTATCCCACGCCGTCCAGCTCCACCACGGCCGATGCGGACCGGATCCTCGTGGACGCAGTCATGACAGGGACCTTTCCAGTACGAGGGTGAGAGCCACGATTCCCGCGAGAAGCACGCCCGTGGCCGTCAGGAAGCGCACGGAAACCGATGCCTGCGGCACCAGGACCCGCAGGTTCCCGTCGTAACCGCGCCCGGCGAGTCCCGTCTGCAGCCGGTGCGCGCGGTCGAAGGCGCGGACGAACGCGGTCGCCCCGAGGCCCGCGAGGGAACGCCAGGTCGCTGCGCGGGTGGTGTGGCCGAGCCTGGCGGCCTGCGCCTGGCGGATCCGGCTCACCGAGTCGAGGAGCAGAAAGCTGATCCGGTACATGACGAGGGCGACATCGACCACAGGCGCCGGCACGCCCGCACGCACCAGCCGGGGCAGTACGTCGGACACCGGCGTGGTGAACGCGAACAGCAACACCCCGAGGGACGCCGCCGATGTGCGCAGCAGCAGCCGCCCCGCGTGCAGCGGCCCGTCGGGAGCAAGAGCCACCACACCGTCGGGCCCGCCCACCGCGAACAGCAGCGGCACCGCTCCGGTGACACAGAAGCCGAGCGGAATGCGCCAAGCCCGCCACAACTGATGCAGCGTCACCCCGGCGGGCCCGAGCAGCACCACCACGGTGACGGCCGCGACCAGCACGGCGCCGGGCCAGGGCGGCAGTGAGACGGCACAGACGGTCAGTCCCAGCCCGAGCACCGCCTTCTCGCATGGATGACGGCGGCGCCAGCGACTGCTGTGCGCCGCCGCGTCGATCGGCAGCATCGGCGGTTACGCCGTGGTCCGGCCGGCGGGGGAGTCCGCTTCCTCGGTGGCCGTGGTCGATGCGCCGTGTGCCTCCGCACGGGCCTCGCCCTGGCGGCGCCCCTTGCGCAGTCCGAAGTAGTACGCCAGTACCCCCGCGCCGAGCGCCGCCTGCAGGGCGAACAGCGCCGATTCGATCTCCCCCGAGGGGGGCTCGTACAGCGGGGCGAACCAGGGCTCGTAGTCCGGCTGCAGCTCGGTGATCGCCGTCTCCGCCTCGGCATCGGCGCCGGTGAACGGCTCCTCCTTGTGGTCACCCAGCCCCAGCACGAGCGGAAGTACCGCCAGCGCGGCCACGAGCGCCAGAAGCAGTGCGTTGATCTTCGTGTTGCGGTTCATCGGGCAGCGGTCTCCTTCGTCTTGCCCTGCTCGCCGCCCTGGAGCAGCACACCGAGGCGGGTCAGCTCACCTCGGCTGGACTGCACCAGAAGGCGCATCACCAGCACGGTGAGCAGGCCCTCGCTGACCGCGAGCGGGATCTGGGTGACGGCGAAGATGCCGCCGAACTTGGCGAGCGCGCCGGGGACGCCACTGCTCGGGTCGGGGAACGCCAGCGCCAGCTGCACGCTGGTGACGCAGTACGTGGAGAGGTCGGCCACGAACGCGCCGCAGAACACGCTCACCATCACCGGCAGTTCGAACCGCCGCAGCATCCGGTACACCGCATATCCGGCCCATGGGCCGACGATCGCCATGGAGAAGACGTTGGCGCCGAGAGTGGTGAGGCCCCCGTGCGCCAGCAACAGCGCCTGGAACAGCAGCGTGATGGTGCCGAGCACCGCCATGATCGGTGGTCTGAACAGGATCGCGCCGAGACCGGTGCCCGTGGGATGGGAGCAACTGCCCGTCACCGAGGGAATCTTGAGCGCCGACAGTACGAAGGTGAAGGCACCGGATGCGCCGAGCAGCAGAGTCGACTCGGGGTTGGCTTTTACCTCCCGGGTGAGTGCCCTCACTCCGTGGATCACGAACGGGGCGGACGCGGCGCCCCAGGCGGCCGCGTGCAACGGGGGCAGATACCCCTCGGCTATATGCATGGTTGGGGAGACCCTCTCCAGCACCTCGTGGATGGACAACGCGCCCTGGCCGGTCTCCTGGCTGACGGGTCCTGCCGCCCGGGCTCCGCCTTCCCGGACGTCGAGGTCTCCCTCGGCGATCCAGTGGCTTCCTTGCGGATGGAGCCGGACTTCCCGATCACAGTGGCGAGGGCCGCACCGGTACTCCACCGGTTTCCCGTTCACCAAGGCGGTGCGACATTAGTGCTTTGACCAGGTACATCACAAGCCGCGCACGGATGCGCAACGTCACACCTTTCGGTATGCGTACGCCTCCGTGGCCGCCGCTTCCACCGCATCCAGGTCGCCGCCCGCCGAGGCGGTGACGAGCGCCGCGACCGCCCCTTCGACGAAGGGCGCGTCCACCAACCTGGTGTCCCGGGGCAGTTCGTCCCCCAGGGCGAGCAGGGTCTTCACCGTGAGTACGGCACTGCCGAGGTCCGTCAGCACCGCGACGCCGGCGCCCCGGTCCACCTCCTCCGCGGCCCTGGTGATCAGCTCCGAGCTGGTGCCGAGCCCGCCGTCCGGTGTACCGCCGGCAGCCGCGACCGGGGCGGTTTCGCCGCCGCCCGCGAGCCCCCTGGCGAGATCGGCGACCGATGCCGCGACCTCCGCGCTGTGCGAGACGAGGACTATCCCGACGGGACTCACGAGGACTCCTCGGCAGCGGGCCCGGCCTCCGCATCGGCCAGGGCGGCGATCAGCAGCGCGGAGGACGTCGCTCCCGGATCCTGGTGCCCGATGCTGCGCTCGCCGAGGTAGCTCGCCCTGCCCTTGCGCGCCAGCATGGGCACGGTGGCGAGTGCGCCCCGCTCGGCGGCCTCCCGGGCGGCGGCGAAGGACTCGTCCATCGCCTCCACGGCCGGCTCCAGCGCGTCCAGCATCGTCTTGTCGCCGGCCTTCGCCCCACCGAGCTGTGCCACGGCGGCGACGCCGGCGCGCAGCGCATCGGTGAGCTGCTGGGGCGACACCTCGGCGGCGTCGCCGAGCGCCTTGCCCGTACGCCGCAGCAGCGTTCCGTACAGCGGCCCCGACGCCCCGCCGACCGTCGAGATCAACTGCCGTCCGGACAGGACCAGTACGGCTCCGGGGGTGTCCGGCGACTCCTTCTCCAGAGCGGCCTTGACCGCGGTGAAGCCACGCTGCAGATTGGCGCCGTGGTCCGCGTCGCCGATGGGTGAGTCGAGCTCGGTGAGGTGTGCCGCCTCACGGTCCACGGCGGCGGCTCCTAGGTCCATCCACCTGCGGAAGAACCCGGTGTCCAGCACACGGCCTCCTTCGTTCTGCCCCATGGATCAGCGTCCCCACCGCAGCGCCGGGGTCTGTACCGGCGCATCCCACAGCCGCAGCAGCTCCTCGTCCATCGCGCAGATCGTCACCGAGCAGCCGGCCATGTCGAGCGAGGTCACATAGTTTCCGACGAGCGTACGGGCCACCGGCACACCCCGCTCGCCGAGCAAACGGTGCACCTCCGCGTTGAACCCGTACAGCTCCAGCAGGGGGGTCGCGCCCATGCCGTTGACGAGCACCAGGACCGGGCTGGACGGCTTGAGGTCCTCCAGCACCGCGTCGACCGCGAAGTCGGCGATCTCCCGCGACGTCATCATGGCCCGGCGCTCGCGCCCCGGCTCGCCATGGATGCCGATGCCCAGTTCCAGCTCGCCGGGCGGGAGGTCGAACGTCGGAGTCCCCTTGGCCGGCGTGGTCACCGCGCTCAGCGCCACTCCGAAGCTCCGCGAACGCGTGTTCACCTCGCGGGCGATCGACGCGACACGCTCGAGCGGGGCGCCCTCCTCGGCCGCGGCACCCGCCATCTTCTCGACGAACAGGGTCGCGCCCGTTCCGCGCCTGCCTGCCGTGTACAGGCTGTCCGTCACCGCCACGTCATCGTTCACCAGGACCTTGGCCACCTGGACTCCTTCGTCCTCGGCCAACTCGGCGGCCATGTCGAAGTTCAGGACGTCACCCGTGTAGTTCTTGACGACGAACAGCACACCGGCCCCGCTGTCGACGGCGGCCGCGGCGCGCGCCATCTGATCGGGCACCGGTGAGGTGAACACCTCTCCGGGACAGGCCGCGGACAGCATTCCCGGCCCGACGAAGCCGCCGTGAAGCGGCTCATGCCCGGATCCGCCCCCGGAGATCAGTGCCACCGTCCCGGCCACGGGCGCGTCCCCGCGCACCACGATCCGGTTCTCGACGTCGACCGTGAGTTCGGGATGTGCGGCGGCCATACCGCGCAGGGCATCCGCGACGACCGTCTCGGGGACATTGATGAGCATCCTCATGGGTACCTCCTGATGAGACCGGCAGCACTCGATCTGGATGGGTTCTTCGCAGGTCAGGATGCGTGTCGCAAGTTTTTGATCTTGGTCGTCCCGGAGGTTCCCCGCCGGGGGCCGGACAGGTTGGTGCTCCTTCCAGTATCGAGGCAACCGGCCCGTCGGGCGCCCGCATCCGTGCGGCTTCTTCCCTCCCGGTGCCCTTCGGGTCCGGGCCCCGTCCGGTGGCGAACGGTCCACCCTTGGCGCGTCGGCCCCCGTGAACAGCAGGGGGCCTGCCGGTCAGACCGGCAGGCCCCCAGAGGAGGTCGACTCCCCTCAGCACATCTTGTAGTCGACGCGGGTCGAGTTGTACGAGCAGGTGTCGACCCTCGTGCCCGACGGCTTCTTCAGGGTCGCGGTGTCCTTGTCGTTGTTCCACACGTACCAGCCGCGCTGCTGGTAGAGGTTCGAGCTGCTGTTGGTCCCCTTGCCGGTGCGTACCGTGACCGTCTTGCCCTTGCCGAGGGTGAAGGTCCCGAAGGTGTACTTGTGGTTCGACGCGTCCGTCAGGGTCCAGCCCTTCAGGCTGACGGCAGCCGACGTGGTGTTGCGGATCTGCACGTACTCGGCGTTCAGGCTGGAGTTGGCGCCACGGTCCGAGCCGGGGCTGTCGTAGTAGATCTTGTACAGGTGGACCGAACCGGCTGCCTGAGCGGGTGACGGCAGCAGGAGCAGGCCCGCCGCCGCCGACATGACGGCAGCGGCGATGGTGCGGGTACGGAGCATGGATGTCCCTCAGTTCGGCCGGGCACCCCCCAATACGGGCCCGGCGAGGCGCCCAGCCTAGGTGCTCCTCGCCCGCCGCGGGCCCGGAGTTGCGAACTCGGGTGCCGTTGATGTCAAGCCATCCGCTCCGAAGAAAACGTGAGGGAATGGTGGGGAAAGAGTGATGAGGGGGTCGGAAGTGTCCGAGGAAGGCTTCGAGGGAGCCGGGGGAGGGTTCTGGGAGAGGCTCTGAACGAGCGTGTGCCGCCCCGCATGCCCGGGGGAGACGGCTCGCGGACATGCCGGCGGATGGCGCGCAGGCCGCCTCGGTACCGCTCGTGCCTTTGCGCTCAGTACCGCTGTGCCTTCGCGACCGTGGGTGTCAGATTCAGCTCAGCGGGCTTCCGGCTGATGGCGAGGGGCTGGGCCTGCTCACCGGGGTCGAGATCCTCCGCTCCCACGATGCGGGACTCCACCACCTTGCCCGAGGAGTCGGTGAAGTCGACCTGCACGGCGTACGAGGCCTGCTGGTCGGTGCGGTTGGTGATGGTGACGACGACGACTTGGAGCCCGCCGGTCTCGGAGCGGGGTTTTCCCGTGAGAGAGACATCGGACCGTGCGTTGCCACCGTCCTGCACCTTCTTCAGCTCGGCGGCGGCAGCGGCGTTCGCCCTCGCCGCCTCGGCCGACACGGAGGCCTCGAATGCGGATGCGGCAGCGGACGCGGAGGATGCCGCGGCGCTGGCGGCCGCGGCGGCCGCGGCGGCCGAGGAGGCGGCGGAGGCCAGTGCCGACGGCGGAGTGCCCGTGAACGACGCCGTGTCGGGTGGTGTCGGGCGCGGACTGAGGGGCGTGCTGCTGCTCGAGTCGCCGCTCTCGGTGCCGCACGAGACGAGGGCGGCCGTGCCGGACGTGGCGGCGACCACTGCCAGTACGGCAGTCGCCAGACGCCGCTTACGGGAGTGACGCTTTCCGCAGGTGGTCACGAAGGCTGTCCTTTCGCTGCGTGCGGCGGAGTGTCAGTCCCCCCGGACCGCCCGGTTCAGTAGCGAAGCGCGCTCGCGATGCCGCCCATGCCGGCGAGCGTGCCATCGGGTACGAAGCGGACCTCCGCTCCTGTGTCCAGCGAGCGTTCGACGATGTCGTCGACGATGTCGTCGACGGCATCCAGGGCACCGGGTTCGGCCGGGACCAGATGGCCGCCCGAGTTGCGCACGGTCTCCCGGTAGTTCTCCTCCACGGCCAGCAGGGCGACCCGTCCGGTTTCCACGTTCTGGTGGATCTCGTCCACTCCGGCGGCGAAGGCACGCCTGCCGCGCGCCTTGTCCAGCTCCTCGAGTACGCCCACGACCTCCCTCTCCGCCTGGGCCTCGATGAACGGCCGCACTGCGTTCCACACGGCTTCGGCAGGGCCGTTGGCCAGTCCTCCCTGCCGGACATGGACGGCCACCCCCTCGGCCACCGTGCCGGCATCGTCGATGAGGGCGAGAGCGGCGGCCTCACCGGCCACGTACAGCGGTCGGGGGTCGGACCTGAGCACGGCTCCGAGGGCGGCGTCCGCCCCCTTCAGGAACTGCCGGGTCGCCTCGTCGGTGAAGGTGCTGGGGACGTCACCGATGCGTTCGCGGCGTTCGGCATCGAAGTTCTCGGTGGTGCGGATGAGAGGGAAGCCCCCGTCGTCGGCCTGCGTGACGCGATCGGCCGTGCCGCTCCACAGGGTGACCCGGTCCGCGGATACGGCCAGCACCCAGAAGGGCCGCTCCGAGGCCTGCGCCGACACGAGATTGCGGGTCAGGAAGGTGTCCGAGAGCACGACGCGCTCGGGCACGGTCCGCCCGAGCGTCCACACCTCGTGCTCCCCCGGTGCGGCGAAGACGGCGAGGCCGTCCTCCGCGTGCACCGGATCGATCTCCGACAGGGCCTTGTCCAGCTGCTCGACGACCTCGATCCGGGTCGCCCGGGTGACGGAGGGATCCGCCTCCAGCTGCTCCTTGGCCTCCGCCACCAGATTGCGGAGACGAACGTGATCCTGCGCCTTGTCCGGCTCGCGTCGATGCGTGGGCATCAGAACCGAAACCGCCGGATAGGGGCGTTGCCGGCGAAGTCGGGCGAGGGTGGCGGAGCTGAGAGAGGGGTGCATCGGAACCCTTTCTGAGCATGCGGGGGGATGGGGCGGACGCGCGTGGCGCGGCCGGGTCCGGACCGGAGCCCGGCCCCTGGCCTCCTACTGCGAGCCGGTGAGCTGCTCAGCGAGCGCCTTCTCCTGCTCCTCGTCGAGCGAGGTCTTCAGGAGGGTGCCGCCGTGGCGCTGCATTTCCGCGGTGAACCTGTCCTCGGTGATCTCCGAGGCCATGATCACGACAGCCGTGGAGCCGGGTTCCAGCAAGGAGTGGACCTTCTCGCGGAATGCGTCGTCGATCCCCATCTTGCGCAGTTTTCCGAAGAGCCCCCCGAGTGCGGCGCCCACCACACCGAGGCCGGGGGTGGCGACGATGAGGCCGATGACCATGGCCCACAGTGCGCCTGAGGTAGCCGACAGGGCCACTTTCTCGTCCCTGCGGGGCGTATCCACATGGGTCTCGCCGGCTTCGTCCACCGTGACCACGGCAACACCGGCAAGGTCGACCACCTTGTCCTTCGCCAGCTGCTGGACTGCCTTGAAGGCACCGTCCGCGGCCGAGGGACTGTCATAGCCGATGACAATGAGCTCGGACATCAGTGCCTCCTTGGACAACCGGACCGGCACCTTTGAACCATATGTCCGTTTCATTGTCGGCGCGCCCGGATGTATGGGGCACCTATTGAAGGGGTGACCGAGGCGCTCCGGAGCCTCGGTTTCCTTGTCCGCCGCGTACGGTCCGGCCGATCCGGGTGAGTCCACCGCGGTCCGCCGGGTGGTGGATGTGCGGGTGGCTCGCGTTCCCGGAAGACATATGACTTGGCGGTAACAAGTCATTGACTTCGCCAACTCCTCTTGGTTGAGTGGCTCATCCACTGAGCCACTGGGGAGGATTGGCGTGGAGGCATTGCCCCGCGAAACCATCGTCGACGTTCTGGAGAGCCGGCTGCGCGAGGACATCCTCGCCGGGCGTCACCCCGCCGGCAGTTACCTGCCACCGGAGCGTCAGCTTGCCGACGGTTACGGCGTCACGCGCACCACTCTGAAACACGCCTTCGGCCGTCTTGCCCAGGCCGGACTGCTCGAGACCAGGCACGGAGTGGGCACACGGGTCCGTGACTACGCACGGCTCGGCGGGGCGGACCTGCTCCCCATGCTCGTACGGCACAGTCCCGACTGGATCGGTGAGATCTTCGAAGTCCGGCGCAGCGTCGGCGCGTTGATCGCCGAGCGTGCCGCGGCCCGCGGCACTGCGGAGCGCCGGGCCGAACTGCGCAGCCTGCTCCACGCGGTACGGACGGCCGAGAGCGCGGACGCCGTGCAGCTCGCCGACATCGAGGTGCACCGCGCCCTCGCCCGCGCCACCGGCAACCGCGTCTACGTCCTGCTCACCAACACCCTCTTCAACGCCTATCTGCCGGTGCGGTCCGCGCTCGTGGGTCCCTTCATGGATGCCGAGGTGGCTTTCGGGCGGCTGGAGCCGGTGGTCGAGGCGGTGGGAGCCGGTGACGAGGGCGCGGCGCGGCGAGCGGCCGAGGCATATCTGACGGCGACCGAACGGATCATGCTGGAGGGTCTCGCGTGAGCACAGGCACAGGCACAGGCACAGGTAGGGGCATGAGTGCGGCTGCGGACACCGGTGCGGACGGCGCGGGCGTACGTGGCACGTCCTTCAGCGAGACGATGCTCGGGACGGTCCGGCTCGACGGTGAGGACCGCACCCGCCGTGTGCGCCTCGACCTGCGGGTGTCGGCGGACCGGGTCATGCGGCCCCTCGGCACGACCGAGGCGCGGGCCACGGGCCGCATCCGCATCGCCGGCTGGACGGACGACCCCCGTGCCGAGGGCGAGTTGGAAATCTCGCCGCTGGCCAGGCGCCGAATCCGCTACCGCCTTTCGTTCACCGTCGAAGGCCGCAGGCTCACGCTCGACGGATGGAAGTCCATCACCCCGCGCAGGCCGGTCGCGTCGATGACCGTGCTGCCGTACACGCTGTACGAGAACGGCACCAGGGTCGGCACCGGCACCCTTCGCTTCCCCTTGGCCACGCAGCTCGTGCCGTTCCTCACGAGCTTCCGGTTCCCCGTGCGGGAGAACCCGGACGCGCTCATGGCGCCCCGTTGGAACGGCGAGCCCGGCCGTACCGAGGTCTGGTACACCACCCTGACCGACCCGGCGACCGGCACCGGAGTGTGGCTCCACCACGAACTCATCGCGCCGGCCGACGGATCCGAGCCGTACGCGCACGGCTGGGCCGCCGTCTTCCCCAAGGGCGAGCCCGTGCGGCACGCCCGCTTCGGCCCTGCCGAGTGGACCGGAGGAAAGGCGGGCTTCGCCGCGGACGGGGTGTCAGCCGCACCCGGCCGGCTCACCGGATCTGCCGACACCCTGAGCTGGGACCTCACGGAACGGGCTGCGGACACACCGCTGTTCACCTTTCCGCGCTGGTCCTGGCGCCACCCGCTGCTCCCGGCGGCCCAGATGCTCCCGGCCGCGCGGGCCTCGTACAACGGGACCTTCTCGTACGGGAACACCACCCTGCCCCTCGACGCCGCGCCCGGTGCCTCCGCCCGGATCTACGGACACGGCAACGCCCGCCGCTGGGCCTGGCTGCACGCGGACCTGGGCGGAGGGGACGTACTCGAGGTCGTCGCGGCCGTCTCCATGCGTCCCGGTCTCCGCCGACTTCCTCCCCTGGTGTTCCTGCGACTGCGCCGGGGTGCCCGCACCTGGCCGAGGCGGGCGGAGCGGACAGCCGTCGGATGGGCCGGGTTCGGGCGTTTCCGCGCGGCCATCGGTCTGCCCACCTGGACGGTGACCGGGCGCGCCGGTCTGCGCCGCATCCGCGTCGAGGTCACCCAGCCCGAGGACCGCACGGTCGCGCTCGACTACACCGATCCGGACGGCGCGCAGGCGGTCTGCCGCAACAGCGAGAGCGCCGACGCGCATGTGCTGCTGGAGCGCTGGTGGTGGGGCGGCTGGCGCACCGAGGCCCAGTGGAGCCTGGCAGGCACCGCACACGCGGAGGTGGGTACCCGATGAGCCTCGGCGGATTCGTGGCCGCCCTGATCGCCGACGACGGCACGGGGCAGTGGCCCGCACGAGTGCCCGACAGACTGGACGCCGTCCTCGCGTCTATGCCCCTGCCCGCCCGGGCCGGAGTGCGGGCCGCCGCGCACACCGTCGACGTGTACGCCCTGGCCCGGGCCGGCCGGCGGCTCGCCGCCCTCACCGTCCCCGAGCGGGAGGCCGTGCTCGGCGGTCTCGGCGCCCGGCAGCAGCTCCTCCCGCTGCTCGACGTGGTCAAGGTGCCCGTCCTGCTCGCCGCCGGAACCGAGAGGCTCCTCGAACAGGGCGTACGGAAGCCGCTGTTGACCCGGACCGACCCTCCCCTGGACTGCACACCCGCCGACGCATGGCCCGCCCGCTCGACCGCGGACGCCGTCGTGATCGGCTCCGGCGCGGGCGGTGCCATGGCCGCGCGGACCCTGGCACGGGCCGGGCTCGATGTCGTCGTACTGGAGGAAGGCCACCATCACTCCACCGAGTCGTTCGGGCGGCGGACCCCGCTCGACCGGTTCGCGGAGCTGTACCGGGACGGGGGAGCCACCGTCGCCGTCGGCAGCCCGCCCCTGCTGCTGCCCGTGGGCAGGGCGGTGGGCGGTACCACCGTCGTCAACTCCGGCACCTGCTACCGCACCCCGGACCATGTGCTGGCGCGCTGGACGAAGGACTTCGGATTCGCCCTGGCCGAGGACTTCGCCCCGTACCTCGACGAGGCCGAACGCACCCTGCGCGTGGCCACCCAGCCCCTCGACGTCCTCGGCAACAACGGCCGCATCGCCCTCGACGGAGCCCGGCGTCTGGGCTGGCAGGCCGCACCCCTGCGGCGCAACGCGCCCGGCTGCAAAGGCTCGTGCCAGTGCGTGGTGGGCTGCCCGACCGGCGCCAAACAGAGTGTCCAGCTCTCCGTTCTGCCCGATGCCTGCGCCGCGGGTGCCCGGATCGTCACCGGCGCGGAAGTGCGGCGGATCCTCGTGGACGGGGACCGTCCCGGCGGGCCGCGGGCGGCAGGGGTACAGGTGCGCCGCGAGGGTGGCGGCGGGTTCGAGATCCTCGCCCCCCTCGTCGTCGTCGCGGCCGGCGCCCTGCAGTCGCCACCTCTGCTGCGCCGCTCGGGGCTCGGCGGACACCCCCGGCTCGGCCGCAATCTCAGCGTGCACCCGGCGACGAGCGTCGCCGGGCGCTTCGCCGAACCGGTCACCGCCTGGGAGGGGGTGCTGCAGAGCGTGGGTGTGGAGGAGCTCCACGACGACGGGGTGCTCATCGAAGCCACCGCGACTCCGCCCGGCATGGGCTCCTTCGTGCTGCCCGGCCTCGGCAGCGAGCTGCGGCGCGAACTCGAGGGGGCCGACCGGCTTGCCACTCTCGGCGCCATGATCGCCGACCGTCCGTCCGGCCGTGTGCTCGGCCGCGACCGTACCCTGCTCCGCTACGACCTCGACCGTCGTGATGCGGGACGCCTGATGAAGGCCGTGCACGCCATGGGCCGGCTGCTGTTCGCCGCTGGTGCCGAGGAGGTCCTCACCGGCATTCCCACCGACCCGCGCGCCCGCACACTCGCGGAATTGGACGACATCCTCGCCCGTGTGGGCTCCCGTCGGCTCCACCTCTCCGCCTATCACCCCACCGGCACGGTGGCTGCGGGCGCCGACCCCCTGCGTTCCCCGGCCGACGCGACGGGCAGGCTCCGGGGTGTCCACGGGCTCCTGATCGCGGACGCCTCGGTGCTGCCGGGCTGCCCCGAGGTGAATCCGCAGCTGAGCATCATGGCGGCTGCGCTCGCCGTCAGCGAGGCCCATCTGGAGCGTTGAGTGCCGCATCCGTCGTCGGCACGGCCGCCCCCGGGCGGCCGTGCCGACGCCCGTTGTGCTCCTCGTGGCGGCCCCCGCGTGGCGGACCACCCCGGAGTGGCGCAGCGTGGATCACGGGATCCGTGAGAAAGGTGGAACGGCATGAGCACGAGCGATCCGGCCCCGCGCGTCGTGGTGGGCGTCGACGGCTCACCTTCGTCACATGCGGCGCTGCGCTGGGCGGTCCGGCATGCCGGTCTGATCGGAGCCAGTGTGGACGCGGTGAGTGGGTACGAGTTGCCCGGTGCGCACGGGTGGTCCGCCCCTGCGGTGGATGCCGAGCTCGACGTGGAGAACGCCCGGAGCGCCCTCGCCGAAGAGATCCGCACGGTGCTGGGCGAATGCGGTGAGACCCAGGTCCACGCGCATCTGATGCGTGGCAATCCGGTCGAGGTGCTCCTGAAGGCGTCGGAGGGTGCGGAGGTACTGGTGGTGGGCAGCCGGGGCCGCGGCGGGTTCGCCCGTATGCTGCTCGGCTCGGTGAGCCAGCAGGTGGCCCTGCACGCCGACTGCCCGGTGGTCATCGTCCGTCCCCAGGTCGAAGTGAAGGGCGCCGCGGCGACCTGAGGTGACGGAAAGCGGCCGCCGGTGGCCGCACCGCCGCTCGGCGTCCCCGCCGTACACCACCCGCCGATGATGCCGTGGCGAAATCTGCCGTGCCACGGCGTTCCGGCGCGCAGCCGGTCCCGGTCCGTCCCGGTGCGAGCCCTGCCGTGCCACGGCGTTCCGGCGCGCAGCCGGTCCCGGTCCGTCCCGGTGCGAGCCCTGCCGTGCCACGGGGTCCGGGTGCGCAGCCGGTCCTGGTCCGTCCCGGTGCGAGCGTGCGCCGAGTGCCGCAGCTGCGGCACCACCGTTGCGGCTCCCGGTCGGATTCCCCGCCCCCGCCGAGCCCGACCGGCGACCGAGAATCACTCCGGCCGGGTGACCCTCCGGCCGTACCCCCGCCGGATACTGGTGGAGGGAGGAGGGAGGCATCATGACCACATCCTCCGAATACCGGTCCGGGCGCGGCCCGAAGGACCCGCTCGATGTCCTCGGTGTCGTGGGAGGTTCATGGGGCTGGGCGCTGGGCCTGGCTCTGGCGACACTGATTCCGGGCATCATCGTGCTGGTCTGGCCGGACGAGACGCTTCACATCCTGGCGATCCTCATCGGTCTGCAACTGCTCATCACCGGACTGTTCCGCTTCGTGACCGCGTTCTCCAGCAGCCGTGCGCAGGAGGGCAGCCGTCTGTCACGGGTGCTCATCGCGGTGGTGGCCGTGCTGGCGGGCGTGCTCTGCCTGCGGCATCCACTGCAGACCATCGCCGCTCTGTCGCTGATCGTCGGGGCCTTCTGGCTGTTGTCGGGTCTGCTGACCGCGTTCGTGGCCCTGGCCGACCGTGAACTACCGCACCGGGGTCTTGCCTTCGCCATGGGCGCGCTCGGTGTCGTCGCAGGGATCGTAGTCCTCGCCCTTCCGGTGGATTCCGCGGTCGCGCTCGCCCGGCTGCTCGGGCTGTGGCTCGTGCTGCTCGGTGTGGTCGAACTGGCCGGAGCGTTCGCCCTCCGCGCCGCGACCCGTGACAGAGCCGGTCAGGCCAGGTCCGGAGCGGCCCCGCCCTGAATGATGCGGGAACCGCGGGCCCGAAACACGCGCACCCCAAAGGCGGGCGCGACCCCGTGCGCAGGACAAGGTGCCCGCAAAGGCGGGGCGCCCTCGCGCACCATGCGCGGCAACGCCCGGCACCCGTCCGTTGCCCCTGACCGGACCTTCGGAACCGGATCACCCGCCACGGGCGAGGCACACGGGCCAAGGGAGGGAGTCTGCTCGAGGAGTCCCGGGCCGCACGCCTGTGACCAGGCATGAGACGGCCCTTCGGCGGAGCGGCCGGGCCTGCGCCGGCCTGCCGTGGCTGCCCCGCCGTAGCCCTGTGACGAAACGAGGCACCGACATGACGACGTCCACACCTCATTCCCGCTCCGGCATGTCCGGAGAGGTGGCCGAAGGCCTGGTGCTCTTCACCGCCGTGATGCTCCTGATCGCGGGCATCTTCGACATCTGCCGGGGCATCATGGCGATCGCGAAGGACGCGGTCTTCATCGCCACCCCCGACTATGTCTTCCGGTTCGACCTGACCGGCTGGGGCTGGATCCATCTGATCCTCGGCCTGCTCGCCGTCGGGGCGAGCCTGGGTCTCTTCAAGGCCGCGCCGTGGGCCCGTGTCCTCGGCATCGTCGTGGCATCGCTGCTGATCATCACCAATTTCCTGTCCATGCCGTACCTCCCCGTGTGGTCGATCGTGGCCATCGCCTTCTGCGTCTTCGTCATCTGGGGTCTGTGCGCCGTCGGGCGCGCACCCTTCACGGGCGAGGCACCACCCCGGCCCTGACGAACGGGCTCCTGCCACCCCCGCCGCTCCTATCCTGGTGAGGAAGCGGGAAGGAGCCGCGTGTGGCCGAACGGGAGATCGTCCCCAGGGAGGCGGCCGGCCACGAGAACGGTCCGATGCTCCAGCGTGCGAGGGCTGCGGTCGCCCGGGAGGCATGGGCCGAGGCGTACGAGGCACTCCACGGACTGGACCCCGGTGCGCTCGCCCCGGACGATCTCGCGGCCCTCGCCGACGCCGCCTGGTGGACCAGCCGGGTCGAGGAGTCGGTCGCGGCACGTTTGAAGGCCTACGCCGGGTACACCGCCGTCGGCGATGCCCGGGGGTCCGGCTACAGCGCGTGGATGCTCTTCTACGAATGCCGGCTCGCGGGCCGGGAGGCAGCTGCGGCGGGCTGGCTGCGCCGGGCCAGGCAGGAGCTGTGCGATGTGCCCGAATGCGTGGAGCAGTGCTACCTCGTCTGGGTCGACGCGGAGGAGGCTCAGCGGCGCGGCGCCTTCGACGAGGCCATGGCCTGCGCGGTCCGCATGGCCGGCATCGCGCGACGGTGCGGCAGCCCCGATCTGCTCGCCATGAGCACACAGGCGCAGGCGGCCGTCCTGCTGGCCCGGGGCCGGGTCGCCGACGGACTCGCGCTGCTGGACGACGCCATGTGCGCGGCCATGGCGGGTGAGCTCAGCTCGTTCTTCACCGGCTGGATCTACTGCCTGGGTCTCCAGCACTGCATGGCCTCCGCCGACCTCGGGCGGGCCGGGGAATGGACCGACGCGGCCATGGACTGGTGTGCCGCAATGCCGGAGGAGAACAACTTCCGCGGACTGTGCCGGGTCCACCGTGTCCAGGTGCTCGAGCTGCGCGGCTCCTGGCCGCAGGCCACCGCTGAGGCCTCCCTGACCTGTGAGGAACTGCTGCCTTACGAGGCGACGACGGCCGCCGAGGCGGTCTATCTGACCGGTGAGATCCAGCGCAGGCGCGGTGAGACGGCTGCCGCCGAGGCCTCGTACGGCCGTGCCCATGAACTCGGCCGCGACCCGCAGCCCGGTCTCGCGTTGCTGCGGCTCGCTCAGGGCCACGCCGCGTCCTCCGCCGCCGCGCTGAGGCTCGCCCTCGCGGGCGGCGGCGAGGGGAGCGGGCCGGGGCGGCTCGGCCGCTGCCGACTGCTCGCGGCCCAGGTCGAGATCTCGCTCGCCCTCGGCAGGATCGACGAGGCCCGCGAGGCGGCCGACGAGCTGGAGCGCATCGCATGCGAGTGGGAGCAACTGCGTGAATCCGCGACCACCGTGCTGCACGCGATGGCCACTGCGGCGGGAGGTGCGGTGGCATTCGGCGAAGGCGACCCGGAGCGTGCCGTACGCCTCCTGCGCCGGTCACTGGCGCTCTGGCTGGAGCTGGGGGTTCCGTTCGAGGCCGCGCAGGTCCGGATGGTGCTCGCTGCCGCGGCCCGTGCCGCCGGTGACGACGAGAGTGCGCGCCTGGAACTCGGCGCGGCACGCGCCGCGTTCGAGGCGCTGGGGGCCGTGCCCGACGCCCGTCGCGCCGCGGCCCTGCTCAGGCTCCCCGGCGAGCTCACCGAGCGCGAGGCGGAGGTGCTCCGCCTCGTCGCGGCGGGCAGGACCAACCGGTCCATCGCGGCAGAACTGACGATCAGCGAACACACCGTGGCCCGCCATCTCAACAACATCTTCGCCAAGCTCGATGTGTCCTCGCGGGCCGGCGCAACCGCGTACGTGTACACCCATGGTCTGGCCCGGCCCCCCTGATGGGCTGTTCCGCCCATGCCCGGAGCGCCGGGATGGGCCGTTCCGGCGATGCGCCGGGTCCGGTACGAGGCCTACAAAGGATGCCCAGGCACGTTCCGAGGCCACCCGGAAGGCGGTCGCCGTCATGAACTCCTGTGCACCCGCCCTCGACAGCACGCTCAAGGAACGGCTGAGCGACGCCGTCCACGGCGAGGTCGTCGAGCCCGGCGATGACGACTACGACGAGGCCCGCAGGGTCTACAACGCAATGCACGACAAAAGGCCCGCGGCCGTCGTCAGGGCCGTGGACGTGGGCGATGTCGTCGCCGCCGTCGACCTTGCCCGGGAGCGGGACCTGCTGCTCGCCGTGCGCGGCGGCGGCCACAGCGTCACCGGTCACGGCACCTGCGACGGGGGCCTCGTCATCGACCTTGGCCGGATGCGCGGCATCCGGGTGGACCCGGGGACCCGCACGGTCCGGGCAGAAGGGGGCTGCACCTGGGCGGACGTCAACCATGCGACCCACGCCTTCGGCCTCGCCACCACGGGCGGGGTCGTCTCGACCACCGGCATCGGCGGCCTCACCACCGGCGGTGGCATGGGCCACCTCGCCCGGCGCTGCGGCCTGGTCTGCGACAACCTGATCTCGGCGGACGTCATCACGGCGGACGGTTCGTTCCTGACCTGCACGCAGGAGCGCAACACCGATCTGTTCTGGGCGATCCGCGGCGGAGGTGGGAACTTCGGAGTCGTCACCTCCTTCGAGTACCGGCTGCACCCGGTGGCCGATGTCCTCGGCGGCCCGGTCTTCTATCCCCTCGACGGCGACGTACTGCACCGCTACCGCGAACTCGTCGCCGAAGCCGACGAGATGCTCGGTGCCCTGCTCGTCGTCGCCCTCGGCCCACCCCTGCCGTTCCTCCCCGAGCGCTGGCACGGCCGACCGCTGTGCGGAGTGGTCGTCTGCTGGACCGGCCCCGAGTCCCGGGACGACGAGATCCGTGCCAGGCTCACCGCCCTGGGCCCAGTCATCGGGCGGCACGTCGAGCGCATCCCGTACCCGGTGATCAACACCCTGTTCGACGACCTCCTCCCGGCGGGCCTCTTCCACTACTGGAAGGGCACGTTCAGCAAGGGCCTGCCGGACGGGGCGATCGACGCGTACCTCGAGTACGGCGTCACGACCCCCAGCATCCAGAGCTCGACGGTCGTCTTCCCCCTGGACGGCGCCTGCCACCGGGTTCCCCCCGATGCCACCGCGTTCGCCTACCGCGACGCCGACTTCTCGACCGCGCTGAGCCCCACCCTGCCCACCCGGGCCGAATGCGAGGCGTCCGTCGACTGGGCCCGGGCCTTCGCCGCCGCACTGCGACCGCATTCCCTGGAGGGCGGTTACGTCAATTTCATGGACCACGACGACCAGGCCGAGGGCCGTGTCCGGTCGAACTACCGGCAGAACTACGACCGGCTGACCGACATCAAGCGGCGCTACGACCCCGGCAATCTGTTCCGACTGAACCACAACATCGCCCCGTGAGGCCGACCCCGGCAGGTGGGCGGGGTCGGACCGCGGCGACCGGAGCGGGGCCCTGCGGGACCTGTGAGCGTGACAGCGACGCAGCGTCGTGGGTGGTGGGGCCCGTCAACCGGCCGGCCGCCCGGGCGAGATGGGGCCGATCCGCGAACCCGGTCCGGGCTGCGGCCTGCGCAGGCGGAGCCATGGACAACTCCGCCACTGCCGTCCGCAGCCACTGCCAGGCGCCGCGGTGCCGGTGCGACCCGATCGTCGCCGTAGGCCCGCCCCCGCAGTCTCCGTCCGACCGTGCTCAGGCCGCGTCATGGAAGACCAGCCCGAGCGCATGCCGTCGCCCCGAGCGCACGACGCTCACACCGTGCCGCATCGCGCCCGCCGACCAGCCGCGGGCGGATCGCACCGGCCGGTCCCGGGTGGTGAACACAAGCCCGTGACCCTGGCGCAGCGGCGTGGACGACCCCCGCGACTGTGCCCGGGGACGCTGCTCGACCAGCAGGAACTCACCACCGGTGTAGTCGGTTCCGTAGCCGTCCAGGCCGATGACCACCTGCAGCGGGAAGAGCAAGTCGCCGAACACATCGCGGTGCAGCGCGTTCCAGTCGCCCCTCCCGTATCGCAGCAGGATCTGGGCCGAGCGGTCCTGCCCGGCGTCATGGCATTGCGACAGCCAGCTCGCCAGGCTGTCCGGCCATGGCGCCGGACGGCCGAGCCGCTGCGCCCAGTCGCGGGCCACGGGCAGCAGTCGGGGATACAGCGCTTCTCTCAACTCTCGTACCATTTCTGGCAGTTCATGAGTGAAGTAACGGTACTCACCGGAGCCGAAGCGGTGCCGCGCCATGTCGACGGTGGTGCGGAACCGCTCCGGCTCGTCGTACAGCCCGGCGATGCGACGGCACTCGGCGGGGGTGAGGAGCGCAGGTGTCAGGGCGCAGCCGAGTTCGTCGAGCTCCGTGGCGACTGCCGCCCAGTCGGCTCCGTCCACACGCTGTCGGATCGTGGTGCTGGATGCCGTCATCGTCCGCCCGTCCTCTGTGCTGCTTCCGTCGTCTGCTTCGTCGTCGGTTCACGTCCCAGCGTGCGGTGGACGGGCCGCGTCGACCGGCGGAATCCGGACATGGAGGTGGGGACATGAAGGCCGGCTGTGAAAACCGGGCCGCCCGAAGGCGGGACCCGAATGCCGGGCTCACGGCGTGGACGTGACGACCGATGTGAGATTCCTGCGCGAGTGACGACCGATCGGCGGGGCCCCGACGGTCGCCCGCCCACGCCCGACGCGGGGTCCCCGAGGAGTGCCGCGCGCGGCGCAGCGCAGGAAAACGGGCCCGGAAGACATCCGAGCCCGTTGCTGCGTGGTGGTGGTCTCCACAGTCGGCATCACGGCCGGGCGACGGCATCCGACACCGGTCTCAACGGCCGGTATTACGACAAGGCGACAACGATGACCAGTACGTCGTGGAACCTGTCGCCGAAGTCGTCGTGGTGGTCGCAGTGGTCTCGACCGTCCCTCCAGTCTCTCCAGTCGGAGCAGCGGTAGTTGTCCCTGGTGTCGCTCGAGGCGAACGCCCCGGTGGCAGGTGTCAGGCCGAGGGCGAGGCCCAGGGCCCCTGCCGAGACTGCGGCGGCGATCCTACGGCGCATTTTCATGCACCTCCGCACATATAGCTCAAATGCGAACTTATAGAACATTTACACCTTCCTCTCCTCTCGGGGTGATGTCAAAGCGGGAAGCGGCTGATTCGCGGGTCCGCACACGGGCCGGCCGCCCGTCCGTGGCGGCTCGCCCTTGCCGGAGTCGGCAGGGCGCAACGTGCGGCCACGCCCTGACCGGCACTGCACGGCACTTCCGGATTACTGCAACACGTTCTACTGTGTGCGCGCCGCAGGACGGCGCAAGCAAACGCGGGACCGCGACGCCGTATGTCCGCGAGACGCCTGGAGGGGCCGTGCACCTCGAATACACGCCCGAGCAGCAGCAGTTGCGCGCCGAACTGCGTGCGTACTTCGACGGGCTCGTACCGGACCACGCCTACGCCCGCTACGGCGACCCGGCCGCCCAGAAGCGCTTCTACCGGGAGACGATCCGTCGGCTCGGCGCCGGCGGATGGCTCGGAGTCGGCTGGCCGAAGGAGTACGGCGGCCGCGGGCTGACCCCGATGGAGCAGTTCATCTTCTTCGACGAGGCCGCCCAGGCAGGCGTGCCGCTGCCGCTGATGGCGCTCAACACCGTCGGACCGACGATCATGCAGTACGGCACGGACGAACAGAAGGCATACTTCCTGCCGAGGATCCTCTCCGGCGAGATCGACTTCGCGATCGGCTACAGCGAGCCCGAAGCCGGCACCGATCTGGCGGCGCTCAGGACCCGGGCCGTCCGGGAGGGCGACACCTACGTCGTCAACGGCCAGAAGATCTGGACCACCAACGGCGACACCGCCGACTGGGTGTGGCTCGCCGTGCGCACCACCCCACTCGAAGAGGGGGTCCCGCCGCACAGGGGCATCACGATGCTCCTCGTCCCGACCACCGACCCGGGCTACTCCTGCACCGTCATCAACACCCTCGCCTCGCACGACACCACCGCCAGCTACTACGAGAACATCCGCGTTCCGGTCTCCCGGCGCGTCGGTGAGGAGAACAAGGGGTGGCGGCTGATCACCAACCAGCTCAACCACGAGCGCGTCACCCTCGCCGCGCACGGCACCATGGCCATCCGCGCCCTTCGCGACGTCCAGCGCTGGGCCCGTGAGACCAAGCTCGTCGACGGGCGCCGTGTCATCGACCTCGGCTGGGTCCGTGCCCGGCTCGCCCGCACCCACACCAGGCTCGACGCGATGAAGCTGCTCAACTGGCAGATGGTGGGCGCCGTCCAGGACGGCAGCCTCACCCCGCACGACGCATCCGCCGTCAAGGTCTACGGCTCCGAGGCGCGCCGCGACGCCTATGCGTGGCTGATGGAGGTCGTCGGTGCCGCAGGCCCGCTCAAGGAGGGCTCGGCGGGCGCAGTGCTCCACGGCGAGCTCGAGCGCGGATACCGCTCCGCGGTGATCTTCACCTTCGGCGGCGGCAACAACGAGATCCAGCGCGAGATCATCTCCTGGATCGGGCTCGGGATGCCCCGGGTGCGGAGGTAGCGCGCTGCGCCGAGGGTCCTTGCTTGGCGCTAACCCCGGCAACGGGCCGGCCCGGCTGTGGAGAACAGCCGGGCCGGCCCGTTGTGTTGTGCTGATTCCTCAGCGGGAGGATCCCGCGAAATGCGGTGCCTGCTCCCGAGGGCTCGCCGTACGGTGCGGCGGCCGCCGCACTCGGATCGGAGATCCTCACCGGCTCAGGGAGTTGAGGAGCGCTGCGCCGCGTTCGGCGTCGTCCACACTCACGGCGAAGTCCTTGCTCTTGCTGCGTATGACGAGACATTCGCCGCTGCGCAGCATCACGGTCGTCCCGAGCCCGCTCAGCCGGTAGCCCCAGCCGCCGACCTGGGCGGGTGTGCGGTTCTCGGCGCGGGCCGACTCGATGTCCTCGGCCGCCCAACGACGTGCCGGGAAGCCCAGCGGGCCGAAGGCCACCTCCAGCCCCTTGTCGCTGACCCGCGCCTGCACGGACGCACACCCCAGGAGTGCGAGGGAGGCCAGGGCGAAAGGCGCGACCAGCGCCCACTGGGGGTCCATCAGCCCTCCCACCGTTGCCAGAACGACGGTGACCGTTGTGAATCCCGTCAGAGCCGAGGTCGCACGGAGCCACGGATTCGACGTGCGGGAGAGCCATACGAGCCGTTCACCCTCGGGGATGTTCATGGTCGGGCCGGCCGGCGCGGACGTCTCTGCCGTGGTGCCGGTCCGACGGCATGCCAGCCAGCCGGCCAGACCTGCCGCTGCGGAAGCCAGGCCGGTGCCCACGATCCAGAGCGTCACCGGGGCGGCGTCCCGCCAGTCCGTACGGTCCAGGTTGGCTCGTACGACGGATGCCTGCGCCCCGGTCAGGAAGACACCGCCGGACAGGAGTGCGACACCGGCCCATCCCCGGGCCGCGCCCGTGGATCCACCCGTCGCTCGCCGGGCGACCAACGCGGCACTCAACGCCAGTGCTGCCCAGATCAGCGCTGGAAAGAGCGCTGCGGCCCACAGGGGCATGGAACCGTCGGGCTCACCGGATCCGCCGTCCCAGTGGGTCGCCAGCCGCTCGGGCAACCGCTCGCTCGCGGTCAACGGCAGTGCGACAAGCAGAGCCAGGGTCCCGGCGGTCCCGGCGACGGTGGCCCACATTGATCCATTCGTCCGCCTCGTGCGGTCGTTCACCGAATCCCCCTGATCATCTCTATGAGATCCGTCCTGCTGTATCCCAGGTGGGCTGCGTCGCCGACCAGGTGACGGACGCGGTCCAGGAGTGCGGAGCGGCGGTCCGCCCCGTCGGTCACGGTCACCCCCCGCCCTCGCCGGAACTCCAGGAGCCCCTCGTCCCGCAGGGTCCGAAGGCCGCGCAGCACGGTGTTGGCGTTGACTCCCAGCGCCTGGGAAAGGTCGCGCGCCGAGGGCAGTCGGTCGCCCGGCCCGCATTCCCCCTCGGCGATGGCGCGTCGGAGCGCACCCGCCACCTGCTCGTGCAGGGGACGCGTGTCCGCGGTGTTCAGTCTCAGCAGCATGGTGCTAATGACGATAGCACCATTGGTTGAGGCGGTCGGGGCCGGCCGAGGGGCCTGCAGTCCGGTTGTTCGCCTTGAACGCCCCGGGTTCCGTGCGCCGGATCCGAGGACGACCGGCAGTGCGCCGTCCGGCTCGTCCCTGCTGACCGCGCTGTACGAGCGCATACGGGCCGCCCTGCGCCGCGGCGCAGGGCGGCCGGCGGCTGGTCGATGAAGGCGCGCGGTGCCGGCACGAGCCGTCGACTGCACGGAAATGCCGACAGCACCTCGGAGTTGGACCGGTCACCGGAACCCTTCCGGCCCGGCGCAGGCCGGAAGGAATACGCACCAGGCGCCCACCGAGCCCGTCAGCGGCCGAGATCATCGCTCTCAGGGGCGCTGCCGCCGCGCTCAACGACGGTCCGGTTGTCGGCGAGCTGTGCCAGAGTGCCAAGCTGGGGTGTCGGCGAGGTGAAGCCCGCTGCTTCTGGCCGGCACCGCAGGTCGAGGGCATTCGTCAGGGCCGTCGAGGAGGCTTTGTGACACGGCGACATATGCGTGTGGACCCGGAGGACCGCGATCCCGGCCTCTTCGGCCCCGAATCGGTCACCTGGCAGATGCACGGCGACCCGATGATGTGGGTCGCGGGGGTGCGTGCGCTCTATCTCCAGGCACTGCATCCCCGGGCCGTCCGCGGGGTCATGATCAACAGTGACTTCATGCGCGACGCCTGGGGCCGTCTGATGCGCACGGCGAACTTCGTCGGCACCATCACCTACGGCACATCCGGGGCTGCCGAGCAGGCGGGCGCCCGGGTGCGCAGAATCCACCGGCTGCTGGGCGTGGACGAGCCGGATCTGCTGCTGTGGGTGCACTGCGCCGAGGTGGACTCGTACCTCCATGTCCTGCGCCGCTCCGGCTTCCCGCTCAGCGACGCCCAGGCGGACCGCTACATCGACGAACACCGCGAGAGCGCCCGGCTCGTCGGCCTCGACCCGGCCCGTGTACCCGCCACCGCCGACGCATTGGGCGAGTACTTCAGGGCCGTACGTCCGCAACTCGAAGCCGGACCGGACGCCCGTACGGTCGATCGCTTCCTGCGCAGGCCACCCGTCCACACCCTCCTCGTCCCGGCGCGCGAACTCCTCTGGCAGCGTGCTGCGGCGCTCGCCTACGACGCCCTGCCCCCGTACGCCCACGAGCTCTACGGCCGGTCCTCACCGCCGCCGGAGCGGGTCACCCGCCGGCTCGTCGTCACCGGGAACGCCCTGCGCTGCATCCCCTCCCGGGTGCGCTGGCAGCTTCCGCCGGGTCACATCTTGAAGGCGATGGCGCGACTCGGGCCCGGCAGCAGACCCGCACCGTACAAACTACGTAGGCAGACGGCCATACTGGACGGGCCGGGGAGGGCGCAGCAGAGCGACGGGGGCGACAGCACGCGATGGCGGACACCAGGCTGATCCACGGCCGGTACCGGCTGCTCGATCAGATCGGGCGCGGGGGCATGGGCGAGGTGTGGCAGGCACGTGACGAGTCCCTGGGCCGGCGTGTCGCGGTCAAATGCCTCAAACCGCTCGGACAGCAGCACGACCAGAAATTCACCGATGTGCTGCGCGAACGCTTCCGCAGAGAGGCCAGGGTCGCCGCCGCTCTGCAGCATCGCGGAGTGACCGTCGTCCATGACTTCGGCGAACACGAAGGCGTCCTCTATCTGGTGATGGAGCTGCTGGACGGGCGCAACCTCAGCCAGCTGCTCGACGACAACAAGCAGCACCCGCTGTCCGTGGCCGAGGTCGTCGACATCGCCGAACAGGTCGCCGACGCCCTTGCGTACACCCATGACCAGGGCATCGTCCACCGGGACCTGAAGCCCGCCAACATCATGCGTCTCACCGACGGCACTGTGAAGATCTGCGACTTCGGTATCGCCCGGCTCGGTCACGACATCGGCTTCACCTCACGGCTCACCGGTACGGGCATT
Organism: Streptomyces sp. NPDC043861; assembly: GCF_056435905.1. Lineage (NCBI taxonomy): Bacteria > Bacillati > Actinomycetota > Actinomycetes > Kitasatosporales > Streptomycetaceae > Streptomyces > Streptomyces sp. NPDC043861. The sequence goes on along the minus strand of NZ_JBWKDP010000018.1, from coordinate 103,577 downwards.
GCGATGGGCACCCCGCACTACATGTCGCCCGAGCAGATCAGCGGCAGCCAGGTTGACCACCGCAGCGACCTCTACTCGCTGGGATGCGTCCTGTACGAGATCGCCACCGGCGTCCCGCCGTTCGATCTCGGTGATGCGTGGTCCATCCTCGTAGGACACCGTGACACACCACCCGAGCCGCTCCGGAACCACCGGGCGGAGCTGCCCGGATTTATCGACCGGATCGTCCTGGACCTGCTCGCCAAGACACCCGAGGGCCGGCCCGCCGACGCCAAGGAGCTGCGCCGCCGGATCACGGGCGCACGTTCCCTGACCGCCCCCGCACCTCATGCGGTGCCGAAGCCCGATCCGGACTCCTCGCCCTCCGCCCGCGCGCGCCGACTGCCGTCCTGGACCCGGGGCATGACCACCGGCCTCAAGGCGGCGGGTACATCCACGCTCCGCCCCTCCCTCCCCGACTACACCGCGGGCCTCACCGGCGAGTGGACCAGCGGTGTCGACCTGCGTGCACCGGTACCGGTCCAGCTGCCCCGGCCCGAGCGCCCCACCCCGTCCCCCGAGCTGCTCGCCGTCCTCACCAGCCGCCACAACGCGGGGCTGAGCCTGGGCCGGCTCGGACGCTGGGAGGAAGCGGGCGAGGTGCACCGCGCGGTGGCGGCCGAGCGGGAGCATGCGCTGGGCCCGGACCACCCGGACACCCTCGCCAGCCGCTACGAGGTCGGCTTCACCCTCAGCAGGACCGGGCGCACCGTGGACGCGCTGCGTGAGTTCGGCCGCGTCGCCGAAGGCCGTGAGCGGACCATGGGAGCCGACCACCCGGAGACCCTGGCCGCCCGCCAGGAGACCGCCTACGTACTCGGCCAACTCGGCCGCCACTTCGATGCGCACCAGGTGTATTCGGCGGTGTTGGCCTCCCGTGAACGCACCGTGGGCCCCGACCATCCCGACACCCTCCGCTGCCGCCACAACCTCGCCTTCAACCTGAGCCGGCTCGGACGCCTGGAGGACTCGTACCGGATGGCGTACGAAGTCGCCCAGGGACGGGCGAGGGTGCTCGGTGCGGCGCATCCGGACACCCTGGTCACCCGGTACGAAGTCGCCTATGCCCTGGGACAGCTCGGCCGCTGGACAGAAGCTCTGCAGACATACCGGGAGGTCGCGGCCGCCCGCGCGCACGTGCTCGGAACCGATCACCCCGACACGCTCTCCGCCCGGTACGAGGTCGGCATCAGCCTGGGCCGGCTCGGCCGCAGCGCGGAGGCGCTGGAGCTGTACCGCGCGCTCGTCGACGACCGGGCCAGAGTGCACGGACCCGCCGATCCCGAGACCCTGCGCGCCCGCCACGGCCTAGGCGTCAACCTCGGACGGCTCGCCCGCTGGGAGGAGGCACTCGCCGAGGCTCGCGACGTCTGCACGATCCGGGAGCGGGTGCTGGGCCCCGACCACCCCGACACTCTCGTCAGCCGCCGTGAGGTGGCCGTCGGTCTCGGCTGGCTGGGCCGCTGGTCGGAGGCGCTCGGCGTCTACCGGCAGGTTGCCGAGGCCCGCGAACGCGTGCTCGGCGCCGACCATCCCGATGCCCTGGCCAGCCGCAACGACGAGGCGCACTGTCTGGAGCAGCTCGGCAGGAGCGGAGAGGCGGTCGAGCTGTACCGACGCGTGGCGGCGCTGCGCCAGCAGCGCGGCAACCGGGCCTACTGAGCCGCGGGCAGTCCGGCACGCTTCACCCGATCGGCCGGGTTCCGCCGTCATGGACCCCGGCCTCCGCTGCACACTGGCGGTATGACGGACCCTGCCGAAGAGGCGAGGCGTGGCCGCGACGCCCGCAAGCGGGCATCCCGCTCGTCGCACGGGCGGTGGATCCCCGCTGCGGACCGGCCCGATCCGATCGGCATCCTCGAGGAGCAGGCCAGGAGCCGGGAGCCGGATCTGGTACCGATCCGCTACGGCCGGATGGCCGTGTCCCCCTTCACGTATCTGCGCGGGGCTCCCGCCGTCATGGCCGCGGACCTCGCCGCTCAGCCGCACAGCGGACTCACCGTGCAGCTGTGCGGAGACGCGCATCTCCTCAACTTCGGTGCCTTCGCCTCCCCTGAACGCGCGCTCCTGTTCGATCTCAATGACTTCGACGAGACCCTTCCCGGGCCCTTCGAATGGGATGTGAAGCGGCTGGTCGCCAGTGTCGCCGTCGCCGCGCTGGACAATGGGCATGCGAAGGCGCGGGCCCGGCTGGCGGCTCTGGCCGGCGCGGAGTCGTACCGGACCACCATGCGCCGGCTCGCCAGCCTCGGCGAACTCGATGTCTGGTACGAGCGGCTCGACAGCGCGGACCTCCTCAAGCTCGTACGCAAGATGGACCGCGAGCGCGTCGAGGCCCGGATCGCCAAGGCCCGCAGTCGCACCAGCCTGCAGGCACTGGAGAAGCTCACCGCCGTGATCGAGGGCCACCGGCGAATCGTCCACGACCCGCCGCTGCTCGACGTACTCGAACTTCCCGATGCCGCGGCCGTACGGAAGATCCTCAGTGACTACCGCAGCACCCTGCCCGAGGACCGCAGGGTGCTGCTGGACCGGTTCCGGTTCGTGGAGGCGGCTCGCAAGGTCGTGGGAGTGGGCAGTGTCGGCACGCGCTGCTACGTGGCGCTCATGACCGGCCGCGACGACGGGGACCCGCTCTTCCTGCAGATCAAGGAGGCTCAGCGGTCCGTGCTCGAACCCCATCTTGCGTCCTCGGCGTACAAGCACCAGGGCCAGCGGGTCGTCGCCGGGCAACGGCTCCTCCAGGCGGCGAGCGACATCTTCCTCGGCTGGGTGAGCGGCCCCGGCGGGCGGCACTTCTACTGGCGGCAGCTGCGCGACATGAAGGGCTCGGCGGACGTCACCACCATGTCCCCGGCCCTGCTCGGCGAGTACGCCGGGCTGTGCGGAAGGGTGCTGGCCCGCGCCCACGCCAGGACCGGGGAACGGATCGCCATCGCCGCGTACCTCGGGAATTCGGACACGTTCGACCGGGCCATGGCCGACTTCGCGATGACGTACGCGGAACGCACCGCCGCCGACCACTCGGCCCTTCTGGAGGCGATCTCCGCGGGTACCGTCACTGCCGTGCTCGGCTTGTGACGAGCGGTTTCCACGGCACCCTGGTCCGTGACGATCATCACGTGCTACGAAGAGGCATGCCAGCAACCGAAGCGTTCTCCCGAGCCGTGTACGACGCCGTCATCGTGGGCGGCGGCCACAACGGACTGGTCGCCGCTGCCTATCTCGCCCGGGCGGGGCGTTCCGTCCTCGTCCTGGAGCGACTGGGGAACACCGGCGGCGCGGCGATCTCCACCCGCCCGTTCGCCGGGGTCGACGCCCGTCTCTCCCGGTATTCCTATCTGGTGTCCCTGCTGCCCGACAAGATCGTCAGCGATCTGGGGCTGCACTTCGCCGTCCGCAAACGGACCGTGTCCTCGTACACCCCGGCCGTGCGCCACGGCCGGGCGACCGGGCTGCTGGTGGGCGGCGGGACGGACCGCACCCGCACCTCGTTCGGGCAGCTCACGGGCTCCGAAGGCGAGTACGAGTCGTGGCTCCGGTTCTACGAGGGGACGCGCCGTGCGGCCGAACGGATCTTCCCCACCCTCACCGAGCCGCTGCCGACCCGGGACGAGCTGCGGGTCAGGGTCGACGACGACGAGACCTGGAGGACGCTGTTCGAGGAGCCGATCGGCGTCGCCATCGAGCAGAACTTCAGCGACGACCTGGTCCGCGGCGTCGTTCTCACGGACGCCCTGATCGGCACCTTCGCCGATGCCCACGACCCGTCGCTGGTCCAGAACCGCTGCTTCCTGTACCACGTCATCGGCGGCGGCACCGGCGACTGGGACGTGCCGGTCGGCGGCATGGGAGCCCTGACCGACGCGCTCGCCGACGCGGCTCGCGCTGCCGGAGCCGAGATCGCCACCGGCCATGAGGCGATCCGGATCGACACCGACGGAGCGTCCGCCGACGTCGTCTTCCGCACGGACGACGGTGAAGGCACCGTCGCCGCTCACAAGGTCCTGGTCAATGCCTCGCCGCAGGCCCTGGCCGCGCTCCTCGGCACGGAGCCGCCGGCTTCGGCCGAGGGTGCCCAGCTCAAGGTCAATATGCTGCTGCGCCGTCTGCCCCGGCTGCGCGACCGTGCCGTCGATCCGCGCGAGGCGTTCGCGGGCACCTTCCACATCGCCGAGGGATACGGCCAGTTGGCGGCTGCGTACGCCCAGGCGGCGGCCGGGCAGCTGCCCGAGGCGCCGCCGTCCGAGATCTACTGCCACTCGCTGACCGACCCGTCCATCCTCGGCCCGGAACTCGCCGCCCAGGGCTACCAGACGCTGACCCTCTTCGGCCTCCACACCCCCGCCCGGCTGTTCGCCGACGCCCCCGACGCCACCCGGGACGCGCTGCTCAAGGCCACCCTCGCCGAACTCGACGCCCACCTCGACGAGCCGATCGCCGACTGCCTGGCCCTCGACGAGGCCGGTCTGCCGTGCATCGAGGCGAAGACCCCACTGGATCTGGAGCGCGATCTGCGGCTGCCCGGCGGCCACATCTTCCACCGCGATCTGTCGTTCCCCTACGGCGATGATGCGACCGGCCGCTGGGGCGTCGAGACCGCTCACCCGAATGTTCTGCTGTGCGGCGCGGGCGCGGTCCGCGGAGGCGGGGTGAGCGGCATCCCGGGCCACAACGCGGCCATGGCGGCGCTGGGTCGCTGACCTCAGTCCGCCGGCCTCACCTGGTGTGCGCGGCCCGCGGCGGTCACGGTGTCGGAGTGGAAGGTCCGCCGGTACGCGGCGGGCGAGACACCGACGAGTTCGCGCATGTGCTGACGCAGGGAGTTGGCGCTGCCGAACCCCGCGCGGTCCGCGACCAGGTCGATGGACAGGTCGCTGGCTTCCAGCAGCTGCTTGGCGACCTCGACGCGCTGGGCGGTCAGCCATTGCCCGGGAGTGACGCCCACCTCGTCACGGAACCGCCGGGTGAAGGTCCGTACGCTCATCCGCGCGTGCGCGGCCAGTTCGCCCAGCGCCAGCGGCCGGTTCAGTCGCTCCAGTGCCCAGGCGCGGGTGGACGCAGTCGTGGCCGTCGTGGGGGCGGGCACAGGACGCTCGATGTACTGCGCCTGCCCGCCGTCCCGCCACGGCGGGACGATGCAGCGCCGGGCCACCTGATTGGCGAGTGCACTGCCGTGGTCGCGGCGCACCAGATGCAGGCACACGTCGACGCCGGCTGCGACCCCGGCCGAGGTCAGCAGATCGCCGTCATCGACGAACAGGACGTCCTCGTCGAACTGCACGCGCGGGAACAGCCGCCGGAAGTGCGCGGCCTCCGCCCAGTGCGTGGTGGCGGGGCGCCCGTCGAGCAGCCCGGCCGCCGCGAGAACGAACGCCCCGGTGCATATCGACACCGTACGGGTGCCCGGCCGGATGCGCCCGAGGGCAGCCGCAAGCTGCTCGGGCAGCACACCGTGCTCTCCTACGACGCCCAGCCGGTGGGTCGGCGCGATGATCACGGTGTCCGCCTGCTCCAGCGCCTCGGGGCCGTGTTCCACGTCGATCGAGAAGCCTCCGTCGGTGCGGACCGGCCTTCCGTCCGGAGTGCAGACGGTCACCTCGTACAGTCCGGTCCCTTCAGGGGAGCGGGCACTCCCGAAGATCCGTGCCGGGATGCCGAGCTCGAAGGTCATGACACCGTCGAGGGCGAGGACCGCGACCCGGTGCGGATCCTCCCCGGGCGGCACGACACAGCCGCTCTGGGCATCCCACTCACCACTCGCGTCACGTTGCTGCACAGCACTCATGGCCAGATTCTGTCACATCATGGCCATCCGGCCAGTTCTGTGGGAGTGGATGAGCGCGGATCGTGGTGCCGTACCGAAGGAACGGAGAGGATTTCTCATGAACGACACCACGATGCGCGCGATCAGCCCGGCCTCCTGGGGCGGACCCGAGGTGCTCGAGGGTGTGACCATCGACCGGCCCGTACCGGGGCCGACGGAGATCCTGGTCAGGGTGCACGCGGCCGGCGTCAACCCGATCGACTGGAAGACCCGGGCCACGGGCGGCTTCGGGATGCACGGTGAGCCCCCGGTGCTGGGCTACGACGTGTCGGGCGTCGTCGAGGCCGTCGGCCTGGGCGTCACGTTGTACCAGCCCGGGGACGAAGTGTTCGGCATGCCGGAGTTTCCGCGCCAGGCCGGCGGCTACGCCGAGTACGTCACCGGCCCGGCCCGGCACTTCGTGCCCAAGCCCGAGGGCCTCACCCATGAGGAGGCGGCGGCGCTTCCGCTGGCCGGACTCACCGCCTGGCAGGCCCTCGTGGAGACGGCGGGCCTCAGCGCCGGGCAGCGTGTCCTGATCCATGCGGCGGCGGGCGGCGTCGGCCACCTCGCCGTACAGATCGCGGCCGCGCGCGGTGCGTATGTCATCGGCACCGCCCGGGAGGACAAGCACGCCATGCTCAAGGCGCTGGGTGCCGATGAACTGATCGACTACTCCCGGCAGGACTTCGCGGAGGCGCTCGCCGGCCGTGACGTGGACGTTGTGCTCGACTCGATCGGCGGGGACTACGGGACCAGGTCCCTGAGTGTGCTGCGCGAGGGCGGCACGCTCGTCACACTGCCCTCGCCCGACGAGGTGCCCTCCGCCGAGGAGAGCGGCCGTCGGGGCGTCCGCACCGGCTTCACGCTCGTCGAACCCGACTCCACCGGGATGCGGGCCATCGCCGCACTCGCCCAGGAGGGGAAGCTGCGACCGGTCGTCGAGACCGTCCTGCCGCTGGAACGCGCCGCCGAAGCCCATCGGATCGGCGAGACCGGCCGCACCCGGGGCAAGATCGTGCTCACGGTCCTGGACAGCTGAGTGAGGTCCGTGCACGGCCGGGGCACGCGCCCCGGCCGTGCGGGTTCCCGGCGGGTCATGAGCCTCGCGGCCTTCGCCGTGGTCCCGTGACCCCGGGCCGGAGCGGCGAACCGTTCGGGGGCCGGGCCGCGGCCGAGGAACGGGCTCAGTCCGCCGAGGCCGTCCAGCCGGACGCCTCGATGCGCGCCGCATCCTTCGGCCTGGCCTCGTCGAAGAGGGTCCGGCCGCCGTCCTCGACCCGGAGGCCGTCCACGTACACCCCGCGCCCGACGTACTGCAGGTCCGTCGTGTAACGCCAGCGCAGCCGTAGCGGGCGGCCGCGCCAGGCGGACAGATCGCAGTCCACGTCGTGCCAGACCCGGCCCGACCAGCCCGTCACCCACCCCTCGGGGCGGGGGAGCGGCGGCTGCCCCCGGCGTGCGGTCGTGAAAGGCACCGGCCGCCAGTCGTCGCCCGTGTCGGCGGAGACCTCCAGGAACGCCTTGTCGGAGCCCGGCTCCGTGTCCCACCACAGGGAACAGCGCAGCCGGGCCCGGTCTGACGAAGGGGTGAGCTCGGGCAGGGTCAGGGTCGCGGTCGTCGCGTCGGACATTCCGGAGAACCATGCGGTGCGGCCACGGTCCGGTCGTACGGCGACGGCGCGGGCAAGATGGTTGGCGGCCGTGACGCGGGGGGCGCTGCCGGAGCGCCAGCTGCGCACCGGGTGGACGGAGTTGCCGAGCACCACCAGGAACGAGTCCGTCGACGGGTCGAGGACCAGGCTCGTTCCGGTGAATCCGGTGTGCCCGGCGGTCACCGGTGTCGCCATCGCGCCCATGTACCGGTACTGGTGGAGCTCGAAACCGAGGCCATGGGCGTCACCGGGGAATGTCGCGTTGAAGTCGGTGAACATCAGCTCCACCGACTCCTCGGAGAGGATCCTGGCCCGCCCGTAGGCCCCGCCGTTGAGCAGTGTCCGGGCGAGTACGGCCAGGTCCCAGGCACAGGAGAACACTCCGGCATGGCCCGCGACGCCACCGAACGCGTATGCGTTCTCGTCGTGCACCTCGCCCCATACCAGTCCCCGGTCCAGCCCGGACCACGGCAGCCGGGCGTCCTCGGTCGCCGCAATGCCCGGCTTCCAGGAGGGCGGGGGGTTGAATCGGGTGCGGTGCATCCCGAGCGGAGCGGTGATCTCGTCGTGGAGCAGCACCTCCAGACCCCGGCCGGTGATCTTCTCGAGGACCAGTTGAAGCGAGATCAGATTGAGGTCGGAGTACAGATACTTCGTGCCCGGCGGACTCGCGGGCACCTCGTTCCACAGCAGCCGCAGCTGCCCCTCGCGCGTCGGTTCCTTGAACAGCGGGATCCATGCCCGGAATCCGGACGTGTGCGTCAGCAGCTGCCGTACGGTGATGTCCTGCTTGCCCGCGGCACCGAACTCGGGAAGGTGCGCGGCGACCCGCTCCTCCAGGTCCAGTGCTCCCCGCTCGAGCAGCTGGACGGCCAGGACCGAGGTGAACAGCTTGGACACGGAGGCGAGATCGAAGACGGTGTCCTCCGCCATCGGGATCTGCTCGTCTGCCGGCAACTCCACGCCCGTGTCGGTCTTCTCGTCGTAGGCCCGGTAGCGCACCGCCTTTCCGATCGGCCGGTGCAGGGCCACCGTTCCTCCACGGCCGGCGATCAGTACCGCCCCCGCGTACCAGGGGTGGCTCGGGGAAGGGCCGAGGTACTTCTCGGCGTCGGAGACCAGCCGCTCGAGGTGGGCGGCGATGAGCCCGGCCTGCTCGGGGGAGCCGTGCCGCAGGGTCGTGCGGCCGTGACGCGGGACGCGCGTCGCACCGGGGGCCGGTCCGGGCGTGCCGGATGCGTCGTCGCCACCCGTTTCCGCAGCTGCGCCGCCGCCCGGAAACGCTCCGATCACCAGCACACCTCCCAGCGCCAGCAACCCCCTGCCCAGCCGGCGGCGGCTGATCCCTCGGCCCGCCGAGGCCTCCGTCATACCGCACCCTCTCCGAAAGAATCCTTCGGGCTGCCGTGCAACACGTGAAACTTTCTTACTGCGGTGGGCGTCAAGCTCCACGAATCTGACACGGCATCAGAAAATCTCTTCCCTCGGCAGTGCCGCTACGGCATCCTGCCGCCCATGGAGACGGAGCTGAGCAAGAAACTGGGAGTCGAACACGCCATCTTCGGCTTCACGCCGTTCCCCGCGGTCGCCGCCGCCATCACCCGGGCGGGCGGCTTCGGTGTCCTCGGAGCGGTCCGCTACACCGCCCCGGACGACCTCGCCCGCGACCTCGACTGGCTCCAGGAACACTCCGGAGGAAAGCCGTATGGCCTCGACGTCGTCATGCCCGCGAGAAAGGTCGAGGGTGTCACCGAGGCCGAGGTCGAGGCGATGATCCCGGAAGGCCACCGCCGCTTCGTCGAGGAGACCCTCGCCAAACACGGCGTACCGGCGCTGCCCGAGGGCGAGGCGTCCGGCTGGCGGATCACCGGCTGGATGGAACAGGTCGCCCGCAGCCAGCTCGACGTCGCCTTCGACTACCCGATCAAGCTCCTCGCCAACGCTCTCGGCTCTCCGCCGGCAGACGTCGTCGACCGCGCCCACGACCACGGTGTCCTGGTCGCCGCCCTCGCCGGCAGCGCCCGGCACGCACGCCGCCACGCCGAAGCGGGCATCGACATCGTGGTCGCCCAGGGCTACGAGGCCGGCGGCCACACCGGCGAGATCGCCTCCATGGTGCTCACCCCCGAGGTCGTCGACGCCGTGGCGCCGCTCCCCGTGCTTGCGGCGGGGGGCATCGGCAGCGGCGAGCAGATCGCCGCCGGGCTCGCACTCGGCGCCCAGGGCGTCTGGCTCGGCTCGATCTGGCTCACCACCACCGAGGCCGACCTCCACTCCCGAGCCCTCACCCGCAAGCTGCTCGCCGCAGGTTCCGGCGACACCATCCGCTCCCGCGCCCTGACCGGCAAACCCGCCCGCCAGCTGCGCACCGAGTGGACCGAGGCCTGGGACGATCCGAGCGGCCCGGGCACCCTGCCCATGCCGCTCCAGGGCCTGCTCGTCGCCGAAGCCGTCTCCCGTATCCAGAGATACGAGATCGAACCCCTGCTCGGCACACCCGTCGGCCAGATCGTCGGCCGGATGAACTCCGAACGCAGCGTCCAGCAGGTCTTCGACGAGCTCACCCGCGGGTTCGAGCACGCGGTGGACCGGATCAGCCGCATCGCCGGAAGGAGCGGAACATGAGCATGCAGTCAGGGGGTTCCCCCCGGACGGAGTCCGGGGGAGGCTTCTGGGCCCAGGCGGCAGCCGACCCCGGGCGCACCGTACTCATCGCGCCCGACGGCGAGGAATGGACCGCGGGGCGCCTCCACGCCGACGTCAACCGCCTCGTCCACGGTCTGCGCGCGGCGGGACTGGAGAAGGGCGACGCCTTCGCCGTCGTGCTGCCCAACGGAGTGGAGTTCTTCACCGCCTATCTCGCCGCCACCCAGGCCGGGTTCTATCTCGTCCCCGTCAACCACCACCTCGTCGGCCCCGAGATCGCCTGGATCGTCGCGGACTCGGGCGCCAAGGTGCTCATCGCGCACAAACGCTTCGCGGCCGCGGCCACCGCCGCGGCCGACGAGGCGAACCTGCCCGGGAGCCACCGCTACGCCGTCGGCACCGTCGCAGGCTTCCGCCCCTACGCCGAACTCCTGGACGGACGGCCCGGGTCGGCGCCCGAGGACCGCACCATCGGATGGGTCATGAACTACACCTCGGGCACCACCGGCCGGCCGCGCGGTATCCGCCGCCCACTGCCCGGAAAACGCCCCGAGGAGACCCACCTCGGCGGGTTCCTCGGCATCTTCGGCATCAGGCCTTTCGACGACAACGTCCATCTGGTCTGCTCACCGCTCTACCACACCGCCGTACTGCAGTTCGCCGGCGCTTCGCTCCACATAGGCCACCGGCTGGTGCTGATGGACAAATGGACCCCCGAAGAGATGCTGCGCCTCATCGACGCACACGCCTGCACTCACACCCATATGGTCCCGACCCAGTTCCACCGGCTGCTGTCGCTGCCGGAGGACGTGCGCAGCCGCTACGACGTCACGTCGATGCGGCACGCCATCCACGGAGCCGCGCCCTGCCCCGACCATGTGAAGCGGGCGATGATCGACTGGTGGGGGACATGCGTCGAGGAGTACTACGCGGCCAGCGAGGGAGGCGGCGCCTTCGCCACCGCCGAGGACTGGCTGAAGAAGCCGGGCACGGTCGGCAGGGCATGGCCCATCAGCGAACTGGCGATCTTCGACGACCACGGCCACCGGCTGCCGCCCGGTGAACTCGGCACCGTCTACATGAAGATGTCGACCGGAGGCTTCACCTATCACAAGGACGAGGCCAAGACTCGCAAGAACCGGGTCGGGGACTACTTCACCGTCGGCGACCTGGGGGTCCTCGACGAGGACGGCTATCTCTTCCTCCGCGACCGCAAGATCGACATGATCATCTCGGGCGGCGTCAACATCTACCCCGCGGAGATCGAGGCCGCGCTCCTCGCCCACGCGGCGGTGGCCGACGCGGCCGTCTTCGGCATCCCGCACGCCGACTGGGGCGAGGAGGTCAAGGCCGTCGTCGAACCGGCGGAGGGCCTGATCCCGGGCCCGGCTCTGGCCCAGGAAATCCTCGAGCACTGCGCGACCGGGCTGGCGGGCTACAAACGCCCCAAGAGCGTCGACTTCATCGATGCCATGCCGCGCGATCCCAATGGAAAGCTCTACAAGCGGCGACTTCGCGACCCTTACTGGGAGGGCCACGACCGCTCGTTGTGAGCGTCGCCGGTCACCGGCACCCGGACACCACGGGCGTGTGCCGGGCCGACGGCCCCCTCGGCCCGGCACCTCATCGGCTCAGCACTCCGCGCGCGCCGCCCCGCCTCCTGGCAGCGTGGCCCGTATGAGGATCGGCACGATGGCACTGAGGCCGCATTGGACCACCTGGGTGCCGGTCGTCGCAGCGGTCGCCCTCGTGCTCGGCTGGGGCCGTGTCCTGCCCGGATCCGCCGTCACCGTCGTAGGACTCTGTCTGGTCGGCGCGGTCCTCGCAGCCGTGCACCACGCCGAAGTGGTCGCGCATCGCGTCGGCGAGCCGTTCGGTTCCCTGCTGCTTGCCGTCGCTGTGACCGTCATCGAGGTCGGCCTGATCGTCACCCTGATGGCGGGCGCCGGAGACAAACCCTCCACGTACGCGAGGGACACGGTCTTCGCCGCGGTCATGATCACCTGCAACGGGATCGTGGGACTGTCCGTGCTGGTCGCAGCGTTGCGCAGACGCGTCGCCGTCTTCCACGCCGAGGGGTCGGGCGGCGCGCTGGCGACCGTGTGCACCCTCGCCACCATGACCCTGGTGCTGCCCACGTTCACGACAAGCCACCCCGGGCCGCAGTTCACCGCGCCCCAGCTCGCCTTCGCCGCCGTCGCCTCGCTCTGCCTCTACGCCCTCTTCGTCGCCGTGCAGACCGTCCGGCACCGCGACTACTTCCTGCCTGTCCACCGCGACGGCGAGGAGGCGGACACCGAAGAGCATGCCCCGCCGCCCTCGGTCCGGCAGACGTGGTGGAGCGTCGCGCTCCTGTTCGTGGCGCTCGTCGCCGTCGTCGGCGACGCGAAACTCGTCTCGCCCACCATCGAGGACGGCGTGCAGTCCGCGGGGCTGCACCAGTCCGTCGTCGGTGTCGTCATCGCCCTGATGGTCCTGATGCCCGAGACCCTCGCCGCCGTACGCGCCGCACGCAGGGACCGCATGCAGACCAGCCTCAACCTCGCCTACGGCTCCGCCATCGCGAGCATCGGTCTCACGATCCCGGCGATCGCGCTCGCCTCCATCTGGCTCCCCGGGACGCTGATCCTCGGCGAGGACGCCACCCACACGGTTCTCCTCACGCTGACCGCCGTGGTCAGCGCCCTCACAGTGGTGCCCGGCCGCGCCACACTCCTCCAGGGCGGCGTCCACCTGGTGCTGTTCGCCGCCTTCGTCTTCCTCTCCTTCAGCCCCTGAACGGCGCGACGCCCGCTTGACCGCCGGGCGGCGGCCGCCCAGGATCCAGCCATGGCAGCTCTGGAGGAACTCCTCAGCAGTACGGTCGACGGCGTGGTGCGCCTCAGCGCCCGGCGCGACCCCGACCGCACCGCCGTCCGCTACGGCGAACGGTCCTGGACCTACGCCGAACTCGACCGGGCCGTCACCACCGCCGCCGCCTTTCTCGGCGCACGCGGCCTGCGCCCCCACGATCGCGTGGCCACCTACGGACACAACTCCGACGCCTATCTGATCGCCTTCCTGGCCTGCGCCCGGGCCGGACTGGTCCATGTGCCCGTCAACCACCATCTGACCGGCGACGACCTGGACTACATCCTGCGTCAGTCCGGCAGTTCGCTGGTGCTCGCCGATCCGGACCTTGCCGGCCGCGTCCCCGCGGGGACTGCCGTACACGCCCTGCGTGACACCGACGATTCCCTGCTCAACGCACTCGCGGAGCCGTGTGGGCACGACACCGGACGGGATCCCGGTGAACTCGTACAGCTGCTGTACACCTCGGGGACCACTGCACTGCCCAAGGGCGCGATGATGACGCACCGGGCACTGGTGCACGAGTACGCGAGCGCGATCGAGGCACTCGATCTCCGGCCCGGTGACCGGCCCGTCCACTCACTGCCGCTCTACCACTCGGCACAGATGCACGTGTTCCTGCTGCCGTATCTGGCCGTCGGCGCGGAGAACACCATTCTCGACGGGCCCGACGCCGGGACGGTCTTCGACCTCGTCGAATCGGGCCGGGCCGACAGCCTCTTCGCTCCGCCGACCGTATGGATCGGCCTCGCCAACCACCCGCAGTTCGAGACCCGCGACCTCGGCGCGCTGCGCAAGGCCTATTACGGCGCGTCCATCATGCCCGTGCCCGTGCTGGAACGGCTGCGCTCCCGGCTGCCGGGACTGGCCTTCTACAACTGCTTCGGGCAGAGCGAGATCGGCCCGCTCGCGACCGTACTCGGACCGCACGAGCACGAGGGCCGGATGGATTCCTGCGGCCGGACGGTACGCCATGTCGAGGCCAGGGTCGTCGACGAGACGGGAAACGAGGTGCCGGACGGTACGGCGGGCGAGGTCGTCTACCGATCGCCGCAACTCTGCGAGGGCTACTGGGACAAGCCGGAGGAGACCAAGGAGGCCTTCCGCGACGGCTGGTTCCACTCCGGCGATCTGGTGGTCCGTGACGCCGAGGGGTACTTCACGGTCGTCGACAGGGTGAAGGACGTCATCAACTCCGGCGGTGTGCTGGTCGCCTCCCGCCAGGTCGAGGACGCCCTCTACACCCATCCGTCCGTTGCCGAGGCGGCGGTCGTCGGCCTTCCCGACGAACGCTGGATCGAGGCCGTCACCGCCGTCGTCGTACCCCGCGGCGAGGTGACCGAGGCGGAGCTCCTCGCCCATGCGCGCGATCGGCTGGCCGGCTTCAAGGCGCCGAAACGGATCCTCTTCGTGGACGAACTGCCGCGCAACGCCAGCGGGAAGATCCTCAAACGGGAACTGCGCGACCGCTTCACCGCGCTCCGTCCCTGAGCGGACGCCGATGGCGATCCGGTCGTGCGGTCGGTCCGGGTCGCCGGACGCCGATGCGGGCATCGGATACGGCAGCCAAACCGTCGGAGTGCTCGCCGGACGGGGGTGAACAGGCCCTGGCCGTCAGCGGTGACGGGCCGCGAACGCCGCCGTGGACGTGTCGTCCAGGTCCACGCAGCATCCGTAGCGCCAGTAGACGTAGTAGTGCGGCGTCGCCAGCAGACGTCTGCAGTTGGAACATGTCACCTGTTGGTGTGGATTGGCACGGATGACAGCCATGTCTTTCATGCTGAAGACAGCTTGCGTGGCGGCAAGCCCGTGCTCGGCGATTCCCTGCTTCACAAACTCGAATGCGCCGTACACATCCCCGCACTGGCACTTGATCCGGTTGGAGTAGGCGAAGCCGGTCTCCTCGGTTCGCAGTTCGGACCTGATCCGGCCCAGCTCCTCGTCCGGCACCTGCTCCAGCCCCATGTGCTTCATTCGCTGAGGGGTCCAGTACCACGCGTTGACGGCCGAGAACTGAGCAGGGGTCAGATAGAAGGTCGCGGTCCTGCCGCTCTTCACGGTCTCCTTCACCGCGTCGACGACGATGCTGTCATCGGCCGTCATCACGGCCCTCCCGCCGCTGACGACCGACTCGATCCCGGCCAGCGAGGACGTGTCCATGTTGCATCACTCCGGAGGAAGAATCGGCCGGGGACCGGCCCGTGGGCAGCAGATGCCGTCGGTGCGATGCTCCGTCGCCCGATGACGCTCGGCAACCGCGGGCGCCCGTCCGGGGGAGGCGCTCCTCCCGGACGCCCTGCTGTGCGGTGCTGGAACCCCGATGTGGCCGGTCACGCCCATGCACGACCGGTCGACGGGCTCCGAGGCCCGGCGTGTGAGCCGCGGCGGGTCGCTCCCGGGCTCGGGCGGCGGTTCCGGGCCCGGGAGCGATGCGGGCACGGGTTCGCTGCCGGCCGGCGCCGGCCCCGCCCTGCCGACGACGACTCAGCTCGCCGGAGGGTGATCCGGTGGTACCGCCCCTGACGTGCCATCGGCCACCTGCGAACCGGCGACGGCTCCGACCGGCCGGAACGCTGATTGACGGGAGAGCCTCGCCCAAGGGTGCCGTGAGCGAGTGGCCCTACCGGAGGTCCGCGATTCGCTTGATCTTGCCGACCGAGCGTTCCAGCGTCTCCGGGTCGAGCACCTCCACCTCCACGGACACTCCGATGCCGTCCTTCACGGCCGCCGCGATCAGCCGAGCGGCCGCCGCCCGCTGCTCCGCCGACGCGCCGCTGCGGGCCTCGGCCCGTACCGTCAGCGCGTCCATCCGGCCCTCGCGGGTCAGCCGGAGCTGGAAGTGCGGAGCGACCCCCGGCGTACGGAGCACGATCTCCTCGATCTGTGTGGGGAACAGATTCACACCGCGGAGGATGATCATGTCGTCGCTGCGCCCGGTGACCTTCTCCATCCTCCGGAACACCCGCGCCGTCCCCGGCAGCAGCCTTGTCAGGTCCCGGGTCCGGTACCGGATCACCGGCATGGCCTCCTTGGTGAGCGAGGTGAACACCAGCTCGCCCTCCTCCCCGTCCGGCAGCACCTCGCCGGTGAACGGGTCCACGACCTCCGGGTAGAAGTGGTCCTCCCAGATGTGCAGCCCGTCCTTGGTCTCCACACACTCCTGAGCCACACCCGGGCCGATCACCTCGGACAGCCCGTAGATGTCGACGGCGTCGATCGCGAAGCGCTCCTCGATCTCCCGCCGCATCTCCTCGGTCCATGGCTCCGCCCCGAAGATCCCGACCTCGAGCGAGGTCGACCGGGGGTCGACGCCCTGGCGCTCGAACTCGTCCAGCAGCGTCAGCATGTAGGACGGCGTCACCATGATGATCTCGGGCCGGAAGTCCTGGATCAGCTGCACCTGCCGGGCCGTCATCCCGCCCGAGGCGGGGATGACCGTGCAGCCAAGCCGCTCGGCCCCGTAGTGGGCGCCGAGGCCGCCCGTGAACAGGCCGTATCCGTACGCCACATGGACCTTGTGCCCGGGCCGCCCGCCCGCCGCCCGGATCGACCTGGCCACGACGTCCGCCCAGGTGTCGAGATCACGGTCGGTGTAGCCGACGACCGTGGGTCGCCCCGTCGTTCCGCTGGAGGCGTGGATGCGCCGGACCCGTGACTGCTCCACGGCGAACATCCCGAACGGATAGTTGTCGCGGAGATCGGTCTTCGCGGTGAACGGGAAGCGCGCCAGATCGTCGAGCGAGCGGCAGTCCTCCGGACGCAGTCCGGCCTTGTCGAACGACTCACGGTAGAAGCCGACGTTCTCGTACGCATGAGCGAGGGTCGCGCGCAGTCGCTCGAGCTGAAGCGCGCGGAGGTCCTCGCGGCTCAGTCTCTCGCCGGCGTCCAGCAGGCCGGCCAGGTCCGTCGGTTCCTTCGGATCCGTCATACGGAGGTCTCCCGTGTTCAGCTCCCGAGTCGGGCGACCGATCATTCGGTCGAGCCGTTCGGGATCAGTAATCCAGCCGCCGCGCCGGGCGTCAAGACCCCCGTCCCACGGTCCCGGTCTGCGCTTTCGGCGTAACCGGGCCGCCTCGTGACGAATCCGTTGGCGTGATCACGGACGCCCGGAGAGGATCACGGTATGCCGACCTTCAGCGCACACGACGGGACGTCACTCGCCTATCACGTCGAGGGAGAAGGGGAGCCGCTGATCTGTCTGCCCGGCGGCCCGATGCGTGCCTCCGCCTACTTCGGTGACCTCGGAGGGCTCACCGCCCATCGCAGGCTCGTACGGCTCGACCTGCGCGGTACCGGTGACTCCGCCATGCCCGACGACCCGGCGACGTACCGCTGTGACTGGCTCGTCGGCGATGTCGAGGCCCTCCGTGACCATCTCGGACTCGACCGCGCCGACATCCTGGCGCACTCGGCCTCCGGGAATCTCGCCGTCCTGTACGCAGCCGTGCACCCCGCGCGCGTGCGCTCGCTCACCCTCGTCACCCCCGGCACCCGCGCCGTCGGCATGGTCGCGAGCGAACAGGACTGGCGGGACGCCGTCGCCCTGCGCGAGGGCGAGCCGTGGTTCGAGGCGGGCCGGGCCGCCTGGGAGTCGTTCCTGGCCGGCGGTGAACTCGACGACCTCTGGTCCGACATGGTCCCGTTCATGTACGGCCGCTGGGACGCCGCCGCGAGGACGCACGCCGCGGACGACGCCCACCAGTCCAACCACCAGGCCAGGGGTCTCTACCACGGGGAGGGCGCGTTCGACCCGCCGGCCACCGTGAAGGCCCTCGCCGCCCTGGACGCCCCGGTCCTGGTGCTCGCCGGCGAGTACGACGGCGGCCCCACCCCCGCGCGGGCGGCCGAGTTCGCCGCCCTGTTCCCCGACGCGGAGGTGGCGGTGCAGGCGGGCGCCGCGCACTATCCGTGGCTGGACGACCCCGGCGCCTTCCGCCGTACCGTCGCCGCGTTCCTCGAACCCGGCGTCGGCAGCATCACGACGCCCGACGGGGTGCGCCTCGCCCACCGGACCTGGGGCGAGCCGGACGCCCCGCCCGTCGTCCTGGTCCACGGCCGGGGCGGCAGCACCCGCGAATGGACGGGCATCGCGGAACAGCTCGCCGCCACTCACCGGGTGTACGCGCTCGACCTGCGCGGCCACGGTCTCAGCGACTGGCCCGGCCGCTACTCCTTCACCCTTTTCCGCGACGACCTCCGTGCCTTCATCACCACGCTGGGGTTGCAGGGCACCTCGGTCATCGGCCACTCGATGGGCGGTATGGCGGCCTGTCTGCTGGCCGAGGACGAGCCCTCGCTCATCGGCCGGCTCGTGCTCGAGGACTGCCCGCCGTTCATCCCGCTCGACCCGCCGCGGCCCGTGGCGGAACGGCCCGAAGGAACGCTCGCCTTCGACTGGCCCGTCGTCACCGCGACGGATGCCGAGCTGAACGCCCCGGATCCGGCCTGGCTCGACCGTCTCGAGGCCATCACCGCACCGGTCCTCGTCATCGCGGGTGGGGAGCGCAGCCACGTCAACCAGGAGCATCTGATCCGGCTCGCCGAACGGATTCCCGATGCCCGGCTCGTCACCGTCGACGCCGGCCATCTCATCCACGAGACACGGCCCGACGAGTTCCTCGCGGCCGTCGGGGAGTTCGGCATCTGAGCGGGGAGCCCGGCGGTGGTACGGCAGCGCGGCAGGGGGCGTGAAGCTCTGCTGTCGGCCCGCTTAAGAAATCCTCGATGGACTGAACGGCCCGATCTCGGCAGATTGGTGCGCGTCCACTGATCAAGCTTCGCACCTGGTCAGCACCACCCCGCAATGCCTGGAGCCGCACGATGAAGGCACTTGTCAAGCAGCACGCCGAGCCCGGGCTGTGGCTCATGGACGTACCCGAGCCGGAATACGGCCCCGGGGATGTGCTGATCAAGGTGCTCCGCACCGGCATCTGCGGTACCGACCTCCACATCCGCTCCTGGGACGGCTGGGCGCAGCAGACGATCGACACCCCCCTCGTCATCGGCCACGAGTTCGTCGGCGAGGTCGCGGCGATCGGCGCGGACGTCCAGGACATCGCCGTCGGTGACCTGGTCAGCGGCGAAGGACACCTCGTCTGCGGAAAGTGCCGCAACTGTCTGGCGGGCCGCCGCCATCTGTGCCGCAGCACGATCGGTCTCGGCGTCGGGCGCGACGGCGCGTTCGCCGAGTACGTCGCCCTGCCCGCGTCCAATGTGTGGGTGCACCGCACTCATGTCGATCTGGACGTGGCCGCGATCTTCGACCCGTTCGGCAACGCGGTGCACACCGCGCTGTCGTTCCCGCTGGTCGGCGAGGACGTGCTGATCACCGGCGCGGGCCCGATCGGTGTCATGGCCGCCGCGGTCGCCCGGCACGCAGGTGCCCGCAACGTCGTGATCACCGATGTGAGCGAACCGCGCCTCGAGCTCGCCCGCAAGGTCGGTGCCACCCTCGCCGTCAATGTCGCCGAGACCGGCATCGCCGATGCACAGCGCACACTCGGCCTCAAGGAGGGCTTCGACATCGGCCTGGAGATGTCCGGCCGTCCCGAAGCGGTCCGCGACATGATCGACAACATGACGCACGGCGGCAGGATCGCGATGCTCGGTCTGCCCGCGCAGGAATTCGCCGTGGACTGGTCGAAGATCGTCACGTCGATGATCACCATCAAGGGCATCTACGGCCGCGAGATGTTCGAGACCTGGTACGCGATGACGGTGCTGCTGGAGGGCGGGCTCGACCTCAGCCCCGTCATCACCGGCAGCTACGGCTACCAGGACTTCGCCGCAGCCTTCGACGAGGCCGCCACCGCCCGCAGCGGCAAGATCATCCTCGACTGGACCGTCTGACCCTCCGCCTCGGCTCGCAGCCACCCCTCAAGGGAGAACCCTTCATGTACGCGTCCGTACGCGACGACCTCCGTGCCACCCTCGACGAGATCCGCGCCGCCGGTCTCCACAAGCCCGAGCGCGTCATCGGCACCCCCCAGTCCGCCTCGGTCGCCGTCACCGCGGGCGGCGCCCCCGGCGATGTGCTGAACTTCTGCGCCAACAACTACCTCGGTCTCGCCGACCACCCCGAGGTCGTCGCCGCCGGCAAGGAGGCCCTGGACCGCTGGGGCTACGGCATGGCCTCCGTCCGCTTCATCTGCGGCACCCAGGAGGTCCACAAGGAGCTGGAGAGCCGACTCTCCGCCTTCCTGGGCCAGGAGGACACGATCCTCTATTCCTCCTGCTTCGACGCCAACGGAGGCGTCTTCGAGACCCTCCTCGGCCCCGAGGACGCCGTCATCTCCGACGCCCTCAACCACGCGAGCATCATCGACGGCATCCGCCTCTCCAAGGCCCGCCGCTACCGCTACGCAAACCGCGACCTCGCCGATCTCGAGCAGCAGCTGAAGGAGGCCGTCGAGGGCGGCGCCCGCCGCCGCCTGATCGTCACCGACGGTGTCTTCTCCATGGACGGCTACGTGGCCCCGCTGCGCGAGATCTGCGACCTCGCCGACCGCTACGACGCCATGGTCATGGTCGACGACTCGCACGCCGTCGGCTTCGTGGGCCCCGGCGGCCGCGGCACCCCGGAGCTGCACGGAGTCATGGACCGTGTCGACATCATCACCGGCACCCTCGGCAAGGCCCTGGGCGGCGCGTCCGGCGGCTATGTCGCGGCCCGGGCGGAGATCGTGGAGCTGCTGCGCCAGCGCTCCCGCCCGTATCTGTTCTCGAACTCCCTCGCCCCGGTCATCGCGGCGGCCTCCCTCAAGGTCCTCGACCTGCTCGAGTCCGCCGGTGACCTGCGCGACAAGCTCGCGGCGAACACCGCGCTCTTCCGCACGAGGATGACGGAGGCCGGCTTCGAGATCCTGCCCGGCGACCACGCCATCGCCCCGGTGATGATCGGCGACGCCGCCGAGGCGGGCCGCATGGCCGAGCTGCTCCTCGAGCGCGGGGTGTATGTGATCGGTTTCTCGTACCCCGTGGTCCCGATGGGGCAGGCCCGTATCCGCGTCCAGCTCTCCGCGGCCCACTCCACCGAGGATGTGGAGCGGGCGGTGGCGGCATTCGTCGACGCGCGGGCGACAATGGCTGGGTGATCGACCCGCGCAGGCTTCGCATACTGCGTGCCGTGGCGGACCACCGTACGGTGACCGCCGCGGCCGCAGCGCTGTATCTGACCCCCTCGGCCGTCTCCCAGCAGCTTGCCGCCCTGGAACAGGAGACCGGCCACACGCTGCTGATCCGCAGTGGGCGCGGCGTGCGTCTGACCGCGGCGGGCGAGATCCTGCTCACCCACGCCCACGCGGTGCTCTCGCAGCTGGAGCGCGCCGAGGCCGAGCTGGCCGCCTACGCGGGCGGCGCGGCCGGAGAGGTCACCGTCGCGGCCTTCGCGACCGGTATCGCCGAGGTCCTCGCCCCCGCGGTAGGACGGCTGGCCGACGAGCAGCCCGGTATCCGGGTCCGGGTCAGGGACGCCGAGGGCGACGAGAGCCTGCCCATGGTTCTCGACGGGGAGGCCGATCTGGCCCTCGCGGTGGAATACCGCGGGGCGCCCCGCGAGGACGACCGCCGACTGGCCCGTGTTCCGCTCTACGCCGAGCCCTTCGACGCGGTCCTGCACTCAGGCCACCCGCTGGCGGGAGGGGACAGGGTGGAACTCGCCCAGCTGGGCGACAGCGAATGGATCGGTCCGTACCCCGGCAACCCTTGCCATGACGTGATGCTCCTCGCCTGCGAGCTCGCAGGGTTCGAGCCACGGCTCGTGCACTCGTCGGACGACTTCCGCGCCGTCGTTGCCCTGGCGGGCGCAGGCGCCGGGGTAGCCCTCGTCCCGCGCTCGGCGCTGCGCGGCATGGAACTGAAGGACACTGTCGTCCTCCCCGTCGCCGGCCCGGCCGCCACTCGCCGTGTCTTCGCGGCGGTCCGTCGCGGCGCCGAGAGCCATCCGCTCCTCAGCCCGGTGCTGGACGCCCTGGTGCGCTCGGCGGCTGGACTCTCCACCGGCTGACACCGGCCCTTCCCCGGGCGGCTTCCCGTCAACGGCGGCTGACGGAGACGCCGTACCGATGCCCTGCCGAAGCCCGACACGCACTCCCCGGATCCGGTGCCCGCAGGGCCACTCGTCCAGTCCGGTGTCAGGCATCGGGCGTCACGCGTCAGGCGACCGGCCGCGGCCGGTACACATACGGCGTCGTCGTGGTCAGTTCGGTGAAGCCCAGGCGCTGCAGCACCGGCCGGCTCGTGGGCATCGCGTCCACCTGGACGAAGCGGTAGCCACGGGCGGCCGCGAGGCGGGTACGGAAGGCGACGGAGGCCCGGTAGATCCCGCGGCCGCGCCACCCGGGCACGGTCCCGCCGCCCCACAGGCCCGCGAAGTCGCTGTGCGGCGGCATCTCCAGCCGGGACGAGCCGACCGGTATGTCACCGGCCATGGCGACGACCGCGACCACCGTGGGCGCCGGGGCGGACAACTGGGCGAGCAGCCGCTCCCGCAGTCGGGTGGCGTCGCTGCCGAACGCCTGCTCATGGACCCGTGCCACGAGATCGGCGCCCGCCGCTCCGGTGACCTCCCGCAGCTCGACCCCCTCCGGCAGCGGGGCAACGGCAGGCGGGCGACCCGTCCCGGCGACCAGCACGGTCTCCTCGGGCTCCGGCACGAACCCGGCGGCCATCAGCCGATCCGCGAGGTCGGCCGGACGGTCGTGTCCGTACAGCTTCCACTCGAACTCGAGCCCGAGAGAGGAGAAGTGCCGTATCTGATCATCGATGGCCCCGTCGGCCGAGGCCGGGTCCAGATCCGACCACAGGACCCCGTTCCAGTCGTGCTCCCCGCCGGTCTGCCGCACGACGTGTGCCGTGCGCTCGATCCGGACCCCCGGCCCGTCGGCCGGGGCGTGCTCCCGCATCTGGTGGTCGTACAGCGCCGACACCGCATCGTGATCCATCCGGTCACTTCAGCAGCGGCCGCCGTGCGCGGCAACGGAATTTCGACGTCGGCCGCCGTCCCGCCAGGGGTCAGGCCCCCCTCACCACTCTGTCCACAGCCGCGGTACCGGATCCGTAGGGCAGCGCGAGCGCGGGCATCGGCCCGGGCCCCGGACCGGCCGCCGGCACGGGTACGGGCCCCTGTCCGGGCATCGGCACCGCAACGGGTCCCTGGAACTGTGCCGGCGCCTGCATCGGCACCTGCTGCATCGCGTACATCGTCCGTTCCAGTCCCGCCACCAGCCGCTGCACATCCGCCTGCGGCCGCACCACGAGCCGCAGATAGCGGCTGGAACTGCCGATCTTGTTGCCGCATTCCCGGATCAGGACTCCGTGCTCCTCCAGCAGCCGGTCGCGCAGCGCCGCCCCGTCGAAGCCCTCCGGCAGCCGCACGTAGACGAAGTTTCCCTGCGAGGGGTACACGGTCAGGCCGGGCAGCCGACTCAGATGCCAGATCATCTCCTGGCGGTCCCGCTGGACCAGGCGCAGGCTCTGGGAGTACTCCATCCGGTGCTCCTTGAGCATGAACACCACTGTCTCCGCGAAGGAGTTCAGGTTCCATTTGGGCAGCGCCGCCCGCACGCGCCCCGCCAGCCCCGGATTGGCCACGAGATAGCCGAAGCGCACGCCGTGCAGACCGAAGTTCTTCCCGAGGCTGCGCAGCACGATCGTGTTGGGGCGCAGCACGGCATCCGATACGACGCTCGAGTCCGACTCGGCGTCGGCGAACTCCAGGAACGACTCGTCGACGACGACCAGATCCAGATCCTGAAGCTGGTCGAGCAGGGCGAGGACACCATGGCGGGGCAGCAGACCGCCATCGGGGTTGTTCGGGTTGCAGATGACCGCCGTACGAGACCCGCGGGCGCGCACGAATTCCACGAACGAAGCCGGATCGAGGGCAAATCCATTGGCCTCCGGCAGCGGGAACATGTCGACCCGCTTGCCGGTCTCCATCGGCTGGTCCGTCCACCGCCCGAAGGTCGGGACGGGCACCGCGAGTGAGTCACGCACCAGCAGATGGTCGATCCAGGTGATCAACTCGGTGGAGCCGTTGCCCATGGCGACGGTCTGCGGATTGAGGCCGAGCACCGAGCAGAGCTCTGCGGTGATGGTGTCCGCACTGCTCGGGTAGTACGTGAGGATCTCCCGAAGCCGGTCGCCCAGGGCATCGAACATCTCGGGCGTCGGAAAGTACGGATTGCACGGGATGCAGAAGTCGACGATCGGCATTCCGGCGCCCGCCGCGCCACCCGGCCCCGCGGCCCCCGCCCTGCTCAGCGTGAAGTACGAGGGACTGTGTGCGGTGGATACGCGGAAGAGCTCGGTCACATTGCTGCCGGCTTCGGCCATGGGGGTCCTCCGGGGGTGGCTGCCTGCCGGGGAGTACGTACGTCTGCGCGACCTTGCTCAACCGGGGCAGAGCTTACGAGTCTGTGACGCCGCTGGGACTCATGGGGCGGATGTGGACACCGATCGTCAGAGTGGGCCGCCAACGGGGGTCCGTCGTCCGGGAGTCCGCCAAGGCGCCGGTCGAACCCAGGAGAAAGCGAGTGCACTTCATGAATCAGCGGCACAAGATGAACCGCACCCGGCGAAAGGCACTGCTCGCAGTGGCCGGGCTGGTACTGGGCGGCGGTGGACTGGTGGCGGTCAACGCCGTTGCCAGCGCCAGTGGTTCCGGGGAACAGCGCGCCGGCACCGTCGTCTGCCCGTCGGTCGAGAAGCGGCTTCCGGACATTCCCCGGAGGGCCCGTGCCGAGGTACGCAGGGAGCTCGGCCTGATGGAGCAGGACGTCAAGGGGGCCGGTACACGGCTGTCCGCGGAGAAGGGCGTGTCGCCCCGCACCGTGCTCGACCCCTTGTGGTCCAAACGGTCGGCCGCTCTGGAGCGGATCGAGATCGCGGTCGAACGCGCCGGGGCCGAACGGCCGTGGAACCTGCAGAGCCTGGCGACCTGCGCCACCGGCGCCCCGGGAGCGGTCGAGGCCAAGGCCGCAGCCGGCTCGGGGGCCGGGCAGCAGGCGCCCGAGAGCGGCCCGTCGCCCGAGGACTTCGTCGACATCACCAAGGTACGGCCGAATGTGCAGAAGGCGCGCAACGGCCGTGGAGCGTCCACGGGGATCTTCCGGTCGCGATGCGGCGTCAACGCGCAGGGGCAGTTCAACTCCGACAACGTCATCGTGGCCCCCGGAGTCGTCAATGGCGCCCACCACACCCACGACTACGTGGGCGCGATCGGCGTGAACGGCTTCACCAGTGACCAGTCGCTGGCCGCAAGCAGAACGACCTGCACCAACGGTGACCGGTCGACCTACTACTGGCCCGTGCTGCGCGACCGCAACGGCGTCCAGGAGTCGGACGCGGACAAGCAGGGCGGGGGAGCGGAGGGCAACGTCGGGAAGATCCTCACACCCGCGTCCGTCTCGTTGCAGTTCATCGGCAACCCGCAGTCCAAGGTGACGGCCATGCCGCGGTTTCTGCGCATCATCACCGGAGACGCCAAGGCCAATGCCAACGGCGGAGCCAACGCCAATGCCCGCTTCACCTGCACGGGTTTCGAGAACCGTGTCGAGTTGAAGGACAAGTACCCGATCTGCCCGCAGGGCAGCAGGCTGGTCCGTGTGGCCAAGTTCCAGAGTTGCTGGGACGGCAGCAACACCGACAGCGCCAATCACCGCGCCCATGTGGCCTTCGCCGACGCCCGGGGCACGTGCCCCTCCGGATTCCGGGCGATCCCGCAACTCGTCCAGCGCGTCACCTACGACGGACTCGCCGGGACCACCGCCTTCGCCATCGACAGCTTCCCGGAGTCGCTCCACAAGCCCGTCACCGACCACGGCGATTTCATCAACGCCATGCCGACCTCATTGATGAGGCAAGCCGTGACCTGCATCAACACCGGCCGCCGCTGCGGCTGACCACAGCTCTGCCCCGGCCCGGCGGCGCCACCCGCGTCGCCGGGCCGGTACCGGCGCCTACCCCTCGCCGTCCGCCGTGGCCACGGCCCGTGCCCATCGGTAGTCCGCCTTGCCGCTCGGTGACCGCTGAATCGCCGGGGTGATCACCAGCTGGCGGGGGATCTTGTAGCCCGCCAGCCTGCTGCGGCAGTGCTCCTGAACGGAGTCGAGGTCGAGTGGGGCGGCACCTTCGCGCAGCTGCACCACCGCCGCCACATGGTTGCCCCACTTCTCGTCGGGCACCCCCGCCACCAGAGCGTCGTACACATCGGGATGAGCCTTGAGCGCCTGCTCGACCTCCTCCGGATAGACCTTCTCGCCGCCCGTGTTGATGCACTGCGAGCCGCGCCCGAGGACGGTCACGACGCCCTCGCCGTCGACGGTCGCCATGTCGCCGAGGAGTACCCACCGCTCGTCACCCAGGTGGAAGAACGTCTCCGCGGTCTTCGCCGGGTCGTTGTAGTAGCCGAGGGGTACATGGCCGCGCTGCGCGATCCGGCCGGGCTCCCCTATGCCGACCGGCTCATGGGTGACCGGGTCGACCACCTGCGTACGGGCGTTGACACGCAGCCGGAACCCCTTGTCGTAACCCGAGTCCTCCGTGGCCGTGCCATTGAACCCCGACTCGGACGAGCCGAAGTTGTTCAGCAGGAGGACGTTCGGCGCGAGCGCCCGGAACTGCTCACTCACCGTCTCGGACATGATCGCGCCGGAGGACGAGACGCTGAACAGTGCGGACAGGTCCGTCCCCTTCAGTGGTCCGTTCAGCGCGTCGATCAGCGGCCGCAGCATCGCGTCGCCGACCAGGGAGACACTCGTGACTCGTTCCTGTTCGATCGTGCGCAGCACCTCCTCGGGCACGTACTTGCGGTGCAGCACGACCCGCTGCCCGAAGTCGAACGCGATGAAGGCGGTGAGTGTCGACGTGCCGTGCATCAGCGGGGGAGTGGGGAAGAACGTGATGCCGTCACCCGCCGCGGCCACCCGTTCGGCGAGCTCCTCCGGCCGGTTCACCGGCTCCCCGGTCGGTGCACCGCCGCCGAGTCCGGCGAAGAAGAGGTCCTCCTGTCGCCACATCACGCCCTTGGGCATCCCCGTGGTGCCACCGGTGTAGATGATGAACTGGTCGTCGGCCGAGCGCGGCCCGAAGCCGCGCTCCGGCGAACCGCCCGCTTCGGCGTCCGTGAAAGCCGTGCAGCGGAGCGCGGGCGCGTCCGTGGACGGGGTCCCCACCCGCACCAGATGCCGCAGCCTGTCCGTCCGCGGCACGGCCGACGCCACCCGCTCCGTGAACTCGGCGTCGAAGACGAGTGCGGCGAGATCGGCGTCGCGGTAGAGGTAGACCAGCTCTTCCTCCACGTAGCGGTAGTTGACGTTGACGGGAACGATGCGGGCCTTGAGGCAGGCGAGGAGGGTCTGCAGATACTCGACGCCGTTGTACAGGTGGAGCCCCAGGTGTTCGCCGGGCTTCAGGCCCGCGTCGGCGAGGTGGTGGGCGATCCGGTTCGCCGCGGCGTCGAGTTGCGCATAGGTGAACCGTCGCTCCTCGCCCGTCCCGGGATGGTCGAGGTACACAAGCGCCTCACGGTCCGGGACCACGTCCACGACCGATTCGAACAGGTCGGCAAGGTTGTACTCCACCATTCCTCCTGTGCCCGGGCGCGCAACTGTCTCGGAGCGATCATTAGAGCGCCGTCGCGGACAACTGGGAAGGTCTGGCGCACAAGAAATCTGACTGTCTGTCAGAAAACTATTGAACTGGGCCACGGGCTCCTGCAACCTGTTCTAGGTCCTGAGACGGGAGACGGTCATGGCTGGTACGGAACACCTCACCGTGCAGCGCGAAGGCGCCACGCTGGTGCTCATGCTCAACAGGCCCGAGGCGAAGAACGCACTGTCGCTCTCGATGCTCGTCGGCCTCCACGACGGCTGGATCGAGGCCGACGAGGACGACGACGTCCGTTCCATCGTCCTCACCGGTGCAGGCGGTTCCTTCTGTGCGGGGATGGACCTCAAGGCCCTCGCCGGAAAGGGGATGGAAGGACAGCAGTACCGGGACCGGCTGAAGGCCGACCCCGACCTCCACTGGAAGGCGATGCTGCGCCACCACCGCCCCCGCAAGCCCGTCATCGCGGCCGTCGAGGGCCACTGTGTGGCCGGCGGCACCGAGATTCTCCAGGGCACCGACATCAGGGTCGCGGGCGAGAGCGCCACCTTCGGACTGTTCGAGGTCAGGCGGGGCCTCTTCCCGATCGGCGGCTCCACGGTCCGCCTTCAGCACCAGATCCCGCGCACACACGCCCTCGAGATGTTGCTGACGGGCCGCCCGTACACCGCCGAGGAAGCCGGACGCATCGGGCTCATCGGCCATGTCGTCCCGGACGGAACCGCACTCGAGAGGGCCCTCGCCATCGCCGGGCAGATCAATGAATGCGGTCCGCTCGCCGTCGAAGCCGTGAAGGCGTCCGTCTACGAGACCGCCGGGATGGCGGAGACCGAGGGCCTGGCCGCCGAACTGAAGCGGGGCTGGCCGGTCTTCGACACCGCCGACGCCAAGGAGGGATCGAGGGCCTTCGCCGAGAAGCGTCCGCCGCTCTTCCGCCGTGCCTGACCACCGTCCTCCCGCCGGCTGTCCAGAAACGGAGCCCCGCCCATGCCAGCTGCCCCCGCCCCCGACGTGCTGCGTGCACCCCTGGTCGTCGAGTTCCCGTTCACCCGGTCCCTCGGCCCCGTCCAGTCCGCCTTCCTCACCGGCCTGCGCGAGCGCACCGTCCTGGGCGTGAAGACATCCGCCGGCCGGATCCTCGTCCCGCCCGTCGAGTACGACCCGGACACCGCGGCGGAGCTTCGCGACCTCGTCGAGGTCGGCGCCACGGGCACGGTCACCACCTGGGCCTGGAACCCACGGCCGCGCCGTGGCCAGCCCCTCGGCACGCCGTTCGCCTGGGTACTGGTGAAGCTCGACGGCGCCGACACCGCGCTCCTCCATGCCCTCGACGCCCCAGGCCCGGACCGGGTGAGCACCGGAATGCGCGTCCGTGTCCGCTGGTCCGCCGAACGGTCCGGAGCCATCACCGACATCGCCTGCTTCGAGCCGTACGAGGGCGGCGGGGAGCCCGCCGGGGCGCAGGACCACAGCGGAGAGTTCGAGAACCCCGTCCTCGGCATCGTCGCCCCGGCCCGGCTCGACTACACCTACAGCCCCGGCCGCGCCCAGTCCCGCCACATCAACGCCCTCGCGGACCGGCTGACCACCGGTGAACGCTGCCCCTCCTGCCGCAAGGTGTACGTCCCGCCCCGGGGCGCGTGCCCCACATGCGGCGTGGCCACGACGGAGCAGGTCGAGGTCGGCCCGCGGGGCACAGTCACCACGTTCTGCATCGTCAACATCAAGTCCCGTCATCCGGCGAGCGTGGACATCGAGGTGCCGTACGTCTACGCACACATCGCCCTCGACGGCGCCGATCTCGCCCTGCACGGCCGCATCGGCGGCATCGCCTACGACCAGGTGCGCATGGGCCTGCGTGTCGAACCGGTGTGGACCGAAGGAGGCCGCCACCCCGACCACTACCGGCCCACCGGCGAACCCGACGCGGACTACGACACCTACAAGGAGCTGCTGTAGCCATGCGAGACGTCGCGATCGTCGCTTTCTCACAGACCGACCACCGGCGCAGCAGCGAGGAGCTCTCCGAGGTCGAGATGCTGATGCCGGTACTGCACGACGTTCTCGAGAAGACCGGCCTGCGCGCCGGCGACATCGACTTCACCTGCTCAGGCTCGTCCGACTACCTCGCCGGACGGGCCTTCTCGTTCACCATGGCACTCGACGGGGTCGGTGCCTGGCCGCCGATCTCCGAATCCCATGTGGAGATGGACGGAGCCTGGGCCCTGTACGAGGCATGGGTGAAGCTCCTCACCGGAGAGGCCGACACCGCGCTGGTCTACTCCTACGGAAAGTCCTCACCCGGCTCGGTCCGCGATGTGCTCACCCGGCAGCTCGACCCCTACTACGTCGCCCCGCTCTGGCCGGACTCCGTGGCACTCGCCGCGCTCCAGGCCCAGGCGCTCATCGACCGGGGCGATACGAATGAACCGGAGCTCGCCGCTGTCGCCGCCCGCAGCCGCACCGCCGGCGCATCCAACCCGCACGCCCAGCTCCGCGGCCCGCGCGCGCAGGGCGAATACCTCGTCCAGCCGCTGCGCACCGGAGACTGCCCGCCCATCGGAGACGGAGCGGCGGCCGTGATCCTCGCGGCCGGCGACAGAGCTCGCGAGCTGTGCGAGCGCCCTGCCTGGATCCGCGGCATGGACCACCGCATCGAAGCGCACAGCCTCGGCGTACGCGACCTCACCGACTCGCCGTCCACCCGCCTCGCGGCCGAACGGGCCGGAGCGTTCGAAAGGCCCGTCGACACCGCCGAACTGCATGCCCCCTTCACCGCCCAGGAGGTCGTGCTCCGCAAGGCCCTCGACCTCGACGACAGGGTGAGGGTCAACCCGTCCGGCGGAGCTCTCGCCGCGAATCCGGTCATGGCCGCCGGCCTCATCCGGATCGGCGAGGCCGCCGCCGCGATCCACCGCGGAGCGTCCGACCGGGCCCTTGCCCACGCCACCTCCGGCCCCTGCCTGCAGCAGAACCTGGTCGCCGTCCTCGAAGGAGAGGCAGATGTCCGCTAAGGAGCCCGTGGCCGTCGTCGGTATCGGTCAGACCAAACACGTCGCTGCGCGCCACGACGTCTCCATCGCCGGACTCGTCCGCGAGGCCGCCCGCCGCGCGCTGGACGACGCGCAGCTGAGCTGGGCGGACATCGACACAGTCGTCATCGGCAAGGCCCCCGACTTCTTCGAGGGCGTGATGATGCCGGAGCTGTATCTCGCCGACGCCCTCGGGGCCGTCGGCAAACCGATGCTCCGCGTCCACACCGCGGGCTCGGTCGGCGGCTCCACCGCCCTTGTCGCATCGAACCTCGTCGCGGCCCGGGTCCACCGCACCGTCCTCACCCTCGCGTTCGAGAAGCAGTCCGAGTCGAACGCCATGTGGGGCCTTTCGCTGCCCATCCCGTTCCAGCAGCCGCTGCTCGCGGGCGCAGGCGGCTTCTTCGCCCCGCATGTCAGGGCCTATATGCGCCGCAGCGGCGCGCCCGACACCGTCGGCTCCCTTGTCGCGTTCAAGGACCGGCGCAACGCGCTCAAGAACCCGTACGCCCATCTGCACGAGCACGGCATCACCCTCGAGAAGGTCCAGTCCTCACCGATGCTGTGGGACCCGATCCGCTACTCGGAGACCTGCCCGTCGTCCGACGGCGCCTGCGCCATGATCCTCACCGACCGCAGGGGTGCGGCCCGTTCACCGCACCCGCCGGCCTGGGTGCACGGTGGTGCGATGCGCAGCGAGCCCACTCTCTTCGCCGGCAAGGACTTCGTGTCCCCGCAGGCGGGCAAGGACTGCGCGGCAGATGTCTACCGGCAGGCCGGGATTGCCGATCCGCGCCGGGAGATCGACGCCGTCGAGATGTACGTGCCGTTCTCCTGGTACGAACCCATGTGGCTGGAGAACCTGGGCTTCGCCGCGGAGGGGGAGGGCTGGAAGCTCACCGAGTCGGGGGTGACCGAGCTGGACGGTGATCTCCCCGTGAACCCGTCGGGCGGTGTGCTCTCCACCAATCCCATCGGCGCGTCGGGAATGATCCGGTTCGCGGAAGCCGCGCTCCAGGTCCGCGGCCAGGCAGGGGAACACCAGGTCGAGGGCGCCCGCAAGGCGCTCGGCCACGCCTATGGCGGCGGGTCGCAGTTCTTCTCCATGTGGCTGGTCGGGGCCGAACCCCCGGCGAACTGACGTGCGGAACGACTTGGGGAGAAGGCTGTGGGAACGGGCGGGGCATGACGTTCCGCCTCCTCCGGCGGCCTGTCCGTGACCGACGACGATCGCTAGTCTGAGCCCGGACGACGAACCGGGAGGAGTAGGGACGTGGCCGACAGCATCACCACGCAGCAGCCCCTTGCGGGCTGGGACAAGCCGGACCTCGACCTCAGCCAGGCCGAATGGCAGTCGGGCAGTCAGGGCACGGGGGACGTCCAGATCGCCTTCGTCGAGGGCTTCATCGCGATGCGCAACGGAGGCAGGCCCGAGGGCCCCTCGCTGATCTTCACTCCGGCCGAATGGCGTGCCTTCGTCCTGAACGCTCGCGGAGGGGAGTTCGACCTCACCTGAAGCCTCCCTGCCGGCGCATGGCGCCCCCACTTCCGGCATGGAGAGGCTCCTGACAGCACATCGATGCACTCAGGGACGCCCTGCCGTCAGCCGGCGACGACCGGACCTGCGATCCTGACGGCATGGAACCCGAACCGCACCGGTCACGGCGCAACGTGAGCTCGGGGTCGCCGCTGGAGCCGGAGATCGGCTTCTCACGGGCGGTACGCAAGGGGGCTCATGTTCTTGTCGCGGGCACCGCTCCCATCGGCGACGACGGCACCACTGTGGGACCCGGTGACGTCCATGCCCAGACGCTCCGCTGCCTGGACATCGCCGAACGTGCACTGACCGAGGCGGGCGCCTCGATCGAGGACGTCGTGAGGACCCGCATCATGCTCACCGACATCGAGCGCTGGAAGGAAGCCGCGCGGGCGCACGGCGAGCGGTTGTCCGCCGTGCGCCCCGCGTGCACGTTCGTCGAGGTCTCCCGCTTCATCGACCCCACCTGGCTGGTCGAGGTGGAGCTCGACGCGATCGTCGGCTGACCCGTCCGGAGGACCTGCCCGTCACCGGTCGCACAGGCCCGGCGCCGGGCGCACCCAGGTCGGCGTGGGAAGCCCCCGGGCACGTACCATGGCGGCATGTCCTTCCTCCGCCGCCGCAGCGCCGCCAATCCCGCCGGCCCGGACTTCGACGTCCTGGCCATGGACCCGGGGGACTGGCCCGGCAATCTCGGCGCAGGGCTGCTGCCCGCGCCCGACGGCAGCTGCCAGGGCGTGTTCCTCCGCTACGACTTGTTCGGCGGCCGCGGACCGGCGATGATCATCGGCAATCTGCCCGAGGGCTCGCCCGCCCGGGAGCTTGCCGACGGGCAGATCCCCTTCGAGGTCGCCCAGCTCCTCGCGGCGCTGGAGAACGACGAGGAGGTCACGGTCACCGGTACCGAGGACGTCCCGGTGATGCAGGGCGACAACCTGCTGATCGTGCGCCGGATCAAGCTCTCCGAGAGCCGTATCTCCTGCGTCCAGTTCGACCGCAGTGACCATGTCCTCGTCACCATCGCCAGCTGGGACCGGCCGATCACCGACGATCTGTACGCGCTGCTCAAGCCGCTGCCTGCGGAACTCTTCCAGCAGGGCTGACCTCCGTGGCCGCAGGGTGGCCCGTCATGACCAGGTCATGACGGGCCACCGTCGCGCACCCCGGGGCGGCGGCCGGGGCCCCGTTCGCGCCCCGAAGGCCACAGGGACGGTGCGGGCCGGTTGCCGTGACGGAAGGGTCACCGGCAGGGCGAGCTCCCCCGCCCTCGGGCCGAGTGGGGGCACTCCCCCCGACTCGCCGGGGTCCGCCACAGCCGTGTGATCCTTCCCCTCGGCCCCGGCGGGTCCGGGCAGACCCCGAGCGCCGGACATCGCGAGCCGTTGGACCTCGCCGGGACAGGCCTCAGACCCGGACCACTCCCGCCGAGGCGTCAGGCCCACCGGACGGTGTCTGCCGCAGCAGCGTGGTGATCCTGGCGGCCGACATGCCGAGCGCGGTGGGTCCGCCGGTGCGCAGCGGTGAACCTGCGCCGTGCGGCAGATTCTTTTCCTCGTACCGTCGTGCGCACCGGTGCCAGTTCAGGATTCCGGCGAGCCAGTCCTCCAGCTCGCGCACATAGGCGCCGAGTGCGTCCCTGCCCCGGTCATCCAGCCCGAACTCCTCACACAGCAGCGGGAGTTCGTACTCCTTCAGATGCAGGAACTGGCGTAGCCGGGATCTCATCAGGTCGTCCACGATGTTCACGGCCGCCCGGTAGTCGCAGCCGAAGAACGACTGCACCACCAGGACGCAGTTGTGCACCTCACCCTCTACCTCGATCTCCTTCTGGTACGAGAACAGATCGTTGATGAGCATGGCGTAGTCCGATGCGGAGCTCTCCAGGCCGCGCACCGTTCCGCTGCGGTAGACCTCCGGAGGCAGTTCCCCCTCGTGCCGCAGCCGGCACAGCAGCATCGTGAGTTCGGAGCCGAACGTCAGGCGCCGCATCTC
Organism: Streptomyces sp. NPDC043861; assembly: GCF_056435905.1. Classification (NCBI taxonomy): domain Bacteria; kingdom Bacillati; phylum Actinomycetota; class Actinomycetes; order Kitasatosporales; family Streptomycetaceae; genus Streptomyces; species Streptomyces sp. NPDC043861. The sequence goes on along the minus strand of NZ_JBWKDP010000018.1, from coordinate 69,413 downwards.
GATGTAGTCGACGGGGTCGGGGACCCGGTGCTGGGCCTGGTTGTGCAGCTCCCACAGCCAGCTTTCCAGCATCACATCGACCGCCCGGCGCAGTGCCGCCCGTGCCTCCGCACCCATCGGTCCCGCGGTCCGCGCCCAGAGGTCCGCCAGCCCCCGCTCCATCGGACTCGCCGCCAGCGCCACGCCCGCGTCCGGATCGTCCAGGGGCATGCAGGCCATCAGCCTGTCGTTGCAGACCTTCGCCTCGAGGAGCCTGCGCGCTCTCCCGAACACCAGCGGGTAGTAGTCGTCCCCGTACGTCCCCCACGTCAGCCACTCGGCGCTGAGCTCCAGTTCCTCCGGGGTGGCGTCCGGATCGAGCCCGGCCGAGCACAACGCGAAGTCGAAGCCGGCGAGCATCGGTTCGTCCCAGATGTCGTCCAGTAGGCCCATGCGGCCCGCCCAGGCGACGGATCTGTTCCGCGCGTCGTCCAGATGCGGACTGAGCGTCAGAGGGAACGGGACGTCGAAGTCGGGCAGCAAGGACGGACCGGTGCGCCTGTGCGGCACATGGGTGAGGCTCCGAAGACGCGCCGTGGCCGGCCGCCCGAAGAGCGTCCGGATGTCCAGGGCAGAGGTGCCGAGCACTCCGCCTGACAGCGAGGGACCGCGCTCCACGTCCTGGTTCATATAGCGGCTCGAGCGCATGTGCCATTCATGACCGCCGGACTGCCAGTCCTGGAGTCCCTTCACATAGGCCGCGATCGCGACGCACTCCGCCGGGTTCAGGCCCTTCTCCGCACAGAGCGCCGGTACTTCGGTCAGGGCGGTGTTCTCGAACTGCTGCAGTCGCGAGGTCAGCAGATCGTTGACGGCTTCGGCCGCCTCCTGTGTCGTACAGTCCAGAAAGGTCTCCAGGACGAGGACACCGTTGCTGAGTTCGCCCTCGTCCTCCACCTCACGCTGGTAGGAGAACAGGTCGTTCCGCAGATGCACGGCGTCGGCGAAGGTCTCCGTGAGCACACGCAGCGGACGCGAGCCGGCCACCTGCGCGGGCACCTCGGCGCCCGCCGCGTACTCGATGAGTCCCGCCGACCAGGGTGCGCCGCCGACCCTGCGACGCATCTCGATGTACTCCACCGGGTTGGAGACCCGTCCCGCGTTGATGTTGTCGAGCTCCCACATCGACTCGTTCAGCAGATGCTCGGTCGCCGTCGCGAAACGGGTCCGCCAGTCCGGCGACATGGCCGGGACGGTCCGCGCCCACAGATCGGCGAGACCCGCCTCGACCTGGTTCACGGGATCGGGAGTGCCCTGACCGGGGTCCAACGGCATGAACGCCGGCAGCCGGTCCAGATACGCCTTGCCCGCCTCCCGGTCCCCGGTGCGCTTGAAGACCTCCAGGAAGTGGTCGTCGAAGAAGAACACCCACACGTACCAGTCCGTGACCAGCGAAAGCGCCTCGGCCGAGCAGTCCGGGTGCGTATATGCACAGAGCAGGGCGTAGTCGTGGGCGTCCAGATCCTCCTGCTCCCAGATCCCCGACCCCTCCAGCATGCCCATGCGGCGTGCCCACTCCCTGGTGTGCTGACGCGCCACATCGACATGGGGGTTGAGGCGTGCCGGATACGGTACGTAGAAATCCGGCAGTGCGAAGGGCTGTGCCATGCGTGCCCGGCCTTTCGGTGAGCGTCCGCGCGCGAGCCGCGCGGACCGGTCGCGTACGGGCCAGCCCTACCCGTCGCCCTGTCCGCCCACGCGACCGCGGTGATCACCCGTCCGGATGAACCCGCAGCTCCGGCCCCCGGCGCTTCGAAACGCGCACGTCCGCGGCCTTCACGAATGCGACCCGGTGCCCGAACTGGATCTCGTAGTACGTCTCCTGGCCGCGCACGAGCGTGTGCCCCGTCGTGTCGTACGCCGGCGCGTAGTAGTACTCGCCCCGAGTCCGTCCACCGGACACGTACTGCTGGCCCGCGAGCAGTCTGTACGGAAGCGGTGTCACGGCCTGCACCGGAACTCCCGCCGGGTACGCGGACGGCTCCGGATAGGCCCTCCCGTACACCGGCACTTCCGCGAGACCCTCCCGCGGAGTGAGCACGGTGGCACGCGCACCCACCGCGGTCGGCCGGGTGGGCGGATTGTGGAACCAGGCCATCTGCCCCAGGTACCAGATCGCCGTCCAGTCCCCGCGTCGCCCGGCGACCGCGAACTGCTGTCCCGTCGACGCCCGGGCCCCCGTGTCGTTCACACCGGTCGTCGAGGCCTCACCCCCCGGGCGCAGACCGATGTCGCTCACCAGAGGGGCGAAGGCGTCCGGTGCCGTGTGGAGCCGCACCGCACCGGATCCGTGCGCGGCACAGGAATCACCGGGCTTCGCACAGCCGGTGTAGGGAGGCCGGTGCGCCGCATAGTCCGGACGGATCGTCACCACGGCCGCTCCCGGACCGGCGGACGGCATGAACGGCCGCCCGAGCAGGGCGAAGTAGTGGGCCCAGTCCCAGTAGGGGCCCGGGTCCGTGTGCATGCCCGGAATGGTCGAAGGCACCGTGCCCGGCACATTGTCGTGGCCGATGATGTGCTGACGGTCCAGTGGGATGCCGTACTGCTGGGCGAGGTACCGCACCAGGCGCGCCGATGTGCGGTACATCGCCTCCGTGTACCAGGCGTCAGGGCTGACCAGGAAGCCCTCGTGCTCGAGGCCGACCGACTTGGCGTTGACGAACCAGTTCCCGGCATGCCAGCCGACGTCCTTGAGCCGCAGATGCTGGGCGATGTGCCCGTCCGACGAGCGCAGAGAGTACTGCCAGGACACATAGGCGGGGTCCTGAACGAGCCTCAGTGTGGTGTCCCAGCTCGCCTCGGTGTCATGGATGACGATGTAGTCGACCGACTGGGACACCGGCCGGTTCGCCTTGTCGTGATTGCCGTAGTCGCCTTCGCCGAGATCCTGGTACGGCGCCGGGATCCACTCGCAGGCCACCGTGCGCGGACACTCCGTCAGGTCCTGGTCGACCGTGCGCAGTCCGAGCTCCCGGGCCGTCGCCCTGTCCGGACGCAGGGTGGGATCGCCGGGCAGGACGACCCGCTCGCCGCTGTCGGTGGTGTGGTGCTGACCGGACTGCAGGACAGCGAACACCTCGTCGGCGTACGTCGTCGCGGTCGCCGTGTCATCCGCGCCGGAGAAGCGCGCCACCGCCCCGTACCAGTCCGCCGGATCCCTGCTCGGCTCCTGGCCGAGCTGTCGCTGTGCCTCGGCGAGGAGAGCCGCCCCGCCACGGATGTTCGCGGCCGGACTGGTGCGCAGCCGTGCCGAGGGGATTCCGGTGAGCTCCGAGGCCCGCTCGAGCGTCCGCAACCGGGGTGGCAGAGCCGAAGGTTCCGGAGCCATGGCCCTGACCCTGCTGGTCCGCCGCGGACGGGAGATGTCACCCCGTGCGTCCTCCCGGACGTCCGCATGGTGCGGCGCTTCGGCCAGGGCCGTTGGGGCGTCCGTCAGATGCATGGGCCCGTATCCGCCGGTCACGCTCGGCGCGCCCCCGTGCCCGTCCCAACGGGACTGAAGGTAGGAGACGGCGAGCAGCACCGGCTCGGGTACGCCGGACTCGGCCGCCGCAGTTGCGAAGTCCCGCTGCAGACCTCCGGCGGATTGCTGTGCGGCGGCGGGCGGGCCGGCCGGGATCAGGGACAGCAGCAGGGCGACAGCCGCCACGCCGCGGGTGCTTGGACCTCTGGGCGGCGGGGAAGCGGATCCTCGTCCTCGCAATGCAGCCTCCGGAGACGGGTGATGTGCAAAGGAACGTGCGGTGCCGGACTCGCTACAGGGGTAGCGGCTACCGAAGGGCACGTCAACGGGTCGGCACCGGTGGCGCGATGGCCTGTGACGTGTCACCGGAATGAACCAATGTCCCTTCTCGCCGCCGACCATGAGGAGGCGTCAGCGTCCGGATCGAACAGTTGCCGGTTTCAATGAGTGACGCTCAGTGCGCGAAGCGTAATCGATTTGGCGTGATCCGGCCTTGAGCCGGCCGCGAAGTGGCAAAAGACTGCTCCTGTGCCAAGGCGGGGCGGCGCCCGTACCGGGACCCCGCGGCACATCATCCACATTCGCAAAGATGTGAGGAGACCGTCGCATGCCCGATGCCGGTCATCGGGGCGCCGAGCACCCGATCACACTGACCGACGGCACCACCACCCGGACCCGGAAGGCGACACCCGCCGACCTGGGACCGATCCAGGCACTGCACCACCGATGTTCACCGGGAAGCCGGGCGCTGCGTTACCACGCGGGCAAGCCCCAGCTGTCCCCTGCCGGATGGCGGCTGCTGTCCGATCCGGCGCGCGGCACCACCCTGGTCACCACCACCGCCCAGCGCACGGACCGCATCATCGCGATGACCAACGTCATGCGCACGGATGAGCACGGTGTGGGGGAACTCGCCGTGCTGATCGAGGACGCATGGCAGTTCAAGGGTCTGGGCACGGCGCTCGCGGCTCACGCGGCCGATGTGGCGCGCCGGGACGGACACCACATGCTGACCGCATCGGTGGCCGCCGAGAACACGCCGATGCTGCATGTCCTGGAGAACCTGGACGTGCCGTCGGCAGAGGCCCACGGTCTGTCGGCCGGAGGGGACGGACCCGTCGTGGACATCCTCATTCAGCTGTAGGACCCCGGCCGGTGCCTGAAGCCGGCCCCCGGTCCGTCAGTCGGCAGACAGCAGAGCGCTGCGCGTCCAGTGTGTCGGCACTGGGCACGCAGCGCTCCTCCCCCTCGTCGACGGTCAGCGAGTGCCGACCGCAGCGCGCACGGCTCGCCGTGCGAGCGCGCAGTCGTCGTGCAGGCGCCGCAACAGCAGTCGCTGCTCCTCCCCGGACGACATTCCACCAGGGGGCAGCACTGCGGTTCCTGCCGGAGCAGCCTCCCGCATCGTTCGCTGCACCGCCGTCTCGTAGGTCCGGATCTCCCGGGTCAGCACCAGCATCAGGTTCACCAGGAACGCGTCCCGTGCGGCGGGCCCCGACTGCTGGGCGAGTTGGCTGATCTGCCGCCGTGCAAGGGGTGCGTCACCCATGACGGCCCAGAGCGTGGCGAGGTCGTAGCCCGGCAGATACCAGCCTGCGTGCTCCCAGTCGACCAGCACCGGACCGGTCGGCGCGAGCAGTATGTTCGACAGCAGCGCGTCGCCGTGACAGAACTGTCCGACGCCGTGCCGCCCGCTGGCATGCGCCAGACCGTGCAGCAGTTTCTGCAGATCGCCCAGATCGCGGTCGGTGAACAGCCCCAGCTCGTGATAGCGGGAGATCCGCGAGGCGTAGTCCAGTGGAGCGTCGAACATTCCGGCCGGCGGCCGCCAAGAGTTGAGCCGGGCGATCGCCCCGAGCACCGCCCGCACATCCGCTCGTGGCGGTGCTTCGGTCGGATGCCGTACGAGCGCGGCGGGGCGGCCGGCCATGCGCTCGATCACCAGTGTGCAGTTGTCCGGATCCGCGGCGATGAGCCGCGGCACCCGCACCGGTGGCCGGTGCCGGACGAACGCACGATAAGCAGTTATCTCGTGCCGGAACCGTTCCGCCCACACCGGGGACTGGTCCAGTAAACACTTGGCGACCGCGGTCGCGCGCCCTGTGCTGCCGACGAGGAGGACCGAGCGCCCGCTCCTCCGCAGGACCTGCACCGGATTGAACTCCGGGCAGATCCGGTGCACCGACGCGATCGCCATGCGCAGCTGGGCGCCCTGAGGGCCGGACAAGTCGATTCTCCCGCTGAGCGGTTGGCCGGTGGTCGTCGGCCACCGGCGGGCCCGTCCGGCATTGGCGGGGTCGAGAAACGGCCTGCCGCCGACAGGTACGGATCGCTGGGGCCGGGGCGGGGCGGACACGGAGGACGATGCTGTGTACATGGGCGAGACAGATCCCTTCGTGTGCCGACAAGTCGCGTGCGCGGCCCTGCCCCGGAAGCCTTCGACACCTGGGGAATGCGGTCAGGCTGCCGGGGCGGGGTGGCGCGTTCCTACCTGACACCCGGCCGCGGGTGGCACACCATCTGGCGCACCCTGGCGAACCCTGGCGAATAGTCGCCACGCATCTGACACGGGGTTACTGTCAACTCAGCCGAGAATCTGGGGGCTTGACGTGACCGGAGAACCCAACACCCGCCTTTCCGACCTGTTCGGCCTCGCCGGCTGGTCCAAGGGCGAACTTGCGCGGCTCGTGAACCGGCAGGCGGCGGCCATGGGCCATCCGCAGCTGGCGACCGACACCTCGCGGGTACGGCGTTGGATCGACATGGGGGAGATCCCTCGCGATCCGGTGCCCAAAGTGCTGGCAGCTCTGTTCACCGAGCGACTCGGCCGTGTCGTGACCATCGAGGACCTCGGTTTCGTACGGCAAAGGCGCGCGGGAAAACGGCGGGACGTCAGAGACACGCAGAACCCTGACGGCCTGCCATGGGCGCCCGAACGTACGGCGGCGGTCCTCACCGAATTCACGGGAATGGACCTCATGCTCAACCGACGCGGCTTGGTGGGCGCGGGTGCCGCGCTCGCCGCAGGCTCCGCACTCAGCAACGCCATGTACGACTGGCTGCACGCCGACCCCGCAATCGCCGGAAGCGGCTCCCGCTCGGGCGCTCCCGTCTTCAATGATCCCCTGCACGCCGACCCCGCTGGGTTCGACCGTTATGAGGCCGCCCCCATCGGGTCGCAGGAGATCGAGGCACTGGAACGCTCCGTCGAGGTGTTCCGCGCCTGGGACGCGGCGCGTGGCGGCGGGCTCCAGCGCAAGGCCGTTGTGGGCCAGCTCAACGAAGTGGGCGGCATGCTCGCCTACCGGCACCCCGACCATCTCCAGCGGCGCCTGTGGGGCGTCGCCGCCAATCTCGCCGTACTCGCCGGCTGGATGTCCCATGACATCGGCCTCGAACCCACCGCTCAGAAGTACTTCGTCATCGCCGCACATGCGGCCAGGGAGGGCGGCGACCGCCCCCGTGCCGGCGAAGCGCTCTCGAGGGCCGCCCGTCAGATGGTGCATCTCGGCCGCCCGGACGACGCCCTCGACCTGATGAAGCTCGCCAAGTCCGGATCGGGCGAGGAGACCCTCCCGCGGACGCATGCGATGTTGCGCACCATCGAGGCCTGGGCACACGCTTCCATGGGCCGGGGCCAGGCCATGCGCCGGACTCTCGGGGAGGCCGAAGAACTGTTCGTGTCGGACAAGGGCGATGTGCCGCCGCCCAGTTGGATGCAGATGTTCGACGAGGCGGACCTGCACGGCATGCAGGCCCTGGCCTACCGGACGCTCGCCGAGCATGAGCCCGCCGCCGCGAACACCGCACAGCGCCATGCCAAGCATGCGCTGGAACTGCGGGAGGGCGGCCGCCAACGATCCAAGATCTTCGACTACATCTCGCTAGCCTCTGCCTGCTTCATCGCCGACGACCCGGAGCAGGCCGACCGCTACGCGCGGTTGGCGCTGGTGTCCATGGGGGAGACCTCTTCCCACCGCACCTGGGACCGGCTGCGCGAGATGTACCGGCTCACCGGACACTACGCCGGATACGCAAAGATCGAGGATCTTCGTGCGGAGATCCAACTGGCCCTGCCCAACAGTCCGTCCAAGCGGCACAGGAGCGCGGAGATCTGAACGCAGCGGACCGGTGACTCCGCTGCGATGCCGGCCGGGACCGGCCATGTCCGTCGACCGACCCTGCACCCCGTACATCCCGATCATCCGATGCCGTACCCGGCACATCCCGTCATCGCCGGACACGAAACCGGTGCACCGCCGGACTGTCACCCGGTGAGCGATCCGACCGAACGTACGCCGGTGCCCTGCCCGGCGGACGGTGCCGGGCCGAAGGGCCGGATGTGATGCGCTAGCCGATCCTGGCGACCATCACACAGGCGTCGTCCTCACGCTCGTACTCGCCGAACTCCTCGACGATCGCCCGCGCACACTCATGCGCGGAACGCGACACGGTGAGGCGGGGGGCGAGAGCCAGCAGGCGGTCCACACCGGACCCGCCACGGACGTCGTCGCCCCGGACCAGCCCGTCGGTGTGCAGCACCAGCAAGTCCCCTGGCAGGAGCCGTTCTTCGGCCTGCTCGTACACGGCGCCCGGGGTCGAGCCGAGAAGCACTCCTGCCGGCGGCGTCAGCGGGCGCCCCGTCCCATCGCGGAACAGCACCGGGGCGGGGTGCCCCGCCTGCGCCCAGGTGAGCGTCCGTGTCGATGTGTCGTAGTGGCAGCACATCGCGCTGCCCAGCGCGGGTTGTGCCGCGGTCTCCAGAAGCTGGTTGAGGTGCCCCATCAGTGGGCCGGGCCGGATACCCGCCACGGCCATCCCGCGCAGCGCGCCCAGCACCATCGCCATTGTCGAAGTGGCGCTCACTCCATGGCCCGTGAGATCTCCCGCGCTCAACAGCACGCCGTTGAGAGAAAGTTCATGGGCGTCGAACCAATTCCCTCCGATCAGTGTGCCGATCGCGGAGGGAAGGCGGCGACCGGCCAGATCCAGAGCCGCGGGCCCGTCCTGGGGGAGCGTGTGCGAGCCACGCCATGGCGGCAGGACCGACTCCTGGAGTTCCTGCGCCATCCTGCGCTCCGCCTGGTCGGTGTGCTGCCGACGGGCCAACGTGTCACGTGATTCCCGTACGGCGCGCTGTGTCCTGCGCAGTTCGCTGACGTCCCGTAAGACCGCCCACATCGAGGCGGTGCAGCCGTCGGAGTCCAGCACCGGCTCACCCATCATATGGATCGTACGGACACAACCATCGGTCCGTACGATCCGGAACTCGCCGTCGATGGGCTTCCCGTCGATGAGGCAGTCCGTCACCATCGCAGTGAGCAGGCTCTGGTCCTCGGCGAACACCATGGCGGGCAGCTCGTCCAGCGACATCGGGCCGCTGTCCGCCGGCCGGCCGAAGATCTGGAAGAGCTCGTCCGACCAACTGACCTCGTCCGTCAGCAGATTCCACTCGGCACTGCCGACGCGGCTGAGCAGGGAACCGGCACCCGATGACGCGTCGTGCGGAGCGATCGCTTCGTCCCCGAAGGTCTGTGGCTCTAAGGCGCCCGGTTCCTCGTACACGTCCGGACAGGACGCCGGATGCGTGTCCGAGAAATCGGGCGGGCCTTCCTTGAGCTGACCCAAATGGGAGCCGAGGTCGTCGAGATGATGGACCGCCAGATCGCACAGCGCCCGCTGCCAACGCCTGTGCGGATCGTCGTCGTCGATCACCGCGTCGCGCCTGACCGCGTCCACATCACCGCGCAGTCTGCGGGTCTGCGAAATCAACTCGTCCACCGTGCCGCGCCTGGGCGGCTGCGGGGCGGGACGGTCCGCGAACAGATGGGACGGCATGTCGTACTCCGATACAGGCGCGTCACGGCCAGGTCTGAGATAAGGACCGGTTACGACTGTTGCACAGCGAGCAAGGACGCGTAAGGGATTTGGCAACACTCGATACGGTGGTGCTTCTGACATATGCCAAAGGCTCCTAGTGGACGACCCGGACCGGCGGCACGCCGAAGGGCGGGGGCCACCGGTGTCCGGTCGTCACTCGTCACCAGAGTAGCCCCGCTCGAAGAGGCCCCCGGACGGTCGCTCGGAAGGGAACCGGCCGGGCCGTCCGGTCAAGTCCGGGCTGGTATGCCTCACATCCCGGTTCGCCTGAGCCGTACCACCGGAATGTCCCGGTCGGTGCCCTGCTGATAGCCGGCGTACGGTGCGAACACCTCGACCAGATGCGACCACACCCGTGCCTTTTCCCCCGGTGACAGCGTCTCCGCGCGTGCCGCGAACCGGTCCTCGCCGACACGCAGCCACACGTCCGGCTCATCCTGGAGATTCAGGTACCACAGCGGGTGCCGGGGAGAACCGCCGTTGGAGGCCACGATCAGATGGTCGTCGCCGTCACGGCCGTAGATCAGGACGGTGCGCCGCCAGATGCCCGACCGCCGTCCTCTGTAGTCGAGGAGCAGACAAGGAGCGCCCTGTATGGTCGTTCCCCTGGTGCCGCCCGACTCCTCGTACAGTTGAGCCTGCTTGGCGACCCACCCCGTGGGACTGACGTCCACCGCATCCGGGCCCGCGCCGGCAGCGTGTTCCGCATCGTGTTCGGTCATGGTGTCACCGTAACTCCCTGTGCAGCGGCGGGTCGTAGCACCGCGCGCACCGGGCTGCCCGGCTGCAGGGTCAGGCCCGGCCTCGGCCGAACCTCGCCCCGGGCCGCGTCGACATGGAAGCGCTGTCCGAGCGTGGCCAGCACCAGGACGGCCTCCACCATCGCGAACCGCGCCCCGAGGCAGGCCCGCGCGCCGCCGCCGAAGGGGAACCAGGCATGGTCAGGAGCGGCCGGCTCGGCATCCACGGCCCAGCGTTCCGGCCGGAATTCCTCCGGCTCCGGGAACCACCGTGCATCCCGGTGCGCGCTCCACTGGCTGGACCACACCACCGTGCCTTCCGGAACCTGCAGACCGCCGAGGGCCGACCCCTCCTTCGCGATCCCCGTCATCAGCCACACCGGGGGGAACATGCGCAGCGTCTCCTTCACCACGTGCTCGGTGTAGTGAAGGCGCCGCAGATCGTCGAACTCCGGTGCGCGGCCGCCGAGGACGGACTCCAGTTCCTCTCCGAGCCGTGCACGGACGCCGGGGTTGCGGGACAGCAGGTACCAGGCCCAGGTGAGCGTCGTGCCCGTGGTCTCGTGCCCGCCGATGTAGAGGGTCACCGCCTCGTCCCGGACCTCCTTCTCGGACAACGGCAGTCCCTCCTCGTCTCGGGCACCCAGCAGCCGGCTCAGCAGATCGTCCCGCTCCCCGCCACCGTGCCGCCGCTGTGCGGTCACCCGCCCCACCTCTGCGTCGATCACCTCGACGGCCCTGCGCAGCCTGCGCCGGCCGGGCGTGGGCACCCACGGTGGCAGAAACAGCGTGATTCCGCGGAACTCGTTGCCGATCGCCCGCTGCGCCACATCCATGGCCGAGCCGATCGCCTCCTCCCGGCCGGCCGTGTCGGTTCCGAACAAGGTCCGTACGGCGATCCGCTGAGTCAGCGCCAGCATTTCCCGCCGTACATCGATGACCTGCCCCGGCTGCCAGGCATCTGCCACCTCGGCTGCGCACTCGGCCATGGTCCGCGCGTACGATCTCACCTGCCGGGGCCGCACGGCCGGCTGGACGAGCGCCCGTTTCCGCCGCCACGCCGGGCCTTCCGACGTCACCACTCCGTCACCCAGTACCAGCTTGAACGCCCACCCCAGCTCGGGATGGCGGAACTCGGTCTCGATACCGGTCAGCAGTTCGCCGATGTGCTCGGGACGTGAGACGAACAGCGCGCGCTGCGGTCCGAGCCGCCACTCCACCAGGTCCCCGCATCCCCGCAGCCTCACCAAGAACCCGAGTGGATCGCGTGCGAACGCGGGCAGGTTGCCGAGCCCCGGCAGCCGTCGCGGCCCTGGGACGACGGTGCCGCTTCCCCGCCCCGCCGCGTCCCGTCCCGGAACAGTGGCTCCTGCGCTCATCCCATGCCTCCCCGAAGTGTGGGCCACCGGTCTGCCGGCGGCCTGTCGCCCTACCCACGGCATGTACACGACCACTCTGCATGACCTGTGCACCACACGACACGACTTCGTCGCACGCACTCCCACCCCGTCCAGCCGACAGTGAAATGAGTCTGGACAAAAAAAGTTGTCGGTGGGAGGGTGGGGACATGCTGGATGTGACCGTGATCGAGGACGCGTCGGCGGCAGCGGTGTCCCTGGACCCGATGCGTGCCAGGCTGCTTGCCGAGCTGGCAGCCGGACCCGCGTCGGCGACGATGCTGGCCGGCCGTGTCGGGCTGCCCCGCCAGAAGGTGAACTACCACCTGAAGGCCCTGGAGCGGCACGGACTGGTCGAGCTGGCGGGTGAGCGCCGCAAGGGCAACGTCACCGAGCGGCTCATGCGGGCCACCGCCGCGTCGTACGTCATCTCGCCACTCGCCCTCGCCGCTCTGCAGCCGGACCCGGCGCGATTCCGAGACCAGCTGTCGGCGCGTTGGCTGCTGGCCGTCGCCGCCCGCCTGGTCCGTGACGTCGGGACGCTGCTCACCGGCGCGGCGAAGGCCCGCAAGCGCCTGGCGACGTATGCCCTCGACGCCGAGGTGCGGTTCGCCTCCGCCGCAGACCGCGCCGCGTTCGTGGAGGAACTGACGCGCGGAGTCGGTGCGCTCGTGGCCAAGTACCACGACGAGGACTCCGACGGCGGACGCGAGCACCGCATCGTGGTCGCGCTGCACCCCGCGGTCAGACCCGGCCCGCAGACTCGGACCGTCCCCGAAACCCCTGCCACCCCCGGGCCTGCCGACAGCGCGCCCGAGAACGTATGAGGAGCCGCCATGTCCAAGGAATTCGAGATCATCCGCGAGTTCGAGGTCGACGCAAGCCCCGAACAGGTCTGGGACGCGATCACGACCGGTACCGCCGGCTGGCTGTGGCCCATGGAGTACGAGCCGAAGGAGGGGGGCGCGGCTCCCTTCGGCGGCACCGTCGCGGCCTGGGACCCACCGCACCGCCTCACCGGGCGTGCGGAGAGTCCGGCCGACTGCCCCGAGGTCAGGTTCAATCAGGTCGATCATGTGATCGAACCCCTTGAGGGCGGCGGCTGCCGGGTCCGCTACGTTCACAGCGGAATCTTCGTCGACGACTGGGACAACCAGTACGACGGCGCAAGCAGGCACACCGACTTCTATCTGCACACCCTGCGCCAGTATCTGACCCATTTCACCGGTCGCGCCGCTGTGTACGCGTCGGCCGACGCGCCCGCGACCTCCATCACGCCCGGTGCCATGGACGCGCTGAGCCGCGGTCTCGGCCTGGCGGACGACACTGCGGAGGGCGCGACGGTGCGGATCGAACTGCCCGGCACCGGACCGGTGGATGCGGTCGTCGACTACCGCAACCGGTACTTCATCGGGCTGCGCACGGCCGACGCGATGTACCGCTTCTTCGGGCGCAACCACTTCGGGGCCCCGGTCGGCGTCGGCGTCCACGACTTTGCCCCCGGCGCCGACGCCGCGAAGACCGGGAATGCCTGGCGTTCCCGGCTCGGCGAGCTGTTCGCCCAGTGACCGCGATGCGGGGCGGCGGCCGTCGGAGGACGACCCCGCCCCGCACGGGGGGCCATCGCCGTGCGGGGCATCGATCGGCCAGGGGATGCGATGGGCGCCGGTCGTCACCGAGTACCGTCGCCCGGGCTTCGTGGGCAGGACGTCAGGCTCGGCACACCGTCGACGCACGCCGGACATCGAGCACGAACCGCTCCGGCGAGTGCAGCTTGAGTGCCTTGTATGCGGGCTTGGCGTCGAACGCGGCCCCGAAGGTGACCACTCCCTCGAAGTCGCCCGTCAGAGCGAGCCCCTTGAGGGTGGGCAGCCAGACCTTGAGCAGCCGGGGCCCCTTGTAGACGGACTTTCCGGCGTCGTTGTGGGCGGCGGCGGGGGAGAGTTTGATCTCCAGGAAGTATTTCCCGGACAGCGGGACCTTCTTCCCCGAGCCGTCGTACCGCAGCACCTTCACCGGCTTCACGGTGACCGGCGGCAGCTTGCCGCGCACATCGATGACGATCCGGTCGTAGCACCCGTGCCCACCCCACCGGGCGTTCGTGACGAGCGCGATCGGCGGGGGAGTGGACTGCGGGACGTGCGACCGAGGCGCAGCCGCCGAGGCCGGAATCGTCGCACCGATCCCGGCGGTGAGAAGTACGCCCGCGGCGACAGCCGCGAGGCGTGGACGGTAGTACATGGCGTGGCGTCCCCCCATTCCTTCTGATATGGGGACAGTGGTGTCACCTGGGAAGACACCGGAGATATCCGTACGGTTGCCGCGCCCGGGCAAAATAGTCGGATTTCCCGGCCTGCGGCGCCATGTGCGCACGTACGACATCCGCTTCCCGCCGGGCGGGCCGTCGCGGCGCCGGACGTCGCAGGCGTCACGGTTTCGGCTGCGGGGTGGGCTCCGCGAACAGCCCCTGTGAGGAAGGCGCCGCAAGGAGGACGGATTCCGCGACGGCGGTGCGGGCCGAACCGCGCGCCCTGGACTGCATCCACCGGTGCGGAGCACGAGCGAGAGGCCCGGTGGCGCAGCGTCGGTGCGGAGCGCGAGTGAGAGGCCCGGTGGCGCAGCGTCGGTGCGGAGTCAGGACCTTCCGGAGTCCTCGCCCGCGTCCCCACGAGCAGCGTCGCCGGGTTCTTCCGCGGCCGCCGGGTCGAGAATCCGCATCAGGAAGTTGCGGGTGCGCTCGTGCCGGGGATTCCCCACCACCTGCTCCGCGGGGCCCTGCTCGACGATCACACCGCCGTCCATGAACACCACCCGGTCGGCCACCTCCCGGGCGAAGCTCATCTCATGGGTGACGACCATCATCGTCATGCCCTCGGCGGCCAACACCCGCATCACGGCGAGCACGTCGCCCACCAGCTCCGGGTCGAGTGCCGAGGTCGGCTCGTCGAAGAGCATCACCTCCGGCCCCATCACCAGCGCCCGTGCGATGGCGACGCGCTGCTGCTGTCCACCCGACAACTGTGCAGGGAACGCATCGGCCTTGTCGGCCAGCCCCACCCGTTCCAGATTCTCCCGCGCCACGGCAGCCGCCCGCGCCTTGTCCCGTTTCAGGACCCGTCGCTGCGGCAGCGTGAGGTTCTCGGTCACCGTCACATGGGGGAAGAGATTGAACTGCTGGAAGACCATGCCGATCCGTCGGCGTACGGCATCGATGTCGACATCGGGGTCGGTGACCTCCGTGCCGCCCACGAAGACCTTCCCCCGGGAGGGCTCCTCCAGCAGGTTCACACACCGCAGCAGCGTCGATTTGCCCGAGCCCGACGGCCCGATGACACACACCACCTCGCCGCGGTCGACGTCCAGATCGATGCCCCGCAGCACGTGGTTGTCACCGAACGACTTGTGCAGCCCCCGGACCTCGACCTCCGGCCCACCCGCGCCGCCCCGGTCTCCCGTCGTCGCCGTCTTCTCACTCATCCCGTCGTCATCTCGCCTTCTCCGTGCGGGCTTCCAGCCGGCGTACGACAAAGCTCAAAGGAATCGTCACCAGCAGATAGCACAGTCCCGCGACCAGGATCGGTGTGGAGTTCGCGGTCTGACTGGCCAGGTCGCGGCCGAACTTCGTCAGTTCCCGCTCGTTCAGTGTCACGCCCAGGAACAGCACCAGCGAGGAGTCCTTGAAGAGCAGCACCAGCTCGTTCGTGAGCGGGGGGATGACGATCCGGAACGCCTGCGGGATGATCACCGACACCATGGCGCGCGCATGTGAGAAGCCCAGTGAGCGCGCTGCCTCCATCTGTCCCTTCGGTACGGCCTGGATCCCCGCCCTGATGGTCTCCGCCATGTACGCGGCGGCGACCAGCCCGAGTCCCAGTGCGACCTTGCCGTACACCCCGCCGGGAATCTCGGTCCCGGGAAAAGCCAGCGGCACCGCCACACCGACGAAAATGAAGATCAGCAGGGCGGGAAGACCGCGGAAGAGCTCGATGTAGACACTTGCCACCCATCGGTACGGTGCCACCGAGGACAGCCTCATCAGCGCGACGACCAGCCCGAGCACCAGCCCGAAGAGGAACCCTGACAGCGTGTAGACCACGGTGTTGCGCAGGGCGATGGTGATGATGTCCGGGAACAGCTCGCTCGCGAGATCCTTCTGCGCGAACTGGTTCTGCAGCCGCCCCCAGTCCGCCAGCACGGCCACCGTGACCACCGCGGCGACGAAGACGGCGTACTGAATGCCCTGCGAGACGCGACGTCGCTGCCGTCTGGTCAGCCGAGAGGTCACGACTGCCCCTGGGGCAGCGGCCCGATCCACTGCTCGTACAGCTTGTTGTACGTACCGTCCGACTTGGCGTCCGCGATAGCCTTGTTGATCGCTGCCAGCAGCTTCGAGTTCCCCTTCTTGACGGAGAAGCCGTACTGCTCCCCAGTCTCGATGCTCTGGCCGAGGACGAACGCGTCGGCGTTGGCCTTGTCCTTCAGCCAGCCCTGGACGACGGGGTAGTCGATCACCACGGCCTCGACCTGACCGGTGCGCAGTCCGTTCAGCACGGCATCCGAACTCTCGAACGCCACCGGATCGAAGCCCTGCGACTTGGCGTAGCTCTCGCCCGTCGTCTCCGCCTGCGCGCCGAGCTTCGCCTTCTCGGCCCTGACGTCGGCGAGCGACTTCACGCCGCTCTCCCTGGTCGCCAGCAATGCCTGTGTGGCGTCGAAGTACGGGACCGAGAAGTCCACGTTCTTCTTGCGTTCGTCGGTGATCGTCATACCCGCCGCGGCGAGATCGCACTCGCCGGAGTTCAGAAAGGCTCCGGTCTTGAAGTTCTCGAACGGTGTGTCCAGGATCTTCTGCTCGACCTTGAGGTCCTTCGCGACCAGATCGACGAGCGCGACATCGAACCCGACCACCTTGCCGTCCCGCTCGAACTGGAAAGGCGGATAAGGAAGATGGGTGCAGGTGGTCAGCTTCCCCTTCTCCACCACGGGCACACCGCCCGCGGCCTCCCCCGGCCCCCCGTCACCGGACGAACAGCCTGTGGCGAGCAGCAACCCGGCCGCGGCTGCGCCGGCCGATGCAAGGGCACGGACACGCTGGGCACGATGGCCGCCGGCAGACCTGGACATGATCGACCTCCAAGGACGCTGGGCGGCGGTGCGTTGGCAGACCGCCGACCCATGATCGTAGGACACCGGACGCGCGACGTCGCGGCTCTACCCAGGTTGTCCGGTTCCTGCGTTCCCGGCACCCCCTGCGTCCCGGGATTCTCTGGCGCATGAGTGACCCACATTGCTCCAAGTGCTGCCCGGTGGAGCCCCCGGCCCCTGCGGCACCCGAGTCACTGCCGCCCGGAGCCCTCGTCGCCGTACTCCTCGCAGCCCTGGTCATCGGTGGTGGCTGGCTCGCGGTGGTGTGGGCCGGCATGTCCCTGTTCCCCGGCTGATCCCGGGGGCAACCCGTCGGGTGTCCGGTACCCGCTGTCTGCGCCCACCGCGATGGACCGCGAGGTCCGGGCAGCGGGGGCGCCGGTACGCCGTACCGCGCGTGGCCTGCCCGGATGGCGTCCGGGTGACCGTCGTCGGCACGCATCGAGCCGGCCCGGCCGGAGCGTCCGGAGCTGCCTATCGTGAGCCCATGGACCTGGATGGTGATCTCGACGGGCTGGACAGGGACGGGCTGATCGCAGAGGTGAGGCGGCTGCGCGCGGGCATCCGCGCCCACCGGGACAGCTCCGGGCACGAGCTGTGCTGGCACCATCCGCAGCTCTGGGGGCTGCTGCCGGAGCGCATCGAGCCCGATGTGGCGGTGCCGCCGTGGCCGAAATTCCTACGCGGCTGCGTCCGATACCGCGAGTCCCTCGATCTCCGGCTGCCGGATGCGCGTGTGCACGACAGGGAGTTCGGCGAGTAGCCGTCCCCGTGCCAGGGCCCGGCTGCTTGCCTCGACTGCCGCACCCCCCGCCCGGGTCTGCGCACCCCCGCCCGGGTCCTGCCTCGGACGCGCTCGGTGACCGGGTCGGCCGGTCGGTCGGTCGGCCGGTTCGGTCGATCCGCTCAGTCGACCGGCCAGGTGTGGGCCGGAGCATTGAGATGCATGTAGTCGATGTACTGCTGTGTCATCAGCCGCAGTGCCTCGTGCTGGTCGACATGACTGGTGTCGGCGATGTGATGGAACATCTCCGCCTGCCACACGGCGCCGTTCCGGGTGGTCACGCACCGCTGCTCGATGATGCCCAGCAAGGGTTCGCGCCACGCCGCGTCCATTCCGGACAGCTCGAGGCCGCGGTGCGCCAGCGGCAGCAGCCGTCGCAGTACGAGTTCGGCCACGGGCACCTCTCCCATCCCGGGCCAGTACAGTCGCGCGTCAATGCCGTGCCGCGCCGCTGCGTGCAGATTGTCCTCCGCGACCGAGAACGACATCCGTGACCACACGGGCCGCTCCTCCTCCACCAGGGCGCGCGTCAGCCCGTAGTAGAAGGCGCCGTTGGCCAGTACATCCGCCACCGTCGGCCCGGCGGGCAGCACGCGGTTCTCCACCCGCAGGTGCGGACGGTTGTTGGCGACGGCGTACACCGGGCGGTTCCACCGGTAGATGGTGCCGTTGTGAAGAGTCAGTTCGCCCAGCTCGGGGATGCCGCCACCGTCGAGGGTCCCGAGCGGATCCTCCTCGTCGCACAGTGGCAGGAGCGCGGGGAAGTAGCGCACGTTCTCCTCGAAGAGGTCGAAGACGCTGTTGATCCACCGCTCACCGAACCACACTCTCGGCCGCACCCCCTGCACCTTGATCTCTTCGGGCCGGGTGTCGGTGGCCTGCTCGAACAGGGGGATACGCGTTTCGCACCACAGCTCCTTGCCGAACAGGAACGGCGAGTTCGCCGCCAGCGCCACCTGTACGCCCGCGATCGCCTGCGCTGCGTTCCAGTAGCCGGCGAACTCCTCCGGTGCCACCTGCAGATGGAACTGTGTGCTGGTGCACGCGGCTTCGGGCGTGATGGTGTCCGCGTACGTGCGCAGCCGTTCCACTCCGTCCACCGAGATCCTCAGATCCTCGCCCCGGGCGGCGAACACCTGCTCGTTGAGGAGCCGGTAGCGCGGATTCTCGGACAGGGCCGTCTCGCCCACGTCATGCTGGCGCAGCGTCGGCAGAATCCCGACCATGACCAGATGGGCCCCCACGGCCGCGGCCCGTTCCTCGGCATGGTTCAGGGCGTCCCTGATCTCCTTCTCCCAGGCATCGGGCCCCCCGGCGATCAGCTGCCGCGGAGGTATGTTGATCTCGAGATTGAACCGCCCCAGCTCGCTCGACCAGGCCGGATCCGCTATCGCCTCGAGCACGTCGGTGTTCCGCATGGTGGGTTCGGCGGCTCCGTCCACCAGGTTCAGCTCGATCTCGAGGCCCACCTGGGGGCGCTCGGCCTCGAACCGCTCCTCGCGCAGCATCTGCGCAAAGGCGTCCAGGCACAGCTGCATCTTGTTCCGGTATCGGCGGCGGTCGTCGCGAGTGAACACCAGCGCCGGGACATCCCGTCCCATCTGCCCTCCCGAGTCTCCTCGGCCGCACCCCCACCCCCCAGCGTCCCACTACCCGTCCGTCCGGACCACCTTTGGGCCAGGTTCTCGATCTTCGCGACATGGCTCGGCCCGGGCCTGACCGCCTGCCGTCAGCGGACCCGCACGGCGATTCCCGGGTAGTCCAGCGGGAGTCCCGACCGGTCGTGGACGAGGCGGCACGCGAAGTCGAAGACCGGGGCGCTGTAGTCGTACCGCCGGTGCCCGGCATCATCGCTCGTGCGGGTGTAGAACTGTTCGAGCCGCTCGACGGCGAGACCGGAGGTGCGTACGTACGCTGCCGGAGCCGGGGTCCGGGCGCCGGCCGCGGGCTCCATCCGGCGCACGGGCAGCGCATTGGTCACGACCGAGGCCTCCAGGTCCACGTCCCGGCAGCCGTCGAGGTGGGGCGCGACGGTGCCGTCGACCAGCCAGCGGCCCGGTCCGTTGCTCTCCAGCGTGACGGAGTGTGCTCCCCCGGGCGACCGGCCCCGCACCCGGGCGCTCCTGGTCACCCAGGCGTCGTCGAGGCGGATCGCGTACTCGACGGCGGAGACGTCGTCGTTCTCGACCGCGGTCGTGTATCCCTCGATGAGCCAGCCCTCCCCCAGGGGCTGGAAGAACGCGACCTCGAACCCCGACCGGGCAGTGTGGTGCCGCCAGGCGGCGGTAGCGGGCGGAGACGCGAAGGGCATGGTTCCCACCCTGACATGTCGCGGTTCCGGAGCGTGCTGCCGCGCGCCCGTCCATGCGCACGAGCTGCTGCGGATGGTCGCACCCCTGTTGGCCGAACCTTCGCCGATCCGCCTTATATGTCGGATTTCATCGGCGATGAATGCTTTTTCTCAGTACGGCCCGTTGACGTTGTCAATGGACCCGTAGCGCTTGGCTGCGTAATTGCAGGCTGCGGTGATGTTGGCAATTGGGTCATAGATGTCCCATGAAGTGCCATCCACGTGGTATGTCCGAAATGTGGGGTCAATGACCTGCATGAGGCCCTTCGACGGAATGCCTGCCTTCGCGTTCGAGTCCCACAGGTTGATGGCGAACACATCACCGCTCGACTCGCGCATGAGGTTCCGGTGGATGCCGTCGTAGCTTCCGGGGATTCCCTCGGCCTTCATCACCAGCAGTGCATGCTTGATCCAGACATCGAGTCGCTGCGGGCTGGCCGGAGCCGCCGCGGCCGGGGTGGGGAGGACCGCCGTCGTCACTCCGAGCAGGACGGCCGCGGTGGCGGTGCCGCCGGCGAGCCGCCTGAAGATCTTCGACTTCGCCTGCTTCGGGAGGATGGAAACTCGCATGAGTCGCCCTTTCATGTGAATTTTCTGATGGTGATCCCATGCAAGGCGGTTCATCAGGGAATGGGAATTTCCGCCGGGGTTTCCCAGGATCCGAGTGGGGCGCTTCTGCGGCAAGTGTCTTTTTTGTGATTGCCACCACAAGTGCATCAAATAGGTCGTGCCCGATTTGCCTCTTTTATCTGAATGGATGTCCCTCTGGAAGCCGGGGAAGGATCACCGGTGCCGGGCCGGGCGGCATGGGCGTGCCGGTCGGGCCCGGTCCTGGACTGCCGGGCCCGACCGTGACGTCCGGAGCGGCGACGACTCCTCGCGGTCAGTGCGAGGTCCGGGGGGCCATTCGGAACCTCTGTGCACAGCTGAGACTGACCGTGTCGGCGAAGGCGTGTGCGAGAGCCGTGAGGTTCTCCCAGCGGCGTACGGCCCACCCCACCGGTAGTTGCGGCAGGTCGGGAATGGGCAGGAAGCGCACCGGACCGGCGTCGCTGTCAGGGCGGGGGACGGGCAGGGCGGGTACGACGGCGTGTCCCAGGCCGAGTTCGGTCAACAGGATCGCGGTGTCCCAGTCGGCGACGCTGGGTTCGGCGTTCACATGGATCCCCAGCTCTGCGAAGGCCGTGTCGAGATGAGCTCTCGAGGTGGAGGTCTCCGGCAGTCGGATGTGCGGGACGTCCACGAGTTCGGCGGCCTTGACATGAGGGAGGCCGGCGAGCGGGTCGTCGGCCCGGACGGCCAGCACCCAGGAAAGCTCGACGACGGGGCGTTGTTCGATGCCGCGGACCGGAGGCCCGATGGTGACCCAGGCCAGGTCCACGTCGTCGGAGGCGAGTGCGGCGAAGCAGTTCCGGCTGGAGCTTTCCGTCTGGAACTCCAGGCTCGCCCGGGGATGGCGGCTGCGGAAGTCGACGACGGCGTCCGCCATGAAGTGCCGCACGGTCGTCGCACCCGTCGCCACCCGCACGGAGCCCGCCTCACCACGTGCGAGTTCGTCGAGCCGGCGCAAGGCGAGGTCCAGGCCGGCGATGCCGTCGGCCGCGGCGGCTTGCAGGAGGCGTCCGGCCTGCGTGGGGACGACGCCGCGCGGCTGCCGGTCCAGGAGCCGTACTCCTGTTTCCCGTTCCAGACGCCTCACATGCTGGCTCACCGCCGACTGTGTGCAGGAGAGCTCCCGGGCGACGGCGCTGAGGCTTCCCGTCCGGCACACCGCAACAAAGACACGTAGATCATCAAGGGTCACGGACCCAAGCTAACCCCAAGCAACACCTCGGGTCGGGCCAACAAAATCCTAGGATTGACTTGGATCTGATGGATCGTCGATGATCACTTCGGGTCCCAAGGGCGGCAACCCGCCCCGCTTTCCCCGTCGAGGTCCGGACCGATGGCGAGGGGGCGCGGGGTGGGTGCCGACCCGCCACAGGACGGTGATGTCGCGCGCTGAGGGACCACTGCGGCCGCGCATCCCGTCCGGACGGCCCACTGTCCGGTCGGCCCACTGTCCGGACTCCGTGCGGTCGGAGCCGAGACGGCCGCAGGCGTTCGTTGCCGTCGGACACCACTATGACGCTGGTGCGGGCGGGTGGGACGTGCCGGCAGGGTGACGACATCCGCGGCGACCCCGGCCCGGTCAGGGCGCGGACAGCACGACGAGGTCGTAGCGCTCGACAACGGCGACCGGATGTGCGACCGGCTCGGCCCGTGCATCGGCCTCCAGGCGGGCGAGTCCGGCCCGGAATTCCTCGGCGGTGAGCTGGGTGAATTTGGACTGCGGCCGTGTCGTCATGCGCGTGTGGTACTCCCGCACACCGGCGCTCACCGGCCTGGCGAAGGAGGTGACCGTCCGTACGGTGAAGCCGGCAGAGGCGAAGTCGGTGAGGATCTGGTCCCGGGACGGGAAGCGACGTTCATCCAGTTCGCGCAGACGCGGCCAGTAGTCGTAGACGAGGGCGTCCAGCTGCTCCCGGAACGTCGTCCGGATCACGGCGACGCCGCCGGGGCGCAGGATCCGGGCCAGTTCGTGTGCCACCGCGGTCCGATCGGGCAGGTGGTAGATCACGCGGGACAGGAGGGCCAGGTCGAACAGTCGGCTTCTGCAGGGCACGGCCTCCGCAGTGCCCGCGACGTAGTGGACGGACGGATGGCGACTGAACCGGCGGGCCTGGGTGAGCATCGGCACGGAGGCGTCGACCCCCAGGACCGTCGACGCGTTCAGCCGGCGTGCCATCGCCGAGCAGAACATGCCGGTGCCCGCTCCGATCTCCACGATCGCCGGTGCCGGACGGCTGTTGAAGGAACCGATCAGGTGAGTCCAGTCCGCCAGCGAGCGCTCGGGCATCTCGTTGCCGCCGTGGTACGCGCCCGCCAGCCGCTCGTCGTCGTGGATCCTCATGCCCCGATGCTGCGTGTCCCCGTCGTCTGAGAGCAAGTCTTCTAGCTTTTCGACGAGTTGTGGTGCTGCGGCTCCCTGGGCCAGGACATGGCCCTCAGATCGAGTGCGTAACTCGTCGCCGGGCGGCCGTCGAGCGTGATGTCGCCGGTGGGCACAAATCCCGTCCGAACCAGCACGGTTCGCGAACCCGTGTTGTCGAGCGTCGTGGCGGCCCGCAGCCCGGTGAGGGCGTACTCCTCGGCTGCCAGGGCGCACACCTTCCGGACGGCCGTGGTGGCCAGGCCCTGACCCGCGGCCTTCTGCGCCATGCGGTAGCCGAGTTCGGCCCACCCGTCGGACAGGTCGATCAGATTGACCCTTCCCAGGATCTCGTCGGCGTCACCCACGAGCACATGGAAGATGCACGCTCCGGTGGCCTGTTCGGCCAGCAGGGCGCTGTGCCGCGCGTCGAACCCGGTGAAGTAGTCATCGCCACGGTCCGGGACCGAAGCCGCGAAGTAGGCCCGGTTCTCCCGTTCGAACGCAAGCAGGGCGTTCGCGTGGTCAGCGCGAAGGCGCTGGAGTTCTGGCATGGATCAACCCTACTCATGCGTACGCCCGGGCGGGTCGCCGGACCCGTCCCGGGCGTACACCGGACCTGTCAGCAGATGATGTCGAGTGCGCCGGGCCGGACCCTCACCGTGACGGGCAGTGTGGCCTCGACCTCGCCGTCCGCGCCGTAAGGAATGGCCCGGTCGGCAGCGATGCGGATCTCCTTGCCCCGCAGGATCTCGACCTCGGGGCGGGCCAGGTGCGCGCCCGTCTTGAGCTCGTTCATCATGGTGAAGAACAGGCGCTTCGGCGCGTGCTTGATCACCACGACATCCAGCAGACCGTCGTCGAGCCGCGCGCCCGGGGCGACGTTGCGGCCGAAGCCGTAGAAGCCCGAGTTGGCCGCCACCACTGTGTAGCCACGCCTCTCGTGAGGCACCCCGTCCACGGTGATGTGGTACTCGGCGGGCCGCCAGGTGGCCACGGCCCGCAACCCCCCGGCGTAGTACGAGGCAGCGCCACGCAGCAGCCGGGACGTGTTGGCGTACCGGTTGGCGACTGCGTCGACCCCGGCGTACACACTGCCCAGCACCGTCACGCCGGGGTGAACGGCGGATTCGACCTCGATGGTGTCGACCGCCCGCGGCGAGCCGGTCAGCAGCAGCTCGGCCAGGGCGGTCGGGTCGGTGGGAAGCCCCAGAGCCCGGGCGAAGTCATTGCCCCGCCCGGCCGGGACGATGCCGAAGACGGACTCCGTGCCGCTGAGCGCGCCGCCGACACACCCCACTATCCCGTCACCGCCGACGGCGAGCACGACGCGTCCCTGCTCGCCGGCCGCCCGCGCCACCTCGCGGGCGTGCTCCAGGCTGCGGCTGTACTGGGTGTCGAGCTGCGCCCCTGCCTCCCGGAGGAGACGGGCCAGCAGCAGCAGGGACGCGGTGCCACTGGACCCCCCTGCGGTGGGGTTGACGACCGCGGTGAACTGTCGCATGAGTGCGCCTCCGGAGGCAGGGCGGGACGGGCCGGGCGGAACGGGAAAGCCGGTCAGCGGACGGGGATGAGCACGCCGGGGTTGAGGATCCCGGCCGGATCGACTTCGGCCTTGACAGCCTGCAGGACGCGGACGCCGACCGGCCCGATCTCCTTGGTGAACCAGTCACGGTGGTCGGTCCCCACGCCGTGATGATGGCTGATGGTGCCGCCGGCCGCCAGGATCGCGTCGCACGCGGCGCTCTTGGCCGGTGCCCAGTGGGCGACCGGGTCCTCGCCCTGTGCCGAGACCACGGTGAAGTACAGGGATGCGCCGTTCTCGTACACATGCGAGATGTGGCACATCACCAGCGGCGGCGTTCCCGCGTCGGTCAGCGTGTGGGTGAGCGCCTGGCGTACGGCGTCGTAGAGGGCCGGGACGGCGGACCAGAACGCGGCGGTCTCCAGGGTCTCCGCGAACGCGCCGGCGTCCAGGAGCGCGTCCCGCAGGTACGGGGCGTTGTAGCGGCCGTGGGCCCAGCGCTCGCCCGGCTCCTCGCCGACGAGCTCGCCGCCGCAGGCGAGGAGCACCTCACGGGCGCGGGCGCGCCGCTCGGCGGTCTCCTCGGCCGTGCCCTCGTACCCGGCGATCGCCATGCATCCGGCCTGCTGAGGAGCCTCTGCGCTGCCGATCTCGTCGGGCTGGGCCAGCCCGATGAACGTCTCCGTCTCGTCCGACAGCCGCAACACGGTCGGCCGGGGGCCGTCCTGGGCCAGCTTGCGCAGCGCCGCGGCCCCCGCCTCGAAGGACGCGAAGCGCCAGCCCTCGTAGACACGGGTTTCGGGCAGCGGTCGGATGCGTACGGTCACGGAGGTGATGACGCCGAGTGCGCCCTCGGAGCCGAGCACCAGCTGGCGCAGATCCGGACCGGCGGCCGAGCGGGGCGCGCGCCCCGTGTCCAGCGTGCCTTCGGGAGTGGCGACCACCAGGCCCATCACCATCTCGTCGAAGCGGCCGTAGCCCGCGGACGCCTGGCCGCTGGAACGGGCTGCGGCGAAACCGCCGATCGTCGCCCACTCGTACGACTGCGGGAAGTGCCCCAGGGTGAAGCCCTGCTCATTGAGCAGCGCCTCGGCTGCGGGCGCCCGCAGCCCCACCTGCAGTGTGGCCGTGCGGGAAACCTCGTCGAGCGCCAGCAGCGAGTCCAGTCGGCGCAGGTCTAGCGCGATGAAGTCGCGCTTGCCCTCCGGTGCCAGACCGCCGACGACGGAGGTTCCGCCACCGAACGGCACTGCGGCCAGGCCGTGCGCGGCGCAGGCGGCCAGAACGGCCACCACCTCGTCATGGCTGCCCGGCAGTACGACGGCCGCCGGGACGTCGTCGACCTCTCCGGCCCGGATGCGCAGCAGGTCGGGGGTGGACTTGCCCCGGGTGTGGCGGATTCGGCTCTCGGCGTCGGTACGCACATGCGTCCCGCCGCCGACGCACTCCGCGAGGGCCTGATGGGCATCGGCGCTCAGCGCGGACTCGGGGACGGCGATGGCGTCGAGCGTGGCCGGGCCGGCCTCACGCGGCGTGACGCCGAGCAGGTCGCGCAGGAGTCCCGTCACCGAGTCGGGCAGCGGTGCCGCCTTGGCCGGGTCTCCCCAGCCGCTCCACAACATGTCCACTTTGGCTGTTCCTCACCGTCGGTTTGGCCGGGCGTCGTCCACGCGGCCCGCACTGGCATTACACTGTGACAGATGACGCCCATTCGTCACAACCAGTCGGACCAAGATGCCGTCCTCGACGCAGCCCGCGACTGCGTCCTGGCCGTCGGTGTGCGCCGCACCACCCTCACCGACGTGGCCCGCCGGGCCGGCGTGTCCCGCATGACGCTCTACCGCCGCTGGCCGGACGTGCGCACCCTCGTGGGTGACCTGATGACCAGGGAATGGATCGCCCTGGCGGTTTCCGCCATGCCCGCGTCCGATCCCGGCATCCCCACCCGTACCCGTCTCGTCGACGGGCTTGCCGCCGGAGTCGCCGCCTTCCGGGCCCACCCGCTCTTCCACAAGATCCTCGACGTCGATCCCGAACTGCTTCTGCCCTACGTCCTCGACCGCCGCGGAGCCAGCCAGGACGCCCTTCTCGGCCTCATCACCGGTGCCCTGGCCGAAGGGCACGCCGACGGATCCGTGCGCCGGGCCAACCTCGTCCTCCAGGCCCGCACGCTGCTCCTCGTCGTCCAGTCCTTCACGCTCTCGCTGCGCACCATGACCGACGAGGCCGACCCCCACCTCACCGACGCCGCCTTCATCGAAGAGCTTCGGACCCTTCTGGAGAGGACCCTTACGCCATGAGCAGCAGCCGCACGAGCAGCACCGCTCCCGACTCCTCACTCAACGCGGCCCGCCGAGCCCGGGAGGTCACCGAGCTCGCCGACGGTATCCGGGTCGACACCCTCGTCATCGGCCTCGGCGCGACCGGGGCGGGAGCAGCTCTCGACGCCGCTACCCGGGGCCTCACCGTCGCCGCCATCGACGCACACGACCTGGCCTTCGGCACCTCCCGTTGGAGCTCCAAGCTCATCCACGGCGGACTTCGCTACCTCGCCACGGGCCAGCTCGACGTCGCCCACGAGAGCGCCGTCGAACGCGGCATCCTCATGGAGCGCACTGCCCCCCATCTGGTGCGTCCCCAGCCCTTCGTCCTGCCGCTGACCCCACTGGTCTCCCGGAGCCAGGCCGCTCTGGCCTGGGCCGGCTTCCGCGCGGGCGACCTGCTGCGCGCCTCGGCACGCACCTCCCGGGCCACCCTGCCCGCGCCGCGAACCCTCAGCGCGGTGGAGACCCGGCACATGGCTCCCTCACTCCGGCCGACCGGGCTCCGCGGAGGACTGCTGTCCTGGGACGGCCAGCTCACCGACGACGCACGCCTGGTGACCGCGATCGCCCGTACCGCGGCCGCGCAGGGCGCCCGGATCCTGACCCGGGTCCGCGCCCTCTCCCTGAGCGGCTCCGGCGCCCGGGTGCGTGACGAGCTCACCGGCCAGGAATTCGACATCCAGGCCCGTACGGTCATCAACGCCACCGGCGTGTGGGCAGGCGGCCTGGTCGACGAGATCCGTCTGCGGCCCTCCCGCGGAACCCACCTAGTCCTGCGCTCCGAAGATCTCGGAAATCTCTCGGCCGGTATGCACATCCCGATCCCCGGGGAGTCGAACCGGTTCGTCCTCGTCCTGCCCCAGGGGGACGGAAGGGTGTACGTGGGCCTCACGGACGAGCCGGTCGAAGGGGGGATCCCGGACGTCCCCGAGGTACCCGAAACCGACATCGGCTTTCTCCTCGACATCCTCGGCTCCGCACTCGACGTCACGATCACGCGCGACGACGTGGTGGGAGCCTTCGCCGGACTGCGCCCCCTTCTGGACACGTCCGGGCCGGACAAGAGCGGCCGCACCGCCGACATCTCCCGCAAGCACGCGGTGCTGACCACGTCCGAGGGGATCGTGACGGTGGTCGGTGGCAAGCTCACCACCTACCGACGGATGGCGCAGGACGCCGTCGACGCGGCCGTCGCCGTGCGGGGCCTGGCCGCCGGCCCGTGCGGCACGGCGACACTGCCGCTCGTCGGTGCCGCCGGCCCGGGCACGCTCGCCGCCCTTGACGCACCACCGCGCCTCGTCCGCCGCTACGGCACCGAAGCCCCCGCCGTCCACGCGCTCGGCCTGGCCGACCCTGCCCTCGCCCGGCCCGTCGTCCCCGGACATCCCGTCACCGCAGCCGAACTCCTGTGGTCCGTACGCCATGAAGGCGCACTCGACGAATCCGACGTACTCGACCGCCGCACCCGCATCGGTCTGGTGCCGCACGATCGTGAAACGGCACGCAGCGCGGCGCGCGAAGCGCTCGCCGGCACCGACTGAGAGCCGCGCCGACACGCGACGGGCCGGCAACGGAAAGCTGCCGGACATGTGTTCCGGGCAGCCGCCGGCCCATGTGGATCCGGCTCGGCGCGTCGCGGTGCACTGCGGCTCGGCTCCCGGAACGGGCGGTCCGCCGCTCAGGGCCGAGCGAACGTCCGCCGCCCCGGGCCCGGGGCGGCGTACTGCTCGCCGGGCCGGTGCGCGAGCCCGACGAGACCGAGCGGAGCCTCAGGCGTTACTGCTCGCCCGTGAACCGAAGAGGCTGTGACTGCCACAGGCACCGGCAGCGCCCCGTCCCGGCCGCCCGTGCCGGTACCAGGGCTCGGCAGACCGAACTCGCCCAGTGAAGAGAGAGGTGAAAAACCGTCACCGGGTTCCGGCGGGCGACGTGCTGTCCTTCACACGGAACACGGTCAACGTTGTCGGGGGATCGGCCGTATTGCTCGGAGAGATCCGCGCGGGCCCGGGTGCGCGCGGGGCCCGAGCGAGGAGCAGCTGCACCATGAGCGAAGACACACGTCCATCCCGCTCACGCCGCAGGCGAGGCGTCGATCGCGCGCGTTGGATCGACTATCCCCGGCGGGGGAGAGGCGGACTCCGCCGCTGGCTCCCTTCCTGGCGGCTGCTGCTCGGCACCACCCTGGGCCTGCTCGGCGGTCTGATCGGGCTGTTCGGCATCGTCTATGCCTATGTCGACATTCCGAGCGAGAAAGCCGCAGCGCGTCAGCAGGCCAATGTCTACTACTGGGCCGACGGCTCGCGGATGGCCAGTGTGGGCGCCGTGAACCGGCAGAACGTGCAACTGTCCGCGGTGCCCGTCTCGCTGCGCAACGCGGCCCTGGCGGCCGAGAACGCCGGCTTCTACACCGATGCCGGTGTCTCGTTGAGCGGGGTGGCCCGCGCGGTCGCCAACATGGCCCTCGGTCAGGAGACCCAGGGTGGCTCCACCATCACCCAGCAGTACGTGAAGAACACCTATCTGTCACAGGAGCAGACGATCTCCCGCAAGGTGCAGGAGTTCTGCATCGCCCTGAAGATGGACAGCCGGAAAACCAAGGACGAGATCCTCCAGGGCTACCTCAACACCAGCTGGTTCGGCCGCGGCGCCTACGGAGTCCAGGCTGCCGCCAATGTCTACTACGGCCGCGACGTGAATGAGCTGAACCCCAGTCAGGGAGCCTTTCTCGCCGCACTGCTGAAGGGCGCCGGCGAGTACGACCCTGCACTCGGCGACGACAACCGGAGGCGAGTGGTCGAACGATGGTCGTGGATCCTGGACCGTGAGGTGGCCCTGGGCATGATGAGCGCACGCGAGCGCGGTGAGTACACGACGTTTCCGGAGCCCCGGGAGCAGTCCATGTCCACCAGTCTGAGCGGCCAGACGGGATACCTCGTGGACATCGCCAAGAGGTACGTGAAGAAGCGGACGGATCTCACCGACGCCGACCTCGACCGGGGCGGCTATCAGATCCACACCACGTTCGACAAGGACGCGGTGCAGAAGCTCGAGCGTTCCGTCACCGGCGTCCTCGATCGGCACATCGACCCCGGGGCCCGGCAGCAGGACCGGCACGTCGAGGTCGGCGCGGCATCCGTGAGGCCGGACGACGGGGCGATCGTCGCGGTCTACGGTGGCGTCGACGCCACCAAGCACTTCACCAACAACGCGGACACCTCGGGTGTGCCGGCGGGATCCGTGTTCAAGCCGTTCGTACTCGCCGCCGCGCTCCAGAACGGTGTGGTGGCCGAGGACGGTTCCGTGCGTCCCGTGTCCACCGAGAGCTTCTACGACGAGACCGGGAAGCTGTCCACGGCACTGCTGCCGGTGGCCGGAGTGGGCGGGGCCGTCTCCCCGCTGGCGATCTTCGCACGCCCCCCGACCCTGCGCGAGGCGATGATGGTCTCCGCCGGCACCCCGTTCCGGAAACTCGGTTCGGACACCGGCCTGGAGCGGGTCGAGCACATGGCCGTGGGAGCCGGCATGCTCAAGAGCAGCATGGCGCCCCGCGACGGGGAGTTCCCCCTCGGCACCTCGTCGCCGAGCGCGATACGGGTGGCCGGCTCTTACGCCACCTTCGCAAGCGGCGGAAAGCGGCACGAGCCGTACTCGGTGTCCAGGGTGCTCCGGGGCAACGAGCCGGTCGGCGGGCTCGAGCGGCCCCCGGCGCGGCGCGTCATGGACACGGCGGTGGCCCGCGATGTCACCTCGGTTCTGAAGGACACGGCGGACAACACCCCGGCCGCATCGGCGACCGCGGCACTGGGCCGCTTCGCGGGCGCCGCCACCGGTGAGAACGACACCCAGCGGGCCGCCTGGTTCGCGGGATACACGGAGGAACTGTCGACAGCCGTGACGATGTTCCGGTCCACGCCCGGCAAACCGCTGCTCCCGATGGACGGCACGGGCGGCGACGACTCGTCACGGGGAAGCCTCTTCCCGGCCAGGATCTGGGCCGACTACACGACGGGGATGACGCCCGACGGCTCCTCCGCGGCGGGTTCCCAGTAGGTCGCAGAGCGTTCGGTCCGGACGACGGGGGCGGGGCCGGTGAGGAATTCACCGGCCCGGCGTCCTCGGGGCACCGGCCACGAGTGAGGGAAGCGGTGGATGGGAGGCGACACAGCCCGCTCATGGTCCGGAGGGCAGCCGGTCCTGGGGGAGCTGAGCGATCAGCAGTCGGCCGTCGGCCCGGATGTTGCACTCGTTGACGGTCCGTGAGGCCTCGCCGATGTGCCCTTCCCTGGTTTCCAGGCGCACGGTCACGGTCACCTCGCCCAGACCCCGGCGTGGTCCGTCCTCCTCGGCGAGGCGTCGGTACAGAGTGTTCGGCCAGCGGTCGGGGTCGGTCTCCTGCCAGAGCTGGAGGGTGCCGTCGCTGAAGCGGCAGTGCTGGCCGCCGTGCGGTTCCTGCAGAAGCGAATGGCTCATGGGCAACGCGCCCAGAACGGTGGCGAGTCGTTCACGCAGTCGATGGTTCTCGACCAGGCGGTGCTGCTGCCAGTGGCGGCCGCTCGGGGCGGTCATACGCAGCGTGACGAGCAGATAGGGATGTCCGTCGGGCGCGGTGGCGGGGTAGTCGGCGCGCCACTGCGGCCAGCGCGGCAGGTCCGCCGACTGATCTGGCGTCTGCGGACCCCGTGCATGCCTCGCGGCCAGGCGCACCACCTGCTCATCTCCCACCGGCAAATTATGGCCCAAGCCTGGCCCTGTGGGACGCCCGACGAGGGAAGCAGAATGAGGCGCGGCATCGCAATGCCACTCGTACGGCCGGACGTTGTCGCCGTCGCATCCCGGCCGGCACGCCATCACCGGCTGCGTGCAACGCTGTTGGGACACGACCAGTACGCCAGGTCAAGTTGACTGCCGTTCCACTCTGATGACGACGGTGCCGCACACCTTGTCGGCAAACGTCTGGCCCTTGGGGTCCCACAGCGGCCACAGCCAGCCGAGGTAGCACGGCATTCCGTCAAGGACGTGTGCGAGCTTGCGGACGAAGGACATGCCGAAGCCGAGGGTGCTGCCGTCCCGCTCCCTGTGGAGACTGATCCCCAGGCCCTGCTTGCCGAACGTCTGGCCGGTCCTGCCTTCCCGGTAGAGCTGGAAGAGCCCCATGCACATCGCGTACAGGGCGCCTGTGTTGCCCAGAGCCCCGGGGCTGGACGGGTCCTCACTGATCGAGAGATCGACGAACACCAGAATGACTGCCGGCCCGGCGATGATCAGCAGGTCGAGAAGGTGGGCGGCGACACGGCGGCCCCAATGGGCCGGCCGAGGGCCCCCCGGTACGCCGACCGGCGGGTAGGCGCCGTAGGGAGGGAACTGCTGCGGATAGCCGTACGGAAGCGGTCCACCCTGCGGATGGCCGTACTGGGGCGGCACCTGTGGATAGTGCTGGGGGTGGCCGTGGCCATGGCCGTATGCGGGGTAACTCTGCTGGGGCTGCCCGCTGTAGGGGTTGTTCGGATCGGGGGTGCTCACGTTGCTTCCTTCTGAGGGCGTGGGTCGTGTCCGGGCGATCTCTGAGATCATCTCGCGGCGTCAGATCCGGTGCATCCAGGAAGGGCCTGACGCCCCGACTCTTCGCACCACGCTGTCGCAGCCTGGGCCAGGTCCTGCACGAAAGCGTCGGCGACCGCTGATGACGAACTCGGTTGGTGGCGCACCACGGCGTACACGCGGCGGTGAGGCGGACGCGTGAGAGTGGAAATGGCCAAGTCCCTGCGGAGGGCCGGTACCAGCAACCGGGGTGCCAGCATGACGCCGTGGCCGCCCGCGACGAAGGCCTGCTTGCCGAGCCAGCTGCCGCACTCGATGTCGATGCGAGGGGTGAACCCCGCCTGCGCGCAGGCCAGGGAGAGTACGGAGGCGGCGCCGTCGTAGTCCTCCACCCAGGTCTCCTGGGAAAGATCGGCCAGATCGATGCAATCCTGCCGGGCCCGTGGATGCGTCGTCGGCAACACACATACGAGGGGGTCGTCGAGCAGGTGCGTCATCACGAGGTCGGGCCGGGCAGGGATGCCCGGCGGGTAGTCGGTGACGACGGCGACGTCCAGCTCCCTGTCGAGGATCCGGGGCAGGAGATGGGGGGTGACGTCCTCCGCGAATGTGACACGAACATGCGGCGACTTGGCCCTGGAGAGGCTCAACGCCTCCGGCATGAGCACGGCCGCAGCGCTCGGAACCGCACCGACCCGCAGGCGAGGGACGGGCTGGTCCCGCGAGGCCTTGACGTCCCGCTCCGCGTGCTCGATGCGCCGGAGGATCACGGAGGCATGGTCGAGCAGAACCTCACCGGCTGACGTGAGTCGGACCCCACGGGCATGACGTTCGAGCAACGGGGTGCCAAAGCGCTTCTCCAACGCGGCGATCTGCCGGGAGACCGCGGACTGGGTGTAGCCGAGAGCTTGCGCGGCAGCGCTGATCGACCCCTGGCGGTACACCTCCCTGAGCGATTGCAGTGCGGTTGTCTCCACAGCCGGGCAGCTTAGCCAAGCCATGCGTCATGCGCATGCCTGCCATGAGTCATATGCGCTGGTGCGATGGCTCGGTCGGCGATGATGATGCTGGCATGAACGAAACGAAGCTCACTCACATCGCCGCTCCGGACGGCGTCGCCCCCGGCGCCGGGTACACCAACGTCGTCATGGGATCAGGACGGTTGGTTGCGATCTCCGGCCAGGTCGCGCTGGACGCGAACGGGGAGGTCGTTGGAGCTGACGATCCCGCCGCGCAAGCGCGGCAGGTATTCGAAAACCTGCGCCGCTGCCTGGCAGCGGCGGGTGCGACATTCGACGACGTCATCAAACTCACCTACTACCTCACGGATGTGAGCCACCTTCCGGTTGTGCGGGACATACGCGATGAACACGTAGACACCAAGCGGCCTCCGGCCAGCAGTGCCGTCCAGGTGGCTGCACTTTTCCGCCCCGAATTTCTGCTGGAGGTGGAGGCGTTCGCCCTGGTCCAGGAAAGCGGGCGATGAAGGCGGTCGTGCTCGCCGGTTATCGGCGGGTGACTTCCATCGGCGGCCTCGTGGTTGATGCACGGCCCCAGGCCGGGCGTACCCCGGACGCAGGGGGCCACAACAACATCGCCGCGCCCCTCGTTCCCGTGAGGGCGAACAGACCGACGGCGCTGCCGACGAGCCTTTACGGCGACTGAGCCCCGTGCGGTGACCGGACGTTGCGCCGGGAAGTTCGCAGCGCCCTCGTACGGATGAGGTCCTCCCGGGCGGAAGCACCCTTGTGACTCCGGCAACGCAGCGTCGGGGCAACTCCCCGGCGGTTGTGGGAGGAACGCCGTGCGGGGGGTGCCGCGAGCACGATGGGCCGTCCGGTCGCCGTGCCGGTGCCTGCTCCAGGCCCGGACCACCAAGCGGCGGGCGGGCGGCGCCCTCGCCACCGTTCATGGGCGCTCCCGGCGGATGACCATTTCGGTCCCACGGCATCCAGCCGCTCGGTCCTTCAGGGGCCGGCTCAGCGGACGGGTTGTCCGATACCCAGCAGATTGTCCTCGCTGTCGCGGAACCAAGCACCGCGCTCGCCCGAGGCGCCCTTGCTCGGATAGTTCCCCTCGATCTCGGCGATGCCGCCCGCGGTCGTGAGCCCGGGCAGATCAACCTCTTCGAACACCACTCCACGTCGCTTGAGTTCGTCGGTGACGGCAGCGATGTCGTCCACTTCCCAGGCCATCTGGGTGAAGGTGCCGGGCGACGACCCGGCGGACAGGAACAGGGCGAAGTCCGATCCGCCACAGCGATAGAGGAGTCCGCCCGGCCGCTCGTCGACAGGCTCGAGGCCGAGCTTTTCGTCGTAGAAGCGCCGTGCCCGCTCCAGGTCCTGGGCAGGAAGCCTCGTGGCCACGCGCGCATTGTCGAGCATGCTCATGTCGTCTCCCGTCCAGCGACCGCCTGACCGTACAGCCTTGCATCCGCCTGCCGCCAACGCCGCGCGGGAAGGGTCCGGTTGTTGCCCACTCCTGGGCGCAGAGCAGCCTGCCGGCCGAGGACAGCGCACATTCCGCTGCGGGCATGCGGACGACCGATGACCCGTCCCAGGCGAGAGGGACTGCGCAACCAGGGAGCGTCCGGTACAGGCAGTTATTTCAGCGTATGACGGTTGCGTGGCTCCGAACTTCCGCTATGCGAAGACCATTCTGCTTGCGCATACGGCTGTAACGTTGGAATGTACTGAGAGTGACGGGTTGGATGGACATGCGGGCTGCCCGGCCGCCAGGGTGCGGGCGCACCGCCGCTTTCTCGGCTCGCGGTTGACTTGAAGCCGTACACGGGGGAAATGGTGCTCGAGCGATTCCAGATGCGCCGACTGTGCAGCGCTCTGCTCGCAGAGGTGGGCCGGACGGCCGTCCCTGCGGAAGTCGACGAACTGTGTTCCGCGATCTGTGAAGTCTTCGGCCGACGCAGGGGCCGGCCGTGCCACTACCGCACCCGGGTCCTTCCCTCGGCGTACAGCGGGTTCTGCTTCCGTATGGAGGACCGTGACATTCTCCTGGTCGAGGAGCGCGCGGCACCGTTGCTGAAGATCCGCGTGATAGGCCACGAACTATGGCATGCGCACATGGGAGACGGCCATCTCGATGTGCTGGGGCACCAGGTCGCGGCGCGGGCGCTGGCCGGGAGCGGCGACATCGACTCGGCCGTCGAATCTCTGCTCGCCGTCGCGGCACGGCACGCCGGTGACGACGACGCCCGGGGGCACGACCCGAAGACGGAAGAGGCCGCCGAGCTCTTCGGTCTGCTGCTCGCCACCGGTTTCGGAAAGTTCCTCGTCGGTCCCGGTGACCGGACGTGTGATCCCGACGACCCGTTAGCCGGCCGCATCAGGGTGTCCCTGGGTACTGCGAAGGCCGACGGTGGCAGGTACTGACTACTACCTGCCGGCTGCCGCACTGGCGCTCGCGCTCGGGTTCCGCCTTCCCGCACTGCTCCGTTCCTGGCGCGACCCACTCGTCAGATCGGTGGGGGTGCTGCTCGCTCTGGGCTGTGTGACCTTCGTCTGTGCGGCACCACCGACGATTGCGGCCGTCAACCGAGTCACCGGGGTCCCCAACTTCTCGGCTCCGCTCGTCTACAGCCTCGTCACCCTTTTCGGTCTTGCCAGCATGCTGCTCGTCATCAGCTGGCGGGGTGGTCCCGAGGCATACGTACGCAAGCTCAGCCGACGTTGGGCCGTCGCCTATGTGTCCATCGCCGGTGCACTTCCGATCCTGTTCGCGCTGGGCGATGCGCCGGTGGAACGACTCCGGGACCTCGACACCCACTATGCCGGGACCCCGTTCATACGCGAGATGATCCTGCTCTATCTGCTGACCCACACCGTGACGACCGCCACGATGATGACCATGTGCTGGCGGTGGTCGCGCAAGGTCGGTGGCTGGCTTCGCGCGGGCCTGATCGGAATAGTCTTCGGCTATGTCGTCAACGGCACCTTCTCCCTCACCAAGCTCACGGCCGTGGCAGCCCGTTGGTGCGGTCGCGACTGGGACACCCTCAGTTCGGACATCGCCCCGCAGTGTGCGTCGCTCGGAGCCTTTCTGTGCTGTATCGGCTTCCTCACCCCGCTGATCGGCGAGCTTCTCTCCTCCCGACTGCGTATCTGGACGCAACTGCGTCATCTCCGGCCGCTCTGGCAGGAGATGCGTGAGGTCGCCTCGCCGGGCGGGGGACCGGCGTGGCTCTGGTGGGTTCCGCTGGACATGCGGCTCACCGAGTGCGTTTCCGACATCCACGATGGGCTGCTGAACCTGCGTGGCTCTCTGGACTCGGCAACGCAGTCTGCGGCGGCTGCCGAAGCCGGGGCTGCCGGCGCCGGTGACGACGAGGCCCGCGCCATAGGTGACGCCGCGATGGTCGCTTCGGCTGTACGGATCAGGTTTCTGGCCGGCCAGGGCCTCGTGAGCGAGCGGGTGCCGACGGATCCGGGAGTCGTCACCAGCGAGTTCGAGGACATCTCCCGGGCCATGCGTCATTCCCCGATCGTCAGGAGACACCGTGGGGTAGCGGCCGAGGCACAGGGCGCTCTGTGACGGGGGAACCGGATCTGGGCTTCAGTCCAGGAACCGCTCCTGCGTCTCGCGCCAGAACTCGCCGAGCCTGAACTGATCGCCGGGCGCGATGCCGAGCTTTTCGTAGAGAGGGGCCATGTAGGCACTGACCGTACGCGACGTGACACCGAGCTCCGAAGCTATCTGCGGCTGTTTGTGGCCCGCACTCATCAGGCGGAGCACGCGCCGCTGGGTGGTCGTCGTCAGCGTTTTCTCCATCGGACGCACATGGCCGCCCATCCACGGCTCGGCGCGGTGCCACTGCTGCCGGTAGACCTCGATCCACGCCGCGACCAGCCCGGGGTGGGTGATCTTCCACGCAGGTCCCTTGAGGTCCGAGCCCGGGCGATAGTCGGACAACAGCACGAACACATCGTCCACGACGATCATCCGCATGAAACCACCGGGCAGGGTACGCACCTCGGCGCCGTGTTCGGTGACCTTCTCGGCCCAGTGGCACATGTGGGAGCGGTTCCGGGCGCTGTTCGCGTAGATGGTGCGCAGCCCGAGACCTCTTCTGAGGTTGTCGATGTCGCGGGGCAGGGACTGCAGAATTGTTCCCTCAGGACGGTCCAGGGGGTGGGCGGTCCACACGTGCGATGTCATGCCGGCCAGTGCCTTGATGATCTCGGCGTTCGCTGCGGCCTTGTCGGCCAGGTACTCGCAGCCTCCGTCCGCGTGGGCGAGCACCTGAGGGAGCTGGCTCATCGCGTCGGGCATGCGCAGCAGACGGGCGGCCGCGGCGGCGATGGCTGCCACGTCACGGCTCACATGGGTCTGGTAGACGTGGTACTGATCGGCCAACAGGTAGAGGTCGGGCTCATACGGATTGCGCACCGCCAGGCCCTTTTCGACGAGCTCCGCCAGACCGGGTGTACCGACGGGCCAGGTGAGGCTGCCCCGGGCCATGTGGTGGTACAACTTCAAGGCCTCGTCGGCCAGTTCCAGCGACATGCCGTGGCTCTGGCCGTTCAACTCTTCCTGCTTCGGGGTCATTTGACACACCTGCGTATATCGGAAGCTCGCACGCACGAAGCCGTGGAAGCTTGATCTCACTGGGCGTGAACGTGGAGCATACAGACAAGATCCCGCAGACTTCACCCGGCCCATTCGCACGATGCATCGGCGGTGGCCTTCGTGCGACAGGGGCCGAGGGATCGTGCCACCGGATCCGCGACGAAGGTAGGTATCGGATGAGGGTAGTGCGTAGGAGGACCGTGGCATTGGCACTGACCGCAGCGGCCGTGGCGCTGGCCGTGTGCCAGTCGGC
This sequence comes from Streptomyces sp. NPDC043861, assembly GCF_056435905.1. NCBI lineage: Bacteria > Bacillati > Actinomycetota > Actinomycetes > Kitasatosporales > Streptomycetaceae > Streptomyces > Streptomyces sp. NPDC043861. The sequence continues at coordinate 31,418 of NZ_JBWKDP010000018.1, read as the reverse complement.
ACAGGGCTTCTGGGTCCACGGCGACCCCAACTGGGATCTGGCCGACTCGGCCTCCAGCGCTGCGCATGCCGGTTTCGCGGACCAGGGGGACGGGGCGCGGGTGCCGGATCCGAACTGGGACTGACCGGTCGCCGAGCGGGACGTGCTGTACACGGTGCGTCCCGCTCACTGCACCGCGGACCGGAGGCAGCTCCTGCCGCCCCGTCGAATGCTGCGCCGATCGCGGCACGTGCTCGGCGGCTCGCTACTGGTTCTTGGTTCCGCGCACCTCGTCCAGGACTCCGACCAAGAAGTCCAGCAGCTCGGCCGGTACTTCGCCGCCATCGCCGCGAGCGGCGATCCCGATCAGTCCCTTGCTCACCAGCCGCGCGCCGCTGACGATCCGGTGCACTTCGTGGTCGTCGCTCTCGAAGAAGAGCGGCGGGATGTCCAGGGCGGCCGCCAGTCCGCGGAGGACCTCCTGAGTGGTGGACGTGCGGACTCCGGTGCGCAGTTCACGCACCAGGGACTCGCTCAGCACCGGCCGACCCGCCGCGGCGTTGCCACGGCTTGCTATCTCCGCGTCATCGGGGCGGCGCAGTCCCTGGGAGTCGGTCTGGCTCAGCAGATACTCGATCTTGTCGACAATCGTGCGCGGAAGCTCCGAAGGTGATGCCACGGTGCCCTGCGGCGGTGTTGCGGCAGGAGCCGTCGCGTCGCCCTCGTCACCGAAGGACCGCCGCTGTGCCGCCAGGAGATCGTCCACGCTGACCCCGTAGGCCAGGGCGAGGGGCTGCAGGTACTTCTCGGCCAGAGGTGTCCTGCCCCCCTCGGCGTTCGCCACCGGCTTGGGGGAGCGCGTACGCGTGATCGCGGCGGTTTCCTGCTGGGACAGGCCTGCGTCGGCGCGGAGGTCCGCAAGGTCCGGGAGGAAGCGGTCCCTGGGGAAGAGTTCTTCGAGGCGTTGCCCCAGGAGAGCTGCCAGCACGGGGAGCTTCTCGGGGGCCGGAGTGGAGCGCCCCGCCTCCCAGTTGGAGACCGACGATCCGGCTACGCCCACGGCGTGCGCGACCTCGTCCTGGGTGAGATCTCGAGCTCTGCGCACCTCGCGGAAGCGTACGCGATTGAAGAAGCGGTCAGGCATGGAGACCTTCTACGCAGGGCGGGTGGGTTGGCGAATACACTCTAGTCACTTGATCAGGCGTCCAGATGAAGATAACTTCAATCCGGCAGCCTCGGTGGTGGATGAACCACCGACTGCTGAACTCGGCTTGTCATGCCTCGCCCGGCGTCCCCTCTTGTCGGTGCGAGGCGCCGGCTCAGCCGCACAGGCTCCATTGCCTGCGCTCCACAGCCGGTTGTTGTCCCCTACTGGAGGCAGGGATGAGTGTGGCATCACAACGGGTCTTCGAACAGGCCTGTTCCCCAACTTCGTTGCCGGCATGCGGGATCGGACTCGCCCCGGGGAATCGCTGCGCCACTCTGCGAGGCGCCGGTTCCGGGGGTCCCTCCGGTGCCGAGGGCCGGGGAGCCGGACCCGTTCTCCCCACGTTGTAGCGGGCTCGATGGCCTTACCAAGGGTGCGCATGCCGCTTCCTCCGTCACCACCGACGTGGCTGCTCGCCCGTGAAGCGGACCAACGAGACCAGAGGAACGGAGGGTGAGTTGAGCGGGATTCACGCCGGGCCTCGGCGTGTGGACGCAGGTAGGCCCCATCCGGGCCGGGTGTACAACGCCTTGCTCGGCGGCAAGGACCACTACCTCGTGGACGAGGAGGCGGCCACCGAGATCATGCGGCACCATCCCAACGCCCGCCGTTCCGCCTGGGCCGCCCGGCACTTCATGGAGCGCAGCGCCTACTTCCTCGCTCAGAGAGGTATCGACCAGTATCTGGATGTCGGCTGCGGCGTTCCGATCGAGCCGCATCTTCAGCAGATCGTCCGTCATGCGGTGTCCGGTGCGCGTGTCGTCTGCGTCGACAACGACCCGATCGTGGAACGACATGCCGAGGCGCTGCTGAAAGACCCCGGAGGTCGCACCGTGTTCGTCCGCGCCGACCTCACCGACCCCGCGTCGATCCTTGACGCAACGGGAGTCAGGACGGCACTCGATCTGCGCAGGCCGATCGGTCTGTGCCTCAACAACGTACTGTGCTTCATCGACGACACCCAGCGGCCGCACGCCGCGGTCGCCCAGCTGGTCGATGCCCTGGCTCCGGGCAGTTATGTGACGATCTCTCATCTCACGGGTGACTTCCGGGACATGACCGACGTCGTCGCCGCCTACAACACAGCGGCCGGCACCGGGCCGCTCAGACTCCGCACCCACGCCGAGATCGAGCGATTCTTCGCCGGTCTGGAAATCGTCGCCCCCGGACTGGTGTCCTGCCACCGGTGGAGACCCGATGTCTTCGTTCCGAGACTCGACGACGGTTCCATCCGCAGGATGGACTCGTTCGACATCACGGACGTAGAGGACTCCAAGTACGCAGGAGTCGGCTTCAAGGCCTGACCTCACATGCACTGCGAGCCCCTGACTGTCCTTCGCAAGCTGCCTCGCACATCCCCGCTGGTCGTGTTCGCCACGGCCGCACCGCCATCGAGGACTCCCATGAGCCCTCCGGGGCTTCGGCCCCGCCCCGACCTTTCCTGAACTGGAGGCATTTGATGTTTACCGTCAACACGAACCCGGGCGCGTCGTCCTCGCCGAGTACGCCCTCACGGCGGCGCCCGGAGCTCGTCTCCGGCGAACCCTCCTGGGACTAGGTTCTGTCGCGGCGTTCTTCTCGGGCCTGCGACGACGGCTACGGCACTCCACCGGCCACCGCTGGGAGGCACCCCCACACGGCGTTCACGGAGTCGCCCGAGCCCAGTAGGAGGGGTGCCCCCACCGGCCGGCCGGTGGGGGCACCCCCGGCGTAGCCAAGGGGAGCGGTTCCATCGCCTTGTGATGCTGCCCCTCGGCCCTGGGGAGACGCCATGCATCCGACGCCGCGGGCCGATCCTCAAGGATCGCCCGAACAGGACCCAGGGCCGTTCGTCCCGAGCCCCGGTCGGCCGAGGACGGGCAGTCGGTGCGGAACCGGGCAGGATGCCCCGGCACCGCACCGACTGCTCGCCGGCGCATGCATGCATCCGACGGGACGCGCACGGATCAGTTCACTTCCCGGCCGCGTCGCCGAAGCTCAGGTCGGTGCCGGTGAGGTCCGCACGGATGCCGGAACTCTCCACCCTGACGTCCTGCAACCGCACGTTTCCGTTGGTCTTCGGCAGCTCGAACGACAGGGACAGGCGATCGGAGAGCTCCGGTGGCCGCAGCCCGAGCAGGGCGCTGATCACGTTCGGGTCAATTCCTGCCTTCTCCAGCAGCCAGGGGTGGTCGATGACGAGGTCGATCAGGTTGACCTTCATGAGCCGTTCGATGAAGCGCGGCGAGCCGGTGAGCCGACTGAGACGTTTCTCGCTGCTCAGAGCGCGGTCGATCTGGGAGCGGGGTATTCCGAGCCGTTGCACCAGAGAGGGGAGACCGAGGAGGGCCTTGGCGTGGGCGGCTTCCTGGCTGATCCGGCGGGCGGCCTGCGGATGCAGCCGCAGGCCCGAGTTGGCCGGGTCCTTGCCCGGGCGATAGGTGAGCAGGCCCGGTACGTCCAGACGCATGTTCTCGACGGTCGTGGAAACCGCACGGTCGCCCTCGCGGCGAAGATGGGCCTGAGCTCGCAGGGTCACGGTGTGCCCGGCGACGGGAAGCGATCCGGCGATCCGGATACTGCCGCGTCCGGCATTGGTGAACTCGACTCGGGAGGCGCCCAGTTCACGACCGAGGTCGTCGAAGGAGAGCAGTACGTCACCGTCCACGCGGTTGATCACCGCACCCTGGATCGCGGTGGGCAGATCGCCGACGATCCGCACATCGGTTGCGGAGGCGTGTACCTCGGCCAGGGAGACCTTGTCGGCGGCCACGTCCGGGACGGTGACATCCGCCCTGTCGATGCGCTGGTTCAGCACCTGTGTCACAAAGGGGAAGCCCTGGATGTCGACCTGGGGTCGGGCGGCCAGATCCAGCGACTGCTGGATCTTGTCCTCCGCCTTCTCCTCCGCGTACGCCACGGCCAGACGGTCGCCGCTCACGAAGAACGTCGCGGTGACGACCGCGGCGACGGTGAGCTTCAGCGCGACGGGCAGGGCCGCGAGACGGCTCTTGCCACGGTGCCGGGGCGGCGACCAGTCATCGGCCTCGTCGTCGTGCGAGCGTATCCCGAGCCGTTCGAAGCCGGAGAAGCTGCCGTCGTCGGGCGGCTCCGCGCCGTAATCCGGTTCGGGGTCTGCCAGTCGAGCGAGTTCGTCATAGGGATTGTGCCGTTGCGTGGACATGCGTGTGGGGGATCGCATCGTCTCATCCCATCACGATCACCATGGTCGAACGCAAGTCCGGCCGTCACAAGCCGGACGAGATTTCGATCGCACTGCAGGCTTCCGCCGACATCGCCCTGCGTTCCTCGGTCCGTTCTGTTTCGACGACCGTCACCTGTGCGGACGGGCATTCGGGAAACAGGCCGGGGATTGTGACGTCGCGGCCCCGGTTTCCCCGTGCCGCCGCGTTCCCTGACGCGGCGGCACGAGAGTTGGCCGGCAAGGGGTTTCAGCGGTAGGTGTAGTACCGAGTGTGGTCCAGCATGTCCTCCGGTGTGACGTCGTTCCACGGTTTCATCGTGTCGCGCAGGCCGATGACGTTGCGCGGTGCGGTGGCCGGCGCATATCCGGACGATGGGTGCAACGCCTGCCAGTCGGCCCACAGTTTGTCGATGAAGCAGTGATGGAGCCAGAACACCGGGTCGTTCGGCGAGGCGCCGGTGGTCATCTGGCCGCCGATCCAGACGTGCACCCGATTGTGGAGGTTCGGGCCCCGCCAGCCCTCGACGTTGTTGCGGAAGCCGCTGGAGCCGCTGTTCCACGGAGACGCGTCGTAGGTGGGAATGGCCAGCACGGCGTCGACATCGGCGCGTGTGGGCAGCTCTCGTACCCCTACGCCCAGCGCGCGCCGGAGGTACGTCCTTCCGTCGACACGTATGTTCATGGGCCAGTTGCCGCTCCCGAAAGCGAACGGTCCCGAGGTGACCCGGCCGTCCCCGCTGCGGCCGTCGCCGCCCAGGAAGTTGTCCGCCCACAGGGAGCTGCGCGTCGAGCGGTCGGCCGTCCAGTCCCAGTAGGGAAGAGCGACTGAGGAGTTGATGCTCTGCAGGGCCTGCTCGAACTGCAACAGGAATCGGCGGTGCCAGGGGAGGAACGACGGTGAACGGTGTCCGGTCCGCTCGCCGTTGTCGGTGTCACTCATGATGAACGCGTTGTGGGTGGTGATGAATTCGTCGTAGCGGCCGAGGCGTTTGAGCTCGAGGACGGCGTCGACGAAGTCCCGCTTCTCGGTGGCGGTCAGCTCTGCCTGGTTCTTCCGGTCTGCCATGACGAGGGTCCTTTTCGGTGGGGGTCTCGAACGCGATGTCAGACGCCGACGGGCACGAGTGCCGCGCCGTGCAGTTCGCGTACGGCGGCCCGGGCCGCGGCACGTGGTGTGGCGTGCGTCTCGTAGTGGTTGACGACGCTGATCCAGGTGCCGTCGGCGTTCTGCATCACATGCAGATCGTCGTCGTCCACCCGGACGACGAACTCCACGGGTCCGTGGCCGTCGTCCTCAGGGCGATTTGTGTGGCCGCTGGGAGCAGCGCCCTGACGGTGACGACCGTGATGGCCGCTGTGGTCCTCGGTGGCGGGCCATCCCTCGATATGGCGGCCGAGGTATGTCTCGTCGAACGCTTCCGGCACGTCCGGCGCCTCGGTCGTCCCGGCGGCGTGCGGGGATCCGGCCCGCGGCGTACGACGGGTGCGGGATTCGCCGGACCGCCCCGCGGTCGCCGCGGCCATGGCGGTCGGTCCGGCCAGGGCGGCGCCGGCCAGTGCCAGCGTGGTGCCTCGCACCATGTCGCGGCGGGTGAGACGTTGCACGGTCTGCTCCTCTCGTCGGTCCGCCGCAGGGCACAGGTGACCCTGGGCAGGATCGTTTCTCCGTACGGCGGGACGCGACCGTCCCGTGCCGCCACATGCTGGCAGCGGCGAAGGCTTCGAGAGAGGGGTCCTGGGGTCACATGGTCACGATCAGGACAATGGCCCATGGAAAGTGCACTGTTCAACGGCGGAGATCTTCCCCGTTGGCCCCCCGACCGTCCTCGCAGGACGGAAAGTTGCCCCGCCGGGCCACTTGCATCCGTAAATCCTTCACCGGTCGCAGCCGGGCTCCGGTGCCGCGGTCCCCGGCAACTCGACGAGAATGCACGGGCAGTGCCCGCTCTTCGGGGTAGGCGCCACAGTTTCGGTCGCAGACGCCGACCGGGCAGGCGGACGGGATCGTCCCTCCACGACCAAGGTGAGCGGGCGCGCGGGGCAGCGTCCGTCGGAATACTTCAGAAACCTGCGCGAACAGCACTGCGGAGGCCGATGTGGCGGCCGTCGGCGAGGGGCTGGACGACAGTGCACGACCATGTGCGGGGGAGGACGCCCTCACCCTCACCCGGAGCCCGCAGGTGCCCGTCCACGCCCGCGTGCAACGTGCTCTGAGCTGGGCTTTCGGGCCCCACGGCCGTACCGTCGCCATAAGACGCGGAAGGGAGCCGGATGGACCGGAACATACGCACCGTCGACGATGTGCTGAAGCTCTTGGACGACCTGTTCGCACCGGAGGCCGATCGCTGGACGGGCGAAGCGGCCGGCTGGTGGGACGACTTCTACACCGATCGCTCCAAGGCCGTGCCGTTCTTCGTGGCCAAGCCGGACGAGAGTCTGGCCTCATTCCTCGACCGCGGCCTGATCACCCCGGGCCGGGTTCTCGATCTGGGATGCGGTCCCGGCCGCAACGCCCTCCACCTGGCGTCCCTGGGATTCCAGGTGGACGCGGTGGACCTCTCGCCGACTGCCATCGATTGGGCCGCGGAACGCGCCGAAGAGGCCGGGGCGGACATCCGGTTCCACTGCGGCGACGCGTTCCGCCTTGCTGCGACCGAACTCTCCGGCCCCTACGACCTGATATACGACTCGGGCTGCTTCCACCATCTGCCGCCCCACCGGCGCATCAGCTACCTCGCCCTGCTCGACCGGGCCCTCGTCCCCGGCGGCCATCTCGCCCTGACCTGCTTCGCCGCTGGAGCCATGGGATCCGAGCTCCCCGACACGGACTACTACCGCGGCCCGGGTCTTCATGGCGGACTCGCCTACACACCGGAGTCGCTGCGCTGGATCTTCTCCGATCTGACCGAGGTGGAATTGCGCCGCATGCACGACGAACCGCCCGAGTCCCGTTGCTTCGGCGAGTCCTTCTTGTGGACTGCTCTGTTCCGGCACGACGGCCACGATCGCCCCGGCGCGCAAGTACCGGCGAAGTAGGCGCTGTCGTCATGCAGGGACGTACCAGGCGCCCATTCGACACCAGGAACTGAGGGCTGTCCCGTGGCGAGCGTGTCCGTTCGTATGCCGGGAACGCGCGACTGCTCGAGCCGGGTCCCACCAGGGTCCGGGTTCGTCACCTGCAGTGGCATCCGATTCATCGGGAGCGTCGCTTGTGACGGAGGTACCCACCGGCCACCGCGCCGACGACGGCCAGGGCCGCCGCGGCTGCGGTCACGGCGAGGGGGAAGCTGCCGGCCTCCGTTGTGGCGGAAGCGGGCTGCACCGCTGCTTCCGGTTGGGCGGAGGAGTCGGAGGAGGCGGGCGTTCGGGGCGGCGGGGATGCCGTGGGCTTGGCGGAGGGAGTGGCAGTGCCCGGTTTCGCCTGCTCGTTCGCCGCTTCCGGCGGACCGCCGTTGTCGGAAGCGGCCGGGCTCGTGTCCGCCGTGCCGCCACTGGCACGACTACCTGTGAGCACGATGTCGGAGCAGGAGTAGTACGTGTCGGGCGTGTCCGTGTTCCGCCAGATCGTATAGAGCAGTTGGCGACCCGATCGCCCGGCGGGCATGGTGCCCCCGACACGGTAGGCGCCGTTGCGGAGCACCGGATCGGTGGCCGTCAGTATCGGCTCACTCTCCAAGTCGTCCCAGGACAGGGCTTTGTTGGGGTCGTAGCCGTCCTTCGTCACATAGACACTGAAAGTGCCCCGGTGAGGGATTGTGGAGGCGTAGGTGAGCGTGAACGGCGCGCCGGCCTCGAACGTGGTGGCGGGCCAGTCGTCGCGGGCGATGTCCAGGCCCTTGTACGCATCGATGCCCGCACTGCACAGCTTTCCGTCGGGGATCTGCCGACGGTCCTGCCCGGCGACATTCGCCACGCGGAGGTTGTCCCATGCCTGGAGAGCCGCGCGGCCACCCGCCCGGACGGCCGCGGCGCAGGCAGCCGACTTGGTGTGACCTCCCTGGGGGCCGCACGCGAACGCACGGCTGACCGGATCCGTCGGAGCACCATGTGCCCGGGCGGGTCCGGCCGAGACCGCGACGAGAGACAGCGAAGCACTGCCGATGAGCGCAGCCACGGCCGCGGCGGTGCGATGAGTGGGCATCCTCGGACAGACCTCCCGGGCCGGCGGCGGCAGCTGGACATCCCTGCCTCGCCCATGAGTACGGCCCATGGGCCGTACAGCGTTCAGGGAGCCCTGGGGTCGATTGAATCGGCCGGCGCCGTGACGAAGCCGATCACCGTCGTGTGCCTCTTTGTGCCAACGGCCGGGTCGGCTTGGGCCGGACCGGCCGGAGCGAGGCCACCCGTTTTCCCGGACGGTATCCGCCCTGCCCGGGTCAGGCCATGAAACGGCAGATCTGGCCGGAGCAGTGGGAACGGGAGAAGCGCCGGCGCGAGGAGGACCGGGCGGCACGGCAGAAGGCCACCGGAGAACGCCCCCGCCCCTGGCGTGCACAACGAGACCCTGAAGGCGGCCGCAGCGATTATGGGGCGGACGCCGCGTACGAATGTGTGCATCGTCCGGAGACCGCTCATGTCCGGTTTCCGGTCGTCCAGGACCTGTGCACCGTCCGCTCGCTGAGCCGGCCGGCCCGTTCCGCGATATTCTTGAGGAGCAGTTCTGCGCCCGCAGATGTCCTCATCGAGCGGTCGACCGCGGGGGTCGGCGTGGGATTTCGCCCCCGAGCTTGCACAACTCACCGTGCGTATCGCGATCCGTCGACATACGGCGTCGGCAGACGCGTGTACCAGGCGAATGCCCGCAATCGACAAGGGTTCCACTGAGTCCGGCCTGTCACCACGGATTCGGTGGCGCGCCCAGGCCCTGGTCGGTGGCGCACGGCACAGGCGGTCGTGCGGCTTCGGCGGTCCGGCGCCCCGCCGTGGCCGCGCGATTGCCGTCGCTGGGGGAGCGTGAGGGAGATCGGTTCCCATGGACCTCAACACCATCACCGAAGTCGTCCGGCGACCGGCCCCAGACCGGCCGGGCGCGGACTGGCGTGAAGGCGACGCCTGGCTCGCAGGGGGGACGTGGCTGTTCTCCGCTGAACAGCCGAACCTGCGCCGCCTGATCGACTTGACGGCGTTGCGCTGGGACCCGCTCGTCCCCAGCGCCAAGGGCCTGGAGATCGGAGCCACCTGCACCATCCGCGATCTGCACGCCTTCGTGCCGCCGGACGACTGGGCCGCCGGCCCCCTCTTCGCCGAGAGCTGCGAGGCGTTCCTGTCCTCGTTCAAGGTGTGGAACTCGGCGACGGTCGGCGGCAACATCTGCATGTCCCTGCCCGCCGGCCCGATGATCACGCTGACGGTCGCACTCGAGGCGACGTACGAACTGTGGGCGGCTGACGGGTCGACACGCGTCGTCGACGCCCTTGACTTCGTGACCGGGAACAACCGGAACGTCCTCGCTCCAGGGGAAGTCCTGCGGCGCGTGGAGATTCCCGCCCGTGCCCTGAGGAAACACGCCTCACTGCGCCGCTTCTCACTGACCCACCTGGGCCGTTCGACGGTATTCCTCATCGGTACCCGGACGCCGGGGACGAAGGACCTGCTGCTCACCGTCACCGCCGGCACGACCCGGCCCGTGCGCTTCGCCTTCGACGTCGTGCCGGATGCCCGGGATCTGCAGCAGGACATCGCCTCGATCCCCGCCGAGCTCTGGTTCGCCGATCCCAACGGGGCCCCCGACCACCGCCGCCACCTGACACAGCACTTCGCCGAAGAGATCCGTCACGAAATCGGAGCAGGGGGCCCGGCATGACCTACAGCGTGAACGGCAGGCGCTTCGACGAGGAACCGGAGCCCGGCCAGTGCCTGCGCACCTTCCTCCGCGCGCTCGGCCACTTCGGCGTCAAGAAGGGATGCGACGCGGGCGACTGCGGCGCGTGCACGGTGTGGCTGGACGGCGAACCGATTCACAGTTGCATCACCCCGGCGTTCCGCGCCGACGGCCGTGAGGTGACGACGATCGAGGGCATGGGGTCACCCGGCGGTCTGCATCCGGTGCAGCGGCGGTTCCGCGACGCCCCCGGCTTCCAGTGCGGGTTCTGCACCGCAGGGATGATCATGACATCGGCGACGTTCTCCGAGGCGCAGAAGGAGAACCTGCCGCAGGCGTTGAAGGGCAACCTCTGCCGCTGCACCGGCTACCGGGCGATCGAGGACGCCGTGAAGGGCGTCGCCGGCGTGGAGAACGCCGCGCCGGGAAAGGCCGTCGGGACCAGCGTCGGTGCGCCGGCGGCCGAGGACGTGGTCACCGGTCGCGCCGAGTTCACGATGGACACCCACATCGAGGGCATGCTGCACCTCAAGGTGCTGCACTCCCCGCACGCGCACGCCCGGATCGTCTCAATCGACAAGTCCGCCGCGCTCGCGGTCCCCGGTGTGCACCGGGTCTACACCTGGGAGGACGTGCCGCGCAGGCGCTTCACCACGGCGATCCACACCGACCATCTCGTCGATCCGGACGACACCTACATTCTCGACGACACGGTCCGTTTCGCCGGCCAACGCGTGGTCGCCGTCCTGGCCGACACGGTCGCGGCGGCGGAAGAGGGCTGCCGGAGGGTGGCCGTCGAGTACGAGGTACTGCCGGCGGTGTTCGATCCCGAGGAGGCCATGGCCGAGGGGGCACCGCAACTGCACGGCGCGGACGACCCGTTCGTCCTCGATCCCGTCCGCAACATCCTGCTCGAGATCCATGCGCACGTCGGCGATGTCGACGCGGGATTCGCCACAGCCGACGTGATCCACGAAGGCACGTACTCCTCACCGCGGGTGCAGCATGCGCATCTGGAGACCCACGGCTCGCTGGCCTGGATGGAGGACGGCCGTCTGAACGTCCGCACCAGTTCGCAGTCACCGTCGATCGCAAAGGTCAAGCTCGCCCATCTGTTCGCACTGCGCCCGGATCAGCTGCGGGTGTTCTGCAAACGCGTGGGCGGCGGATTCGGCGGCAAGCAGGAGCTGATCTCGGAGGACCTGGTCGCGCTCGCCACCCTGGACACCGGACGACCCGTCTGCTTCGAGTACACGCGCGAGGAGGAGTTCACCACCGCCTCGCCACGGCATCCCATGACCCTGACGGTCAAGCTCGGCGCGAAGGCGGACGGCACCCTCACTGCGTTCCAGGTCCGCAACGTGTCGAACACGGGCGCCTACGGCAATCACGGCGGCGAAACGCTGTATGCCGGCGGTGCGGCCGTGATGATCTACCGCTGCCCCAACAAGAAGTACGACGCCTACTCCGTCTACACGAACACCATCCCGAGCGGCGCGCTGCGCGGTTACGGGATGACGCAGCCGGCGTTCGCCGTGGAGTCGGCGATGGACGAACTGGCGCGCGCCCTGCACATCGATCCGTTCGAACTGCGGCGACGCAACATCGTGCGGCCGGGTGAACCGCTGGTTGCCCTGGACGACGGCCCCGACGACGTGATGTTCACGGAGGACCGGCTGGTGCAGTGCATCGATCGCGTGGAGCACGCGCTGGCCCGGACGGCCGATCAGCCACCTCCCGGCCCCGGGTGGGCCGTCGGGACCGGAGTCGCGAGCTCGCTGCACGAGACCGCGCCCCCGACCGAACACATCTCGGAGGCCTGGGTCACGCTCGGCAACGACCTCGTGTACGAGCTGGCCGTCGGTACGGTCGAGTTCGGCGAGGGCACCTCGACCGCCCATGTCCAGGTCGCCGCCAACCAGTTGGGCACGACGCCGTCGCGGATCCGCCTGGTCCAGTCCGACACCGACCGCACGGGATTCGACACCGGTGCCTTCGCGAGCGCGGGCCTCTTCGTGTCGGGCAACGCGGTGCTCCGTGTGGCCAACGCGGTACGCGACCGCATCCTGGAGTTCGCAGCCGCTCACACGGGTGTCCACGTCGTGATGTGCTCGCTGGACGACGAGGGCGTCGTCTGCGGCGACCGGCGTGTGTCGCTGGCCGAGCTCGTCGCACTGGCCCGTGCGCGCGGGATCCGCTTCACCGCCGCCCGCAAGGCCTACGGCTCACCCCGCAGTGTCACCTGCAACACCCAGGGGTTCCGGATCGCGGTGCACCGGGTGACGGGCGAGATCCGGATCCTCCACAGCGTCCAGGCGGCGGACGCAGGCGTGGTCATCAACCCCGCGCAGGTCAGGGGGCAGGTGGAAGGCGGTGTCGCCCAGGGAATCGGCTTCGCGCTGACCGAGCAGTACCAGGTCGACGAGAACGGCGTGATGGCCAACCCGAACCTCCGCAATTACCGTATCCCCGCCTACGCCGACGTCCCCCGTACCGAGGTGCTCCTGGTGGACTCGGCCGATTCCTCCGGGCCGATGCGGGCGAAGGGGATGGCGGAGTGCTGCATCAACCCCGTGGCCCCGGCGCTGGCGAACGCGCTCCACGATGCCACGGGCATCCGCTACCGCGCACTGCCCCTGACACCGGAACGGATCTACAGCAGGCTGGGCGAAGCCCGGTCGCTGCCGACGGGCCTGAGGCGATGAGCACCGAACAGCGCGAGGCCGCGGCGACGGCCATCATCGGCCAGAAGGTCCTGCCCGGAGTGGAGGCCGATTACGAGGCGTGGCAGAAGGCCGTCAACGCCGCTGCCGCCGACTACAGCGGGTACCTCGGCGCGGAGGTCTCCCCGCCGACGTCCCTGCAACCGGACTGGGTCGTCATCTACCGGTTCGACTCGATAGCCCATTTGCAGGCGTGGATCAACAGCGCGACGAGGCAGAGCCTTCTCGACTCCGGCAGGAAGTACTTCGACGGGCCCGGAACCCAGCAGGTCGTCAGAGGCGGCACACAGGCGGTGGACCCGCTGGTGACCGTGGTGGTGACCCACCGCGTCCACCCGGACCACGTCGACGACTTCCTCGCCTGGCAGCACCGAATGAGCCAGGAGGAGAGCAAGTTCGAAGGATTTCGCGGAACCGAGCTCTTCCGCCCGATCGAAGGCCTTCAGGACGAATGGACCACCCTGTACCGGTTCGACACGGCCGAGCACCTCGATACCTGGCTGACGTCGGACGAGCGACGGGAACTCCTCGCCGAGGGCAGGAAGTTCAACGACTTCGGACTACGCACGATCGACAACTCGTTCGGCAGTTGGTTCGCCTTCGAGGAGAACGGGAGGGAAGCCCCGCCGCCCTCGGAAACCAAGACCTCCATCGCCGTCTGGGTCGGTCTCTACCCGACCGTCGTGCTTCTGACGCTCGCCCTGTCACCGCTGAAGATGCCGCTCTGGCTGGGGCTGCTGGTGGGCAATCTGCTCTCGAGCTTGATCATGAGCTTCTTCACCATGCCCTTCTACGTGAACCCGCTGCTCAAGCGGTGGCTGCGGGCGTCGCCGGACCAGCCGGCGGCGAGGACCAACGTGGTCGGACTCGGCATCGTCGCAGCCGTCATGGTGTTGTGGGCCGCGGTCTTCTATGTCGTGACGAGAGTGATCTGGACGTTGCCCTGACATGCGTCGGGACCCTCTGCGCCGTCGAGGGGCCTCGGGCACATGGCGCCGCGCTCGACGGGCCGACCCGGGACGAAGCGCCGGACCCGACGCGACGGTCGGAAAGCTCATGACATCGTTGTCACGCCGATCTCTGTGACGTCCTCGCAGGTCAGCCTGGTGTGCAGTACGAGGGCCGGCTCAACGGCCGCCGAGGCCACCTGGGCCGCCATGCCCGTGCCCGCCTCGTGAAAGCAATCACATTATGAATGCTTTTCGTCCGATTTGGTGAATTATAGATCCCTGAGTTTGAGTACACCGGGCCGTTCCTAGGGCCCCAGAGGGCCCTTCCGGGTCGGTCGGCGCCACAGGGAGAGACATGGGACAGGCACCCCGCAGGACGGGCAACTGGCGGATCGCTCTGCCCGTCGCAGGAGGGGCTGTCGTGTTCGGGCTCGGTGGTCTGTACGTCGCCGGGCTGGCGGCTGACGACATCGCCGAAGGCACTCGGGTGCGCGGCGTCGACATCGGTGGGACGAGCCGAGCGGAAGCACAGCGACTTCTGGACCGCACCCTCGGGCCCGCCTTCGCCGAGCCGGTCGCGATGAAGATCGGTGACCGCGTCGAGACGGCTGAACCCAGCACGCTCGGACTGTCTCTCGACACCACGGCAACGGTCGAGCGGGCCGCAGGCGAAGGGGCCGATCCCGCCACCGTGATCGGCAGGCTCTTCACGTCCCACGGCCGGGACGTCGAGCCGGTGATACGCATGGACGAACGGAAGGCCCGCGCCGCGATCGACCGTATCGGCGAGCGCACCGAGCAGCAGGTCCGTGACGGAGCGATCACGTTCGAGAACGGCGAGGCGCGAGCCGTCGCCCCGGTCACCGGTACCACCTTGGTCACGGACCGGGCGCTGAGCGCCGTACGGGAAGCCTATCTCCGGACGGCGGACGGCGGACCGGTCGTCATGCCGGTCAAGGAGACCAAGCCGCGGATCGGCAGCATCGAGACCGAGCGTGCCATGAGGGAATTCGCCCGGCCCGCCATGTCAGGTCCCGTGACGCTCACCGTGGCCGACAAGCGTTTCTCCCTGGCCCCCGCAACGCTCGGCAGGCATCTGACCCTGCGGCCTGACGACCGCAACCGACTCACACCGGCGCTCGACTCGCGCGGACTGCTCGCCGACGCCGACGTCTCCCGTCCGCTGAAGAGCGTCGCGCAGAGTCCCCGGGACGCCGAGTTCCGTGTCGGCGCCGACAACCGCGTCGTGGTGGCGCGAGAGGGTGTCACAGGGCGGCCGGTCACCGAGCAGGCGCTCGGGGATGCCGTTCTGCCCCTGCTGACCCGTTCGGGGGCTGCGCGTACGGGCGAGATCGCGACCCGAGCGGTCCAGCCCCGGCTCACCAGTGCATCGGCACGGGAACTCGGCATCACGGAGAAGGTCTCGTCCTTCACCGTCAACTTCCCGGCCGCTCCCTACCGCATCACGAACATCGCCCGTGCTGTTGAACTGATCAACGGCTCCCTCGTCCTCCCCGGCAAGGAGTGGAGCTTCAACGGGACGGTGGGCGAGCGCACCGAGGAGAACGGCTTCGTCGACGGCATCATGATCAATGACGGCCAGTACGTGAAGTCTCCCGGTGGCGGTGTCTCCGCCGTTGCCACCACCATGTTCAACGCCATGTTCTTCGCGGGCGTCAAGCCCCTCGAGTACGGCGCCCACTCCTTCTACATCGAGCGCTATCCGGAAGGCCGCGAGGCCACGGTCGCGTGGGGCACCCTCGATCTGCGCTGGACCAATGACTCCGGACACGCCCTCTACATCCAGGCCGAGTCGACGGACACATCGGTGACCATCACCTTCCTCGGCACCAAGAGGTACGACGAGATACGTGCTACCCGGGGGCCGCGCACCGACATCACGCCGCCTGGCAAGCGCACGGGCAGCGGCTCCGAGTGCGAGGTCCAGACCCCGCTCGAAGGGTTCGACGTCGCCGTCGGCCGTGTCTTCATGGAGAAGGGCAGCGAGGTCAAGCGAGAAGGCTTCAAGACCCACTACACACCTCGCGACGAGGTCACCTGCACCACGGATGCACCGGCCGCGGCAGCGGACCGGCCCGCCGCGCCGCCCGTGCCGCCCGCGTCGGCACCGAGCACCGGCACCCGCCCCAGCAGCTGACCCTCAGCAGTTTCCGGCTGGCCTGGATGAGAATGCGCTGCCGTGTGCGTTCGGAGCCGCGCCCCTGGCGCCGTCCGGTGGCTGGGGCCCGGGCTGTGTCGCCGGCGCCGCGCCGCCTTCTTGCCTGCAGCGCCACTTCCACGCTCGTCAAGTCCCTTTTTCCCGTGACGTGACCCGAAGCGTCTGCCCGGGCCTACTGGAGAGGCGTTCTGCCCCGCGAGCGGGGCAGAACGCAAGACCCATGGACCTCTGTCCGCCCGGGGCCTGGCTCCGCAGCGGAAGCAGGGCTGACGTCTCGAGGATGTGTCATGTCTACAGCAATCAGGTGCGCCGGTTGCAGGCGCCGCTACCGCGAGGGGGCCGCCGACGCCGGTGCCTGGGACGCGGCACACGAAGTCGGCCATACCATCGCAGTCGTGTGTCCGCACTGCCGGGCGGCACAGGAGTCCGCGCAGGCTCGCCCCAGTGGGGCGACCCATGGCGATCCGCGAGGCCAGGGGACGACCCGGGCAGCGCCTTGAGCCGGGATGCCATGCCGACCGCGAGATCGAGCTGATCGGTGTCGACGGGGGAGGAGTGCCTGTGGTGGGACCTCGGCGACCGGAAGCCTCCCGGCGGGACCGATCGACTGCGTGACGAACTCCTGCGTCACGCCACCCCAACGGAACAAGGGAACTGGTTCGGCGCTCCTCGAGGCGTTCGAACTGCACTCACGCAGCGCCGGATTGGACACTCTGATCGTCCGGCCGTCGGATCGCAGCAGCCCTCTCCATCGGCGCTCCGGTTTCCCGCCACCGGAAGAACTGTTGGAACTACCGCTCGACAACTGATGCGATACACGCCTAGTGCTGTGACCGGATGGGGTTTGCCGGGATGCTCGCGGCGTCCGGTGCATGGGGTCTCCCCCGGCCCCTTGGGGCCGAGGGGACGCATCGCAAGGCCGGTGGGGGTGCTCCCCCTGGCTCCGCCCGGGGGTACCCCCACCGGCCGGAGGCTGGCGGAGTATCGCCCTCGTACTGGAGGTACTCGGGTGATTCGACAACGCAGCGTGGGGGCGCCTCCCGGCGAAGCCAGGGGAGTGCCGTGCAGGCGTCGCGAGCCGGTGAACCCATCCGGTCACGGCACTAGATGCCCTTCACCGACGCGATGGAGAACGGAACCTGCGGGGTGCCGGGGCCCATCGGACCTCCCTTGTCGAACTGGGAGCGGACCACGTAGACCACCCCGTGACGGCGTACCAGGGTCGTGGGCACTTGGAGCGCCTCGTCGGTCACCCGGCGTTCCGCGCGCGCGGCGAAACCGTCGCCGCTGATCCGCCAGCGGCTGATGGTGTTGGTGACGTTGTGCACCACCCAGAGCCTGCCGTTCTGGAGTTCCAGCCCGTCGGCGTGCATCATGTCGCCTCCGTGCAGGGCCACTTCGCGGATTCGGCCCGTGCCCGGGTCGAGTCGGTAGAGGACGCCCCCGGTCATGTCCGCGGTGAGCAGATAGCGGCCCCGCGGATCGGCGACGATCCCGTTGAGGGTGTATGCGTCCGGGCCGTGCGGCTCCATGACGCGGTTCAGATCGAAGTGCGGCGTGAGCACCGCGGGCTTGCCGTGTGCTTCGGCTCGGGCCAGCTGCTGCCGCGTGATGCGGTAGACCACCGCCCGTCGGCTGTCGGTGAGATAGGCGCTGCCGTCCGGGGTGAGGGCGAGATCGTTGACGAACGACGCGCTCTCACCGGGAACGTCGAAGCGGGCGAGCAGACGACGGCTGTGCACGTCGTACACGGAGACCCCGGCGGTGGAGTCGATCACCCACAGTCGTCCCGACCGGTCGACCTTCAGCCCATTGGCGGTATGGCGCCCGTCCGCGCCCGCAGGCAGGAAGATCTCCGCGACGCGTCGGCCCGGTGTCGTCCTGAAGACCGTGCCGTCGGTGTACGAACCGGAGTACATGTCTCCCGTACGGGGGTCGGCGGCGATGCCTTCGGGGTAGACCCGGTCGCCGGGCAGTTCGAATGCCGTGGAGATCCGTACGTGCGCTTCGGAGTTCACCTCTAAGGCCTGGACGGCGGTGGGAGCGATTGCCGGTGCCGAGGGGGCCAGGGGGAGGACGGCGGTGAGGGCCGTCACTGCCAGGGCGATCGAACGGTGGTGATGAACGCGGCGCATGGTGCCTCTTCTGTCGGCGGCCCTGTGCATCGATAGGGCCGTATCGATGAGTCGAATACGAACCATAATAAGTACTCTAATGACCGTCAAGGTTCGAAGCTTCGAGGCAGTTACCATGCGCAGATGACGTCGATGCCCGCTCCCGAGCGCCTGGGCTCTCACATCAAGCGAGCGGAACAAGCGCTCAACGCGACCAAGCACGCCGTGCTCAAGCCGGCGGGGCTGACGGTGCCGCAGTACGCGGCGCTGCTGCACCTGTCGGAGAACCCCGGTATGTCGGCGGCCGCGCTGTCCAGGTCGTGCGGTGTCACCCCGCCCACGATGAACACGCTGCTGAAGAATCTTCATGAACGCGGCCTGATCGAGCGCACCCCGCACGAGTGGCACAAGAACATCCTGGAGACACGGCTGACCGAGAAGGGGCGGGGCGTCATGGCCGATGCGGATGCCCGCGCGGTACGTGTCGAGCGGGGACTCGCCGCGGAGTTCAGCCCGGAGGAGCGCGAGTCGCTGATCGCACTGCTCGGCCGCTGCATCGAGTTCCTCGAGTCGGCCCGTCCCGACTGAGGGCCGTCCCGTAAGCCCCGGTGGCGCAGCGCGCGGTGTCGGATGCGTGGGGTCTCCCCGGGCCCGTCAGGGCCGAGGGGAAGCATCGCAAGGCGGAGGGGTGCCCTGGGCGTATTCGGGCACTCCGACAACGCGGTGAGACGCTTCAGCGCCATCCGCCGAAAGTGAGTCCTGTGCTGGACGAGGTAGGACAACGAACCGCCGAGGGCGACGCCGGCCAAGGAGATGAACCCTTGCGCTCACGCGCTCGGGCCCACCGATGGCCTATGAGAACTACCGGTACTCCACGAACCACCAGGTTGTCATCGATGCCGACACCCGGCTGGTCGTTGCGGTCGCCCGACCGGTGCCTGGCAACCGCAACGACTGCAAGGCGTGGGAGCCGTCCGGCACGAAGGTCGCCGTCGGCATGACGACGGTCATCGCAGACGGCGGCTACCGGGGCACCGGCCTGGTCATCCCGTACCGCCGCGAGCGGGGCCAGGCCGAATTGCCGGCCCGGAACGAGGAACACAACACCTCGCACCGAATAGTCCGCGCCCGCTCGAGCACGTCTTCGCGCGGATGAAGAGTGGAAGATCCTTCGCGACTGCCGCCTGAAGGGGCGACGGCGTCCACCACGCCATGCTCGGTGTCGCCCGCCTTCACAACCTCGTCCTGGCTGGGTGACTGAGGAACGGGCTGGGCGCCCCGTGCACCGAAGATCACTTACGGGACAGCCTCTACGAGTTCACGGGCAGCATCGCACGAGCGGCGGAGCCGGCCCGCGTCGTACCGACGTGTTACGGCCCGTAGCACTGCGGGACGCCGGGCAGCCAGTTGTCCGGGTGCGAGATGTAGTAGCTCGCCATCCACCCGTCGAAGCCCCGGGTCCGGTTCTCCACGAAGACCCAGTACGGGTTGCCGCCGACCGTCTCACCCCGCGTCTGGCACGTCACTTCGAGCTGGTCGCCCGGCTGTGCCTTGCCGATCACCCTCGGGCAGTTGCCGGGCGAGGGGAACTCGGGGCAGCGGAAGCCCGGGGCCGAGTCCTTGCGGATGTTCACATCCGTCGCCCAGGTGGTGAACACCGGGCCCGCGGGCCGCTGTTCGGCAGTCGCCTGGGCGGGCGCAGCGCCCACCGTCATGGCGAGCGCGCACAGCACTGCCGCCGCGCCGCCCAGTCGGGCGCCTCGCCTTGCTGACTTGTTCAACATGTCGTCCCCTTCGGACCGTTCGGACGCGTTCCCGTCTCGGGCTCGTGGTCGATGAGGTGCGTTGCCCGCACCACCGGGTGGACGGGCGCGCACGCCGCGCCGTATGAGGACGGGGCGAAGCGACATTTGCTGCCGGGGCGGCCATACGCCGAGGCGCCGAGTTCCGTGTGTGAGGCGGAAACGGATGCCACCGGCCCGCGAGCGACGAGCCCGGTTCTGACCCGACGAGGAGTCCACCATGTCCAAGCGCAGTGCCCGTCTCACCGCCGCCGGTCTCGCGGTCGGTACCGCCTTTATTACCCTGTTCGGCGGGGCCGGTGCCTCCCAGGCAGCCCCCAGCACCTCCCAGCCGGCTCCCAGCACCGTCCTGTCCTCCCCGATCCTGCAGCCGAACAGCAACATCAGGACCGGACCCGGTACGTCGTACAGGATCCTCAACACCAGCGGGCCGGAGGGAGCCCCCGGAGTGGTGAAATGCTACGGGCGTGGTGAGCGCGTCACGGCTGGCGGTTACACCACGGACGTCTGGTACCAGGTCAATGTCCAGTTCCCCGGGCATTCGTACTACTTCGTGTGGGCCTGGGGCGGCAACGTCGGCGCCGACCCCGCCCCCGGCGTCGAGGTCTGCCCCGCCTGACCTCACCCCGTCACGCACTCGCCCCTCAGCACCGTGTCCCACGGTCCCGGGGGCTGCCAACTGCCACTGACGGGGTTGGCTCCGGGCGCCAACGCGGAGGTGCAACAGAAGCGGGACAGCCCTCAGCAAACGCATTCGTTCACCCCCCCCGGCCTGGGCCTCGAGACCGCGCAGTGCGTTCCGTCAGGGGTTCTCAGGGGGCGTGGCCTTGGCGAACAATGGTCGGACGCTCGCCGTCACGACCCAGGAGACGAATCCGATGACCGCCGTACAGCTGGTTTCCGATGAGGAGTTGGCGTGCTCCTCCGTGGTGGCCAACAACGCGATGAATCGCGAACGTGGCCTGACTGGAGTCAACAGCTATGCCCGAGAACTCGGCTTCGATCCGGTCACGCACCTGTCGGGCTGCTCCGATTCGCCTTCCTGGCTCGACCTGTGCAGCGGTGAAGGTCGTGCCCTGCGCGAGGCAGCCGGTCGGCTGCCGGCCTCCGCACGGCTGACAGGTGTCGATCTGGTGGGCCCGATGTTCCCCGCGCCGGCCACGCCCGGCGTTGATCTCGTCACCTCGTCGGTCGCCGACTGGACAGCCCCGCAGGCCTATGACCTGATCACCTGTGTCCACGGGCTGCACTACGTCGGCGATCTCCTGGGCCTGCTGACTCGGGCAGCCTCGTGGCTGACCCCCGATGGCCTGCTGATCGCCCACGTCGACCCCCACCCGATCCGCTGGGACGACGGCACGCCGGCCGGACCGGCCGTGCTGGCCGCCCTGCGCAGGGAGGGGTTCACCTATGGCTCACGTCACCACCGTTTGACACTCCGCAGCCGTCGCAGCCTCGCGCTGCCCTTCCGCTACCTCGGCGCGGACCCCCAGGCCGGCCCCAATTACACGGGGCAGCCGGCCGTGGCCTCGTTCTACCAGCGGATCCTCTGACGCCCTCCGATCGTGAGCCGGGCGGCAGGTAGCCTCACGGCGACCTGCGACCACGGCGCATCCGAGCACACCGCCCACCCATCGACCACACCCCTTGCACGCTCACACGCACAGAACTGGTTCACCGCCGTCGCCCCGGCTGCCCGGCGCCGATGAATTGGGTCGATGAGCGAGCTGCGGGGGCCTATCCTCCGATGTGATGGACATTGTTTTTCGGAAGCTTCCTGAGAGCCGGCACGAGATCCTGGTACATGACAGGCGCGGCCCGGATGTCCGGCTGCCTGCCCAACCGACCGGTCCGACGATGCCGCATGACCTGGTTCACGCTGCTGTGGAGCAAGCTCTCGGCCTGACCGACGGGTTCTGGGGTGCGATCGAGCAGGGCGCGACTTTCCAGGGCTTTCAGCTGGTTGCCGAGGGGAGGCATCGCCGCTCCGGCTTGAAGGTACTGCGCCGCAAGGGCGATGCGGTGATGATGGCCGAACTGGCGGTCAACTGGGCCTATCGGGTCTGGTCCGGGCTCCCGACGGAAGGCCGCGGTATCGGCCGTGCCCCGCTCGCCGGTCCCGAACTCGCGCTCACCGGTCCCGCCCTCGACGCGGCTGCCGCCCGCTGGGCGGCTGTGGCGGAGGGCGAACGCCTGACCTGGCACTGGTAGCACCTTCACGTCGTGCCCGTGGGCCTGCCCCTGTCCAGGAACGAAACTGAAGCACCGCAGGGAGGCACCGGTGCTGCGTAGAACCCCCTACGGGAGCGTCGTCGCACGGGCCGTTGGTCACCGTCCGTAATGGGGCCATCGACGCAGGCACCGGCCCACTTCACCGCCCACTGGTCATCCGTGCACGTCACAGGCCTGTGACAGCACACAGGAAGTGGCCGCCCGGGGCCATGCCGACTCGGGCGGCCATACTCCGCTCCGATGATCCGGCCCGATCCGGGTAGACAAGAAAGCGGAGGAGACATGCCGTGGAACTCAGTGACTGGCTGCTGACATCCGGTGAACGTGGCAATACCGCGACCCGCCTGGACCATCGCCACCCGAGCCGAGTGGCCTGGTCGGAGGGGAACGACGTACGGCCCCTGGTCCACGGCGCGACCTACTTCCGGGAGCTCCTGGCCGCGATCCGCGCGCAGACGTCCGGAGACCTGCTCCTTTTCACGGACTGGCGCGGAGATCCCGACGAGCGGCTCGCAGGACGAGGCAGCGAAGTCGGCACCGTCCTGTGTGAGGCGGCCCGGCGAGGGGTGATCGTCAAAGGGCTCGTCTGGCGCTCCCACCTGGACAGTCTTCAGTTCAGCGAATCGGAGAACCGCCACCTCGGTGAGGAGATCGAAGAATCGGGCGGCGAGTGCCTGCTGGACATGAGAGTGCGCCCCGGCGGCTCGCACCACCAGAAGTTCGTGGTGCTGCGGCATCACGACCGCCCCGAGCGCGACATCGCATTCATCGGTGGCACCGACCTGTGCCACAACCGCCATGACAACGCCGGCCATCACGGGGACTCGCAGTCACAACCCATCGCCGCCCCGTACGGCCCGCACCCCCCGTGGCACGACATCCAGCTCGCCGTACGCGGGCCGGCTGTCGGCGACATCGAGGCGACCTTCCGCGAACGATGGGAGGACCCTGCCCCACTGACCCGCAGCCCATTCAACCGTCTGCGAGAACTCGTACACCGGGAAGACACCTACGCGGACCCTTTGCCACCCCAGCAACCCGACCCCCGGCCCTGTGGCACGCAGACCGTCCAGGTACTGCGCACGTACCCCAACCGCCTGTTGCGCGGTTACGGCTTCGCCCCCGACGGCGAACGCAGCATCGCCCGCTCCTACCTCAAGGCAGTGCGACGAGCCCGCGCACTCATCTACCTGGAGGACCAGTACCTGTGGTCCGCGCACGTCGTGGCATGCTTCGCCGAGGCACTGGCCGCCAACCCCGATCTGCGCCTGATCGCGGTCATCCCCTCCCTCCCCGAGCAGAGCGGTCGGCTGACGCTGCCGATGAATCTCGTCGGCCGGATCGCCGCCCTGGACACGCTGCGCCGCGCGGGTGCCGGTCGCGTCGGTGTCTACGGTCTGGAGAACCGGGCCGGGACACCGGTGTACGTGCACGCCAAGGTGTGTGTGATCGACGACGTCTGGGTCTCGGTCGGATCCGACAACATCAACCTTCGCTCGTGGACCCATGACTCCGAGCTGAACTGTGCCGTCCTGGACGGGACCACGGACCTCCGTGAGCCGAGCGACCCCGGCGGTCTGGGCGACGGGGCGCGTCGTTGTGCGAGGGACCTGAGACTGGAGCTCTCACGCGAGCACCTGGACAGGGAACAACTCGCCCCGCACGAGCCGGACATCCTCTGCGATCCGATACGCGCCTTCGACGCCTTTGCTGCGACGGCCGCCGCGCTGGACTCCTGGCACGATGCCGGGCGGCGCGGCCCGAGACCGCCCGGGCGCCTGCGCACCTATCGTCCACCCGATCTGTCGCCTGCGGCGAAGGCGCTCGCCACCCCGCTGTACCGCCTCCTCGTCGATCCGGACGGCAGACCCATGCGGATGCGCCGTCGCCACGCGTACTGAGGCCGGTGGGGGACCGGCCGCCTGCGGCGCGGCCGGGGCGAGGTGTGCGCCTGGACCCGCACGCATCCTGCGACCCGTACGTATGCAACGACCCGCGCCGTCGGGACCCGCCCGTACGCACGGCCCGCACATCTGCATGCGGACGGGTTCGGCTGCTCCCCCTGCGGGTTCATCGCCCGTCGTGAGAGGCGGGAGCCGGGTCCTGGAGCCACGGCAAGCGCGATGCGAGTACGGAGATGACTGCTCCGGCCAGCACCAGACATGCACGGACCGCGGCTGCGTACCAGGGTGTGGGGCGGTCGAAGTCGGTGAGCAGCAGCAGAAGGAGAGGGATGCCCAGACACCAGTAGAGGTAGTTCGCGGGCCTGAGAGCGTAGGAGAGAGTACTCACGACGGCGACGGCGGCCGTGACCGTCCAAGGCCCGGGTCGGGCGAGGAGGACGACAGCCGCCGCGATGCCACCGGTGGCATTGCCCACGATGCGCAGCCGTGCCTTGGTCCGGGTCGCCTCGGGAGTGGGGCGCAGGGAGAGCAGGATTCCGGTGACCAGCCAGTGGCCCTCGCCCGCCAGCCGGTGCATCCCGGCCATGGCTGCCGAAGCTGCTGCGAGCAGGAGCGCGAGCGTTGCGGCGTACTGCCGGTCCTGTCGCGTGCGCGGGGCGACCCGGTACGGGGTGCCGGCCTCTGCGCCGCGGTTCCACCGCGGCAGAAGGAGCGCGGCACCCCACAGACTCCCGATGAGCTGGGGCAGGCCTGGGACACCGAAGGCCTCCGTCGGGCCGGAGATGCCGACGAGCAGCACGGCCAGGCCGGCCGTGTTCCCGACCCTGGGCAGCAGCGCTCCCGCTGCCGCAGCGAGGGCGATCGCGGGTACCAAGGCCCAGGTCCGAGCATCCACCAGAAAGGTGTAGAGGCCCGCCAGGGTGATCGCGACCGTCCGTGCCGCGAGTTGACGTGCACGTTCGCCCATGTCCGCCTGCGCAGGCAGGGGCATGACCACCAGCAGTGCCGGTACGGTCACTGCCGCGCCCCACTGCGGATGGCCGGTCGCCGTGCCGACCAGCAGGGGAGTGGTGAGTGCGATCCCGGCCGCGACCCCCGCCGGCCAGTCGGCCGGTGCTTGCGGCCGCCAGTCCACCCCGGCCAGGCGGCGTTTCCGCCGACCGGCCGCCGGAGCGTGCGGGAGGCCGGGGTACGGGGCAGCCCGGTGCCGACTGTCCTGCGACACGGAAGGGGATCCCTCGCCCTTGCCCCGCCTCGACTCACGTCCCCGGTCCACGGCGGACAGCCTGACGTGAACGCCCGGCCCGTGCGGTCATCTTGCGCCGTACGCGGCGTGTCACCCGAAGGCCCGTTCCGTTCCGGCACGGGCATGTCGCGGACGCAGGATCCGTCGGTGCGGGGAAGGCCCGCGGACCGGCCGTAGCGGGAGGCGTTCCCCGCTCTCCTCCAGCGTCGTGAGTTCGTGAGCGGCCGGATCGCCGGACGGTCGCTGCCGCCGAGACGGCATCAGTGTGCCGCAGCGGGGCCGTGCCATTCGCAGACCAGCACGGTCGCATCGTCGTTGAGGCTGCTTCGGTGGTACTCCAGAACGGCGTGGATGAGTCTCCGCAGAGTCTCGGGAACGGGGAGGCCGTCGGACTGGTGGCGGATGATGAAATCCACGAAGTGCCGACGGCCGAATTCCTCGCCGACCGCATTGCGGGCCTCGGTGACTCCGTCGGTGTACATCACCAGCCGGTCGCCGGGTTCCAGGTGATGCCGGCACACCGTCACCGGGAGGCCCAGGTCGGTCCCCATCGGGTGGGTGGGGGGACATTCGAGGGTCGCGGCCCAGCGCCCGCCTCTGATGAGAATGGGAGCCATGTGGCCGCTGTTGACCCAGGTGACGATGCCGGTGCGCATATCGAGGTCCGCCATGATGCCGGTGACATAGCAGTCCCGATGGAACTGTTCGAGCAGCACGTCCTCGATCGCACGGCACGCTTCGGCCGGGCCCGCCCCCTGGCGGCGTTGGTTGCGGCAGGTGGCGACCGCGAGGTTGGCAGTCAGTCCGGCAGCGGTGTCATGTCCCATGGCGTCGAAGATGGCCATATGGGCGACCTCGCCCGCGAGCGCGTAGTCGAAGGCGTCCCCGGCCGTGGCGTACGCCGGCTCCATGGCACAGGCGATCGTGACTCGGTCGTTGGAAAAGGACCGAGGCGGCATCAGGGTCCACTGCATCTCTGCGGACACCGACATGGGACTGGTCCTGGTGAGGCGCGCGAAAGAGTCGCTGTTGGTCCGCTTGGAGACGAGCATGATGCCCAGGAGTGATGCAAGGCCCCGCACGGCCGATACGTCCTCGTCGCTGTTGTCCTCGGTACCCACGCGAAGGAGTCCGAGTCGTTCAGTTCCGTCCAGCAGAGGCAGCCAGTGCTGATGGCCGCCGGTGACCGGTGACGACATCATCTGTGTGTACATGAAGCTGCGTCCGGCCACTGTGGCATCCACCCGAAGCTCCAGCCCGCCACCACCGGCATCGATCCCCTGGCCGGTCACCTCGCGGAGTACTTTCTGCTGCAGGTCCGCCACGAACATGCGCGGGTCCTTCAGCCCGGCCCGCCCGGCGTGTTCGCTCAACAGGGCCGGCAACTCCTCGAACGTCGCCGAATGGCTGGCCTGGAGGAGTTCACTCAGCATGCGGCCCGACTGGGCGAGAGACGTCATGATGATGGGCCGATCACCGGGGGATACGGGACACCCCTGTTCGTGGGTCGGACCCGTTCCCGAGCCGTGCTGTGGGCGAATACGAGAGCCCCAAGCAGCTGACAGCCCCACCCTACGCCCAGCCCCGGGATCTTCCCGTGATCCGCGCGGCCGCTGATCGGGAACGTGTCCTGCGGTCGCGGCACACCGGCGAGTGCCGGTCCCGCGCCGTCGGCCGAGCGCACCAGGCGTGGTCCCGGCGGAGCCCATGGGCCGTATGTGGGCGCCCCCGCCTCGGACGACTGCGGGGAACCACCCTCAGCACCGCCCGTGCCTCCACGCCGCCCGCTCCCGTCACCGGGCTGACTCCGGCTCGGCGCTGTCAACGTCGTCGGCTCATCTGGGTGCCGCCTGCTGGCACACGGCTTTTCGCCTTGGCGCGGGGGCGGCCACACACGGCCCGACAGCACCTCGGAGGCGCGCTGCTCGGGAAACGCCGGAGCATACGACGCGGGCCTGGCCGACGCCGTGGTGATGACCCGGGCTCAGTAGGTGACGATGATCCGCCGTGCAGGGCCGTCCACCCTCACCAAGCCGCCGAAGGGGATCACCAGTTGGGGATCCGTGTGCCCGAAGTCCACGTCGAACACCGCCATGGTCCGAGGGGCATACGCTGCAAGCACGCGCAGCACTGCCTCCCGTTGCTCCGTGACGTAACGCCGCTTGCCTTCCGCGTTGTTCGGCCGTTCGAAGGACCAGGCCTTGGCGCGGCCCATCATCAGGGCGGGGAAGCGGGCCAGCAGGCCGCGCTCGCCCATGTTCCGCAGGATCCGGAAGACGTCCTCGCTGCTCGGGAGCTCCTCGGACGTTTCCAGGAACAGGACGCCGCCCTCGTACGCGGCGGAGTCGTGCTCGATCTCGCGGTCGGCCATCAGCAGCCAGGAGAGAATCTCCAGGTTGCCGCCCCAGGCCCGGCCCTCGACGACCTGCTCCGGTCGGTGCCAGATCCAGCCTTCGGCGGGCTGCGAGTCCGGTTCCACATCGAAGGTGGCCGGGTCGGCCCAGTCCCGGTCGGTGTCGCGGTAGCGCTCGGCGGAGCGGAGTTCGTAAGGTCCCGAGGTGAAAAGGGCCGCACGAATCGATTCGGCGGTCAGCGGGTGGAGTGTGTGCGGGCGTCCGATCTCGGTCATCACGCATGCGCCGTGGTATCCCACGATGCCCAGGTTGCGCAGGAAGACCAGAAGGTTGGTGTTGTCGCTCGTCCCGAAGAACGGCTTGGGGTTGTTGCGGATCAACTCCCGGTCCAGCAAGGGAAGTACGGTGATCTGGTCGTCGCCGCCTATGCTTGCCACCACCGCCTTGATGGTCGGATCGGCGAAGGCCGCGTGGATGTCGTCGGCTCGCTCCTTGGGAGTGGAGCCCATTTTCCGCGTGGCCGGGTATTCCACCGGTTCCAGACCGAACTCGTCGCGCAATCGCCTCAGTCCGAGCTCGTACGGAAGCGGCAGGATCCCCGGCAGGCCGGAGGAGGGCGAGATGACCGCGATGCGGTCACCGGGCGAGGGCTTGGGCGGATATGCGGGTGATCTCATGTCGGGAGAGTAAGGGCCCGGGTTCCTGAAGATCACCTCCATATTCCGGACCTGCCTTCCGCCCGTGCGCAGTGCTGTTCGTCCGAGGGAGGGCAGGTGCACACCGGGCACCGCACCATCGCCACCGCAGCCGGGCATGGTCGCGGGCTTCCGCTCCGCAGGCCGAACAGTCGGGCGTGGACGGCTCCGGCTCGGCACCCCTGCGCCACCCCGTGCCGGTTGCCTCGTCATGCCGATCGCCGACACCCATGGCCGGGTCCCAGCAGGACACGCGGTCATGCCGGAGATTACTCGAAGCGGGTGGCATCGCCCGCCCCTCGGCGCACGATCTCGGGCTCGCCGCCCGAGAAATCGATGACCGTGGTCGGCTCGGTGCCGCAGTCGCCCGAGTCCACCACCGCGTCCACCACGTGATCGAGTCGCTCCTTGATCTCCCAGCCCTGTGTCATCGGCTCGTCCTCATCGGGCAGCAGCAGGGTGCTGGAGAGAAGCGGCTCACCGAGTTCGGCGAGCAGGGCCTGCGCAACGACATGGTCAGGGATCCTGACTCCGACGGTCTTCTTCTTCGGGTGCAGCAACTGCCGAGGCACCTCTTTGGTCGCCGGGAGAATGAAGGTGTAACTGCCCGGCGTCGCTGCCTTGACGGCGCGGAACACATCGTTGTCGACGTACACGAACTGACCCAGCTGGGCGAAGTTCTGGCATACGAGGGTGAAGTGGTGACGATCGTCGAGGTTCCGGATGGACCGGATCCGGGCGATGCCTTCGCGGCTGCCCAGCTGACAGCCCAAGGCGTAGCAGGAGTCCGTCGGGTACGCGACGAGCGCGCCGGACCGGATGCTGTCGGCCACTGTGCTGATGGTGCGTCGCTGAGGATTCACGGGGTGTACGTCGAAATACTTCGCCATCCGTCGAGTCTAGAGGCCTCTGTCGCCGGCGATCGGCGACCGGTGACGGCGCGGCTCCGTCGCCGCCGACCGGCCGGCCCGTCCGGCGGCTGCCTCCATGCCGAGGGGGCGAGCGGCAGGCGGGGTCCTCGACGAGCCGCCGTTCCGCTTTGCCTGATCACTGATGCCTGATCACTGATGCGTGGGCAGCCGGGATGCGCCGGTTGGACGGGGCCCCCGACACTGCCGGCCCTCTCGTTGCCATCGGTGAGGCGCCGCGTGCCATCCGGTGCCGGCAACCGTTCGAGGACCTTCGCGGCGGTGCCCGGCAGTGCGTGGCAGTGCGTGGCGGGCTGCGCGCAACGGCGGCGCACTAGGCGAGAGCCGTTGAGCCGTGCCCACGCCGCGGACCGGCGGTGCTCACGCCGGGTACGGGCACGGAAAGGCCGCAGGCGAGATCGCCGCCAGTACGCCCCGGCCATCGGCGGGCCGGCGCGACGCGGAGGCGTATGCCGCGGCGAGAGGCCGGTACCGGTGCCGGACGGCGAAGACCGGCGCGGCACGCGAACGAGGACCGTGGCATCCTGTGATCAGCCGCTGTCGACGAACTGTGAGGAATCAGTGTCCCCGAACGCCGGCCTGGACATCCGCCCCCTGGCATCCGGTGACAGGGCCGCCTGGGACCCGTTGTGGCAGGCGTACCTGGAGTTTTACGACCATGCCCTCCCGGCAGGTGTCACCGATCTGACGTGGGCTCGCTTCGGTGACCCGGCGGAGCCGGTCGGCGCGCTGGGGGCATGGGCCGACGGCACGCTGGTCGGCATCTGTCACTACGTTCTGCACCGTTCGACGTGGGCTGCGGGTAGTTACTGCTACCTGGAGGACCTGTACACGGCGCCCGCCGCCCGTGGCAGGGGAGTGGGCGGGGCGCTCATCGAAGCGACCGCCGCGGCAGCCCGGGAAGCCGGCGCGGAGAAACTCTATTGGCAGACGCACGCAGACAATGCCACGGCGCGAGCGCTCTACGATCGGCTGGCCCGTCACGAGGGATTCCTCGTCTACGAGCGCCCGCTGCCCTGACGGACCTCCGCGTCCCCGTGACCCTCCGGTTGCCGGCTGTTCCTGCTCGCATGGTCAACAGATCGACACGCCACGGTCAATGCCTGTGTTTCCCCGAGCAATTGGCGTGTGGGACCGGCGTATGACGCACGCCGGTCATGGCGTAGAGGTGCGGATCCGGCCGACGGGAAACCAGTGGTGGGGGACGAGCGCTGGGGGAACGCCCGTGCAGGGAACGCCGCACGTGGCTCCGTCGACGGGCTCGGGCCCCGGTATCGGGGCCGGCCGCATTTTGTGGAGCGCACGCGCCGCATGGCAGTTGCCGGTCGTCGGGGAGTCGGAAGACCCGTCGTTCCCGTTCTACTTCTCGCCGAGGCCCCCGAAGACACGCAGTACCCACTGATCGAGCCTGGTACCGAAGTCCGCTGCGGAACCGATCCCGGATGCCGGGAGCGATCCCGCGTCGTCAACGTTCGCGATGAAGTCCACGTCGGCCCAGCCGCCCCGGAACAACACCACGGACAACACGGCCTCCGCAGGGCCCGAGATGAGCACGCCGATCGAGTCGGGATCACGCACCGCCGATCTGTCGGTCTCAAGCCGCTGGGGCCAGGGCGCGGCTTCGTCCCGCCAGGTCACCTGACCCACGCCGAGGCCGGCCGACAGCCAGCTCAACGCCCGCTCGGCAACCTCTGCGGCCGCTCGGTCAAGATCGATGTCTCTCTCCATGAGCGGATCATCACTCGCGACCGCCACGGTGTTCCACCGACTTCCGCGTTCCCGACGCAGTGACGTTCGCCGGACGCCGTGCCGCCTCCCGCTCCCGGAGCAGAACCGGGTCGGCGGGACATGAGACCGGGAAAGGCACGCCCCCGCTGTGGAGCCCCCGGTGTGCCGTGGCGCGCACCGGAGGTGTCCGTACGGTGCAGGGCGTCGCGAGCCGGTGCACCCTGCCGGTCACATCACCGGTCAGGTGCGGTGGCGGTGTGCCGTCACGCTGCTGTGGTGGCTGGTGTGGTGGTGGGGGTGTGGTTGCCGTAGAGGTGTTGTACCCAGTTGGTCTGGTAGATGGTTTCGAGGTAGCGCTCGCCGAGGTCGGG
>NZ_JBWKDP010000017.1:0-199550 GCF_056435905.1 Streptomyces sp. NPDC043861 | reverse complement strand
ACACCGTCACGGCCCACATAATCGACACACAGATCGAGCATGTGCGCACCCTCACGGATCTGGTCCCGGGCCATCTCCACACAGTCGTCCCAGCGACCCTCCAGCATCGCCTCACGGAACTTCCTGGACCCATTGGCGTTCGTCCGCTCCCCGATCGCCAGATAAGCCGTGTCCTGCCGGAACGGCACACTCTGGTACAACGAGGCCGCACCCGGCTCAGGACGCGGATCACGCGACACCGGAACAACACCCCGAACCCGCTCCACCACCCGCCGCAGATGCTCGGGAGTCGTCCCACAGCACCCACCCACCAAGGACAGACCGTACTCCCGCACAAAGGTCTCCTGCGCATCCGCCAGCTCCACCGCGGACAACGGATAATGCGCCCCGTCCTTGCCCAGAACCGGCAGACCCGCATTCGGCATGCACAACAGCGGAATCCGCGAATGCCGGGCCAGATACCGCAGATGCTCACTCATCTCGGCAGGACCCGTCGCGCAATTCAACCCGATCATGTCGATACCCAACGGCTCCAACGCCGTCAGAGCCGCACCGATCTCCGACCCCAACAACATCGTCCCCGTCGTCTCCACCGTCACCGAAACGATCAGCGGCAGACTGGTACCCGTCGCATCCAGGGCACGATGGGCACCGAGAACGGCAGCCTTGGTCTGGAGGAGGTCCTGCGTCGTTTCCACCAGCAGCGCATCGGCTCCACCTGCGATCATGCCTTCAGCGTTCTGCTGATAGGCGTCGCGAAGGGTGGTGTACGGGGCATGACCCAGGGTGGGCAGTTTGGTCCCGGGGCCCATGGAGCCCAGGACCCAGCGCTGCTGTCCGGTGGAGGCCGTGAACGCGTCGGCGACCTCGCGGGCGATGCGCGCACCCGCCTCCGAGAGCTCGTGCACACGCTCGGGAATGTCGTACTCGGCCAGCGCCGCGAAGTTGGCACCGAACGTGTTGGTCTCGACACAGTCGACACCGACCTCGAAATACGCCTCGTGCACCGACCGGACGATGTCCGGGCGGGTCACATTGAGGATCTCGTTGCAGCCCTCGAGGTCCTGGAAGTCCTCGAGCGTGGGGTCCTGCGCCTGGAGCATCGTGCCCATGGCCCCGTCGGCCACCACCACCCGGGTGGCGAGTGCCTGACGAAGGGCGTCGGCTCGGGTCCTGTTGTCGGCGGAAGAAGTCGGCGACGAGGCCATGGATGTGCTCCCTGGGATGCGACGGCTGTCGGCTTTGCGGCGCCCTCCATGGAGGCCGCACCCGGCCAGCGTAGCCGGGCGCACCGGACGGCGGCGTCCCGTCCCAGCCGGTGGACGGCATGCCGTCCCCGGCAACCGGGTGACGGCCCGATGATGTTTCGGTCCACCGGGTCTTGACACACTGTCCTGGCGGTAACACCTATTCGGCATCGACCGATAGTGTTCAGCATTGTCGAACTATGGGGAGAAGGGCCGGGCGATGGCGAAGAACATCCAGTCGCTTGAACGGGCGGCGGCGATGCTGCGACTGCTCGCGGGTGGCGAGCGCCGGCTCGGACTGTCCGACATCGCGTCGTCCCTCGGCCTTGCCAAGGGCACAGCACACGGCATCCTGCGCACGCTCCAGGCCGAGGGTTTCGTCGAGCAGGACGAGCCGTCCGGCCGCTACCAGCTGGGGGCCGAGCTGCTGCGGCTCGGCAACAGCTATCTGGACGTGCACGAGCTGCGCGCCCGCGCTCTGGTCTGGACGGACGACCTGGCCCGTTCCAGCGGCGAGAGCGTGCACCTGGGCGTGCTCCACCAGCAGGGCGTGCTCATCGTCCACCACGTGTTCCGCCCCGACGACAGCCGCCAGGTACTGGAGGTCGGCGCGATGCAGCCGCTGCACTCCACGGCGCTGGGGAAGGTACTGACGGCTTTCGACCCCGTGGCGCACAGCGAGGCGCTCGAAGTGGAACGCAAGGCCTTCACGGCACGGACGGTCACGGGCCTCTCGGACTTCGAGAAGCTGCTGGACCTGACCAGGGCGCGGGGCTGGGCCGCGGACATCGAAGAGACCTGGGCGGGCGTCGCCGCCGTCGCCGCACCCATTCACGACCGGCGCCGGATGCCGGTCGGCGCAGTGGCCATCACGGGCGCCGTGGAGCGGGTCTGCAACGGGGCCGAGCTGCGCTCCGAACTGGTGGCCGCGGTGCGGGACTGCGCACGCGCGGTCTCCCGTGACCTCGGCGCCGGCAGGTTCTGACCGAGGGACCCGGCACTCGGCAAC
Organism: Streptomyces sp. NPDC043861; assembly: GCF_056435905.1. Taxonomy (NCBI): domain Bacteria; kingdom Bacillati; phylum Actinomycetota; class Actinomycetes; order Kitasatosporales; family Streptomycetaceae; genus Streptomyces; species Streptomyces sp. NPDC043861. The sequence goes on along the minus strand of NZ_JBWKDP010000017.1, from coordinate 197,294 downwards.
CCCTCCGCGGGTCCCCGGCCACTCCCTCGGCAGCTCCCGGCAGGTAGTCGGGCAGGCCCGTTGGCACGACAGCATGCCCCCAGGTCGGCCAGGTCCTGCCTGGCGATCTTTGAGGATCGGCCAGCGGCGTCGGATGCCCGGGTTCTCCCCAGGCCGGCCAGGGCCGAGGGGAAGCGCGGCAAGGCGGGTGGGGGCATTCCCCCTGCCCCCGCCGGCCCCACCGGCCGGAGACTGGTGGAGATCGCCCGCGTACTGGGCTCGGGCGACTCCGACAACGCGGCGTGCCTCCCAGCGGTAGCCGGTGGAGTGCCGCAGCCGTCGTCGTAGGCCCGAGAAGATCGCCCGGACAGGACCCGGGGCGGGCGCTCCCGACCTGCTGTGGCCCGGCACACCACACGTTTCCAGCCATGCGGGCCAAACGGCTTCCGGCCGGTCCACGGGGACTCCGACCAGGCGTGAGGGCGCTCGGGAGCACCTCCCCGGGGCCGCCCCAACGGCCTACACCAGGCGATTCTGATCGTTCCGGCGCATCATCGATAACGATCGGGTTATCAGCCACACAACCCTTGACGTCGTGTTAACCAGGGGGCAAAACTGCCGTTCATCGGTCGGCATTGTCGAACACTTACCGGCAATACGCGCTACAGTGTGGCAACGCCAACGGCCGGTTTCGCTCTCATCCCCCGAGGGCGCGAACCGCGGAGGGACCCGTCGGTTCGCCTTCCCCTGGACGAAGGACAAAGGAGTCGCGGGTGTCCAGCTCCGACATCTTCATCGGCGAGGTCATTGGTACCGCCGTTCTCATCCTGCTCGGCGCCGGCGTCGTTGCCGCCGTCGTGCTCAAGCGCTCCAAGGCGCAGAACGCCGGCTGGGTGGCCATCACCTTCGGGTGGGGTTTCGCAGTCATGACCGCGGTGTACATCGCGGGCCCCCTGTCCGGTGCACACCTCAACCCGGCGGTCACGCTGGGTATAGCGATCAGCAACGGGGACTGGAGCCAAGTCCCCGTCCAGATGGCGGGCGAGCTGGTCGGCGCCATGCTCGGTGCCTTCCTCACCTGGCTCGCCTACTACGGCCAGTTCAAAGCGCATCTGACCGACCCGGAGATCACCGCCCTGCCGCCGCACGAGGAGGGCCTGGTCACCGAACCGGCCGCGCCGAAGGCCGGCCCGGTGCTCGGCATCTTCTCCACCGGCCCTGAGATCCGTGTCGCCTGGCAGAACCTGGCCACCGAGATCATCGGCACGCTCGTCCTGGTCCTGTCCGTGCTCACCATGGGCCTCAATGACAGTGGCAAGGGCCTCGGCACCCTCGGCGGTCTCATCGTCGCCCTGGTCGTCGTCGGTATCGGCCTCTCCCTGGGCGGTCCGACCGGTTACGCCATCAACCCGGCCCGCGACCTGGGCCCCCGCATCGTGCACGCCCTGCTCCCGCTGCCGAACAAGGGCGGCTCCGACTGGGGGTACGCCTGGGTCCCCGTCGTCGGTCCGCTGATCGGTGCAGCCATCGCCGCGGGTATCTACAAGCTCGCGTTCGTCTGACAGACCCGTCCAGAGCCGATCTTCCTCAGATTTTCAGGAGCACACCGTGACCGACGCACACGCCGGCCCGTTCATCGCGGCCATCGACCAGGGCACCACCTCCTCCCGCTGCATCGTGTTCGACAAGGACGGCCGGATCGTCTCGGTCGACCAGAAGGAGCACGAGCAGATCTTCCCGAAGCCGGGCTGGGTGGAGCACAACGCCGCCGAGATCTGGACCAACGTCCAGGAAGTCGTCGCCGGCGCCATCGAGAAGGGCGGCATCGCCGCCTCCGATGTCAAGGCCATTGGCATCACCAACCAGCGCGAGACCACGCTGCTGTGGGACAAGAACACCGGTGAGCCCGTCCACAACGCCATCGTCTGGCAGGACACCCGCACCGACGCGCTCTGCAAGGAGCTCGGCCGCAACGTCGGCCAGGACCGCTACCGCCGTGAGACCGGTCTGCCGCTCGCGAGCTACTTCTCCGGCCCCAAGGTCCGCTGGCTGCTGGACAACGTCGAGGGCCTGCGCGAGCGCGCCGAGCGCGGCGAGATCCTCTTCGGCACCATGGACTCCTGGGTCATCTGGAACCTCACCGGCGGTGTCGACGGCGGTCACCACGTCACCGACGTCACCAACGCCTCCCGCACGATGCTGATGAACCTCCACACCATGGAGTGGGACGAGAAGATCGCCCAGTCCATGGAGGTCCCCATGGCCGTGCTGCCGGAGATCCGGTCCTCCGCCGAGGTGTACGGCCACGTCAAGGGCGGCGTCCTGGACGGGGTCCCGGTCGCCTCCGCGCTGGGCGACCAGCAGGCGGCCCTGTTCGGGCAGACGTGCTTCTCCGAGGGCGAGGCCAAGTCCACGTACGGCACGGGCACCTTCCTGCTGATGAACACCGGCGACAAGATCATCAACTCTTACTCGGGGCTGATCACCACGGTCGGGTACAAGATCGGCGACGAAGCGCCGGTGTACTCGCTGGAGGGCTCCATCGCCGTCACCGGGGCGCTCGTGCAGTGGATGCGCGACCAGATGGGCCTGATCAATTCCGCGGCCGAGATCGAGACCCTCGCGTCGTCGGTCGAGGACAACGGCGGCGCCTACTTCGTCCCGGCCTTCTCCGGTCTGTTCGCTCCGTACTGGCGCTCGGACGCCCGCGGTGTGATCGCCGGCCTGACCAGGTACGTCACCAAGGCGCACATCGCACGCGCCGTGCTCGAGGCCACCGCCTGGCAGACCCGTGAGATCACGGACGCCATGACCAAGGACTCCGGTGTCGAGCTGACCTCTCTGAAGGTCGACGGCGGAATGACATCCAACAACCTGCTGATGCAGACCCTCTCGGACTTCCTGGACGCACCCGTGGTGCGCCCGATGGTTGCCGAGACGACCTGCCTCGGCGCTGCCTACGCCGCCGGCCTGGCCGTCGGCTTCTGGCCGGACACCGACGCCCTGCGCGCCAACTGGCGCCGGGCCGCCGAGTGGACCCCCCACATGGACGCTGAAAAGCGTGACAACGAGTACAAGTTCTGGCTCAAGGCCGTGGAGCGGTCCATGGGCTGGCTCGAGCACGACGAGAGCTGACGAGGAGCTAACAAGAATGACCACCCTGCAGAGCGTTCCCGCACTGGGGACGCACCCGGCCTCCGGTTCCCTGCCGAGCCGCGCCGAGACCCGGGAGCAGCTTGCCAAGGCGACATACGACCTCCTGGTGATCGGCGGGGGCATCCTGGGCATCTCCACCGCCTGGCATGCCGCGCAGGCCGGGCTGCGGGTGGCTCTGGTGGACGCCGGCGACTTCGCCGGCGCCACCTCCTCCGCCTCCTCCAAGCTGCTCCACGGCGGTCTGCGCTATCTGCAGACCGGCGCGGTCAAGCTGGTCGCGGAGAACCACTTCGAGCGGCGCGCGGTCTCCCGTCAGGTCGCCCCGCACCTCTCCAACCCGCTCACGTTCTATCTGCCGGTCTACAAGGGCGGCCCGCACGGCGCCGCAAAGCTCGGCGCGGGCGTCTTCGCCTACTCGGCGCTGTCCGCCTTCGGTGACGGAGTCGGTCACGTCATCTCCCCCGCCAAGGCCCAGCGCGATGTGCCCGAGCTGCGTACGGAGAACCTCAAGGCCGTTGCCGTGTACGGCGACGACCAGATGAACGACGCCCGCATGGCGCTGATGACGGTCCGCGCGGCCGTCGAGGCGGGCGCGGTCGTCCTCAATCACGCCGAGGTCACCGGGCTCCGCTTCACCAAGGGCCGGGTCACGGGTGCGGAGCTCAAGGACCGTACGGACGGCAGCGAGTTCGGCGTCAGCGCCCGTCTCGTGCTCAATGCGACCGGCCCCTGGGTGGACCACCTGCGCAAGATGGAGGACCCCAACGCGGCGCCTTCCATCCGCCTCTCCAAGGGCGCGCACCTGGTGCTGAAGCGCACATCGCCGTGGAAGGCGGCCCTCGCGACCCCGATCGACAAGTACCGCATCACCTTCGCCCTCCCCTGGGAGGACATGCTGCTGCTCGGCACGACCGACGAGGAGTTCGAGGGGGACCCCGCGGATGTCGCCGTCAACGAGAAGGACATAGCCCAGATCCTCGACGAGGCCGCCTTCTCGATCCGGGACCAGCAGCTGTCCCGTGATCTGATCACCTACTCCTTCGCGGGTCTGCGGGTGCTTCCGGGCGGTCCCGGCGACACCTCGAAGGCCAAGCGGGAGACCGTGGTCACCGAGGGTCGCGGGGGGATGCTGTCGGTGGCCGGCGGCAAGTGGACGACCTTCCGCCACATCGGCCGCACGGTGATGACCAAGCTGGCCGAGCTGCCGGGCCGGCCGCTCGCCGACGACATGGAGCCGATCGCACATCTACCGAAGAAGCTCCCGCTGCCGGGCATCGCGAACCCCCGCGCGGTCGCCCACCGTCTGCTGGTGGACGGTCCGGCGCCGGGGCCGCGCATGTCCGCCGACACCGCGCGGCATCTGGCCACGCACTACGGCTCGCTCGCCTTCAACATCGCACGGCTGGCGAACGACAACCCGGAGCTGGCCGAACGCATCCACCCCGACGCCCCGGAGATCTGGGCACAGGTCGTGTACGCCCGCGACAACGAGTGGGCGGAGACCGCCGACGACGTGCTGCGGCGCCGTACCACGCTGACGATCCGGGGTCTGGCGACGGACGACATCCGTGCCAGGGTCGAGGACGTGCTGGGCAAGAAGGCCTGACGGCGGCCGCAGCGGGCGCGCTTCCCGCGGTCCGCACCGACGAGGGCGGCTCCTTTCCGGAGCCGCCCTCGTCGGGCGTTCGGACATCGCATGGCTCGAGGGGCGAAGGGCCGTCATGGGTGTCACCGGCGAAGCCATGGAGAAGATCAAGGGAATGATCCACTCGGGTGACGCTTCGGCCCGGAGACGGCTCCTCGGGGAATGTGGTCTCGCCGCCGCGCTGGGCCTGTCCCGCAACTCCCTGCGCGAGGCCGTGCGTGCACTGGCGCTGGGCCGCGTCCTCGACGTACGGCACGGCGACGGCACGTACGTCACCGGCCTGGCTCCCTCGTGCTACGGGGAAGCGCTGCACCTTGCCGTGGACTTCCAACGCGACGACATGGCCGTGGAGTTCATGGCCGTACGTCACACACTGGAGCCCGGCTGCGACGGCGATGGCCGCGTCGACGACCGGCAAGACCGAGCCGAGTTCGCAGCTGGACGCGCTCGGCCCGGCGGCCTCGGCGGAGGAACTGGTCACGAGCGGCCTGGAGTTCCCTCGCATCATCGCCCGGTCCTGTGGAACTCGGTCCACTGCGCCCTGCTCGACGGCTCTCGTGGCCGGCCCGAAGGGCCCGGGTGCGGCGAGGCCTCACCGGGGAGGACGCGATCAGTCGTGCGCTCCAGGAGCACCGGGCGATACTCGCGGCGCTGCGCGAGCGGGATGCCGAGGGCGACGGTCCGTGTCGTGGGCGGGGAACAGCGGCTCAGGACCGTCCTCCGAGCCGTCGCTGCAGGCCCTCCCGCGGGCCGCTACCCGGGCCGTCGCTCCGCGCCGTCCTTCATGGTCGGGTCCTCCCCGGCCACCCCCGTGAACTGCGTGTGCGGACGCCCCTGACCGGACTCGGGCCGAGCCGCGGAGAACCGCGGACAGCTCGGATGAATGCGGGACCGTACATCCACGTTCACGGAACCCGTACCCCTGCCGTATCGAAGTTCACCCGGCCGTGCACGGGGGCTCGGGCGGGCACTCGCAAAGCCGTAAGGTTGGTCCGTACGCAAGGAAACGTCGGAAGGAGGCACTGGGTGATCGAGCTCGAGGGGGTTCCCGAGCTGATCGACCCGGTCATGGTGGCCGCGTTCGAGGGCTGGAACGACGCCGGCGACGCCGCCTCCACCGCGGTCGCACATCTGGACCGGGAGTGGAAGGGCGAGGTGTTCGCGGCGCTCGACGCCGAGGACTACTACGACTTCCAGGTCAACCGGCCCACGGTGTGGCTGGACGGCGGGGTACGGAAGATCACCTGGCCCACCACCCGGCTGTCCGTGGTCCGGGTCGGCGGCGAGAAGCCCCGTGATCTGGTGCTGGTGCGCGGGATCGAGCCGTCCATGCGCTGGCGGTCGTTCTGCAACGAGCTGCTCGGCTTCGCCCATGAGCTGGGCGTCGAGATGGTGGTGATCCTCGGCGCACTGCTCGGCGACACCCCGCACACGCGGCCGGTGCCGGTCAGCGGTGTCACATCGGACCCGGATCTGGCCAGGACGATGGATCTGGAGGAGACGCGGTACGAGGGCCCGACCGGCATCGTGGGCATCCTGCAGGAGGCATGCACGCATGCCGGAGTGCCGGCCGTGTCACTGTGGGCCGCGGTGCCGCACTACGTCTCGCAACCGCCCAACCCGAAGGCCACACTTGCCCTGTTGAACCGGCTGGAGGACCTCATCGACCTCCGTATCCCGCTGGGCGAACTCCCGGAGGACGCACGGGCCTGGCAGCTCGGCGTGGACCAACTGGCCTCCGAGGACAGCGAAGTTGCGGAATACGTGCAGACGCTGGAGGAGGCACGGGACACGGCCGAGCTTCCGGAGGCGTCCGGGGAGGCCATCGCGCGCGAGTTCGAGCGGTATCTGCGGCGGCGCGACGGTGGGCCCGGACCGGGACAGGCGCCGGGCGGGCACACCCCGGAGAGCGGTGAGGGCGGCTCGTATCTGCGGGACACGTCGAGCGGACGGACGCGGCCCCCGAAACCACCGCGGCCCGAGCCGGAGGCCGGGACGGACACGGGCACGGGCCCGGCAACGGGCCCAGGGACGGGTGCGGAGCCCGGGGAGGGCCCCGACGCCCCTGACAACCCCGAGGGCTGAGCAGGACGACGAGGAGCGGGGTGGTGCCGGCCGGCACCACCCCGCCACGCGTTCCCGTCCTGGCATCCGGTCGACGGCGACCGGGTCGTGCACACAGTGCGGATCATGCAGCGGAGGAAGCGCAGCCGTGCGGTCACGACCGCCCGGAAGCGCTTCCCGCCCCGGTCCGTCAGCCGCAGTGGAAGCGGGCACCCGCCCAGTCGCCGTGGTCACCGCTCTTGGAGCCGTTGGTGTCGGTGACCAGCAGACGTACGTGGCGGGCTCCGGTCACATCCACTTCCGCCTCCACCGTGGCGGAGGCACCGGTGAGCTTCGGCGAGGTCCACAGCACCTTGCCGTCCGCCTCGACCGAGAAGGCGACCTCCCCATAGCCGTTGATCTCGTCGTCGATGCCGACGTCGGCCGTGAAGACGGAGCAACGGGCCCCCAGATGGACCTCGACGACGGAATCGGCATGTGCTCCGATCCCCTTCTCGTAGGTTTTCCCGGCGAGTTGGAGCGCCTGCCCGTCGCCGGCGCCCGATTCGCCGTTGCTGCGGTCGCGTTCGGCCGGACCCCAGCCGTTCGTGGAGGTCAGCCACTCGAGATCGCTCGCCCAGACGTCGGCCGTCGGCGGCTGAGGCACCACTGTGACGGCGAATCCCTGGACGGCAGTGCGGGGTTCACCGGCCGACCGGTACCGCGCGGTCGCGGTGAGCGTCGCCTCGCCCGGCTTCGCGTCCTTCGCGGGGGTGACCGCGACCTCTACGCGTTTCGTCGTCCCTGCGGGGATGCGGTCGATCGTCGCCGCGGGCGTCACCTGCCAGCCCGCCGGGGTGTCCAGTGAGACGGAGACGCCGGTGGCGTCGCGACTGCCCGCGGTGACGTCGACACCGATACGGCCGGGGGTGCCGGCGCCGGGCTCCTGTCCGCCGGGAGCGGTGACGACGGCCCCCGCACCGGGAACGCGTCCACCGACCGCCGCGGTGTTCTTCAGCTCCAGCTCGAAGGCCCGGTCGGTAGGCAGTGCCGTGGTCCTGACCCTGATCACACCACCGCGGTCGTCGCGGTCGTACCACCAGCCCTGTACGGCCGACTCGTAAGCCGCTTCTGAGGTGAACTCGGGCAGTTTGCGTCCGTCGAGTTGCACGGAGCTCGGCGCCTGCCCGGTGTGCACGGTGAAATGGTACGGCCGTGACGTCTGCCTGCCGGTGAACGAACCCTTGGCGGCCCCGAGCCGCACCGTCACGTCCCCGGGGCCGCGCCGCGGGGACACGACATCGGCGCGCTGGGTCGTGTACTTGCCGACGCGGTGCTCGCGGGTCACTCCGTCGTCCTCGTACAGGGTGAATGACGACCTTCCCTGCGGATAGACGTCCCAGGCGAGCGGGGAGTCGGCGGTGCGGTCCGCGTAGGAGCGGATGCCGCCGGGCCACATCGGGACGACGGCGCCTGCCCGGACGAAGAGCGGGAGAGTGCCCAGTGGCGCGCTGTAGTCGTCGACGGTGCCCGGGCCTTCGTAGGTCCGTCCGTGCCAGTAGTCGACCCACGTCCCCTCGGGAAGGTGGATGCCGTCGCGCTCCACCGCATCCTGGTACACGGGTGCGACGAGGAAGTCCCTGCCGCTGAGGAACTCGTACTTGGCCGCGTCGGTCGCCGCCCTGCGGTCGTCGGGATACTCCAGCACGAGCGGCCGGGCGAGACCGACACCCGTCTTCGTCGCCTCGTGCGCATACGAGTAGATGTAGGGCAGCAGTGACTCGTGGAGTTTGAGGTAGTCCCGGTTGATGGAGGTGAACGGCTCTCCGTGGCGGAAGGGCTGCTTGTCGCTCGGGGCCCAGCCGTCCATGGTCATCGTGACCGGGAGGAACATCTTCCACTGGAGATCGCGGGTGTACGTCCTCGGGCTGCCGCCGAAGATGCCGTCCACGTCGCCCGTCGTGTAGGCGAGGCCGGACATGGAGGCGCCCGCATAGGTCGGGATCTGCCAGCGGATGTACTCCCAGCTGCCCGACTGGTCACCGGACCACTGGACTCCGCAGCGCTGCGCTCCCGACCAGCTCTCGGGCGCCCAGGTGAATCCGCGGGCGTCGCTGTTGGCCTCGATGCCGCGGTAGGCATCCTTGCAGCCGTCCAGAGCGAACTTGTAGCCCGCGCCGACCCAGGCGACATCGAGTTTGGCGACGCGCTGACCGGCCCTGACCTGCTCGCCGAGCTTGTCGAGGCCGTCCTCGGTCCACAGGCCGAGCTGGGTCTTGCGCTGCTGGAGGCCCCGGGCGGTTTCTGCAAGGTCCTCGTAGCCGCAGCCGTAGCCGTCGTTGACGAGCATCCAGCCATTGGGCATGTCATGCTGCACATAGCCGTCGGCGACTTTCAGTGCGTCGAGGGTGTGCCGTTCGCCGCGGTTGGCGTTGTGCAGATAGCAGTCGGCGTCCCCGATCTCCAGCCCGTAGACGGGCGGCATGAAGGGCTTCCCGGTGAGGCCGGTGTACTGCCCGATGACGTCCTTGGCGGTCGGTCCCGCGAAGTAGTAGGCGTCGAAGCGCTGTTCCTTGGCGCTCGTGGTCACCGGCTCGCCGAAGGCATAGGTGTTGGGCGCGTAGGTGTTGCGGTACACACCGTAGCCGGCCGAAGAGAGGTAGAAGGGGACGGAGTTGGGGTGGCCTCCGTCGTTCCAGTTGTAGTCGACGCCGACCTCGACGGTCCTGCCGCGGTGCGAGGTGTTGCCACGGCCGTTCTGCATGCCTGCGCCGTAGAACTGCTCGTCCGCGCCGCGCGCGAGGGTCTGGGTAGTACCGGTGCCGTTCCAGGTCAGGCCCCGCGTCTCGGCCCACACCCGGGTTCCGTCCGCCCGGTGGAGGGCGAAGCGCAGCGGTGACTTGTAGGCGTGCAATGTCACCTGTGAGGTGCTGAGTTCGTAGCGGTCACCGCGGTCCCGCCAGCGGGTGGCGGGGGGCGTGCCCTGAGGCAGGACGATATCGCTGCCGGTCGGGTCGGTGAACGCACCGTCCGGGGCGAGCTCCACCCGGAAGGTCAGCGGGGTGAGGAAGCTGACGCGGATCCGGGCCGGTCCGGCCGTCAGCCGGTAGACGGGCCCCTCGGCGGTGAAGCCGGTGACGTCCCCGACGGTGGTGGGCGGTGGATCGGCCTGTGCACTGCCCGGTCCCGCGAGCACCGCGAGGAAGCCGAGCAAGGCCCCGGTCACCACTGCTCTGATGCGCATTCGTGAGTGCATGAGGCGTATTTAGCGCAGAAACGAGCATCAGGCCATGGACAAAACGGAACCGCCCCTGGACTCGTGATGAGCCCAGGGGCGGTTGCGGTGGATGGGACCGTGCTCGGAACACGGCGCCGCGCACAGGGAACGGCAGCGCGGCACCGGCCGGGCCTGGCTACAGGGCGACCCCGAGCAGCGCGTCGACGGCACGCGACACAAGTCCGGGCGCACCCTCGCCCGTACCGCCTTCGTCGTGCTGGAGCGCTGCCCAGCGGTCGACGGCGGCGAGTGCGGCAGGGGCGTCCAGATCGTCGGCGAGGGCCTCTCGGATCTCGTCGACGAGGGCGTCGGCGGGCGGTCCGTCGGGGCGCGAGACGGCGGAGCGCCAGCGGGCCAGGCGGGCCTGGGCCTCCTGGAGCACGTCGTCGGTCCACTCCCAGTCGGCACGGTAGTGGTGGGAGAGCAGCGCAAGCCGGATCGCGGCCGGGTCGACGCCGTCGCGACGCAGCGTGGAGACGAAGACCAGATTGCCCTTGGACTTCGACATCTTCTCGCCGTGCAGGGCGACCATGCCGGCATGCACATAGGCCTTGGCGAACGGGTGCTCGCCGGTGAGGGCCTGGGCGTGAGAGGCACCCATCTCGTGGTGCGGAAAGGCGAGATCGGATCCGCCGCCCTGCACGTCGAAGCCCATGCCGAGGTGGTCGAGGGCGATGGCGACGCACTCGATGTGCCAGCCGGGCCGGCCGCGGCCCAGGCTGCCGCCGTCCCAACTGGGCTCGCCCTCGCGGGCGGCCATCCAGAGCATCGGGTCGAGCGGGTTCTTCTTGCCGGGCCGGTCGGGGTCGCCGCCTCGCTCGGCGGAGAGGACGCGCATCAATTCGGCGTCGTAGCCTGACACTTCCCCGAAGTGGGGGTCGGCTTCAACGGAGAAGTAGATGTCGCCGTCGAGCTCGTACGCGGCACCCGCGTCGCGCAGCCGCTCGACGAGGGGGACGATCCCGGGTATTGCCTCGACGGCACCGATGTAGTGCTTCGGCGGCAGCATCCGAAGGGCGGTCATGTCCTCCCGGAACAGAGCGGTCTCGCGCTCGGCGAGACCGACCCAGTCCTCCCCGTCACGCTGCGCGCGTTCGAGCAGAGGATCGTCGACGTCCGTGACGTTCTGGACGTAGTGAACCTGCCGCTTGGTGTCGAGCCACACGCGCTGAACGAGGTCGAACGCGTTGTAGGTCGCCGCGTGACCCAGGTGGGTCGCGTCGTACGGGGTGATGCCGCAGACGTAGATACGGGCGACGGGACCGGGGTCAAGGGTGATGAGACCGCCGGTCGCGGTGTCGTGGATCCGGAGGTCGCGGCCCTTGCCGGGCAGGGCGGGGACCTCAGAAGCGGGCCAGGCATGCATGTCACGAGCGTAACCGGACGCCTGTTCCGGATACGAACCGGATGCCTCCTCTTGGCCGGTTCGGCACTCTTGCGCGGGGCCATGACCTGGAGGTATGGCAGGAGCCTCCGATGAGCGGGAGGGGCCGCCACACGGGCGGGGAACTACACCGGGGGCCAGGGGATCGCCGGCCAGGTGCCCGACGGTTCCGGATGACGGGACTCCGCCAGGAGCGCGTCGACCCGGGCACGTACGGCGTCCACCTCCGCGGGAGTGAGGAGTTCCGCGAGGCGTGCCGCCAGTGGTCCGCCGTCCGCGAGTGAGGCGGTCAGGGCAGCGAGCACATCCACCACCTCTGTCTCGAGGGGTTCGCCGGCCCAGCCCCAGAGCAGGGTGCGGAGCTTGTCGTCGACGTTGAAGGTGACGCCGTGGTCGATCGCGTACAGACGCCCGTCCGCGGTCGGCAGCAGGTGCCCGCCCTTGCGGTCACCGTTGTTGATCACCGCGTCCAGGACGGCGAGGTGTCTCAGCCGGGGGTCGTCCGCGTGCACCAGGAGTGCCGTCCGGCCCTCCCCCACATCGGCGAGGCCGACCGCTTTCCACCCCTCGCCGGGCTCGTCGTCCTGGACCAGGGCGAGGAGCCCGTCGGCGGACGGGTCCGCCTCGATCCAGAGCTGCACCATGCCCTCGCCGTACGGCCCGTCACGGAGCACGGTCGGCGGCACCAGACCCCACCCCGTGGCCTCGGAGATCTCGTACGCCGCCACCTCACGCTGCGCCAGCGTGCCGTCGGGGAAGTCCCACAGGGGCTGCTCGCCGGCAATCGGCTTGTACACGCAGTGCGCTTCCTCGCCCTCGTGGGCGACAGAGCAGTACAGCACGGCGTTGGAAGCCTCGCGGATCCGTCCCTTCACCGTCAGCTCGCCCTTGGCGAGCAGGTCGAGAGCAGTCACGCTCCGCGGCGGTATCCGTTCTGGCGCGGACATACATGTCCCTCCGGGTCGAGCGGCAGGCTGCACAGCGGGCACGGCGGCCGCCCCGCGTTCACGACGTCCAGGGCGCGCTTGGCGAAGGCCCTCGCCTGTACGCCGGTCAGCCGGACGCGCAGCATCGGCGGGCCGTTCTCCTCGTCCTGCAGCAGCCGTTCCTCAGCCTCCGCCAGATCCTCCTCGGAGTCCGCGTCGAGCTCGACGAGCGCCTGCGCCTCGACGATCATGCGCTGCTCCTCGCCGTCCCAGGCGAGCGCCATGGTGCCGACCCGGAACTCCTCCTCGACCGGGATGTCGAGCGGCGCGGTGTCGGCGATGTCCGTGGGCGCCATGGCCGGCACGGGGGCATTGCCCCCTGTGCGCCGCACCACTTCGTCGAGCAGTTCGTCGATCCGCTCGGCGAGGGCGGCGACCTGGGTCTTCTCCAGGGCGACGCTGGTCACCCGCCCTCCTGCGGAGGCCTGCAGGAAGAACGTACGGCGTCCAGGCAGCCCGACCGTACCGGCCACGAACCGCTCCGGTGGGTCGTAGAGGAACACCTGACGGGACACGTCCTGTCTCCCTTGAGATTCAGCGGGCTTTCGGCCCGTCCACCCTACTGCGCGAACCGATCACGGTGCGCCCGCACCACCCCCGACGACCGCGGTACCGTCCGAGCCCTCCTCCTGAGGCCTGCGCGGCTTGAACGACTCGAAGTCCCCCGTGTCCCCAAGCCGCAGAAGAAAGGGCCGCACCCGGGTGTAACGAACGGCTGTCATGGAACACGGTTCGACATGGATCCGCTGGAAAAGATCGAGATGCATCCCGAGCGCGTCCGCCACCACCGACTTGATGATGTCGCCGTGCGAGCACATCAGATAGACCGCGTCGGGGCCGTGCTCCTCCTCGATGCGCGTGTTCCAGTCGCGTACGGCCTCGACCGCCCGTGTCTGCATCGCGCGCATCGATTCACCGCCCGGGAAGGCCGCGGCGGAGGGATGCCGCTGCACGACGTCCATCAGGGGCTCGTCGGAGAGTTCGGCGAGCTTGCGGCCCGACCAGTCGCCGTAGTGGCACTCGCCGATCCGCTCGTCGGTGTGCAGAGGCAGGCCGGGACGTTCGTCGAGCAACGGCTGAACGGTCTCCAGACAGCGCTGGAGGGGGCTGGTGACAGCGGCGGCGAGCTCCACCCCGGCCAGCCTCCCGGGCAGCGCGGCGGCCTGCCGGGAGCCGCGTTCGTCGAGGGCTACACCGGGCGTCCAGCCCGCGAGCACTCCGGCGGTGTTGGCGGTGGAGCGTCCGTGGCGTACGAGGATCAACGTGGCCATGCCGGCCAGCGTAGGCCGCCCACGCCGAGAAGGTGCGGCCGGACCTCCGGCACGGAAGAATGCGCGCCGTGATCGTGGACTGTGCCATCTACCGGGAGGGACGCCGCACAAAGGGCCCCGGGGACCTCTCCGACGCGCTGGCCGAGGCGCGGGCGGCCGGGGACTCCTTCCTGTGGATCGGGCTGTACGAGCCGACGGAGGACGAGTTCAGTCGCGTCAGCAGTGAGTTCGGCCTGCACAGGCTGGCCGTGGAGGACGCGCTCAACGCGCACCAGCGGCCCAAGCTGGAGGTCTACGACGACTCGCTCTTCGTGGTCCTCAAGCCGGCGGCGTACGAGCCGGAGAGCGACACCGTCTCGGCCGACGAGGTGATGGTGTTCATCGGCAATTCCTTCGTGGTGACGGTCCGGCACGGGGAGAGCTCGCCACTGCATGCCGTGCGGATGCGTCTGGAGGCCGAACCGCAGGTGCTCAGGCACGGACCGACGGCCGTCCTGTACGCCGTCAGCGACGCCGTGGTCGACCACTACATCGAGGTCGCGGCCGAGCTGCAGATCGACCTGGAGGACATGGAGGCCGCCGTCTTCGCCCCCGACGCGAGGGACTCGAGGAACACAGCCGCCCGGATCTACGCCTTCAAGCGTCAGCTTCTCGAGTTCCGCCGGGCCACCGTGCCGCTGGTCGGCCCGATGACCCGGCTGGCGGGTGGCGTCGTGCCCTTTGTGCACGAGCACTCGCAGCCGTTCTTCCGGGACGTCAACGACCATCTGACACGCGTCAACGAGCAGGTGGAGGGGTTGGACCGGCTGCTGTCGGACATCCTGTCGGCGCATCTCGCGCAGATGGGCGTACGGCAGAACGACGACATGCGGAAGATCTCGGCATGGGCGGCGATGGCCGCGGTCCCCACGATGGTCGCGGGCATCTACGGCATGAACTTCGAGCACATGCCGGAGCTGCGGTGGGTCTGGGCGTACCCGGCGCTGATCCTGCTGCTGGCCGCGGTGGAGGTGGGTCTGTTCCAGCTGTTCAAGCACCGCGGCTGGCTGTGACGGTGTGCCGGTGGCGACCGGGGGCCCGTGGTCGGTCGTCGGCCGTACCGATTCGCGGACCGGCCGTGCTCGTGTCGCGGGCGATCAGACCACGGGCGCCGTGGCCGGCGGGCCGCCGAGGGCGTTGCGGCGCTCGGGCATCGTCAGACTGACCATGCGCCGCCAGCCGCCGGCACGCTCGTACGCGTACATCGCCCGGATACCGGCGGCGAGCACGACGGACTTGGCCCTGGGCCACTCGAGCAGTCTTCCCATGTGGGCCATGACGGAAAGACTGACGTCCCGGTAGATGACGATCTCGGTGAGGGCGCACTCCCGGAGGGTGCGCTGGATGGTGCGGCCGTGACCGGCGTAGGCCAGCCGGAGCAACTCCTCGTGACAGTAGGCCAGGTGGTTGTCCTCGTCATGGCAGATCTGCTTGATGGCCTTGCCGACCTCCGGGTGCTCACCGAAGCACTTGACCAGCATGTCCATCTGGTCCGCCGCCCGCTGCTCGGTGACACGGCTGTGCGACAGGTAGACGAGGATGTCCCGCTCGGTGAGCCGTTCGTCGCGGCGCAGCTTGTCGTGGGCGAGGCCGATGCCCTGTTTCTCCAGGAGCATCGTGTAGTCGGTCTCGGGCGGGACGGCGACCGGGTCGAGGCCGCGCTTCTTCAGCAGGGCGTTGAAGATGCGGCCGTGCTTGTCCTCGTCGGCACCATGCCGGGTGATCTTGGGGGCGAGGTCGCGCATGGTCTCGGGTACGAGGGCGGCGATCCTGCCGTTCTCCCAGCCGCCTTGGGTCTCACCGCTGGCCGCGATCGAACAGAAGAGCTGATACGCGTCGTCGTCGTCGATGATTTCCTGGAACAGGCTTCGGGCCGAGATCATGACTGCCGCCTCCGGTCAGGTGTCCGCAGAGAACGAGTCAAATGCGGATGGGCCGGACAGGCAACCGAGAGGAACGACGACTCGGCCGAAAGTAGGAGCGCGGCGGCGTGCGGCCCACGCCCCCGCTCCGGAGCACACGGGGCCCGGGGCGTGACCCGGGGCCGCGTTGCGCGTTAGGAATCGTGACGGCCGTGGCGGGGATGACCCCCGAGCCCCCACCACGGCCGCAGGCCTGCTCGGACCCTGTGCGCGTGCGTGCGATCGCACGGCGGAGGAAGGAGCCCACGCGGAGCGTGGGCGACCGACGACAACGCTGCGAGCGTGCGACGTGCGGGGGCATACGAGCCCGGCAAGATCCAAACGAGAGGCTCTAGGCGAGTCCGGAGCGCTCGAGGGCGTCTGTGCCGGCCCGCAGGGCGGCGAGACGCTCGTCCAGGGTGAAGCCGGCGGGGGCGAGCGTCAGGGTGGTCACTCCGGCGGCGGCGTACGCCTGCATCCGCTCGGCGATCCGCTCCACGGAGCCGAGCAGCGTCGTCGAGTCGATCAGCTCGTGGGGCACGGCCGTGGCGGCGCCCGCCTTGTCCCCGGAAAGGTACTTGTCCTGGATCTCCGCCGCTTCCTTCTCGTAACCCATGCGCTGGGCGAGCTGGTTGTAGAAGTTCTGCTTGCGGCTGCCCATGCCACCGACGTACAGAGCGGTGTAGGGACGGAACATGTCGGCCAGGCCGGTGACGTCGTCGCCGACGGCGAGCGGCACGGTCGGACAGACGTCGAAGCCGTCCATCGTCTTCCCGGCCTTCTCACGGCCCGCGCGGATGTGGCGGATCGCGGTCTCCTCGAGGTGGTCGGCGGAGGGGAAGATCAGCAGGGCGCCGTCGGCGATCTCCCCCGTCTGCTCCAGGTTCTTCGGGCCGATGGCGGCGATGTACAGCGGGATGTGCTCGCGCTGGGGGTGGACCGTCAGCTTGATCGGCTTGCCGGGGCCACCGGGCAGCGGGAGGGTCCAGTGCTCACCCTCGAAGGAGAGGCGCTCACGGGTCATCGCCCTGCGGACGATCTCGACGTACTCGCGGGTGCGGGAAAGGGGCTTGTCGAACTTCACGCCGTACCAGCCCTCGGAGACCTGCGGCCCCGAGACGCCGAGGCCGAGCCGGAAGCGGCCGCCGGACAGCGAGTCGAGGGTGGCCGCGGTCATCGCGGTCATCGCGGGCTGCCGGGCGGGGATCTGGAGGATCGCCGAACCCACGTCGATGCTCTCGGTCTGGGCGGCCACCCAGGCGAGGACCGTCGGCGCGTCCGAGCCGTACGCCTCGGCCGCCCAGCAGACGTCGTAGCCGAGACGGTCCGCCTCCTGGGCGACGGCGAGGTTGTCGCTGTCCATACCCGCGCCCCAGTAGCCGAGATTGATGCCGAGCCGCATACCGCTCCCCTTACCGATGAGTAACGTCCTTCTCGCGGACTCTACGCGGTGGCGCGGCATCCGTCAGCGGTCACCGGACGTGAGGTTCGCAGCCGGTTCGGGGGCAAGTTGTCCACAGGGTCGCTCCGTGTGCGGCCGTGGCCAGTAATCTCGCGGCCATGGAGCAGAGGCATCTCGGCCGTACCGGCCTGCGTGTGTCCCGGATCGGGCTCGGCACCCTCACCTGGGGGCGGGACACCGACGAGCACGACGCCGCCGACCAGTTGAAGGCCTTCTGGGAGGCGGGCGGCACGCTGGTCGACACCGCCGACGTGTATGGCGGCGGGGAGGCGGAGTACCTGCTCGGGCGGCTCGTGGAGCGGCTCGTTCCGAGGCACGATCTGGTCATCGCGACGAAGGCGGGGAGCGTGCTCGAGCCCGACCGCCGGTTCGACGGCTCGCGCGGGCATCTGCTGGCGGCGCTCGACGCGTCGCTGGACCGGCTCGGGACCGACCATGTCGATCTCTGGCAAGTGCACGCTTTCGACCCGCTGACACCGCTGGAGGAGACGCTCCAGGCGCTGGACCTCGCCGTGACCAGCGGGCGTGCACGGTATGCGGGTGTGTCGAACTTCTGCGGCTGGCAGCTGGCGAAGGCGGCGACCTGGCAGCTGGCGGCGCCGGGCGTACGGACCCGGCTGGCGAGCACACAGATGGAGTACTCCCTGCTGCAGCGCGGCGTCGAGCGGGAGGTGCTGCCCGCGGCACTGGACCTGGGGGTGGGGCTTCTGCCGTCGTCACCGCTGGGGCGCGGGGTGCTCACCGGCAAGTACCGCAACGCCACACCGGCGGACTCGCGAGGGGCTTCGGAGATGATGGGCGCGTTCGTCGAGCCCTATCTGGACGACACGGCGAGCCGGATCGTGGATGCGGTGACGACAGCGGCGGACGGTCTTGCGACGACCCCGCTCGAGGTGGCACTCGCCTGGGTCCGTGACCGCCCCGGCGTGGTGGCCCCGATCGTCGGCGCACGCAACGCGCAGCAGCTTGCGTCGGCGCTGTCAGTGGAGGCCCTTAGTCTTCCTGACGAGATCTGCCAGGCGCTCGACGATGTGTCGGCGCCCGTGCACCGCTATCCCGACCAGGACTGGAGCACGCTGTGACTGCGCTTCCCGGGGCGACCCCCGGACCCCCGGCCGACGAGCACGAGGACGCTGCCCTCGACCACGGTGGCGGCGAGCCCGAGCGACCCGCAGCGGACGGCGGGGTGGCTGCCCGGGCCGACGCGGAAGGGACGGACCCGACCGGGACCGAGCCGGCCGGAGCCGAAGCGGCAGCGACGCATACGACCGGTGCCGAAACGGCCGCGGTTGAAGGGCAGGGGACGGACGGCGGCGATCCGCCCGCCACCACGGACGGGGCGGACTCGGGGGCCGCCGGGCACGGTGAGGTGTCCGAGGCGCAGGCCGAGCTGGACGCTCAGCGGGAGCTGCGGGCGCGTATCGAGCAGCGCAAGGCGGAGAAGGCGGGCCCCGTCGAGGCGGGGGCGAAGTTGAGCGGGACGGCGGCCGATCTGCTCGCGGCAGTACGGGCCGTGGAAAGCGGGGAGAAGCCGGGGAGCGAGTTCTTCGCCGCGCCCACCGCACCACGCCGGCCGGCGGCCTCGTCCGTCCCCGCGCCGGCACGGCCGAGGGTGCCCGAGCCGGAGCAGGGTCCGCGGCAGGCGGCCCCGGAGACCGTGGCGGCCGTACTGGAGGTACTGGTGACGGGCGGTGCGCCCGAGGGGCTCGCGGCACGCGTTGCCGGTGTGCTCGGCGAGCAGGCCGCGCGGGCGCTGCGCGAGGACCCCTGGCGGCTGCTGGCCGTGCCGGGCGTACGGCCCGAGCAGGCCGACGGGTTCGCCCGGGCGCTGCTGGGCGCTGAATGCGGGCCGGGGGACGAGCGACGGGCCGTGGCAGTGGTGACCTGGCTGCTGGAGCAGGCCGCGTTGCAGGGGCACACGGCCCTGGAGTCGTCGGTCGTGCGCAAGGGGCTGGACGGCCGCTCCGTGCCCGACCCGGAGGCGGCACTGCAGCACGCCGTCGCCGAAGGCGCGGTCCTGGTCTTCCAGGACGGGCTCGACGGATCGGTCGGCCCGGACGGCGCGGAGACGGAGGAGTCGGAGGCAGAGCCGCCGAAGGCGGGCGCGGACGACACGGGCGCGGACGACACGGGACGGCAGGAGCAGCCGGCGGCCGTGCCGGTCCTGGTCGGTCTCGACCGCTATGCGCTCGCGGAGGAGAGCCTCGCGGACGCCCTGGCCCGGTTGGTGCGGACGGGACCGTCCGACACCTGGGACGGGCCAGAGCTGGTAAAGGCGGCTGCCGGACACGGGCTCGTGCTGCACACCGGTGGTGAGGCGGCGCGCTCCGAGCCGGTGGCCCTGATCGAGGCGGCCCGCGCGCTCGGGCTGCGGGCGGCGGTCGCCGTGCACAGCGAGAACGGCCGCCGTCGCCTGGGCGGGGACGCCGTGACCGTACAGGGACTGATCTCCGGTACCCAGGGTCCCGGCCGTGACGAGGACGGCGCCCTGGCTCTCGACCTGCTCGCCGTCCTGGACGCACCGCAGCTGGACGTCGAGACCGCCGCGATGCTCGCCGAATCGATGGCCGACGGCAGCCGGCTGGTGCTGAGCGGCGACCCCGGGGTGCTGTGGTCGGCGGGCGCCGGCCGGGTCTTCGCCGATGTGCTCGCTGCACGGGTGTGCCCGCACATCGCGTCACGCACGCCCGACCCCGGGCCGATCGGGGAGCTGGTCTCCGGCATCGGGATCGGTGAACTGAATCAGGTCGCGGCCCCGGGCAAGGAGGTGGTGATCGTTCCCGTCCGCGATGCAGGCGAAGCCGTGCACCGCACGGTCCAGCTGGTCGCCGACTCGGTGCCGCGGGCGATCGGTGTTCCCGCCTCGGCGACCCAGGTGATCACAGTCGGCCACGGCGGGTCGGCTGGGACTCGTGCGCTCAACGCGGCGCTCAAGGAGCGGCTCAACCCCGGCCCGGGCAGGTTCGGCGGATTCGACGCCGGCGACCGCGTCGTCTATGTCCCGGCAGCCGGGCGGACCGTCTGCGGCACCGTGGTGTCGGGCGACGCACAGGGCCTGCGGATCGATTGCGACGGCACGCCTGTCGTTGTGCCGAAGGACCGGGTCGAATCGGCGGTGCGGCACGGCTGGGCGCTCACCGCACACCAGGCGGCCGGAATGCGCTGGCCCGCCGTGGTCGTCGTGCTTCCGGGCGACGCTGCGCAGAGCCTGAGCCGCCCCTGGGTCTACACCGCCTTCGGCCGAGGTGAGCGCCACCTCTCCGTGGTGCACGGTGTGGAGCCGGCACTGCCGCACGCCGTCTCACAGATCCCGGCCCAGGAGCGTACGACCCGGCTGCGCGCTCTGCTGGAGGGTCTGCTGGCCTCGGCGCACTGAACCCGAACCTGAACCGGCTCCGCAGCCGCACCTCCCCCGTTCCCACTGCTCGGCCGGCCGAGCAGTACAGCTGCGCCGGCTGGGGGCGGTGACCGGCACCACCGCGGCCGCTTGTGCGGATGACGGGTTCCGGAGATCGTCATGACCCAGGGCGCAGCCATGCATCGGGCGGTTCCGGTCCGTCCGGCGTTCGGCGCGGGTGATGCGACGGCACCCGGACGGCGTGGGAGATCGACCAGCGCCGAGACCGTGCGGGCAGGCCACAGCGCCCTGCCCGCACGGACCGTGGAGTTCCCCGGGCCTGCCCCGGTCCACGGGACGCTATGTGCCGGCCGTGTCCAGGTCGTCCAGATCCTCGTCCATGTCGTCCTCGTCGAACACGGCACTGACGTCGAAGCGGCAGACGACCAGCTCCGGATCGGACTGGTCGAACGGCGTGCTCAGCCACTCCCCCGGCTCGGGCAGCTCGTCCACCGCGGAGACCCAGAGTGTGGAGTCCCCTTCCTCCAGGCCGAATTCCTTGTGCCTGGAGGCGATTTCATCCGGTTCGTACTCACCGAACAGCACGCCCAGCGCAGCATGCACGCTGGTGCCGACGACCGCGGCCGCGACTGCCTGGTCCGTGGTCGCGTCGCGATCCGCATCGGCGATGCGCTGCGCCTGGGCGAGCAGTCGCTGCGGCTCCGCCACCGCATAGTCGCGGCGGATGAGGACGCTCACGGCGTTCGGCTCGTCGGGGCCCGCGTACGGCGGCAGGGAGTCGTCCGCTCCGGGGATCTCGAAGGGGGTGACCTCGTCGTAGCGGTCGTACAGGCGTTCGTCGTACGCCTCGGCCGCGGCGGCCAGTGCGTTGAATGCGTCGTAGACCGCCGGGTCGTCCTCTCCCGTTCGTCGTTCGACCGCTTCGAGGTGGCGGTCCAGCGCGGCTTTGACCGCCTCTGCGGCGGCGCGAACCTCGGCAGCCGTGGGCTGCGCAGGAGCGGATGCATCAGACATAGTGCAGACGCTATCCGTACCTGGGCTGTGCCCGCACAATAGATGCGATGCCGGAATATGAATTTGTCGACGTGTACGTTCCACGCGGGGTCTCTCGCAAGGAGGCGACCCGCCTGCTGACCGACCATGCCGAGTACGGACACTGGGAGTTGGACAGACTGAGTCTCCACCGGGACGGCAGTCGTAGGGTGCGGCTGCGCCGGCGCATCATCCGTCAGGTACGCGCCACATGGTGAGCACCCGCTCCACATAGGAAGGAGCCGGCCCGCTACTGCGAGCCGACTCCTTTGTGTCACCGCACGGCTACGCCGAGGTGCGGGCCCTGCGGTAGAGAACCGCACCGCCGAGCAGCAGTCCGGCACCCGCGGGGATCACGAACCCGAGCGAGCCGGCACCGGTGTGCGCGAGCTGGTCCGTGGGCGTGGACGGGGTGACGGTGTCGGTGTCCGGGGTGTTCGGAACGGAGGGCTCGATCGGCGTTCCGGAGTCCCCGGGCCCACCCGGCTCTCCCGGCTCACCAGGTTCCCCCGGCTCTCCCGGCTCACCAGGCTCTCCCGGCTCTCCCGGCTCACCAGGTTCCTCCGGCTCTCCCGGCTCTCCCGGCTCACCAGGTTCCCCCGGCTCTCCCGGCTCTCCCGGCTCTCCCGGCTCACCAGGTTCCCCCGGCTCACCCGGAACGTTCTCGCCCGGGCCGT
Source organism: Streptomyces sp. NPDC043861 (assembly GCF_056435905.1). Taxonomy (NCBI): domain Bacteria; kingdom Bacillati; phylum Actinomycetota; class Actinomycetes; order Kitasatosporales; family Streptomycetaceae; genus Streptomyces; species Streptomyces sp. NPDC043861. The sequence goes on along the minus strand of NZ_JBWKDP010000017.1, from coordinate 175,084 downwards.
TGGCGCAGCCATTGCCGACGGCAGCGTTGCCGAGGCCGCCGATCGTCACACTGTTCCCGCATGCGTTCACGGGCACGTCGACGGGTACCTGGACCGTGTTGCCGGAGCCGACTCCTGGCGAATTCGCCGTACTGCCCTCGGCATGGGCGCCGCTGCCGTTCTGCTGCGCATTGACGCAGCGGTTCCCGAACGCGGGGTTCAGCACACCGATGACATTCACGGTGTTGCCACAGACATTGACCGGCACATGCACCGGGACCTGGAGCGTGTTCCCGGAGAGCACACCCGGGGAATCCGAGGCACCGCCATGGGCCCCCGCACCCCCGTGCGCGTGCGCGTATCCACCGCTGAGGACGAGCACGCCACCCGCGGCCGCCACGGTGATCAGGCCTTTTCGCGTGACCTGTCGCATAGGTAGTTCCCTGCCTTCTGACTTCCGGAGTGCCCCCGGGCGCTGTCGCGCGGGGGCGGAATGCCAACGGCTCCGGAGCACATGGCGCGCACTCCGGAGCCGCCTTGTTCAGCCCTTACAGGCGAGGCACAACGTCACGCGTTGACGCAGGTGTTGCCGAAGGTGGGGTTCAGCAGCCCGATCACGGAGACCGTGTTGCCGCACGCGTTCACCGGCACGTGAACGGGCACCTGGACGACATTGCCCGAGAGCACGCCGGGAGAGTTCACGGCAGCACCCTGGGCGCCCGCGTCGGCAAAGGCCATACCCGCACTCGCGAGCACGAGACCACCGGTGGCAGCCGCAGCAGCGACGACCTTCTTGATCATTATTCCTCCTTGTTGGCAATGCGATCCCAGCCGCGGACCGCACACCTGTAACGAGGAGGAGGTAATGGGGCTACTAGCGTATGGTCCCATTCACTCTTTTCAGTCAATTACGCACGTGCGGGCGATTATTAGGTTTCCGATCAACGAATCGACGGGTCCGGCGAACCGGTCGTCATGTTCAGCTCGCATCGAGGAAACGGTCCAGCACCCGGACACCGAAGGTGAGTCCGTCCACCGGCACCCGCTCGTCCACACCGTGGAACATCCCGGCGAAGTCCAGCTCCGGTGGCAGCTGCAGCGGCGCGAAGCCGAAGCACCGGATGCCCAGATCGTCGAAGGACTTGGCATCCGTGCCGCCGGAAAGCATGTACGGAACGGCACGCGCGATCGGGTCCTCGGCCTTCAGGGCCGACTGCATCGCGTCGACGAGGTCACCGTCGAAACTGGTCTCCAGCGCCTTGTCGCCGTGCACGTCCTCACGCTTGACGCGCGGCCCGAGAATGCGGTCCAGGTCGGCCAGGAACTCCTGCTCGTAGCCGGGCAGGAAGCGCCCGTCGACATGGGCGGTGGCCTGGCCCGGGATCACGTTCACCTTGTAGCCGGCGCCGAGCATCGTCGGAGCGGCCGAGTTCCGCAGCGTCGCCCCGACCATCTTGGCGATGCCGCCGAGCTTGGCGAGCGTCGCATCCATGTCCTCCGGGTCGAGCGGAGTCCCCAGGGCGTCGGACAGCTCGTCGAGGAAGGACCGTACGGTCTTGGTCACGCGCACCGGCCAGGTGTGCCGGCCGAGCCGGCCCACGGCCTCGCACAGCTCGGTGATCGCGTTGTCGTTGTTGGTCATCGAGCCGTGCCCGGCGGTGCCCTCGACCGTGAGCCGCATCCAGTGCATGCCCTTCTGGGCCGTCTCCACGAGATAGAGCCGCAGATTCTCGTTCACGGTGAACGAAAAGCCGCCCACCTCGCCGATCGCCTCCGTCACGCCCTCGAAGAGGTCCGGATGCTTGTCGACGAGATACCGGGCTCCGTAGGTGCCTCCCGCCTCCTCGTCCGCGAGGAACGCCAGGACGACGTCGCGCGGAGGCTTGCGGCCGCTGCGCAGACGGTCCCGGACGACCGCGAGCGTCATTGCGTCCATGTCCTTCATGTCGACCGCGCCACGGCCCCATACGCAGCCGTCGGCGATCTCCCCGGAGAACGGGTGGTGCGTCCAGTCGTCGGCGTCGGCCGGTACGACGTCGGTGTGTCCGTGGATCAGCAGTGCGGGGCGGGACGGGTCCTCGCCCTCGATCCGCGCCACGGTGGAGGCGCGGCCCTTGTGCGACTCGATGATCTTCGGCTCCAGGCCCACCTCGGCGAGCTTCTCCGCCACGTACTCGGCGGCGGCCCGCTCCCCGGGGCCGGAGTGGTCGCCGTAGTTGCTGGTGTCGATCCGGATCAGATCGCGACAGAGGTCGACGACCTCGTCCTCGCCTGAGACCGTCCGGCCGGTGCTCGACTCGCTCACGCTGTTTCCTCCCGCTGTCGCTCTGGTGGTCCCCCACATCCTCCCGCGCCCCCGCTCGCACCCCAAGAGCGCCGGGGCGCCACCGTGGGCCCGTCCGCACGGGGGGGGGAGGAGCGGGTGATCGAGCACCCCCGATTGTTTGCTATGGTTTTCCACGTCGGAACGGCCCAGGGCCGCGAGACAGACACCTCGTCCGGGTGGCGGAATGGCAGACGCGCTAGCTTGAGGTGCTAGTGCCCTTTATCGGGCGTGGGGGTTCAAGTCCCCCCTCGGACACCATCGAAGAACCCCAGCTGAGCTGGGGTTCTTTGCTTTTTCCTAGCCTTGTGGGAAGGAGGTGTGGAGCCGTGGCACGCAGACGACGGACCGCGCCCCCGGCGCCCCTGCCGCAGCGGGACGGCATCGATCCCGTACGGATACGGCTGCCCGCCGATCCGGAGGGTGTCTGGCGGACCGTGGGCGATCACCTCGTCGAGCGGTTCAGTGGTGCGATCGGGGCCGAGCGGGTGGACGCGATGCTGCGGGAGGGCCGGTTCGTCGGGACCGATGGCCCGGCCGCGCGGGACGAGCCGTACACAGCGGGCCGTCATCTCTGGTTCCACCGGGACTTCGCGGCCGAGGAGCGTGTGCCGTTCGAGGTGGGGATCGTGTACCGGGACGAGCACCTGGTGGTCGCCGACAAGCCGCATTTCCTGGCCACGACCCCGCGCGGACGGCACATCACCGAGACGGCGCTGGCCAGACTGCGCCGCGACCTCGGGCTGCCCCGGCTGCAACCGGCGCACCGGCTCGACCGCCTGACGGCGGGGCTCGCGCTGTTCGTCGTGAGGCCCGAGGAGCGCGGCGCCTACCAGACGCTGTTCCGGGACCGCCGGGTGCGCAAGGAGTACGAGGCGGTGGCACCGTACGACCCCCGGATCGCCCTGCCCGTCACCGTGCGCAGCAGGATCGAGAAGGAGCGAGGAGTGCTGGCCGCCCGGGAGGTGGCCGGCGAGCCGAACAGCGAGAGCACGATCGAGTTGCTCGAGCACCGCGGAGGGCTCGGCCGGTACCGGCTGGTGCCGGCGACCGGCCGAACCCATCAACTGCGGGTGCACATGAACAGCCTGGGGCTGCCGATCCTGTACGACCCGGTCTATCCGGTGGTCCGTGCGGAAGAGCCCGCCGGAGGCGCGGAGTTCGCGCGGCCGTTGCAGCTCCTCGCGCGAACGCTGGAGTTCACCGATCCGCTCACTGGGCGGGAGTGCCGCTTCGAAAGCGGGCGGCGGCTGGCCGCCTGGTGATCCCGCTGATCACAGCAGCACCACCGAGCGCAGCACATCACCCTCGTGCATACGGGCGAAGGCCTTCTCCACGTCGCCGAGGCCGATCGTCTCGGTGACGAACGCGCCCAGGTCGATGCGGCCCTGCCGGTGCAGGTCGATGAGCATGGGGAAGTCCCGGGACGGCAGACAGTCGCCGTACCAGGAGGACTTGAGCGCGCCGCCGCGGCCGAACACGTCCAGGAGCGGGAGTTCGAGCTTCATCTCGGGGGTGGGCACACCGACCAGGACGACCGTGCCGGCCAGGTCCCTCGCGTAGAAGGCCTGCCGGTAGGTCTCGGGTCGGCCGACGGCCTCGATGACGACGTCGGCGCCGAAGCCTCCGGTGAGCTCGCGTACGGCCTCGACAGCGTCGGTCGACCGGGAATTGACGGTGTGGGTGGCGCCCATGGAACGGGCGGTCTCCAGCTTGCGGTCGTCGATGTCGACGGCGATGATGCGGGCGGCTCCGGCCAGGCGGGAGCCGACGATCGCCGCGTCGCCGACGCCGCCGCAGCCGATGACGGCCACGGAGTCACCGCGGCCGACGTTCCCGGTGTTGAGGGCGGCGCCGATACCCGCCATGACGCCGCAGCCCAACAGGCCGGCGACGGCCGGGGCAACGGAGGGGTCGACCTTGGTGCACTGACCGGCGGCGACCAGGGTCTTCTCCGCGAAGGCACCGATACCGAGCGCCGGGGACAGTTCCCTGCCCGCCCCCGGGCCGGAGGCCAGGGTCATCTTCTGGCGGGCGTTGTGGGTGTCGAAGCAATACCACGGCCTGCCGCGCAGACAGGCACGGCAGCGACCGCAGACCGCACGCCAGTTGAGGATCACGAAGTCCCCGGGGACGACGTCGTTGACACCCGGGCCGATCGATTCCACGAGGCCGGCGGCCTCATGACCCAGCAGGAAGGGGAAGTCGTCGCTGATGCCGCCCTGTTTGTAGTGGAGGTCGGTATGGCAGACCCCGCAGGCCTGGATCTTCACCACGGCCTCACCTGGACCCGGGTCGGGAACCATGATGTCCACGACCTGAACGGGTTCGTTCCTGCCGGGGGCGACGACCCCCTGGACCTGCTGCGCCATCGCAGTGCTTCCCTTCCTCGGGGCAGGTGTGTACTCCATGTGTACGGCACCACCATGCCCGTGCGGGTGCTCCACGGCGAGGCCCCCCGCCGGAAGTCTCCTGCGGGGGGCCTGCGAGTGGACGGCCCGATGGAGGGCCTGCGGGCGTCAGCCCTTGGCGTGGCCTGCGGCGATCTTCTTGACCTTGCCGCGCACCAGGTACCAGCCGCCGACGAGCGCCAGGGCGATCAGCGGCAGGAAGTTGATCGTGGTGCGGCTGATGCCGCCGTCCATCCACATCAGGACCAGCACGGAGGCCAGGAAGGCCAGCGTGACGAGCTGTGTGTACGGGGCCCAGGGCAGCCGGTAGCCCGGGCGGGTGACCCGGCCGTCCTTGGAGCGGTTCCAGAACAGCAGGGAGCAGACCATGATCATGCCCCAGGTGCCGATGATGCCGATGGACCCGAAGTTCAGCATGAGCTCGAATGCGTCACCGGGCATGACGTAGTTGAGGAAGACGCCCGCGACACCGAAGCCCGCGGTGAGCAGGATGCCGCCGTAGGGGACTCCGCCCTTGTTCATCACGCCGGTGAACTTGGGTGCGGAACCCGAGAGCGACATCGAACGCAGGATGCGTCCGGTGGAGTAGAGGCCGGAGTTGAGGCTGGACATCGCGGCGGTGAGCACGACGAGGTTCATCACGCTGGCGGCACCGGGGATGCCGAGCTTGTTGAAGACGGTGACGAACGGGCTCTGGTCGCCGGTGAAAGCGGTGTAGGGCAGCAGCAGGGCGAGCAGGACGACCGAGCCGACGTAGAAGATGCCGACGCGCCACATGATCGAGTTGATCGCCTTCGGCATGATCTTCTGGGGGTTCTCGGTCTCGCCCGCGGCGACACCGCAGAGCTCGACGGAGGCGTAGGCGAAGACGACGCCCTGGATGAGCAGCAGCATCGGCATCATGCCGTTCGGGAAGATGCCGCCGTTGTCCGCGATGGTGGACAGACCCGGGGTATGGCCGCCGACCTCGTGCTGGGTGACGACGAGGAAGATGCCGATGAGCATGAAGATCACCAGTGCGGCGACCTTGATGATCGCGAACCAGAACTCCATCTCACCGAAGTACTTCACCGAGATGAGGTTGGCCGCGAGGACCACGGCGAGCGCGATCAGGGCGAGCACCCACTGCGGGATGTCGCTGAACATGGACCAGAACTGGGCGTAGATCGCCGCCGCGGTGATGTCCACGATGGCGGTGGTCGACCAGTTGAGGAAGTACAGCCAGCCGGCCGTGTAGGCACCCTTCTCGCCCATGAACTCGCGGGCGTACGAGACGAAGGCACCGGAGGACGGCCGGTAGAGGACGAGCTCGCCGAGCGCGCGCACGACGAAGAAGGCGAAGACACCGCAGACCGCGTACGCGATGAACAGCGAGGGGCCGGCGCTGGCCATGCGGCCACCTGCGCCGAGGAAGAGGCCCGTCCCGATGGCGCCGCCGATGGCGATCATGTTGATGTGCCGTGACTTGAGGTCCTTGCGGTACCCGGCGTCACCGGCGTCCACATGGGGGGTGCCCGTGGCCGGGGTGCCGGCCAGGGGCGTATCGGCCGCAGTCAGGGTGCGGTCACTCATAGAGCTGTTCGCCTTCGTGAGGGGATGTGCGGTAGCCGGTCGGATGCCGGCGGCCTTCCCGGGGTGAGGAAGACAGTCACCACGGCCGGCCTGGGGCGCAGAAGGGCCCAGAAGCTCATAGTCACGGCAACCCTGGGATTTTGGCAGTGGTGCACCTCACTCAGACATAGATCTGAGGTATTTCAGAGGTTTCAACAAGGTGAAGCAAGGAAGCCTTGATCATCAAGGCGCGAGTACGTCCAGCTCGTGGAGGGCCCCTACGGCGATCTCGCGCGTGAGCCGCTCGGCCCGCTCGGCATCGCCTTCGCGAACGGCCTCGGCGACCTGGACATGAAGGGTGACGGCCGCCGGATCCGGGTCCTCGAACATCACATGGTGGCGGGTTCTGCCCGTGAGGACCTCGGCGACGACATCGCCGAGCCGGGCGAACATCTCGTTGCCCGAAGCGTTGAGCACGACACGGTGGAAGGCGATGTCGTGCTTCAGGTAGCCCTCCAGCTGGTGGCCGCGGGAGGTGGCGACCATACCCAGGGCGCACTCGGTGAGCTCGGCGCACTGCTCGGGCGTCGCACGACGGGCCGCGAGGCCGGCGGCGACCGGCTCGATCGCGGAGCGCAGCACGGTGAGGGAGCCCAGCTGGCGGGGGCGGTCGGCGCCGGCGAGCCGCCAGCGGATGACGCGGGGGTCGTAGACGTTCCAGTCCGCAGTGGGACGTACGGTCACGCCGACGCGCCGCCGCGACTCGACCAGATGCATCGACTCCAGGACGCGGACCACCTCACGGACGACGGTGCGCGACACGTCGAAGCTCTCGGCCACCTCGTCGGTGCGAATCACACTGCCCGGCGGATACTCACCGGCGGTGATCGCAAGGCCGAGGCTGTCGAGGACGCGTGTGTGCAGCCCGTGGCCCTCTGTGGTCATGAAGGCAAGAGTACGGTGCACGATCAACGTTCAAAAAGTATGACGTTTATATCTCGGACTCTTGAATAAGTCATACCTAATGCGTTTCAGTGGCGCGACGGCTCGACGTCGGACCGATGTCGATGGCGTCTGACCGATGTCGATGAAGACAGCGAGGCACCGATGAGCACCCCTCATGTCGTTGTGGTGATGGGCGTGGCAGGGACCGGCAAGACCACGATCGGCTCCCTGCTCGCCGGACGCCTGGGCGTTCCGTACGCCGAAGGAGACGACTTCCACCCCGCGGCGAACGTCGCCAAGATGTCGGCCGGCGTTCCGCTGGACGACGCGGACCGGCGTCCCTGGCTCGATGCCATCGGCCGGTGGGCCCGGGGAAGGGCCGGGCTCGGCGGTGTCGTCTCCAGCTCCGCGCTCAAGCGGAGCTACCGGGACCGGCTCCGCGCCTCCGCCCCCGGGATCGTGTTCCTGCATCTGACGGGCGACCGCGCGCTGATCGAGCGGCGGATGACGGAGCGCCGGGGCCACTTCATGCCCACCAGGCTGCTCGACTCGCAGTTCGCCGTCCTGCAGCCGCTGCAGGAGGACGAGGCCGGCGTCTGCGTCGACGTGTCCGGCTCCCCCGAAGAAATCACCGACCGGGCCGTCGCCGCGCTGCGCCGGCTCGAGGACTGAGGAAGCACCGTGACCCGTCTCAGCGTCCAGACGGCGGCAGCGGACGCCGTCGAGCCGATCACCTCGGCGGGCAACGCACAACTGGGCATAGCCGTCCTGGCGGGCATCGCCGTCATCGTCCTGCTCATCACCAGGTTCAGGCTGCACGCCTTCCTGGCACTGACCATCGGTTCGCTGGCGCTGGGTGCCTTCGCCGGGGCCCCGCTCGACAAGACGATCACGTCCTTCTCCACGGGCCTCGGCGCCACGGTCGCGGGCGTCGGTGTGCTCATCGCTCTCGGGGCGATCCTCGGCAAGCTGCTGGCCGACTCCGGCGGCGGCGACGAGATCGTCGACACGATCCTCGCCAGGGCGAGCAAGCGGTCCATGCCCTGGGCCATGGTGCTGATCGCGTCGATCATCGGGTTGCCGCTCTTCTTCGAGGTCGGCATCGTCCTGCTGATCCCGGTCGTGCTGATGGTCGCGAAGCGCGGCAATTTCTCGCTGATGCGGATCGGCATCCCGGCGCTCGCCGGACTGTCCGTGATGCACGGCCTCGTCCCGCCGCACCCCGGCCCGCTGGTCGCCATCGACGCCATTGGGGCCAACCTGGGCGTCACCCTGGCTCTCGGCCTTGTCGTCGCCGTACCGACCGTGATCATCGCCGGTCCGGTGTTCTCGAAGTACGCGGCCCGCTGGGTCGACGTCCCGGCGCCCGAGCGCATGATCCCCCAGCGCGCCTCGGAGGATCTGGAGAAGCGGCCGAGCTTCGCCGCCACCGTCTCCACCGTGCTGCTCCCCGTCGTGCTGATGATGGCGAAGGCCCTGGTGGAGATCGTCGTCGACGACCCGGAGAACCATGTCCAGCGGGTCACGGACGTCATCGGCTCACCGCTGATCGCACTGCTCGCGGCCGTGATCGTCGGCATGTTCACGCTGGGCCGCGCAGCCGGCTTCACCAGGGAAAGGATCGCCTCGACCGTGGAGAGGTCCCTCGCCCCGATCGCGGGCGTGCTCCTCATCGTCGGCGCCGGCGGCGGTTTCAAGACGACCCTGATCGACATCGGAGTGGGCCAGATGATCCTGGACTACTCCAGGAACTGGTCCATACCCACGCTGCTGCTGGCCTGGCTGATCGCGGTCGCCATCCGGCTGGCCACCGGCTCGGCGACCGTGGCCACGATCTCCGCGGCCGGTCTGGTGGCCCCGCTCGCCACGGGCATGTCGACGCCCGAGGCAGCGCTGCTGGTGCTGGCGATCGGTGCCGGTTCGCTGTTCTTCAGCCATGTCAACGACGCCGGATTCTGGCTGGTGAAGGAGTACTTCGGGATGAGCGTCGGCCAGACGGTCAAGACCTGGTCGGTGATGGAGACCATCATCTCGGTGGTCGGCATCGTCTTCGTCCTGCTGCTCTCCCTGGTCTTCTGAGCGTCGACCGGTCGCCCACGCTCCGGGGGATCAGCCGTCGTCCCCGTCGGGGTCCCACAGCGGGTGCTCCCGCCGGGCCCAGGGCCGCCCGACCGACCCGGTGCGCATGCCGCGGCGTGCCTCCGGGTCGGCGAACGCCATCCCGATGTGGCCGAGGAGCACCAGACCGATCGTCAGCGCCAGCCAGTCGTGCACGAAGGTCGCGCTCGTGCGCCACACGAGCGGGGTCAGATGCGTGAACCACATCAGCAGACCTGTACCGAGCATGACCAGCACCGCACCGGCGATCCAGGCTGCGTAGAGTTTCTGGCCGGCGTTGAACTTGCCCGCCGGGCGCTCGTGCGGGCCGTACTCCCTGCGCCGTACGGCCCGCAGCCATTTCCGGTCGTGGGGCCCGAAGCGGTTCAGCCGTCGCAGATCGGCCCGGAAGGCGGGCGAGGCCAGTCCCACCAGGAACGGTACGGGGAGCAGCAGTCCGGACCACTCGTGCAGCATCACCACGAGATGGCGTCGTCCCACGAGTTCGGCGAGCCCGGGCACGTAGAGACAGGCCGCGGTCACCACGCACATCAGCATCAGGGCGGCGGTCGTACGGTGGATCCAGCGCTCGGCTCGACTGAACCTCCGTACCGATGAGGGGGGTTCAGACGGTGGGGGCGTCGTCTCGGCCGTTCGACCGGCCGACCCAGGCGTCGACGTCATAACCTCGCTCCTCCCAGTACCCGGGCTGCACTTCGGAGGTCAGGGAGATTCCGGAGAGCCATTTCGCGGACTTGTAGAAGTACATGGGCGCGACATAGAGACGCACCGGGCCGCCGTGCGCATGGCTGAGCGGCTCGTCCTGCATGCGCAGACAGACCATGACATCGGAGCGGCGGGCCTGGTCGAGGCTGAGGCTCTCGCTGTAGGTGCCGTCGAAGCACGTGAAGCGGATCGCCCGGGCTTGGGGCCGTACGCCTGCCGCATCGAGCAGGGCAGACAGCCGCACGCCCTCGAAGGCGGTGTCGGGAACACGCCAGCCGGTGACGCACTGCACATCGCGCACCACGCGGGTCTGCGGCAGTGCACGCAGGTCGTCCAGGGTGTACGTCGTGGGCCGCTCGACCAGTCCGCCGACGGTGAGGCGGTAGCCCGCGGCGCTCTTGCGCGGTACGGAGGCGGCCACCGAGTAGTAGCGGAATCCGCCGCCGTTGGGGAGCAGTCCGGTGAGTCCGGTGGGGTCCTTGTCGGCGGCCGAGCCGAGGAAGGCTTCAAGACCGCGCTGGAGATACGGCGCGGCGGCAACGCCTGCGGCGCCGAGACCGAGCACGGACAGCACGACGCGCCGTCCGACGGGCGCGCCGTCCGAGTCCGGTGACGGGGCTGGGGTCGGATCGTTCACACATCGATTCGAGCACCCGCGGCCGCCGGACACCAGTGGCCGCGGGTATTCGTCAGACTTCCGTCACACCTGCTCGGCAGCCGGGTCCGCGGACTCGGCCGCGCGATCGAGCTGGAAGGCCTCGTTGCCCAGTCCGATACGCGCGTGCACCTCGGGACGGGTTGCCCGGAGGACTGCCCCGTACAGCAGCCCGCCGGCCAGCGCGACCCCGATGATGCCCGGCAGGAACCAGCTCAGCGAGGAGCCGGGGCCGGCACCGATCAGGACGTCGAAGTCCTTGACGGTGTAGACGGCGATCGCCAGGAGGGCGATGCCGGCGAGGGCGGCTGCGACGAGCCGCCAGGCCTGCGCTCCTGCAGCGCCGCGGCGTACGAAGAAGGCGATCACCGCGAACGAGGCCGCGGCCATCAGCAGGATGACGCCGAGGGCGCCGACGTTGCCCATCCAGGTGAAGAGGCGCAGCACGGGTGTGGTCGGGTCGCCCGCCGGCTGGCCGTCGGTGGCCGCGAAGACCACGACGACCAGTACGGAGACGCCGGACTGGAGCAGGGATCCGGTCGCGGGGGCGCCGCTGGCCCTGTTCGTCCGCCCGAAGACGGCCGGGAGCAGCCCCTCGCGGCCCATGGCGAACGCATACCGCGCGACGACGTTGTGGAAGCTGAGCAGGGCCGCGAACATACCGGTGACGAAGAGGACGTGCAGGACGTCGGTGAAGGTGCCGCCCAGCCTGGTCTCCGTGAGCGCGAAGAGCAGACCCGGTCCCTTCTCGCCCGCCTCGCCGACGATGGCGCCGGGCCCCGTGGCCACGGAGAGCGCCCAGGCACTGAGCGCGAGGAACAGCGCGACGAACCCGACCGCGAGGAACAGCACCCGCGAGACGACGACATGGGGGCGGCTGGTCTCCTCCGCGTACACCGGGGACTGCTCGAAACCGGTGAAGGCGGCGATGCAGAAGCACAGGGCGGTACCGAGGCCGGCGCCGGCGAGTGTGTCCGGGTTGAAGGCGGCGAACGACAGTCCCTCGCGGCCCGGTTCGGCGATGGCGCCGAGGTCGAAGATGACGACGAGCGAGCACTCGACGACGAGCAGGACGCCGAGGACCCTTGCGTTGAGGTCGATCTTGAGCCAGCCGAGTACGGCGACGATCGCGGCGGCGGCGAGGGCGGGTATCCACCAGGCGACCGTCAGCTCGAAGTGGGTGGCGAGCAGGGCGGAGATCTCGAACCCGAGAATGCCGTAGATGCCGACCTGCATCGCGCTGTACGCGACGAGGGCGACGAGCGAGGCCCCGGCGCCGGCGGTGGGGCCGAGGCCACGGGCTATGTAGGCGTAGAAGGCGCCGGCGTTGTGGACATGGCGGCTCATCTCGGCGTAGCCGACGCTGAACAGCATCAGGACGATGCCGAGGATGACGTAGAGAAGCGGCTGGCCGACCATGCCCATGACACCAAACACGGTGGGCATCACCCCGGCGACGACCATCAGTGGTGCACTGGCGGCCAGCACGGAGAGCAGCAGGCCGGCGGTGCCGAGGCGGTCGGCGCGAAGGGCGCGTTCCTGTCCCTTGTAGGTGCTGATCTCGCTGGTGCTCGTGCTCGTGCTGATGGCGCTCGTACTCGAACTGCCCGGCGACATGGCGGGTTTGTCCTCTCGGATCAGGCGGTGCCGAGCGCGGCGCTGCGCGCGGCATGGAACGCGTCGTGCGGGTCCTGGTCCGGGTACGACCAGGGGGCCGGGGTGGCATGCGGGCCGATGCGGTGGAAGAGCGCTGCGGCTTCGGCCGGCCTGCCCTCGCAGAACTTTGCGTGTGCGAGGAAGTTGAGGTCGATACGGTTGCGGGGGTGGTCCTCGCTCTCCCACTCCAGCCACCAGTCGAATGCGGCCTTCATGACCTGCCGGGCACGCCGGCCGGTCCAGTGGCCCGAGGCGATCGGGTCGGCGCTCTCGTGTCCGGCAGCCGCCAGCACCCGGTAGCGCTCCGCGTGGGCGACCACGGGGAGGACGGCGAGCGGGGAGTCCGCGGGCGCCTGTTCGGCGGCCCAGGCCGCGAAGTCGTACACCTCGTGCAGTGGGTCCTGGCCGGCGCCGGGGTGGCGCTCGGCGAGTCTGGCCGCCATCAGATGGTGGGCGTGATGGTGTTCGGGGTGGCGGACGCGCACTTCGTCGAAGAGTCGTGCGACCTCGTCCTCGGTGCCGAGGGAGCGGGCGAGGAGCAGCAGGGCGAGCCACGGTGTCGGATCGTGGGGAGCGAGGTCGGCCGCCGCCCGGCATGCCGTACGGGCCCGGTCCGGGCGCTCCTTGCCGCGCAGCGCACGGCAGACGGTGGCACAGGCGAGGAGTGCGGTGGCGTCGGGGTTGCCGGGGTCGGCGACCAGCCAGTCGTGTGCCCAGGCGGCCGTCGACGGGGGTTCACCGAGCACCATGAGGCGGTGCCCTCGGCGATCCCAGTCGTCCTCCGTCGCGGCGAGCAGCGACCGGGCAGCGGTCCATCTGCCCTGGGCCAACTTGGCCCGCACGGAGATGAGTTCGGAGTCACCGAGGGCCGGATCGAAGGTCTGCCCGGAACGCGCGCCGCGACGTCGGGCGCGGCCGAGCGGCGGCGGAGGTGGGGGCATCCGCGGGCTTCCTTCACTGCGATGTGTGCGCGGGACGTGATCGAACGGTCGCGCACAGCAAAGCGGTAGGCAATGCTCCGCGTCAAGGCCGGACCTCCGGGGTGGACTGCACAGGCCGGTTCTCGGTCAACTCCGCACAGCCGGACCGGGTTTCGGCATGGTTGCCGTGGTGCTTCAGGAGACCGCCTTCGCCGCGGCCCGGCCCGCCGCACGTCCCGAGAAGATGCAGCCGCCGAGGAACGTGCCCTCCAGGGCACGATAGCCGTGGACACCGCCGCCTCCGAAGCCGGCCGCCTCGCCTGCCGCGTACATCCCCGGCAGTGGTTCGCCGCCCTCCATGAGGACACGCGAGGACAGATCGGTCTCCAGACCGCCCAGGGACTTGCGGGTGAGGATGTTCAGCCGGACGGCGATGAGGGGCCCGGCCTTGGGGTCGAGCATGCGGTGCGGGGCGGCGGTGCGGATGAGCTTGTCGCCGAGATAGGTGCGGGCCCCTCGGATCGCCGTGATCTGGAGGTCCTTGGTGAAGGGGTTCGCGATCTCCCGGTCACGCGCGGTGATTTCGTCGCGCAGCCTCGCCTCGTCGATCAGCGGCTCCTTGGTGAGCGCGTTCATCCCGCGCACCAGCGCACCGAGATCCTTCTCGACGACGAAGTCCGCACCCTTGTCCATGAACGCCCGGACGGGCCCCGGCACTTCGGTGCGGGCGCGTCCGATGACCCCGCGCACCGACCTGCCCGTCAGGTCGGGGTTCTGCTCGGAGCCGGAGAGGGCGAACTCCTTGCCGATGATGCGCTGGTCGAGGACGAACCAGGTGTAGTCGTGGCCCGACTTCATGATGTGCTCCAGCGTCCCCAGGGTGTCGAAGCCGGGGAAGAGCGGCACGGGCAGCCGGTGCCCGCGTGCGTCCAGCCAGACCGAGGAGGGGCCGGGCAGGATACGGATGCCGTGCCGAGCCCAGATGGGGTTCCAGTTCTCTATGCCCTCGGTGTAGTGCCACATACGGTCGCGGTTGATGTGGTGGCCGCCTGCTGCCTCCGCGATGCCCAGCATCAGTCCGTCGACGTGCGCGGGCACGCCGGAGAGCATTTTCTCGGGCGGGGTGCCGAGACGCTCGGGCCACTGGGCCCGCACGAGATCGTGGTTGCCGCCGATGCCTCCGGAGGTGACGACGACCGCCTGGGCGCGCAGTTCGAAGGAGCCCGTGACCTCGCGGCTGCTCGCCTTGCCCCGCTCGACGCCGGAGCGCTCCAGGATCTCGCCGGTCACGGTGTCCACCGCCCCCGCGGTCCGGCCCAGTCCGGTCACCCGGTGCCGGAAGCGCAGATCGACGAGGCCACGCGCAACACCGGCCCGCACGCGCCGCTCGAAGGGCTCGACGATCCCGGGCCCGGTCCCCCAGGTGATGTGGAAACGCGGCACCGAATTGCCGTGCCCGGTCGCTCCGTAGCCACCGCGTTCGGCCCAGCCGACGACGGGGAAGAACCGCACGCCCTGCGCATGGAGCCAGGCCCTCTTCTCTCCGGCCGCGAAGTCGACGTACGCCTCGGCCCAGCGGCGCGGCCAGCGGTCCTCCGCGCGGTCGAAGCCCGCCGTGCCGAGCCAGTCCTGGAGCGCCAGGTCCCTGCTGTCCTTGATCCGCATCCGGCGCTGCTCGGGCGAGTCGACGAAGAAGAGCCCGCCGAACGACCAGTGGGCCTGACCCCCGATCGACTGCTCGGGTTCCTGGTCCAGCAGAATGACGCGGCGTCCGGCGTCGACGAGCTCCGCGGTGGCCACGAGCCCCGCGAGGCCGGCCCCGATCACGATGACATCAGCGTCGTACGCCATGGGTCGTCTCCCTCTCGGAGCGGGCGCGCGGCAGCGCGGACCTTCTCGGTTGGCTCGGGTCGGTCCGATCTTCGGTACGCGGCGGTAACTCGTCAACCGTTGCGACGGTCCCGACGGAATCGCCGTCGGGATCACACCGCGGGCCGGCCACGACGTGATCCTGATTGGATGGGCGGTATGACTGCCCCTTCGAGTCCTTCCGACGAGATCCTCGACATCGTCGACGAGAACGACGAGGTCGTCGGGCAGGCCCCGCGCGGCGAGGCCTACGCCCGGGGTCTGCGCCACCGCTGTGTGTTCATCCAGGTCCGCGACGCGGAGGGCAGGGTGTTCGTCCACCGCCGCACCGCGGGGAAGCTCGTCTTCCGTTCGCTGTACGACATGTTCGTCGGCGGTGTCGTCGGCGCGGGCGAGTCGTATGACGATGCGGCCCTGCGCGAGGCCGAGGAGGAACTCGGGGTGACGGGGCTCCCCCGGCCCGAACCGCTCTTCACGTTCCTGTACGAGCCCGACGCCGCCGAGCCCGGACAGCCCCGGGGGACCTGGTGGTCGGCGGTGTACGAGGTCCGCTGCGAGCCGGCCGTGAACCCGCAGGCCGAGGAGGTCGCCTGGCATGCCTTCGTCACCGAGAAGGAGCTGGAGCAACTGCTCGGGCAGTGGGAGTGGGTCCCGGACGGCCTTGCGGCCTACGAGCGGCTGCGCGCCCACCGGGAGGCGTCGGGCTGAGCCGCGCCGGGGGCAGGGCCAGGGCCTCGGTCCGGTCCGGGAGGACACCCCGGGCCGCCGGTCGACCGGCGGGTTCCTCGGTCACGGCCAGCTCGAACTCCTGCTCGCATGCGGGCGTGTGCGCGTCTTCGGCCCTGTGGGGATGCCGTCCGCCGGCAGCGAGACCTCGCGGGTAGGGTGCGACGCGTGAGCGAATGGGTACGGAGTCTGCGGCTGTGGGCCTCGCCCCAGCGGATCCGGGACGAGGGCGAGACCCCCGACTACCGCTTCTCGCTCGCCAACGAGCGCACGTTCCTCGCCTGGATCCGTACCGCGCTCGCGCTGATCGCCGGGGGCTTCGCGGTCGACCAGTTCCTGCCGGATCTGCGCTGGGGAGTGCGCGTCGGCCTGTCGCTCGCGCTGATCGGCGCGGGGGTGCTCTGCGCCTTCCGGGCGGTCAACCACTGGGTGCGGTGCGAGCGGGCGATGCGACGCGGCGAGGATCTGCCCGTGTCGCGCTTCCCGACGGTGCTGGCGCTGGTCGTGGCGGCCGTGTCGGTGACGATGGTGGTCGTCGTGGCCTGGGGGCGTGCATGAGTGGTGACGGCCGGGACCCGGGGCTGCAGCCGGAGCGGACGAGGCTCGCTTGGCGACGCACCACCCTGGCCTTCACGGTCGCCGCCGTACTGGCGGCGCGGCAGATCGTGCACCATGACGACGTTTCCGGGGACGACCTCGTCGCGTTCGCTCTGAGCGCGCTGGTCTGGCTGGGCTTTCTGTCGGTGGCCCACCGGCGCATCGAGGCGATGGCCACGCGGCGCCCGCCGGGCGCCATGCCGCTGCGGCAGGCATGGGCAGCCACGCTCTGCACCCTGGCGCTCGCCGTGTTCGCCGTGGCGATCGTGTGGTGAACCGCCGGGTGGGCGGCGCCCGGCGGTTCAGGCCTCCCAGTCGACGGTGACGACGATCTTCCCGCGGGTGTGCCCCTCCTGATTGAGCCGGTGGGCGTCCGCCGCCTGCTCCAGAGGGAAGCTGCGGGCCACGTGGACAGAGATGACTTCCTCCTCGGCGAGTTCGCTCAGCCGGTACAGATCCGCGGTGTTGGGCCGGACGAAGACATAGCGCCCGCCCAGGGTGGTGACCGCCGGATCGGCGATGGACGCGATCCGGCCGCCCTCGGCGAGCAGCTCCGCGGACACGGTCAGCGTCTCGCCGCCGACCGTGTCGAAGACCGACTGGACACCGTCGGGCGCCAGGGCCCGTACGCGTTCGGCGAGGCCGTCGCCGTACGTCACCGGCTCCGCTCCCAGGTCGCGCAGATACTCGTGGGACGACTCGCTCGCGGTCCCGATCACGCGCGCTCCGAAGTGGCGGGCGAGCTGCACCGCCATCGAACCGACCCCGCCGGCCGCGGCGTGCACCAGGAGGGTGTCGCCGGATCCCACGCTCAGCGCGTGAGTGAGCACCTGATAGGCGGTGAGCCCGGTGAGGGGCAGCCCGGCGGCCTCCTCGAAGCTCAGATTGCGCGGTTTGCGGGCGAGCGTACGGACCGGGGCGGCCACGTACTCGGCGAAGGTTCCGCGGGACAGGAAGTCCTCCCGGACATAGCCCATGACCTCGTCACCGACGGCGAACTCCGGAACGGAGACCCCGGGCTGCACGACGACCCCGGAGACGTCCCAGCCGGGGACGACCGGGAAAACGGAGTCGAGCACCCCGTCCAGGTAACCCTCGCGCGCCTTCCAGTCCACCGGGTTGACGGCAGCCGCCCGTACCTTGACCAGGACGGTGTCGGGGCCGACCTTCGGCTCCGGGAGCTCGCCGTACTCCAGGACCTCGGGGCCGCCGTAGCTGCGGTAGCTGATCGCCTTCATACGTCCGACCCTCCGGCGCTGCCCCGGCTTCCGCAAGCCGGGGCAGCCCGGCCGCTGCTCAGGGCCGTTGCGCCGGCCGCGGGCGGAGCGCTGTGCGCGGGGCCAGGGATGCCGCCCTCGGGCCGGTCAAGGCGGTCCCGGGCCCCGGACGGCCGCCGGGCTCGACACCGTCCGCGTCCAGTGGAACGCAGCCGGTGCCACGGGCCGGGGCGGCGGAAGGGCGCATGCTCCTCGTGGCCGTCCTCGCCCAGCGGACGGGCCGGGCCCTCCGCCGGGGCCGGGGGGCATGCGCCGTCCCTCCCCGGCGGGTGGCCGCAGATCTCGCCCCTCGGGCGACCGCACCGGCGGTCCGCCGGGTGCGCCCGGGCCACCCGCCGCCGTCGGGGCGAACCCCGGGGCGGGGGCGCCCCCTCGACGGGGCGAACCCCAGGGCCGGGGCCTCGGGCCCGCTGGTCGGAGGAATACGCAGACGCCTTTGCCACGGCACAGCACCGGAACGCCGGAGAATCGGACATTTCAGACTAGTCTGAGCGGCCCAGGGCTACCTGGGGACCCTTGAACCGCCTCGAAGGTGAGCGCCATGACCGTTCTCCACCAGGAACACTCCACCCACGAGCACGCCCATGGACCGGCATGCGGACACGCCGAGTTCGTGCACGGCGACCACATCGACTACGCACACGACGGGCATGTGCACCGCTCACATCAGGGCCACTGGGACGAGTGCGAGCCCAGCGGCCATGTCACCCACACCGACCACTCCCACCAGCACGGCGCGGGCTGCGGGCACACGGCGGTCAGACACGGGGACCATGTCGACTACATCCACGACGGCCACCGTCACGCCGCCCACGCCGGGCACTGGGACGACCACTGACCCCCGCCCAGGGACCCGGTCCGGCCCCGGCTTCCCCGGAGACACGGCCAACTGG
Organism: Streptomyces sp. NPDC043861; assembly: GCF_056435905.1. Classification (NCBI taxonomy): domain Bacteria; kingdom Bacillati; phylum Actinomycetota; class Actinomycetes; order Kitasatosporales; family Streptomycetaceae; genus Streptomyces; species Streptomyces sp. NPDC043861. The sequence goes on along the minus strand of NZ_JBWKDP010000017.1, from coordinate 156,459 downwards.
CAGTCTTTCACCACCAGTTCGTCCATTCTCCCGGGAGAGCAAGGTGCCTGCCAGCGATCCGTACACCGTTCAGCTCGCCCCGTCCGTGCATGCCTATGTGCAGCCGGATGGCGGCTGGTGCCTCAACAATGCCGGATTCGTCAGCGACGGTGGGTCCACGATCCTCGTCGACACAGCCGCCACGGAGCAGCGGGCCCTGCGACTGCGCGAGTCGCTGCTCGCCACCGGGGCTCCGCTGCCGCGGACACTCGTGAACACGCACCACCACGGGGACCACACGTACGGCAACGCCGTGTTCCGGCCGGATGCGACCGTCGTCGGTCATGACGCCTGCCGCGAGGAGGTCCTGGCCGCCGGGCACCAGCTGCATCTCATCTGGCCGGAAACCGACTTCGGCGACATCACGATCACCGCGCCGGACATGACGTACAGCGAACGGCTCACGTTGCACGCGGGCGGGACGGAAGTGCGTCTGATCCATCCCGGGGTGGCACACACCACCGGCGACACGATCGTGCACCTCCCGGAGCACGGGATCGTCTTCACCGGCGACCTGATCTTCAACGGCGGTACCCCGTTCATCCCGATGGGCTCGCTGAGCGGATCGCTACGGGCACTGGAGCTGCTGCGCTCACTGGACGCGGGCATCGTCGTACCGGGACACGGCCCGGTCGGCGACCCGTCGGCGTACGACGCGACCGAGCGCTACTTCCGGTTCGTCACCGAACTCGCCGAGACGGGCCACACCAAGGGGCTGACACCGCTGGAGACCGCCAAGGGTGCCGATCTCGGCGAGTTCGGTGAACTCCGCGAATGCGAGCGGCTGGTGGCGAATCTCCACCGCGCCTACGCCGAGCTGGAGGGGCGCCCCGCGGGCTCACCGCTCGACCCGGTCGCCGTCTTCGGGGACATGGCCGTCATGAACGGCGGCGTGCCGGTGGCCTGTCACGCCTGAGCACCACCGAACCGCCGCGGTGCCCGCTCACCAGCGCGGCACTGCGGCACGCCGGCGCGGGTCCACCCCTGCGCATCGCCGCCGCGCCGCCGCATCGGCTCGGCGGCGCGCTCGTCCGCCGTTCCGCGGTTCCGTCCTTCCGTCGCCCAGCCGGTGCAGTGCCGCCGACCGCTCCCGGTCGAGGGCTGCACGGAGGCCCCGTGCACCGGAGACGTACAGCCGCCTCCGCTCGAAGGCGCGGCGCGGTGGGGACGCCCGCGGCCCCCGGCGCAGCGGGTGAAGCACGTGCCGCCGTCGGTCCGGGGCGACGGGAAACCACCGGACCGGGGTGATGGGCAGCCCGGAATACATACATGAACGCCGTGCATGCACGGAGCCGGCGGGCCGTCGGCCGAAGCCGGCCCCCGGCGCACCCTGGACTACATACCGACTGGTCGGTCATCATGAGCGGGAACCGAATCGCCGCCCCCACCGGAGGTGCCCCGAATGAGCTCAGTCCACCCCCCGGGCCTCGACCCCGAGCAGTTGCGCGGCCGTCTCGACCGCGAGCGGCCGGGCCTGGTGAGCGGACCGCTCAGCGCCAGGCTGATCCAGGGCGGCCGCTCCAACCTCACCTACGCCGTCTCCGACGGCACGCGCCGCTGGGTGGTCCGCCGGCCCCCGCTGGGGCATGTGCTGGCCACGGCGCACGACATGAAACGCGAGCACCGGGTCATCAGCGCACTGCACCCCACGGCCGTGCCGGTGCCCGAGCCCGTACTGCTGTGCGAGGACGAGTCCGTGCTCGGCGCGCCCTTCTACGTCATGGAGTTCGTCGAGGGCACGCCCTACCGCACGGCCGAGGAGCTCGCCCCGATCGGCCCCGAGCGCACCCGGAACGCCGTGCTCGGCCTCGTCGACACGCTCGTCGAGCTGCACGCCGTGGACCCTGAGGCAGTCGGCCTGGGTGATTTCGGCCGCCCGGAGGGCTTCCTCGACCGGCAGCTGCGCCGCTGGGGCAAGCAGCTCGACGCATCCCGCAACCGGGAGCTCGGGGGCATCGACGAGCTGCACGCCTCCCTCGGCCGCTCGCTGCCGGCCTCGCCCCGGCCCTGCGTCATCCATGGCGACTACCGCCTCGACAACGTCCTGATCGGCGACGACGACCGGATCAAGGCCATCCTCGACTGGGAGATGTCCACGCTCGGCGATCCGCTCACCGACCTCGGGCTGCTCGTGATGTACAGCCGGAAGCTGGAACTGCCCGACTCCCCCATCAGCACGACGGCCGGGGCCGCCGGGCACCCGGACGCCGCCGAACTGGTCGAGCGGTACGCGGCCCGCTCCGGCCGCGACACCTCCGCCATCGCCTGGTACACGGCGTTCGCCTGGTTCAAGCTGGCCGTGATCCTGGAGGGCATCCACTACCGCTACACCCTCGGTCAGACCGTCGGCCCCGGCTTCGACCGCATCGGCGATCTCGTCCCCGTCTTCATCGAGCACGGTCTCACCACCCTCCAGGAAGGCTGATCACCCCATGGACTTCGCATTCGACGCACGCACCGAGGAGTTGCGGGCCAAGCTGCTCGCTTTCATGGACGAGCACGTGTATCCGGCCGAGGCGGTCGCGCACGAGCAGCACGCGAAGCTCGCGTCCCCGTGGGACACCCCGGAGGTCATCGAGGAGCTCAAGGCCGAGGCCCGCAGGCAGGGTCTGTGGAACCTCTTCCTGCCGGATGCGCAGTACGGCGGCGGGCTGACGAATCTCCAGTACGCACCGCTCGCCGAGATCACAGGCCGGTCCCCGCACCTGGCACCCACCGCACTGAACTGCGCGGCGCCGGACACCGGCAACATGGAGGTGCTCGCCCTCTTCGGGTCCGACGAGCAGAGGAAGCAGTGGCTGGAGCCGCTGCTCGCCGGTGAGATCCGCTCGGCCTTCGCGATGACCGAGCCCGACGTGGCATCGTCCGACGCGACCAACATCGAGACACGGATCGAGCGGGACGGCGACGAGTACGTCATCAACGGCCGGAAGTGGTACATCTCCGGTGCGATGAATCCGAACTGCAGGATCTTCATCGTGATGGGCAAGACCGACCCGGACGGCGACGACGTCCGCCGCCAGCAGTCGATGATCCTCGTCCCGCGCGACACCCCGGGCCTGGAGGTCCGTCGCGCGATGCAGGTCTACGGCTACGAGGACCACCTGCACGGCGGCCACGCCGAGGTCGTCTTCGACGACGTCCGCGTTCCCGCGTCGAACCTGATCGGCGAGGAGGGCGGCGGCTTCGCAATCGCGCAGGCCCGGCTCGGACCGGGTCGTATCCACCACTGCATGCGGCTGATCGGCATGGCCGAGCGGGCGATCGAGCTGATGTGCCGCCGCGCGGTCTCCCGCACCGCCTTCGGCAAGCCGATCGCCCACCAGGGTGTCGTACAGACGTGGATCGCGGACGCCCGTGTCACCGTCGAGCAGCTGCGGCTGTTGGTCCTCAAGACCGCCTGGCTGATGGACACGGTCGGGAACCGGGGCGCACACACCGAGATCCAGGCCATCAAGATCGCCACGCCGCGTGCGGTCGTCGACATCCTCGACAGGGCGATCCAGGTGCACGGCGCCGGCGGTGTCAGTCAGGACTTCCCGCTGGCCGAACTGTGGTCGGGGGCGCGGACGCTGAAGCTGGCGGACGGACCGGACGAGGTGCACCAGCGGTCGCTGGCGCGCCAGGAGCTGAAGAAGTACCTCTGAGGGCCGTACCGCCGTGAGGTGATCGTCGGTCGTCGTGCGACAGCTGCCGCCGGCGCCGGTTCACCGGCGCCGGCCTGCTCCGTCGGGGCCTGTCGCCGACGGAGCAGGCCGGCGCCTCGGTTGTGCGACAGCTGCGCCACGGACGACGACCGCGGGGCTGCTCCCTGCCGCCGCGCCGGTGCTCCTGCTCGGTCCATGCACCATCGGCAGGACGCGCCTCAGCGGTCTGCCGGCCGATTTCGTCGTCCACGGGCACCGGGCTCTCTCCTACGGCCTCCGGCCACGGCGACAGCCCCTGCCCCGTCGAAGGGCTCGGCCTGCGGCCCCGCGCCTCCGGGCCAGTGCCGCGATCGACGAGTACGTCCCCCGTCGGCCGCGGTCCGCTGCCGGCCGGATGCGGCATGAGCGGGCGCACGGTGGCGCGGACCTGAAGGCGCACTCCTGCTCACGGGTGGCGGATCGCCGGCGCGCCGCGCGTGCGGGCCCCGGGGCGGCGCGGTCGGCGGCCCGCTACGGACGCAGAGCGCGCAGCAGCAGGTCGGCCAGGTGATCGGCGACCTGCTGAGGGCTGAGCGGTCCGTCCGGGCGGTACCAGGTGGACAGGTGGTGGACCGAGCCGAAGTGATAGTCCACGACCAGATCCGCAGGGGTCGTGTCGGAGAACACGCCGCTGCTCTGGCCCTCCTCGATGAGCGCCCGGAAGCGCTCGTGGTACCGCCTGCGCTCGGCGCGGACCTGCTTGTTCTTCTCCGGGCTGAGGTGATGCATCGAGCGGAAGAAGATCGCCGCGTCGTCGAGGTTCTCGATCGTGGTCACGACGACATCGGCGGCGGCGTCCCTCAGTCGCTCGTCCACCGGCGCGTCCGCCTCCGCGAAGGCGTCCAGCCGCTCCTGCTGAAGCCGGAGCACACGGGAGTACACCTCCTGCAGGAGGTCCTCCTTGGAGCCGAAGTAGTGGTAGAGCGCACCTTTGGTGACGCCCGCCGCCTCGACGATCTCCTGGACGGACGTACGGTCGTACCCCTGCTCCGCGAAGAGCCGGGTGGCGGCGGCCAGCAGCCTCTGGGGGACGGGAGTGCCGTTCCCGTCCGTCGTCCTGGCCATTGCCGCCACCACCCTTTCACTCGGCTCTGCTGTCCGGATCACGTCGTCTCCGTGCCCGTCCGTGCACGAGAACGCAGTTCCCGTCTGAGGATCTTCCCACTAGTCGTCTTCGGGAGCTCGTCCAGGATCTCGACCTGTCGTGGGTACTTGTACGCCGCGAGCCGGTCCGCGCAGTACCCGGCGAGTTCGTCGGGGTCCACGGTCGCCCCCGGGCGCAGACTGACGTACGCCTTCACGGTCTCCCCCCGGTAGGTGTGCGGGATGCCGACGACGGCCGCCTCACGGACGGCGGGGTGGGTGTAGAGGACGTCCTCGACCTCGCGCGGCCAGACCTTGAAGCCGGAGGCATTGATCATGTCCTTCTTGCGGTCGACGACGTACAGCCAGCCCTCGGGGTCCATGAACCCGATGTCGCCCGTGCGCAACTCACCGTCCGGGAAGGTGGCGGCCGTGGCGTCGGGCAGCTGCCAGTATCCGGGCACGACCTGCGGGCCGCGCACGGCGATCTCTCCGTGGGCGCCGAACGGGACGTCGTGGCCGGCGTCGTCGATGATCCGCACGACCGTGTCGGGGCCCGGGACACCGACGGAGAGCGTCCCGGAGGCGGGGTCGACGGGGGCCTCCCTCTCGGGCGGCACCGAGGCGCAGGGCGCGGTGCACTCGGTGAGTCCGTAGCCGTTGCGGATGTACGGGCCGAAGGCTTCCCGGAACTTCTCCACAAGGGCCGGTGGTACGGGCGCGCCGCCGGACGAGATCACCAGGAAGGACGCGAAGTGGTCGCGCGAGACGCCGGGGTGGGCGGCCAGCGCCATGAAGGCGGTGGCCGGGCCGACCGTGTAGGCGGGCCGGTGCTCGGCGAAGGCGTCGAGGACGACGCCCGCCTCGAAGCGGTACGCGAGAGCGAGCGTGCCGGCGTTGGCGATGCAGGCCGCCATCTCGCAGACCATTCCGGTGATGTGGAACAGCGGCGCGAGCGCGAAGTAGCAGCCGCCGTCCGGAACGGGGTGGCCGGTGCGCTGGCGCTCGGCGTTGTGGATGACGGCGCCGTGCGGGTTGAGAGCTCCCTTGGGACGGCCGCTGGTGCCTGAGGTGTAACTGATCAACGCCACGTCGGACGGCTCGAGTTCACGGCCGCCGGGGGCCGGCCGGCCGGCGCGGGCGACGGTGAGCAGGTCGTCCGTGTCGGCGGGTCGCGGGAGCCGCTCGAAGCCGAGGACGCGGGGGTCGTCGCGGGTCTGCAGTTCCCCCTCGCAGGCCGTGACGGCGAAGCGTACGGGCGAGGCCGCGGCGGTGTCCCGCAGATATGTCTCCCAGGCACGGTCGGAGCAGATCAGCGCCGCCACGTCCGCGTCGTCGAGCACATGGGCGACCTCTGCGGACTTGTACATGGGGTTGAGGGGGACGACGGTCGCGCCGGCCTTCCAGGCGCCGAGCACTGCGAGCACGAAGTGCGGGGTGTTCTGGAGCGCGACCGCGACGCGGTCGCCGCGCCCGATGCCGCGGTCGGCGAGATGGCCCGCGACGGAGTCGGAGAGCGCATCGGTCTCGGCGTAGTCGAGGCGCCCGTCGAAATAGGCGAGGGCCGTGCGCCCGGGCACCCGGGCCACGGCGGCACGGAAGGCGTGCAGAACGGTCGGGGGCGGGGTGACGGGGGCGCGCTGGGCGTCGGTGAGCCGTCCGAGCCAGGGCTTGGTGGCGTAGATCGATTCGCTCCGGACCGCGTCGCTCACTCGCCGGCTCCTTCCCACTTCCGCTGGATGTGGTTCATGCCGCCCAGCCAGCGCTCGGTGTCGGCTGCGCGGGCCTGGTAGTACCCGGCGACCTCGGGGTGCGGCAGGATCAGGAAGCGGTCCGCGCCGATGCCCTCGAAGAGCGCGTCTGCGACGTCCTCGGGCTCGATGGCACCGGGGCCGAGGACGAGTTCGCCGGCCGATCCCGCAGCCGTGAGCATGTCCGTGCGGACGCCTTGCGGGCAGATGGCGTGGACCTTGATGCCGCGGTGACGGTACGTCAGGGAGAGCCATTCGGCGAAGGCGATCGCGCCGTGCTTGGTGACGCTGTAGGGTGCCGCGCCGATCATCGTGAGCAGTCCCGCCGCGGAGACGGTTGAGACGAACCTGCCACTGCCGCGCTCCAGCCAGCCCGGCAGGAGGGTACGGACGGCGCGAACGTGCGCCATGACGTTGACGTCCCAGGCCGACGCCCAGACGTCCTCGCCCGCAAGGGCGTCGCCGGGCGAGGCGAGTCCGGCGTTGGCGCAGTAGATGTCGACGGTGCCGCCGAGCGCGTCACGGGCCTCTTCGACGATCGCCGAGGCGTCGCCGGGGACGGCGGTGGCGCCGATCTCGTCGGCCACGGCCTTGGTCCTGCCGGGGTCGATGTCGTTGACGACGACCCGTGCCCCCTCCGCGGCAAAACGGCGGGCGAGGGCGGCACCGATACCACCGCCCGCGCCCGTGACCACCACGTTGGCGCCCTGCACCGTAACCATGCGACCTGCCTCTCCGTCGTGGCTCCTTCCCGGCAGACTAACCAGTCGGTATGTCATAGGGAAGGGCCCATCGGGAGCCACCGCGTCCGGCCGTTCCTTCGACGGGCAGCGCATACTGACTTACATGGGCATGCCAGATGTATCGAGCACGGAGGTAGTGCGATGAGCCTGTCCAGACGGGGTCTGCTGGCGGCAGGGGGCATGGCCGGCGCCATGGCGGCGGCTTCCACGCCCGCCCTCGGCCACACCGGCCGGGAACGGGTGCGAACGGGCTTCGAGCGGCTCGCCGCCGACGGATACGGGCTGCTCTCCGGCGAGCGCGTCGGTGTCGTCACCAACCCGACCGGTATCACCCGCGACGCCCGTCACCTCGTGGATGTCATGCACGCCGACGACCGGGTGGACCTCGTCGCCGTGTTCGGCCCCGAGCACGGCTTCCGGGGCACCGCCCAGGCGGGCGGCTCCGAGGGCCGCTACGACGACCCGGCGACCGGGCTGCCGGTCTACGACACCTATCTCAAGAGCGGGCAGGCGCTGGCTGACGTCTTCATCGCGTCCGGAGCCGGGACGACCCTTTTCGACATCCAGGACGCGGGTGCCCGCTTCTACACCTACATCTGGACGATGTACGACTGCATGGTGGCGGCCGCACTGGCGGGCAAGCGCTTCGTCGTCCTGGACCGGCCGAATCCGGTCACCGGCCGGACCGCACTCGGACCGGTCCTGGACAGGGCGTTCGCGACCTTCGTGGGACGTGAGCCCATCGCCCAGGCGCACGGCATGACCGTCGCCGAGCTGGCCGCTCTCTTCAACGGCGAGTTCCTGACCACACCGGTGGAGCTGGAGACCGTCCGCATGTCGGGCTGGCGACGCGGCGACTTCCACGACGACACCGGACTGCCGTGGGTGCCGCCGAGCCCCAATATGCCGACGCCCGACACCGCACTGGTGTACTCCGGGACGTGTCTCTTCGAGGGCACCAATCTCTCGGAGGGGCGCGGCACCACCCGCCCCTTCGAGCTCCTCGGCGCCGAGGGCGTCGACCGCTCGTGGGCGGAGACGGCGAATGCCCTGGACCTGCCCGGGGTCCACTTCCGGGAGGCGTACTTCGCCCCTACGTTCTCCAAGTTCCAGGGCAGGACCGTCGATGGTGTGCAGCTGCATGTGCACGACCGCGAGGTGTACAACCCCGTCCGTACCGGGATCGCCCTGCTGGTGACGGCGAAGCGCTGCTGGAGCGGCTTCGCCTGGCGACCCGACCACTGGATCGACAAGCTCACCGGGTCCACTCGGGTGCGCACCATGATCGACGCGGGCGCGGGGACGGACGACGTGGTCGGTGCCTGGCAACAGGACCTCGCCGCCTTCAGCGCCGTACGCCGGGGGTATCTGCTGTACCGGTGACGGCGGGGTTGGCGGGGTTGCCCCCGCCGGGCCCGGGAGCCCGGCCTGCGCGCCGGGTCCGCCGGGTCCGCCGGGTCCGCCGGGTCCGCCGGGTCGTGAGAGCACCAGGCCGACAGCAGTACCAGCGGATCCAGCGCCGTCCTCCTGCGCGACGCGCCGGGGCGCGGCTGCATGAACGTCGGCGTCGCCTCCGGCCGGGGGACGTTCAACGCGCGCAACGCCCGGTATCCGAAGGACGGTGCGGAAGTTCACCGTCGCAGCGCGGCCCGAGCCGGCCAATGGGCACACCCTGGACCGCGTTGCGCCGCGCGGCCACCACGTCGACATCGGCAGCGTCCCTGTGCCTGCCCGCAGTTGGCCGAGCCGGGCCCGGCCGACACCGTCCATCGGCACGGCCTTTCCTGGGGGCTACGACGCTCCACCCGGCTCGCCTCCTCGTACGACCTCCTCGTCCACCTGCGCCGGATGACTGCGGCCGCTCTGCTCCGACCGCCGTGTGCCACGGCTCTGGCCGTCCCTGCGCTCCCGCGGGATGCTGTGGAGGCAGCGACCCGCGGAGCGGAGGGACACGCCCGTGAACGAGATGAGTGTGCGGCCGTACCGGGAGATCACGTTCGACGCGGACGGCGATGCGAATGCCGCCCAGCGCGACTCCTTGGCCGGGCTGAAGGTCACGGATCTGGTGATGTTCGCGCACGGCTGGAACAACACCCCGTCGGTGGCCACCCGTTTCTACTCGCGCTTCTTCGAACCGTTCCCCGAACTCGTCGCGGCCGGCAGACGCGTCGGATACGTGGGGGTCGTCTGGCCGTCGATGATGTTCACCGACGAACCCATTCCGGATTTCGAGGCTCTCACCGGGGTGTTCCCCGGGCAGGAGCCGGTGCTGGGGCGGCTGGCCGTCCTGCTCGCACAGGAACCGGACTCGCGTGCGGCCTTCGATGAATTCTCTTCACTGACAAGGGAGTTGGTCGGGACTCCGATGGACGGATGCGTCGGCGACATGGCCGGGGAGAACCAACCGGCGTTCCTCCGGGAGGACCCCGTCGAAGTCTGCCGGGCGTTCACCGAGGCCCTGGACGGAGCGGAGCTGTCGCAGGGGGCGGGCATCGGGCTGAAGAGGCTCTGGAAGGGTGCCAAGGAGGTTTTGCGCCAGGCCACGTACTACACGATGAAGCGCCGGGCGGGGACCGTCGGTGAGAAGGGGCTCGGGCCCGCGCTGGGACAACTGGCCCGTTCCTCCCCCGACCTGCGGGTACATCTCGTCGGGCACAGCATGGGAGCCCGGCTCGTGTCCTTCGCCCTGCGCGGGCTTCCCGGCGGAGTGCAGCCCGTGAAGTCGGTGACGCTGCTCCAAGGCGCCTTCTCCCACTATGCGTTCGCGCCTTCGCTGCCGCATGCGAGAGGAAGCGGTGGGGTGCTGCGGGACATGCAGCGCCGGGTGGACGGCCCGGTGGTCGCCTGCTACTCGCGGCATGACACCGCGCTCGGGGTGATCTATCCGCTGGCATCACGGATGGCCGGGGACTCGTCGACCGTCGTCGGCCTGGACAGGCGATGGTGGGCGGTGGGGCACGACGGGATCCAGGCGGTCGACGGCACCCGTCGGATCACCCTGGAGACGGCACTGCGGGACGGGCTCCCGACGACGGGCTGTGTCAATGTCGACACGGCGGCCGTGGTGTGCCGTGGTGGCCCGCCGTCCGGGGCCCACAGCGACATCCTGCACCCGGAGCTGGCCCGGATCGTGCTGGCCGCGGGCCGGATCGGGCGCTGACGCGCGGCCCGGCCCCTACTTCGAAGCCGGGGCCGAACACCGTTTCCCGCCTTGTCCGCACCGGCCAACGGCTGTCCCGTAATCTCCGGTGGATCAGCGCGCGGTGTCAGATGCATGGGGTCTCCCCGGGCTCGCCAGGGTCGGGGGGAAGCATCGTCAGGCGGAGGGGTGTCCTCGTACGGGGCGTATTCGGGCACTCCGACAACGCAGCGTGGGGGATGCCTCCCAGCGGCAGCGGGGGGAGTGCCGTAGCTGTCGTCGTGCGCCCGCCGGGGATGACGGACAGCCCTTGAGGCCTCTCGTTCGGATCTTGCCGGGCTCGCCTGCCCCGGTGCGTACGCTCGCCGCGTTGTCGTCAGTCGCCCACGCTCCGCGTGGGCCCCTTCCTCCGCCTTGCGATCGCACGCACCGGACCCCGCTCACCGATCCAGCCCGATCCAAACGAAAGACACTAGCGGTGCGAGGAGAACTCGACGACCTGCTGATAGGTGGGCCGGTTCTGCCAGTTGACCGTCGGATGGGTAATCCCGCCCAGCACCCGGTGCACGATCGCGTCCGCGCACCACTGGTCACCCGCCTTGCAGCTGCCGTCGGCGGGATAGACCTGGGCGGCCGGCTTGGCGACGGCCTGGGCAAGGCTGTCGAGCAGGGCCTGACGGCAGGCGCTCAGTACGCCGTTCCCGCAGTAGGTGCGTGCCAGCGGCCCCTCGACCTTCGCGCCGAGCACCTGGCGGAGGTCCTTGTCGGTGAAACCCCACCAGCCGAACTGGAAGGCGGAGCCGCCATGGGAGCCGGCCGGACCATGGCCGGCCGCAGGTGACTCGTCGGTACCGAGGCTCGCGGTCAGGGCCTCGTAGAGGTCGTCGCCGAGTCCTGGCCCGAATTCGGCCTCGACCAGCATGGGCCACCAGGCGTCCATGATCCGGATCGCGTCCGAGTGGCCGTAGCGGTGCGAACCCGGCGAGGCCTCCTGCCGCTGCGCCCCCGCCGCACGCCAGGACTCCAGCTTCTGCACCGCCGCGCCGAGTTGTGGGTCGGTGACCGGGGCGCTGCGCAGGACGCCGAGCAGTTCGGGCAGCAGCTGCTCGCCGCGCAGATCGGTGACACCGGCCTCGGCCATGGCGCGGGTCAGTGAGGCCCGGGTGACGCCGCCCTGCGCGACGAGTGCCGCGACCCGGCCGTCCAGGAGATCGCCACGATGGACGGCACCGAAGCCGAAGCCCCCGGTGTTGTAGTCCTTGGCCTGCCGGTTGTTCCAGGAGATGTAGTAGTCCTGGCCGGTCGATCGGGGATGCTCGTCGAAGGGCGTGTACGCGGCCGTGTTGGCCGCCGGGTCGAACCCCTGCCACTCGTACGCCCGCTCGGCCCTCACCGGCAGCGCCGGGTCGACGCCGGACGCCCGCACCGGGTTCATCCCGCTGTTGTAGTAGGCGGCGGTCCGGGAGTCCGCGTAGAACCAGTTGAAGGCGTAGTCGATGTGGTGGGCGGCCTGCTGGAAGGACGCGGCGTCCTTCACATGCGAAGGGTCGTTGAGCATCTGGAAGCCGATGATCGAGTCGGCCTCGTGGCGGTAGGTGGTCCGCAGCGCTGTGTACGCGACGGGCTTGCCGGCGATCGTGGCGCGGTGGGTGACGATGCCGTAGTTGGTGCGCCAGACCTGCATGCGGTACGAGCCGGCGGCGGTCCCGTCGGCGACGGTGGGCTTCCAGGCGTTGCGCTTCTCCAGCTTCTCCATCGGTGTGCACACGCCCCGGTAGAGGTAGTGGTGCGCGTCCGGCGCCGGGTTGCCGCCGCCGGGCGCGCACAGCTCGACGGCGTAGGTGTCGGTGATGTCCTGGGCCGCGGAGGTGGCGGACCAGGCGTAGTCCTGGCCGCGGCCCATCTGGACGTACATCCCGACCCCGGCGAAGGAGACTCCCCGGGCGGAGATGCCGGGGCCCTGGAGTTCCTGGAGCATCAGCAACTGGGGCGCGAAATAGCCGGTCTGCGGCCCGAATACGGCGACCGGGTTTCCGCTCGCGGTGTGGGCGCCGGACACCAGCAGCGCGTTCGACATGCCCCGCTTCGGGTCGAGCGAGCCGGGTGGCAGGACGCCTTTGTCGAACATGCCCTGGACGGGCTCGAGCAGCGCGGGAGCGCGCACCGGCGCCCTGGCGCCGGTGCCGGCCGAGCCGGTGCGGTCGTGGACGAGTTGCTCGGCCCTGACCGAGCCCGGATCGGGCATCGCCGTGCCACGCGGGTCCGCCGGCTTCTGCGCGTACGGGAAGGACGTGCCGTCGTGGACGGTGAGGACGGCCTCGGGGTCGTTGCGCTGGCGGAACGACTCCCACACCCGGGTGCCCTCGACGACGCCGTACCGCTGCTGGGCCGCCAGGAGCGAGAGTGCGGCCTGGACCTCGCCGCCTCCGCCACCGCCGAACTGGCCGCCGACCACGGAGGCGATGGAGATCAGGTCGGTGAGCTTGAACGGCTTGATCTCACCGGCGTTGGTGATCGCGTCGACATGGCCGGTGAGGACGTACTCACCGGGGAAGTAGCGGCCGTTCTTCGACTTCTCGCGGTAGGCGTTGATGCCATCGACGTATGCCTGCGCATCGGCCATCGCCTGTTCGCCGCGAGGGCCCTCGCTGCCGCGGATGCGGGCGATCTGGGCCTCGTAGTCGGCCTCGGTGTACGGGGCCTGGGGCCAGAACTGCTGCTCAAGGCCCTGATTGGCCAGTGCACCGCCGGCGAAGGGCGTCAGCTCACCGCGTCCGATGTGCCGGAACAGGTCCATCATCCAGAGCCGGTCCTGGGCGGCGGCGTATCCGGCGCCGAATTCCGTGCCGTAGCGGGTGGTGCCCTTGATGTGCGGGACACCGGTCTTCCTGTCGCGGGTGATGGTGACGTCCGGGCGCGGGCTGGCCACCGACTCGACCTGGTCCGCCGGGACGCCGAAGGAGGCGTCGTTGAAGAATTCGGTCAGTCCGGCGTCCGAAAGACTGCCGTATCCGCCCACCAGGGCGTCGTATCGGCCGAGTTGGTCGGAGCTGTGGCCGGGGCGGGTGCCGGCCACACGGTGGAGAAGGATGTCGGCGAGGGTGGCGTTGCCGTTCTGTCCGGGCGGAAGGATGTCGGCGCACTTGCTGCGACCCTGGCTCAGGCAGTGGTCGACGACGGGTTCGGGCGCGTCGGCGGCAGCGGCCCCGGGCACGGGGGCCGACAGCAAGGTGCCGAGTACGAGGGCGGCGCAGGCGGTTCTGAATCGTCCGACGGGGGATCCGGTGCGTCGTGGCATGGGGGCTCCTCGGAGAGACCGGTGCGCGCAGGTTACTGGCGGTATGACCCATCGGTAAGGTGAGGGACCGTCACTTTTCCGAACCTGCGCACCGCTACGCCGTCATCCGGCCAAAGCCATGGACGGATGTTCGATGGAGCCGGATCGGGTAGTCGTACGTCCATTCCTCGACGCGGAAGTACAAGCGACCGAGTACGAGCGACCGAGTACGAGCGACGACGTACGAGCGACGGAGGTGGCAGTGCGATGGCCGGTTTCCGGAGTCTTGCGAGACAGGTGCGCGACCAGCGGGGCGACCTGGCCCTGAGGCGCTACTCACTGCGCAAGTGCCTGGAGAGGTTCGCCCCTTACGGACACAGGGCGACCTGGAATCATCTGTGCTCCAGGCACGGCATCGATCCCGAGGACCGGGCGCCCGATCCGGCGCGGCTGGTGGCCGCGCTCGACGAGTTGGAGGAAGCACGGGCCGTATGGCTCGTGTACGAGGAGAAGTTCGCGCTGCGCCGCAAACGCGAGAAGCACGACGGGTTGCGGCGGCCGGGATCGATCGACGACTGGCACCGGCGCACCTGGGGCGGCAATGGCATCGCACGCTGTGACGACCCGTCGGTGCATCCGTCGGAGCCGATGGGGGAGGTGCTGCGACGGCTGATCGCCGCGCTGGGGTCGGAACCCGGATCGCGGTGTCCCGTGTGCGCGGGGCAACGGATCGTGTGGCGACAGGATCTCGAGAACGAGCCGTGGTTCGGTCCGGTGTGCACGGGGTGCGGGGTCGTGGTGCCCACGCCCGTGCTGACGACCGAGGCTCTGCGGACCGCCAAGCGGGCGCACGGCAGGGCACTGGCCTCGGTGGCGTGAGGGAGCGCGGGGGCGCGTCGGCGGCACGCATCGGCGGGCCCCCGCGTTGTCAGTGGTGCCTGGCACCATCGACGGCATGATCCAGGTCTGTCTGAACGAGGCACGCGGAGCGGGCGATCCGGCGACCTTGCCGTGTGGCCCGACGCGTCGGCGGGGGCGGCAGACGTCGCCGCAGGTGCGGGGAGCGACGCTAGCAAAGCCATTAATCACTGGCCCAGCGGAATTCCGAGCGGCCACAGTGGCGGCGATGCGAACCACACCCGAGGAGCCCTGACATGTCGACGCTGCGCGTCACCGCCGAACTGCTGACGATCCATGAGCATCCGAACGCCGACGCACTCGAGCTGGCCCAGGTGGGCCTCTACCGCGCTGTCGTCGCCAAGGGTGCCTACCGCAGCGGTGACATCGCCCTGTACATCCCGGAGCAGGCCGTGCTGCCCACGGAGCTGATCGACGAGCTCGGGCTGACCGGGCGGCTGGCCGGGAAGGCGTCCGACCGGGTCAAGGCGGTACGACTGCGCGGTGAGCTCTCCCAGGGCATCGTGTGCCGGCCGAAGGCGCTCGAGGACACCGACCTGGAGCGCGCGGCCGCCGACGGCACGGACTTCGCCGAACTGCTGGGGATCGTGAAGTGGTCGCCGCCGATCCCACCCACGATGAGCGGCGACATCGAGTCGGCCCCGGACCTGCTGCCGTGGGTCGACATCGAGAATCTGCAGCGCTACCCGGACATCTTCACGCCGGGCGAGCCCGTCGTGCTGACGGAGAAGCTGCACGGCACCGCCTGCCTCGTGACGTACGTCGCCGCGCAGGAGCGGACGCTGGTGTCCTCGAAGGGCTTCGGGTCCAAGGGCCTCGCGCTGAAGGAGGATCCGCGGAATCTGTACTGGCGTGCGGTACACGGTCACGACGTGGCCGCAGCCGCGGCACGGCTGGCCGGCAGGCTGGGGGCGAGCCGGGTCGGCATCTTCGGCGAGGTCTACGGCGCAGGGGTGCAGGACCTGTCGTACGGCGCGAACGCCCGCTCCACGGAGCTCGGGTTCGCGGTGTTCGACGTCTCGGCGGAGATCGACGGCCGGGTCCGATGGCTGGACCCCGCCGAACTGCTCGACGGCGAACTGCCGCTGGTGCCGCGGCTGTACGAGGGTCCGTACGCGTTGGAGACGGTCCTGGAATTCGCGAGTGGTCATGAGACCGTCTCGGGCCGGGATCTGCATCTGCGCGAGGGGGTCGTGATCCGGCCTGCCACCGAGCGCCACAGCCCGGTGGTGGGCGGCCGGGCGATAGCCAAGTCGGTCAGTCCGGCCTATCTGACCCGCAAGGGCGGCACCGAATACGAGTGACCGTCCGGCGCATGGTGGCCCGTCACGGGGGTGCGGGCCACCATGCGTTCGGGTGCGCGCAGACCGCCCTGCCCACGGTCGGCGCAATCGATGGGGCGAGCGACGGCGTGCGCCGAGACTCGGCCCGTGAAGCGCGTGCAGCCGAAACGGGAACCGTCCCTGACGTTGGTCATGGTGGCGCTCACCATGACGACGGGGATGGTCGAGGCAGTCAGCTACCTCACGCTGGGACCGGTCTTCACCGCCGTCCAGACGGGCAACATGCTGTTGATGTCCTTCGCCGCCGCCGGTGTGGGCAGCCTGTCCCTGCTCCCCTGTCTGGCCTCCCTGGTGGGATTCACCGTGGGAGCAGTGCTGTCGTCGCGGTTCGAGTCGATGGAGGAGGTGCACGGCCATCGGTGGTTCACGGCTTCCCTGATCGGCGAGGCCATGGTGCTGGCCGTTGCCGCACTGGTGGCCTGGGGGATCGAACACCGCGGTGAGCCGCTCACCGGTCGGCACTACATGGTGGCCGCACTGGTGGCGCTGGCCATGGGAATGCGGAATGTCACCACTCTGCGGGCAAAGGTGCCCGGCATGCCCACCACGGTCACCACACGGGCCTTCACCGCCCTCGTCGGCAGCACTCCCGTGGCGCTCGACGACCGGATCGCACCCGGTGGGCGCAACCAGATCCGGCGCGCGGGTTCGGTGACAGCGATGTTCGCAGGCGGGCTCCTGGGCGCCTGGATGATCCACGACGCCGAGCTCGGCGCCGACGCGGTCCTGCTGGTCGTCGCGGCCTATGTACTGATCCTCGCGTTCGGCTTCCTCCTCGTACCGCAAGAGGGCTCCGAAGGGTCCGGCTGACCGGTCCCGCGGATGCGCGGTCTCAGGCCTCCGCCCCCGGAGCGCATCTGCGTTCCGGCAGCAGCCGCGAGCCCGTCATGCCTTCGCCGAACACATCGTCCGGATTGGACAGCACACAGGTCTCCAGGGACAGGCAGCCACAGCCGATGCAGTCGGTGAGATGGTCGCGCAGCCGCCCGAGCTGCTTGATGCGCGCGTCGAGCTCCGCGCGCCATCCCTGCGAGAGCCGGGCCCAGTCCTCGCGGTTGGGCGTGCGCCCCTCGGGAAGTCCGGCGAGGGCCTCCTTGATGGTGGCGAGCGGAATACCGACCCGCTGTGCCGCGCGCACGAAGGCGACGCGGCGCAGTGCGTCACGCCCGTAGCGGCGCTGGTTGCCCGCCGTCCTGCGGCTGCTGATCAGCCCCTTGGACTCGTAGAAGTGCAGGGCCGACACCGCGGCTCCGCTGCGGGCGGAGAGCTGGCCGACGGTGAGTTCATGGATCTTCCCGGGGATCTGCGGCACTCGCCGAACCCTACGTGACCCTGGCCGACGCATCCGTTGACAGAAGGCCGTCACCCGAGCATGCTAAGCAGTCGCTTAGACATCTGGACGCTGACACGCCCGGACGGGACGAGAGGCAGGGAACAGGGACATGGCAGAGCCGAGGATCTTCACTTCCGCCGAGGAGCTGACCGCAGGGGTCGGCGAGCAGTTGGGGTACAGCGACTGGCTGGAGATCGACCAGAAGCGCATCGACCTCTTCGCCGACGCCACGGGCGACCACCAGTGGATCCATGTCGACACGGGGCGTGCCGCGACCGGCCCCTTCGGCAGGACCATTGCGCACGGCTATCTCACCCTGTCGCTGCTGCCGACCCTCGTCCCGCAGATCATGCGGGTCGAAGGCATGAAGATGGGCCTCAACTACGGGACCAACAAGGTCCGTTTCCCCGCCCCCGTGCCGGTCGGCTCACGGCTCCGCGCCACGGCCGCCATCAAGAGCGTCGAGGCGGCCGGCGGAGGTGTGCAGGTGACGGCCGTCGTCACCATCGAGCGCGAGGGCGGCGACAAGCCGGTGTGCGTGGCCGAGTCCGTGTCCCGCTACTTCTTCTGAGCTCCCTCGGCGCCCACCATGCGCAGCACGAGGTCGGAGTAGAGCGCGCCGACCTCGTCGGGCGTCCTCCGCCCCTGCGTGCTGAACCACCTGGCCACATCGATGCAGAGGGACAGCACCGCAAGGGTCGTTCCCGGGACGTCCGGGACGTCGAACTCCCCCGCCGCGACACCCTCGTTGATGATGCGCCGGACCACCGCGTCGCTCTTGCGCCGCAGTTCCACGATCTCGGCCCGGTGCTCCTCGCCGAGGGCATCGAGCTCGTACTGCACCACGCGTGCGGTGGTGTGCCGCTCGGCGTGCCACCGGACGAAGGAGCGCACGGCGTCGGCGAGCCGCTCGGCCGCCGTGCCCTCACTCGCGGCCGCCGCCTCCAGGACCTCCAGCGCCCGGTCGTGACCGATGCGGCTGATCCGGTGGAGCAGCTCTTCCTTGGTCTTGTAGTGGATGTAGAGCGCGGCCGGGCTCATCCCTGCGCGGCCGGCGATGTCGCGCGTCGTGGTGGCGTGGTAGCCACGCTCGGCGAAGGCTTCCACGGCGGCGACGAGCAGCCTTCTGGCCGCCTCCGGGGTGACCTCACCCCACGGCATGTCCTCGGTGCCGGCCGTTTCCTCCGCCGTACTCATCACTCGCCCCTTCCATCCGCCAGGACGAACACCATACCCCGAACCTGAGCAAGCGCTTAGAACCTGTTCACAGCTTCTGGAACGGGTCGTGCTCGGCGAGCAGCTTCTCCAGCCGCGCCTGGTCGACGCGGCTGACGATCTGCCCGGCCTCCTGCTTGTCCCGCACCACCTTGGCCAGGGTGAACGCCGACGTGGTCAGGTAGAGGACCGCGATACCGAGGAAAGCACGCACCCAGGCATCGGCGTCCAGATTGACGATCCCGATGGCGACGGCCGCGAGGGCGACCGCGAAGGAGGCCACGGCCTGGCTGTAGTAGGCCGCCGTGTTCTGCTGCTTGACCGATGTCTCACTCATGCCGGAAAGGATGCGCGGACGCGGGGGCTGGCCACATCCGTGCGGGTACTCAGACAGATACTCACCCCTGCTTCAGAAGGCGGAGACGCCCGTCAGGGCGCGGCCGATGATGAGCTTCTGTATCTGGCTGGTGCCCTCGTACAGGGTCATCACCCGTGCATCACGCAGCAGTTTGCCGACGGGGTACTCGTCGATGTAGCCGTAGCCGCCGAAAACCTGGAGCGCGTTGTTCGCGGCGCGCACGGCCGCCTCGGAGGCGAAGAGCTTCGCCTGGGACGCGGCGGTGGCGAACTCCTGACCGCGGTCGACCAGATCGGCGACCCGCCAGGTCAGAAGCCGGGCGGCGTCCACGTCCACGGCGATGTCACTGATCAGCTCCTGCACCAGTTGGTACGAGGCGATGGGCTTGCCGAACTGCTCGCGCTCGCCCGCGTAGCCGACGGCTGCGTCGAGCGCCGCCTGCGCAAGGCCGACACACCCCGCGGCCACCGACATACGGCCCTTGGCGAGCGCGGACATCGCGATCGGGAAGCCCCTGCCCTCCGGGCCGAGCAGAGCATCGGCCGGTACACGGACGCCCTCGAGGACCAGCTCCGCGGTCGCCTGGCCACGCAGACCCAGCTTGCCCTGGATCGTGCGGCGGGTCAGTCCGGGCGCATCGGCCGGCACCAGGAAGGCGGACACCCCCTTGTGACCCGGTACGTCCCGGGTGCGGGCGAAGAGCACGACCACATCGGCCCAGGTGCCGTTGGTGATGAACATCTTGCTGCCGTTGATGACGTACGAGCCGCCGTCCCGTACGGCCCGGGTGGCGAGGTTCCCCGCGTCGGAACCGGTGCCGGGCTCGGTCAGCCCGAAGCAGCCGAGGGCGTCGCCGGCGGTGAGCCCGGGCAGCCAGTGCCGCTTCTGCTCCTCGCTCCCCCAGGCCGCAATGGTCTTGGCGACCAGGCCCAGGGAGACCGAGACGATGCCCCGGACCGATGAGTCGCCGCGCCCGAGCTCCTCCGTGACCAGGCAGTACGCAAGGTGGTCACCGCCCGAGCCGCCGTACTCCTCATCGATGGTCAGTCCGAGGAACCCGACCGAGCCGAGCTTCTTCACGATCGACCTGTCGACGCTCTCGGACCGGTCCCAGTCGATGACGTGCGGGGTGATCTCACGGTCGACGAAGTCGCGCGCGAGCCGCCGCACCGCCTTCTGCTCCTCGCCGAGCTCCAGGTTCACCACGGGGCACCCCACTTTTAACTATCACTGCTAGTTTCGGGTTGGCAGGGCCTACTATGTGCCGCATGGCCCGACCGCGCAAGCCCCTCCTCAGCCGAGACCGCATCGTCGGGACGGCAAGCGCGCTCGTGGACGCGGAGGGACTCGAAGCGGTCTCCACCCGACGGCTGGCCGCCGAACTGGGCGTGAGCGGACCGTCCCTCTACAACCACTTCCGCAACAAGGACGAGATCCTGGACGCGGTCGCCGACGCGGTCAGCGCCAAGGTCGATCTGTCGATGTTCGACGAGGCGGATCCCCGCGACTGGCGTACCGCGCTGCACGACTGGGCCGTCTCCTACCGGGCAGCCCTGACCGACCACCCCCATGTCGTTCCGGTACTCGCCCGGGGACCGGGACGCCGCCCCGCTGGTCTGAAGGTCGCCGACGCCGTCTTCGGCGCGATGGTCCGGGCCGGCTGGCCACCGGCCCAGGCCACCCATATCGGCGCGCTGATGCGGTACTTCATCACGGGCTCCGCGCTCGGTTCGTTCGCCCGCGGCTTCGTCGACGACGAGACGGCGTACGACCCGGCCGCATACCCGCACCTCGGCCGGGCCCATCTGCTCGCCGAACACCGGCAGCAGGTCGACGAGGGCGCGTTCGAGACGGGGCTGCGGGCCCTGCTGGACGGGCTGGCCGTGCAGTACGACGCTGGGGTGCGGGGGGCCTGGACGAAGAAGGACCCGACGGGCGGCTCGTAGCGGCGGTGCGGGCGGGGGCGCCGATGTGGTGCGGCCCCTGCGGGAAGCGGGGGCGCACCGACGAGGCGTTCGGGCGGGAGGGACTCCCGGCCCCGGCTTCGCGCACGGCCACCGGCTCCACACCCTCGCGGACCGAAGGCTCGGGGACCTGCAGCGGCGGAGGAAGGTTCGGCCGCCACCGAACCATGGGTGCGTGACCCTGGAGGCATGGCTGCCAAGGATGTCGCCGCCCTCGCGGCACTGCTCGCGGACGAGACCCGCGCGAGCTTCTGTCTCGCCCTGCTCGACGGACGGGCCTGGACCGCCGGTGAGCTCGCGCGGCACGCACGGGTGGCTCCGTCGACCGCGAGCGAGCATCTGGGCAGGCTCGTCGCGGGCGGGCTGCTGGCCGAGGAACGCCGGGGCAGGCACCGGTATGTGCGGCTCGCCGACGAGCGCGCCGCGCACCTCGTGGAGGATCTGGCCGCCCGGTCGGCTCCCGTCCCCGGGGCGGTGCGGTCGCTGCACGCGGCGAGTGCCCGCAGCGCCATGGCCCGCGGCCGTACCTGCTACGACCATCTCGCCGGACGGCTCGGTGTCGGGATCACGGATGCGATGACGGGCCGGGGGCTGCTGCGACAGGACACCGGCTTCGCCCTGACCGACGACGGGCTCGGTTGGTTCCGCGAGGTGGGGATCCCGCTGCCGCAGGGCGGCCGCCGGCCGATCGCGCGACCGTGTCTGGACTGGAGGGAACGCCGTCCCCACCTGGCCGGGGTCGCGGGCGCGCAGCTGTGCCGGCATGCGCTCGCCTCGGGCTGGTGCGTACGGATCGGCTCGGAGCGGGCGGTGAAGGTCACCGAGGAGGGACGGCAGGCACTCGGTGAGCTGCTGGGCATCACGGCGGAGGCGCTGCGATGAGGAGTATTTCGATGGGCACCGACGAGTCGGCGGCGTACGGTCTCGGCATGACCAGCACCCAGTGGCGCGCCTTCGCAGCGGCCGCCACGACCGTCGTCCTCTGGGCCTCGGCCTTTGTCTCGATCCGCAGCGCCGGCGCCGAGTTCTCCCCCGGCGCGCTCGCCCTGGGCCGGCTGCTCGCCGGTGCGCTGGTACTGGGACTGATCTGTGCCCTGCGCAGGGAAGGACTGCCGCCCCGGGCCGCCTGGCCGGGAATCGCGGTCTCGGGGCTGCTGTGGTTCGGGGTGTACATGGTGGCCCTGAACTGGGGCGAGCAGAAGGTCGATGCGGGCACGGCGGCGCTGGTGGTCAATGTCGGGCCGCTGGTGATGGCCCTGCTCGCCGGCTGGCTGCTCAAGGAGGGGCTTCCGCCGCGCCTGCTGGCCGGGATGGGTGTCTCGTTCGCGGGGGCCGCGGTCGTCGGACTCTCGATGTCCGGCGAGGGCTCCGCCTCCGTGCTCGGCGTGCTCCTCTGTCTGCTGGCCGCAGTGTCGTACGCGGCGGGTGTCGTCGCCCAGAAGCCGGCGCTGCGGCATGCGTCCGCGCTGCAGGTGACGACCTGGGGCTGTGCCATCGGCGCGGCGGCCTGTCTGCCGTTCGCGGGTGTGCTGGTGCACGAGATCGCCGATGCGTCGCTGCCGGCGACCCTCAACATGATCTACCTCGGTGTGTTCCCGACCGCGCTCGCCTTCAGCACCTGGGCCTATGCCCTGGCCCGTACGACCGCGGGGAGGATGGGCGCGACGACCTATGCCGTGCCCGCACTGGTGGTGCTGATGTCCTGGGTGCTGCTGGACGAGGTACCGGGCCTGCTCACGATGCTCGGCGGCGTGATCTGCCTGGCGGGCGTGGCGGTCTCGCGCTCTCGGTCCCGTACGCCGGCCCGGAGGGACCGGACCGGCGTCACGGAAGCCGCAGCGGCGGCTCAGCCGGCCGATGTCACGCCCTGGCAGCCGCCCTCTTCCCGAGAATCCTGATCGACACGAGCGCGATGACCGCCAGGCCGATGATGTAGGCGGAGACGGCCATCGACGTGCCGGTCGCCTCCAGGAGCAGCACCATGATGAACGGGGCCAGGCCGCCGCCGAGCACCGCGGCGATCTGGTAGCCGAGCGAGGCACCGGTGTACCGCATCTCCGCCGTGAACAGCTCGGCGAACAGGGCAGCCTGCGGCCCGTACATGATGCTGAGGAAACAGCTGGTGACGAAGGTGCCGACGGCCAGCCAGAGCAGCGACTTGGTGTCGATGAGCAGGAACAGCGGCACCGCCCACACCAGCAGGCCCACCGCACCGGTCGCGTAGATCCGCAGGCGCCCGATGCGGTCGGAGAGGGCGGCCGCCGCGGGTATCAGGGCGAGCTGGGTGAGGCTGACGCAGAGCGAGACGGTGAGGACGGCCGCGCGCTCCATACCGAGTTCACGGGTCGAGTAGTCCAGCACGCCGGTGATGATGATGTAGAACGTGGCGGTGTTCACCGCGAAGGACCCGCCGGCGAGGAACACCGTGCCCAGGTGCTTGCTGAGAATGGTCCGCAGCGGTGATCGCGCCTCGCTCTTCTCCTGCTCGGCCAGCGCTTGTTCGGCCTCCCGGAACTCAGGGGTCTCCTCGACACGTGTGTGGATGTACCAGGCGAGCGCCAGGACGAGGAAGCCGACGAGGAACGGCACCCGCCAGCCCCAGGATGCGAAGGCGGCGTCGTCGGTGAGTGCTCCTGCGGCGAGGAAGACGGTGTTGGCGGTGACCACACCGATGGGCACACCGAGTTGGACGAGGCTGCCGTAAAGTCCGCGCTTGCCTTCGGGGGCGTACTCCGTGGCCATCAGCATCGCGCCGCCCCACTGGGCGCCGACCGCGATGCCCTGCACGATGCGGAGCAGCACCAGCAGCAGCGGGGCGGCGATGCCGATCGTCTCGTACGACGGAAGAAGGCCGATGCCGGTGGTCGCGATGCCCATCAGGGTGAGCGCGAGGACGAGCATCGGCTTGCGGCCGCGCTTGTCGCCCAGCTGGCCGGCGATGATGCCCCCGACGGGCCGGGCGAGGAAGCCGACCGCGAAGGTGGCGAAGGCTGCCAGCACACCGGCCGAAGGGCTGCCCGAGGGGAAGTACAGATCCCCGAGTACGAGGGCGGCGGCGATGCCGAAGACGAAGTAGTCGTACCACTCGACGGCGGATGCGAGGGCGGCTGCGGTGGCCACGCGCCGGCGGTGCCGGTCGGTGGGAGCCGTCGGCGCCTGGCCGGCGAGCGGGGAAGGGGGTGCCGTGTCCATGCGTGCACACTCCGATGGGTGCGGGGGACGAGGAGTGCGGGGAACGTACCGACCGGTGGGTATGGAGGTCAACGGGTCGCACAGCAGGAGTTTTTGCCCGATCATTACTCACCGGTAATCGGTGCGGCGGACACAGCACGACCACCCCGGCCGCGCTCGGGCGGCCGGGGTGGTCGGTGGATCGGTGGTCGGGGGCGCTAGAAGACGATCAGCGCTCTGCCACCCCTTCCCGCGATCATGTTGTCGAAGGCCGCCGGGATGCCGTCCAGGCCGATCCGCTCGGTGACCAGCGCGCTCAGGTCCAGACGCCCCTCACGGATGTGCTCGGCGAGCACCGGCAGATCCCGTGCCGGGTCGGAGTTGCCGTACACACAACCGGAGAGTGTGCGGCCCCAGTGGAAGATCTCGAGGGCGTTGAAGGTGACCTGCTGGTCCTTGCCGCCGATACCGACGACCGTGGTGCGGCCGCCGCGCCTGGTCGAGTCCCAGGCCGTACGGATGGTGGCGGCGCGGCCCACGCATTCGACGGCCACGTCCGCACCTTGACCCCCGGTCAGCTTCCTGATCTCCCGTGCGGTGGTGTCGGAGGCGACGACGTACTCCGTGGCCCCGGCGCCACGGGCCAGAGCCTCCTTCTCCTCCGACACGTCGACGGCGATGACCGTCGAGGCGCCGGCGATCCGGGCCGACTGGAGCGCCGCGAGCCCCACCCCGCCGACACCGAAGACCACGACCGACTCGCCCTCGCGGACACGCGCCGAGTGATGGACGGCTCCGTAGCCGGTGAGGACCGCGCACCCGAGAAGTGCGGCCTCGGTGAGCGGGACACCGGCCGGGACGGGCAGCACACAATTGGCCGCGACGACGGTCTCCTCGGCGAACGCGGCCACGTTCAGCCCCGGGTGGAGCTCGGTCCCGTCCTCGGTGACAGCATGGACACCGGCGACTCCGGTGAGGGCGTCGGCGCACAGCCAGACCTCGCCGATCGAGCAGTGGTGGCATTTGCCGCAGGAGGGCGCCCAGTTGAGCACGACACCGTCGCCCGGGGCGACATGGGTGACCCCCTCCCCCACCGAGACGACGGTGCCCGCGCCCTCATGGCCGAGGACGGCGGGGACCGGGACACGCATGGTGCCGTCGGAGAGGGACAGATCGGAGTGGCAGACCCCGGCGGCGGCGAGGCGGACCCTCACCTGCCCGGGGCCGGGTTCGGGGAGCCGGATGCCGGTGATCTCCAGGGGAGAACCGACGGCGGGCAGGACAGCGGCGCGGACCACGCTGATACTCCTCGGAGATTCGTTCGGGAACTGCTGGAGGACTGCTGGGACTGCGGAGTGCCGGGGACTGCTCAGAACGGCGTGAACCGCGCGAACTGCTCACCTCGTTCGGGGCGTTCGGGGCGTTCGGGCCGTTCAAGCCGTTCAAGCCGTTCAGAACTGCAGCGACTTGGTCTGGAGGTACTCACCGAGGCCGTGCGGCCCGAGCTCGCGGCCGACACCCGACTGCTTGTATCCGCCGAACGGCGCCTGCGGGTTGAACCGGCCCCCGTTGATGTCGACCTGGCCCGTGTCCATGCGGCGGGCGAATGCGACGGCCTCCTCCTGCTCCCCCCACACTGCACCCGCGAGCCCGTACACGGTGCCGTTGGCGATCCGGAGCGCGTCCTCCTCGTCCTCGTACCTCAGGATCGAGACCACCGGGCCGAAGATCTCCTCCTGGGCGATGGTCATCTCGGGCGTGACGTCGGCGAAGACGGTCGGGGAGACGTAGTAGCCGGTCTCGCGCGGGGCCTCGGGTCCGCCGGCCACGATCCGGGCGCCCTCGGCGACACCCTTCTCGATGTAACCGCGGACGCGCTGCTGCTGCCTGGCGTTGACGAGGGGGCCGATCCGCTCGCCCGGTGTGTACTTGGCGACGGCCGCTGCGGCCAGGGCCACGGCCTCGTCGTACTGGTCTCTGTGCACCAGCATCCGGGTCCAGGCGCTGCACGTCTGGCCCGAGTTGGACATGACGTTGGCGATGCCGACATTGACGGCACGGGAGAGGTCGGCACTCGGCAGGATCACATTGGCGGACTTCCCGCCGAGCTCCAGGGCGACGCGCTTGACGGCGGAGCCCGCGGTCGCGCCGATCTGCCTGCCGACGGCGGTGGACCCGGTGAAGGAGACGAGATCCACTCCGGGGTGCTCGGCCAGTGCCTGCCCCGCGACCGGCCCCAGGCCCGTGACCAGGTTGAACACCCCTGCGGGCAGGCCCGCTTCATGCGCGGCCTCGGCGAAGAGCTGCGCGGTCAGCGGGGTGTCCTCGGCGGGCTTGAGCACGACCGTGCAGCCGGCGGCGAGCGCCGGGGCGACCTTGGCGACGATCTGATGGAGGGGGTAGTTCCAGGGTGTGATCGCGCCGACGACTCCCACCGGCTCGAGCAGCACGGTGGAGTTGCCGATCTTCTCCTCGAAGGAGTACGACGCGGCCAGCTCGGCGTACGAGGCGGCGACCAGAATGGGCAGGCCCGCGTGCACGGCCTCGGCAATCTGCTGCGGAGCGCCGAGTTCGGCGGTCACGGTCCCCGCGATCTGCTCCTTGCGCCGGGCGAGCACGTCCCGCAGGGCGGCGATCCTCTCGGCGCGCTCGGCGGGCCGGGTGGCGGCCCAGCCGGGGAAGGCGGCGCGCGCGGCCCGTACCGCCGCGTCGACATCCTCCGCGGTACCGGCCGGAACATGCGCGATGACCTGCTCGTCCGCCGGGTTCACCACAGCGATGGTGTCGTCACCGGCGGCGGGCCGCCATGTGCCGCCGATGTACATCCCGTCGTGGGCCTTCATCCGCTACTCCTTCGAGGCGTGGCTCGGTCGTCAGCCCCAAACTAGCGGTGTTAGTTTTCTGACGCCAGAGGCGCCGGGACCGGGACGGACCGGATGCCGGCGATTCTCCCTCCCGGCGCCCGGATGCACGACAGGGGCCCCCGGCGCGGAGCATTACCGCGCCGGGGGCCCTATGACGTGGACAGCGGATCAGGCCGGAGCCTGGCCGACCGCAGCGGCGGTGGGCTGCACCTGCCGTGCGGGCGGCGGCGATATGGAAGTGACCCTGGCGGCGGGATTCCCCGAAATCGCCGCGGTCGTGGGGGCGGAGGACGTCACCTGGGTCTGGGTCTGCGCCTGGGCGGCCCTGTCGTCAGGAGTCTTCGCCACCGACGACCACGTGCGGAGCCGGTGGCTGGCGGCCTCGTCGAGACTCACCGGGCCCCCGCGCTGTTCGGCCAGCCGACTCGCCTCACGCCCCAGCGCGGCCACGTCGTCCCAGCCCAGCCGCAGCACCACGGACAACTCGGCTCCGCCGTCCGGGAGTCCCTTCATGATCGGCCCGTCACCATTGGTCATTGCCGCTCCTGTCGCTCACGCAGAGTCGATTCACCACACCTGGTCTCCCGGCGCGGGTAGTCACTAGTACGCAGGGCGCGGGTGTCATGTTCAGCACCACCTGCGCACGCCGGGTTCCGGCCGGCCCGCACGCCCGGTCCTGCCGCTGCCAGCAGGAGCGCACCCGGCATCACGAACGGCGCCGCCGTGCCCCCGACGCCCGCGACAAGACCGGCGGACGCGGGCGCCGCGACCTGGCCGAGGCGATTGCCGGTGAGGCGCAGGGCAAGGGCGGTGGAGCGGGCTTCCACGGGTGCGGCCCGTACGACCGCTGTCATCGAAAGGGGCTGTCCCGCGCCGAGACAGAAGCCGAGCACCGCCATCATCACGGCGAGCGCCCACACCGGAACGGGCAGCGCGACGCCCGCGCACAGCAGCGCGGCCGACGCGCAGGTGACCGTGAGCAGTCCGGTGCGGCCGAGGGCCCGGATCAGGGGGGTCATCACCAGCCGGCAGGCGATCGTCGCGGCTGCGCGCAGGCTCAGCAGCAGCCCGACGACGGCCGGATCGATTCCGCGCTGCTCGCCGATCACCGGCAGATAGGCGGTGAGGATGTCGGTCGCCGAGAGCACCGCCAGGCTGATGAAGATCCCGGCCGGGACACCGCGGCTGCGCAGGATCCGGTGGACGGGCACCTTGGTGCGTCCGGTACGGGGTGTGGTCGGCGCGCCGCGTTCGATGCGCCGGAGGGAGGCGCAGGAGACCGCCGCGACGGCTGCCGCGACGAGCAGGGTGAGTCCGCTCGTACGGGCCGTCCCGCCGTCGATGACCAGGCCCGCCGCGACGGGTCCGACGAGCTGGCCGAGCGAGGCGCCGATGGTGAAGTGACCGAAGTTGCGGTCCTGTTCGGCGGGGACCGACCGGCGGGCGACGATCGACTGGGCACCGATCACAAAACACAGATGGCCGAGGCCCATCACTCCGCTCCACACGGCCATGACCTCGAGGGAGCCGGCCAGTCCGCCGAGCGCGCAGCCACCGGAGATCAGGACGACACCGGCCAGAAGGAGGGGCGCACACCGGCCGTGGTCGGTACGGCGGCCGAGCGGTACGGCGGCGAACAGCGGGAACAGCGCGTACACGCCCGCGATCACACCGACCGCCCGTTCGTCCGCCCCGAGGGCCAGTGCCCGGTACGAGACGGCGGGGCGCGCCATCGACACCGCCCCCTGCGCGAGGCCGAAGGCGATGACGAGGCGCAGCAACCAGCTCCTGGAGCCGTCCACGTCAGATGATGCCGAACAGTATTCCGGCGCCGAGCACCACGAGCGAGGTGAGCGCGGCCCACTTGACCGTGAATTTGGTGTGGTCGCCGAACTCCACCTTGGCCATGCCGACGAGGACATAGACGGCGGGGACGAGCGGGCTCGACATGTGCAGTGCCTGCCCGACGAGCGACGCCCTCGCGATCTCCAGCGGTGCGACACCATGGGCGGCTCCGGCCTCCGCGAGAACGGGGAGGACCCCGAAGTAGAAGCCGTCGTTGGACATGAAGTAGGTGAGCGGCAGGCTCAGCAGACCGGTGACGAGCGCCATGTGCGGACCCATGCCTTCGGGAATGGCGCCGACGAGCCAGTCGGCCATGTGCTCGACCATGCCGGTTCCGGTGAGGACGCCGGTGAAGACGGCGGCGGCGAAGACCATTCCGGAGACGTTGAGGACGTTGTCGGCATGGGCCGCGATCCGGGCCTTCTGGTCGGCCATGCCCGGGAAGTTGACGCTCAGGGCGAGCGCGGCACCGATCAGGAACAGCACCGGGATCGGCAGCACCTCCATGATCATCGCGGCGAGCAGGGCGAAGGTGAGCGCGGCGTTGAACCAGTAGAGCCCGGGCCGCAGGGTCGCGCGCCTGGGGTCGAGCCCCTGGAAGCCCTCGTCGGCCCCGCCTTCGCCGTCATCACCGGGGGCGGCGGTGGGGACGGCGGCGCGACGCCCGGAGGCCGGGCCGTCCGTTCCGGCCGTGCCGTCCCCGCCCACGTCGGCGCCCGCTCCGCCTCCGGTCTTCACCAGGACCGTCTCGTTACCCGGCTCCAGCACCTCGTCGAGCGTCAGGCTGCCGACGCGCCTGCGCTCACGCAGGCCGAGGACGTAGGCGAGAACGAAGACGCCGAGCAGACCGACGGCGAGTGCGGGGATCATCGGTACGAAGATGTCGGCGGCGTCCAGCTCGAGGGCGGTCGCGGCACGTGCGGTCGGGCCGCCCCAGGGCAGGGTGTTCATGACGCCGTTCGCGGTGGCGGCAACCCCGGTCATGACGACAAGACTCATCTTGAGGCGCTTGTAGAGCGGGTACATCGCCGAGACGGTGATCATGAACGTGGTCGAGCCGTCGCCGTCCAGCGAGACGATCGCGGCGAGCAGGGCCGTACCCACCACGACACGCATCGGGTCGGCCTTGCAGAAGCGCAGGATGCCCCGGACGACCGGGTCGAACAGGCCGACGTCGATCATCACGCCGAAGTAGACGATGGCGAACATCAGCATCGCGGCGGTCGGCGCGAGATTGCCGACGCCTTCGAGGACGTAGTCACCGAGATTCGCGCCCTGCCCGACGAGGACGCAGAAGAGCGCGGGGACGAGGACCAGCGCCGCGATCGGCGACATCTTCTTCATCATGATCAACGCCAGGAAGGC
This sequence comes from Streptomyces sp. NPDC043861, assembly GCF_056435905.1. Lineage (NCBI taxonomy): Bacteria > Bacillati > Actinomycetota > Actinomycetes > Kitasatosporales > Streptomycetaceae > Streptomyces > Streptomyces sp. NPDC043861. The sequence goes on along the minus strand of NZ_JBWKDP010000017.1, from coordinate 126,365 downwards.
GGCGATCATGGCGAAGCCGAGGATTGTCAGCATGGGGGACACACCTAACGTTCATCCTTGAACTGCCACCGGAGTCGGCGGTCCGGATGACGTTAGGTCCCGCTCTTCAGCGTCATCAAGGTGTTGACGCGTGAGCAATAAGCGCAAAACCCCAGCTCAGATCGGGGTCATCGAGCCGGCGCAAGATCCACGGCGAAGCCGTTGAGCACGGCGGTGCCGGAGAGCGGGTCCAGCAGTGAGCCGTCGAGCAGCTGGTTCACATTGACTCCGGGCCGGGCCGCCGCCACCGACATCCGGGTGCCGGGGCGGTCGTGTCCCCAGCCGTGCGGAAGGCTCACCACTCCCGTCCGTACGGAGTCGGTGATCTCCACGGGGACCTCGAGCTCTCCGCCGTCCGCCTTGATCCGGGCCGTCGCCCCGTCGGCGAGCCCGAGCCGGGCGGCGTCGGCGGGGTTGATCTGGAGGGTGCAGCGGTTCGAACCGCCTCCCAGCGCAGCGACGTTGTGCATCCAGCTGTTGTTGGATCGCAGATGGCGACGGCCCACGAGGACGAGCCGTCCGTCGCGCTCCCCCAGGGCGCGCCGCAGCCGCGGCAGATCGGCGGCGATGGGGTCCGGCAGCAGCTCGATGCGCCCGCTGCGGGTCCTGAGGACCTGTCCCAGCCGCGGCCTGAGCGGCCCCAGGTCGATGCCGTGCGGATGCGCGAGCAGATCGTCGAGGGTGAGGTCGTACGGGCCGAGGCGCAGCATCATGTCGAGGCGGCGCTCGGGGCCCCTGCGGCCGGTCAGCAGGGCGGACAGCTCCTTGGGGTCCTGGCCGTGGACCGGGGAGTGCGGATCGGCGACGGCCCTGGCGAGCGTGCCGTCGACGACCATGTCGTCGACGGCGGACGGTTCGGCGCCGTGCATCCCGCCGACGGCGAGGATCAGGCGGGCGTGGATCTCGCACTCGTCCATCGCCCCCTCGTCCAGGGAAACCGCCGGCGAGGTGTAGCGGGCCTGGTTGCGGACGGCCAGACCGTTGAAGGAGAAGTCGAAATGGGCGCTGCGGGAGGGCGGCGGCGGGGGCAGGACCACATCGGCGTGGCGCGAGGTCTCGTTCAGATAGGGGTCGATGCTGACCATGAAGTCGAGGCCGTCGCCCAGCGCACGGTCGAGACGGTCGCCGTCGGGTGCGGAGAGCACGGGGTTGGCGGCGATCACGATCAGCGCGCGGATCCGGCCGTCGCCCGGGGTCTCGATCTCCTCGGCGAGTGCTGCGATGGGCAGTTCGCCCTTGGCCTCGGGGTGACCGCTGACCCTGCTCGCCCAGCGGCCGAGCGCGAAGCCCTTGCCGGGGCCGGCCGGACGGGGGGCGCGGTCGTGGGCGGCCAGGGGGAAGAGCACGCCGCCCGGCCGGTCGAGGTTCCCGGTGAGGACGTTGAGCACGTCGACGAGCCAGCTGGCGAGGGTGCCGTGCTCGACGGTGCAGCTGCCGATGCGCCCGTAGACGGCGGCGCTCGGGGCGGCGGCGAGCTCGCGGGCGATGGCGCGGATCTCCTCGGCGTCCATGTCGCAGGCAGCGGCGACGGCTTCGGGCGTGAAGTCCCGCACCGCGGCCCGGACCTCGTCCACACCCTCCACCTGTCCGTCCAGCTCCCCGAGGTCGGTCAGGTCCTCCTCGAAGAGAACCTGGGCGATCGCGGCGAGCAGCAGGGCGTCGGTGCCGGGGCGGATCGCGATGTGCCGGTCGGCGAGCCTGGCGGTCCGGGTGCGGCGGGGGTCGACGACTGTCAGGCTGCCGCCGCGGCGGCGCAGCGCCTTGAGCTTGCCCGGGAAGTCGGGCGCGGTGCACAGGCTGCCGTTGGAGTCCAGCGGGTTGGCGCCGAGGAGCAGCAGATGGTCCGTACGGTCCAGATCAGGCACGGGGATGGCGGCCGCACTGCCGAACAGCAGCCCGCTGGAGACGTGCTTGGGCATCTGGTCGAGGGTGGAGGCGGTGAAGAGGTTGCGGGTGCGCAGTGTCGACAGGAGTACGGGCGGGTAGAGCCCGCCGGCCATCGTGTGCACATTGGGGTTGCCGAGGACTACACCGACCGCGTTCGGTCCGTGCTCCTCGATCAGCGGGCGTATGCGTGCGGCGATGATGTCGAAGGCCTCTTCCCAGGTCGCCTCACGCAGTTCACCGCCCGCGTCCCGTACGAGAGGGGTGCGGAGGCGGTCGGGGTCGGTGTCGAGCTCACCGAAGGAGGCGCCCTTCGGGCAGATGAAGCCATGGCTGAAGATGTCGTCGCGGTCACCGCGTGCGCCGGTGACCCGGGTGCCCTCGATGGTGAGGGTCAGTCCGCAGGTGGCTTCGCAGAGGGGGCAGATACGGAGGGCGGTACGGGTGGCGTCTTCTCGTGTCATGGGGCCCTCCCGGGGGCGGCGGCAGCGGTGACGCACGGGCGGAGCCGAGCATACCGACCGGTACGCATGACGGGGAGGGGTGTTCGGCTGCCGGCCGGTTCCGGGTCCGGCTACGGGGCGGTCCCGAAGGCCCCGGGCCGACGGCCGGGACCGGATGCGGATCGCCAGTCGAGGACCCTGGCGAGATAGGCGCACAGCAGCTCCCTGGTCTCGGCGATGATCTCCGCGTCACCCGAAGGATCGACCCGGAAGGCGAGCTGCAGCAGCGCGTCCGCGGCCTCGACGGCGATGAGCGCGGTGCACCGCAGGGCGGAGCCGAGGGGGCCGGCGAGCGGTTCGACGAGCCGGTCGGCCCACTCGTGGTCGGCTCCCGCGGCCGGTGCCGCCGGCGGAATCCGGTGGCCGAAGTCGACGAGCGCGAATCCGGGGACGGTCCGCTTCATCTCCGGATACTCGTCGAGTACGGCGTCCACCGCGTCCCGCCGGTCACCGCCCGGCAGTCGGGCGACCCGCGCCGCGACACGCCCCGCACAACTTTCCGGATTGCGGTGCGCGAGGGCCTCGGCCATGGCCCGCTTGTTGCCGAAGAAACGGTGGACCGAGCCGATGGGGACGCACGCACGGACGGCGACCGCACGCGTGGCCAGGTCCTCGTGGCCGCTCTCGTCGAGGAGTTCGGCGCAGGCGTCCAGGATCCGGGCCGGCCTCTCGGCGCTGCGCTGCTGCACGGGTGTGCACCGGAGGGAGTCGGCCGGGGCCATCGCCCCGTCACGCCGCCTATGGAGTCGGCCGGGGATGCCGTTGACTGAGGCGCGCTGCAATCCTACTGTCAAGCATAGGATTCCTTGGACCGGACGCATCAGGAGTGCGGATGAGCGGCATCGAGCAGGCGAGGAAGACGGCCGAAGGGCTGGAGTATCTGTCGGGGTTCGGCAATGAACACAGCTCGGAGGCCGTGCCCGGCGCACTGCCGCACGGGCGGAACTCACCGCAGCGCGCCCCGCTCGGGCTCTATGCGGAGCAGCTCAGCGGCTCGGCGTTCACCGAGCCGCGCGCCCACAACCGGCGCTCGTGGCTGTACCGGATCCGGCCCTCGGCCGCCCACCCCCCGTTCGCGCGCGTCGACAACGGCGCCGTACGCACGGCGCCCTTCACCGAGACCGTGCCCGACCCGAACCGGCTCCGCTGGGACCCCCTGCCGGAGCCCTCACCGGGGACGGACTGGCTCGCCGGCCTGTGGACCCTCGGCGGCAACGGGGACGCGGCCCAGCGCACCGGCATGGCGGTGCACCTGTACCACGCCAACGCGGCCATGGAGCGGCGCGTCTTCAGCAACGCGGACGGCGAACTGCTCATCGTGCCGGAGCAGGGCGGGCTGCTCCTGCGTACGGAGCTCGGACTGCTTGCAGCGGAACCCGGAGAAGTGGCGCTGATCCCGCGCGGTGTGCGCTTCCGCGTCGAGCTGCTCGAGGAGACGGCTCGCGGCTATGTCTGCGAGAACTACGGGCAGCCCTTCGTGCTGCCCGACCTCGGACCGATCGGGGCGAACGGTCTCGCCAACGCGAGGGATTTCCGTGCGCCCGTCGCCGCCTACGAGGACGTCGAAGGGCCGGTGGAGGTCGTCAACAAGTTCTGCGGCAATCTGTGGGCGGCCACCTACGACCACTCCCCGCTCGATGTCGTGGCCTGGCACGGCAACCATGTGCCGTACACCTACGACCTGCGGCGATTCAATGTGATCGGCAGCATCTCCTACGACCACCCCGACCCGTCCATCTTCACGGTCCTGACGTCGCCCACCGACACCCTTGGGCTGGCCGGCGTGGATTTCGTGGTGTTCGCCCCACGCTGGCTCGTCGGCGAGGACACCTTCCGCCCGCCGTACTTCCACCGGAATGTGATGAGCGAGTACATGGGCCTCATCGAGGGCGCATACGACGCCAAGACGGCCGGAAAGGGAGGGTTCGTCCCGGGCGGCGGGTCGCTCCACAACATGATGTCGGCACACGGACCCGACCGTGAGACCTTCGACCGGGCGAGCGCCGCCGAGCTGAAGCCGCAGAAGATCGACGACGGCCTTGCGTTCATGTTCGAGACACGGTGGCCTGTGACCGCGACCGAACAGGCCGCGAGAGCGGACCACCTGCAGCAGGGGTACGACGCCGTGTGGGAGGGTCTTGAGCGCCACTTCCGGTCCTGACACCGGATCTGATACGGAGTTGCCGTGACCGCCTTCGCCCCCGACTCGCTCGTCCTGAACCGCAAGCTGCCGCTCTGGTACCAGGTCTCGCAGTCGCTGCGCGCCTCGATACTGGGGCGCAGACTGCAGGATCCCCTGCGGCTGCCCACGGAGGAGCAGCTCGCCGAACACTACGGCGTGAGCGTGCTGACCATGCGGCAGGCACTGAAGGAGCTGGAGACGGAGGGGCTGATCAGCCGGCACCGGCGGCGCGGCACCTTCATCGAGCCGGGGGCGCGGCGGAGCGCGCCGAGGAGGCTGCTGGGCTCGATCGACGCGATCGTGGCCCAGCAGTCGGGTGAGCGGACCACGCTCCTCGGGCACGGGCCCTCCCCCGTGCCCGGCGAGCTCTCCGAGTACTTCACGGACACCGACGAGGTCGTGACCTACCGGAGGCTGCGCTGCGACGGGGAGAGCGGCGAGCCGACGAACTGGGCGGAGAACGCGGTGCGTGCGGACATCGCGGCGGAGCTCGACGTCGGGGACCTCGAACGCTGGCCGATGACGAAGGTGCTGCGGGACGCGGTGGGGGTGAGGATCAGCCGGATCACGGACACGGTCGAGGCGAGGCTCGCCGACCCGGAGACGGCGGAGCTGCTGCAGGTGCCGCTGCTGTCACCGATCCTGCACTACACCGGGGTGACGTACGACGAGGAGGGACGGGTCGTGGATGTGGCGCGGATCCGTTACCGGGGCGACCGGTTCTCGTTCTCGGTGACCGTCGAGGCGGAGTGATCACCCATGCTGCTGGACGATCTGATGCCGTGGTCCACCGGACCGCTGCGGCTCGGCCGCGGCTGGGTGTCCGCTCCCGACGCCCGGACGCTCGGATCCCGTTGGGACGCGCTCCGGCGGGCAGGGGAGGACGAGCGCCGCGCCTTGTTCCGGGAGTCCCGTGCGCGGACCCTGCACAGCGGGGTGGCGGCGCTGCCCGGCCAGTCCACCGGGACCCTGGGGTTCGCCAGGGAGGACGGGCCCTGCCCCGAGCCCGTACGGATCATGCACGGGGCCTTCGACGAACAGTGGCTCATCCCTGATCACCGGCTGATCGATGTCGCCCGGCCGGAGTTGTGGCGGGTGGCCGACGGGCGTCAGCTCTTCGCCCTGGAGCAGCGGCATGCGCCGGCCACGGCAGGGCCGGCGCTGCTTGTGTCGGGTGTGCTGCCCGAGGGGCGCTCCCCGGCGGGCCGGCCCGGCCGGATACGGCCGCTGTACCGGAGGCCCGGCGGGGCGGAGCCCAATCTCGCACCGGGGGTGCTGGGGACACTCCGGGGGCGCTATGGCGATGACGTCGCACCCGGGGACTTGTTCGCCTGGGCCGTCGCCGCCGGCCGGGCGACGGCACGGGGGTGCGAGGTGCCGTTCACTGCGGACCCCGAGGTGTGGATGCGAGGCGTCGCGCTGGGGCAACGCCTGGTGGAGGTCCAGCTGAGGGGCCTGCGCAGCGGCGAGCGGCCCAGACTGCCGGGCGGACGGCGGCCCTACGTGCGGGCCGCGATCACCTCGTGGCCCGGGTCCGTCGAGTACGACGCGGAGGAAGAGGCACTCCTCGTCGGGGAAGGGCGGATCGCGCCCGTCGCGGCCGATGCCTGGGACTTCCAGGTGGGCGGCGTGCGCGTGTTGGAGCACTGGATCCAGCGGCGGAGCGCCCCGGTCGAGCCCGGCACGCTGGAGGCGATCCGGCCCGGCGCCTGGCCGCAGGAGTGGACCTCGGAGCTGCTGGAGCTGATCACCGTACTTGCACTGCTGGGTCAACTGGAGCCCCGGCGGACCGAGTTGGCCCAGGAGACCGCACGGTCGGAATGGCTCGACATGGATGTACCGCCGGTGCCGAGGTCAGCGCGGGCCCCAGCCTCCGTATTCGATCACCAGGAGGAGGGGCCCGAGGGGCAGTTCGCGCTGCTCTAGTGCCGCATCAGGCAAGGTCTGCCCGTCAAGGAGCGGCGTCCGGTGCGGTGGATCGACGATCGGGGCCCGACTGGTCCGCAGAACTGGTGGCCGCGAACGGGATCATGACCGGGATGTTCACCGCGGCCCAGGACTCGCACCGCGGCGTGACGGACCGCTTCCGCACGATGCCGATGAGCCGCGCCGCGGTGCCGCTCGGGCAGGCGACGGCCGATCTTCTGACCACGGCGGCCGGAATGGTGCCACTGCTGCTCGTCGGGCTCGCGATGGGCCGGCGCATCGAGGGCTCGGCCGTCGAAGCGGCCGGCGCCTTCGCACTGTTGCTGCTGTTCCGGTTCGCGACGACCTGGGTCGGCATACTCCTCGGCCTCGCCTCGCAGAGCGAGGAGGCGGCGGGCCGGCTGGGCAGCGCCACGTTCATGCTGCCGCTGCTGTCGAACGCCTGCATCCCGACGGACGATCTGCCGGGCTGGCTGCGGACGGTCGCCGAATGGAACCCGATCAGTGCGGTGACCACGGCGGTCCGGGACCTCTTCGGCAACGCGGCGGTGCCGGCGGACGCCGCCTGGCCGGTCGCTCACCCGACGGTCGGAGCGGCGGCCTGGTGCCTGCTGCTCATCGCGGTCTGCGCACCGCCGGCCGTCCGCCGGTACTCCCGGGGGGTGACGGTCCCCCGGCGCCCCCGGGGGTGACAAACGTGGCAGATACACGATAGGTACGGCTGTCATGAGCCAACTGCCACTGCCCCTCGAAGGCGTCACGGTCGTCGCCGTCGAGCAGGCCGTTTCCGCCCCCTTCGCCACCCGCCAGCTCGCGGATCTGGGCGCGCGGGTGATCAAGGTGGAGCGGCCGGACGGCGGCGACTTCGCACGCGGCTACGACACCGCCGCCCAGGGACTCGCCTCGCACTTCGTCTGGTGCAACCGCGGCAAGGAATCCATCGCGGTGGACCTGAAGGACTCCCGGGGCCTCGACGTGGTCCGCCGGCTGATCGCGGGCGCGGATGTGTTCGTCCAGAACCTCGCACAGGGCGCGGCAGCCCGGCTCGGCCTGGACGCGGCCACGCTCTGCGCCGAGCACCCGCGGCTGATCGCGGTGGACATCTCCGGATACGGCGCGGACGGACCGTACGCCCACAAGAGGGCCTACGACATGCTCGTCCAGTGCGAGGCGGGACTGGTGTCCGTGACCGGCACTCCGGAGCACCCGGTGAAGGCCGGCATTCCGGCGGCGGACGTGGCGGCGGCGATGTACGCGTTCTCGGGCGTGCTGGCGGCGCTGCTGCGGCGGGGCACGACAGGGCTCGGCGGCCCGGTGGAGATCTCGATGCTGGAGTCGCTCGCCGAGTGGATGGGGCATCCCCTGCATCACGGGATGCACGGCGGAACGCCGCCGGCACGCACCGGGGTGGCCCATGCCGTCATCGCCCCCTACGACGCGTATCCGACCGCGGACGGCGGACAGGTGCTGCTCTCGGTGCAGAACGACCGGGAGTGGCGGCGGCTGGCCGAGCAGGTGCTGGGCCGCCCCGAGCTGGGCACCGACCCGGCCTTCGCGACGAACAAGGCGCGCACCGCGAACCGCGAGGGCACCGACGCGGCGGTCGCACGGGGACTGGCCCGGCTGGATGCCCAGCAGGCCGTGGATCTCCTGGAGGCGGCGGGCATCGCCTGCGCCCGCCTGAACACGGTCGCCGACCTCGCGGAGCATCCCCAGCTGGCGGCCCGCTCCCGGTGGCGCGAGGTGCCCTCGCCCGCGGGACCGCTGCGTGCGCTGCTCCCGCCGATCACCTTCCCCGGTGGCCCGCAGCCACGTATGGGCGCCATTCCCGCCCTCGGGCAACACACCGACACGCTGCTGCGGGAGGCCGGCCTGGCACCGGACCGGGTGGCGGAGCTGCACCGGGACGGCGTGGTGGTGACGGGCTGAGCAGCCCCGAGTGCCCTCGGTGACCGATTTGTGCGTGCGCTTCGCCACACGGACGCCGGTTCGGTACCAGCCGGTAAGCAGGCGATGACTGTCCGCGAATACGCCCGTTGACCAGGGACGATGCAGGGCTTCAGACCTGTCGGCAGGCTCCGGCGCATAGACCGGTGGCATGGAGCAGAACAGGCATCTCAAGTGAACGCTGGATAAACTCCTCGTTTGCCGTGCGCGAGCCACGGATTCGCTGCGCATTCTGCACGACGACGGAGAGTGAGAGATGCGTGTGAACGAGCCCTGCACAGTGCCGGCCGACGATCGGCGGGTCATATGACCGTCGCCCCAGAACCTCCGGCCCTCCTCGACCCGCTCCTGGACGAGGCACCCTCGCCGGCACTCTTCGCCGCCGGAGGTGCCCCGGCCGAACGAACCCTCCTCGACATTCTCGACGAGACGGCCGGTCGCCACCCGGATGCACTGGCCGTGGACGACGGCGTCGCACCTCTCACGTACCGCTCCCTCCTCGGGGAGGTCGAGACGCTGCGGCTGCGGCTCGCCGAAGCGGGGATGGGCATCGGCGACCGGGTGGGCGTCCGGGTCCCGTCCGGGACAACCGACCTGTACGTCTCGGTCCTCGCCGTGCTCGCGGCCGGCGCCGCGTACGTTCCGGTCGACGCCGAGGATCCGGACGAGCGTGCCGAGCTGGTCTTCACCGAGGCCGGGGTAGGCGCCGTGATCGGCCCGGACCGGACCGTGGAGACGACCGGAACCCCCAGCGGTGCCACGGGCCGCCGCCCCGCACCGGACGACGACGCCTGGATCATCTTCACGTCCGGCTCCACCGGCAGGCCCAAGGGCGTGGCCGTCACCCACCGCAGCGCCGCGGCCTTCGTCGACGCCGAGGCGCGGCTGTTCCTGGTGGACGCCCCGCTCGGTCCGGGCGACCGGGTGCTCGCCGGGCTCTCGGTGGCCTTCGACGCCTCCTGCGAGGAGATGTGGCTGGCATGGCGGCACGGCGCCTGCCTCGTGCCCGCGCCGCGCTCCCTCGTACGCAGCGGACTCGACCTCGGCCCCTGGCTCGTCGAACAGCGCATCACCGTCGTCTCGACGGTCCCCACACTGGCCGCGCTCTGGCCCGCGGATGACCTCGACGAGGTACGTCTTCTGATCTTCGGCGGCGAGGCCTGCCCGCCCGAGCTGGCCGAGCGCATGGCCGTCCCGGGGCGTGAGGTCTGGAACACGTACGGTCCCACCGAAGCCACTGTCGTCGCCTGCGCGGCCCCGTTGACCGGCGAGGGGCCGGTACGGATCGGGCTTCCGCTGGACGGCTGGGAACTCGCGGTCGTGGACGACCGGGGCGAACCGGTGGCGATGGGCGGGACCGGTGAGCTGGTCATCGGCGGCGTCGGCCTGGCCAGATACCTGGACACGGCCAAGGACACCGAGAAATACGCTCCGCTGCCCGCACTCGGCTGGGACCGCGCCTATCGCAGTGGCGATCTGGTCCGGGCGGAGCCCGAGGGACTGCTCTTCGTCGGCCGCGCGGACGACCAGGTCAAGCTCGGCGGCCGCCGGATCGAACTCGGCGAGATCGACGCGGCCCTCCAGTCTCTTCCCGGCGTGGCGGGCGCGGCAGCAGCGGTCCGGACGACGGACGTGGGCCACCAGCTCCTGGTGGGGTACGTGGTGCCGAGCGTCGGCCCGGACGGGTCCGCCGCCCTCGTCGCAGCAGGCAGCGCGTCCGGGGCCGCCGGTTCCCCAGATGCCGACGGCGAAGGGCCTGCATCGGGCGCCGCCGGCCGGCGGGCCGTCGCGACAGGGGCGCCTGGCACCACGGCCGCCGGTGACGCGCCGGACGGCGACGGCATCCCGGACCCGGGTCCGGCGAGCGCCACGGCTCCCGCGCCCGCTCCCCTCTCCCCGGACCGGGCCGGGCCCCGCACCGCCCCCGCCGGATCCGTGGCTGCTGCGCACGGCACCAGGGCGGCCGCCGGGCCGGTCGGTGCGCCTGCGGCCGTTCCCGACGGCTCCGCATCCGTCACCGCGGACGACACTCCCCGCGCCACGGCGGCCGTGGCCGTCGACGCCGCGTCCGACGGCGCACGCCACGAGGGCTCCCGTCCCGCGCTCACCGCGTCGCCCGCCGCCGGAGACCCGGCTCCCGCCGTGACCGGCGGCGGCACCGAGGACCGCACGGGCGGCGGAGCGCGTGGCCCCCTCCCGGGCGGCTGCGCGGCGGCCGGTGACGCGGCACCGGTCGGCGTCGGGTTCGACCTCGCCGACGCCATGGCGCGGCTCCGCAAGGAGCTGCCCGCCGCACTCGTGCCCGTCATCGCTGTCGTGGACGAACTGCCGACCCGCACCTCCGGCAAGGTGGACCGCAACGCCCTGCCCTGGCCGCTGCCGCACAGCGGCCAGGCAGCAGCCGACGGCGACGCCGGGTTCAGCGGCACCGAGGCATGGCTCGCCGAGCAGTGGGCCGAGCTGCTCGGCAGCCGGGTCGTCGGGACCGACGCCGACTTCTTCGCGAGCGGCGGCGGCAGTCTCGCCGCCGCCCAGCTGGTGTCGAGGATCCGTGAGCGGTACGCGGCCGGGTCCGTTGCCGACATCTACCGGAACCCGACGCTCGGTGCGCTGGCCCGGACGCTGGAGGCCACAACGGACCGTGGCACCGAGGCTTCCCCCGTGAGTCCGGTGCCCCGGCGGACCGGGGTGGTCCAGCTGCTGCTCATGCTGCCGCTGCTCGGCGTGGCCGGACTGCGGTGGGGCGTGATCGCCACGGCCGTCGGCAAGGTCGTGGGGCTGCCCTGGGCGCCCGCCGTGTCCTGGTGGTGGGTGGCTCTCGGCTGGCTGCTCGTCATCAGTCCGCCCGGGCGGATCGTGATCGCGGCGGGCGGGGCGCGGCTGCTGCTGCGTGGAGTGCGTCCCGGCACCTACCCCCGTGGTGGCCGGGTCCATCTGCGGCTGTGGACCGCCGAGCGGCTCGCCGGACTCAGCGGAGCGACGAGTCTCGCCGGTTCCTGGCTCACGTACTACGCCCGGGCGCTCGGTGTCCGCATCGCGGAGGACGTCGACCTCCATTCCCTGCCGCCCGTGACCGGCATGCTGCGCCTCGGCAAGGGCTGCGCCGTCGAGCCGGAGACCGACCTGTCCGGCCACTGGCTGGACGGCGACGGGCTGCACATCGGCACGGTGCGGATCGGGGCGGGCGCCACCGTCGGTGCCCGCAGCACGCTCTTCCCCGGCGCCCGCATCGGCAAGCGGGCCGAGGTCGCCCCCGGTTCGGGCGTGACCGGCACCGTTCCGGCCGACGAGCGGTGGGCAGGTGCCCCCGCGTCCCGGAAGGGCAAGGCCAACCGTCGTCTCCCCGAGGGCCGACCGGTGCGCAGACATCGCTGGACCCTTCTCTATTCGGTGACCTCGCTGGTGCTCGGGTTGCTGCCCGCGCTCGCCGCCCTGCCCGGTCTGCTGGTGACCGGCGCCTTCGTGAGCGGCCGCTCCGGATTCGCCGATGTGCTGACGGCCGCGCTGACCGCCGTCCCGGTCGCGACCGTCACCGCGCTGATCGCCTATGCGCTGCTGATCCTCCTCGGTGTCCGGGCACTCGGTATCGGGCTGCACGAGGGCTATCACCCGGTTCACGGCCGGGTCGCCTGGCAGGCCTGGGCGACCGAACGTCTCATGGACATGGCACGGGTGCACCTCTTCCCGCTGTACGCGAGCCTGTTCACCCCCGTGTGGCTGCGGGCGCTCGGTATGAAGGTCGGGCGCGGGGTCGAGGCGTCGACCGTCCTGGCACTGCCCGCGATGACCACGGTGGGCGACGGGGCGTTTCTCGCCGACGACACCATGGTGGCGTCGTACGAGCTCGGCGGGGGCTGGCTGCACATCGCCGAGGCGCGCGTCGGAAAGCGTGCCTTCCTCGGGAACTCCGGGATGACCGCCGCGGGCCGCAGGGTGCCGAAGCGAGGTCTGGTGGGCGTGCTGTCGGCCGCCCCGAAGCGGGCCAAGGCGGGCTCCTCGTGGCTCGGCATGCCGCCGATGAAGCTGCCGCGGGCTGCGGAGGAGTCCGACCAGAGCCGTACCTTCGCCCCGCCGCTGCGGCTGAAATGGGCGCGGGCCGGAGTCGAGCTCTGCCGGGTGGTGCCGGTCATGTGCAGTGTCGCGCTGGCCGTGCTGGCCGTCGTGGCCTTCACCGGGCTGGCGGGGCGGTACGGGTTAACGCTCGCGGTGCTGCTCGGCGGGCTCGTGATGCTCACCGCCGGTCTGGTGGCATGTCTGGTGGCCCTGACGTTGAAGTGGCTGCTGGTCGGCCGGTTCAGGGCCGTCGAACATCCGCTGTGGTCCTCGTTCGTGTGGCGCAACGAGCTGGCCGACACGTTCGTGGAGGTGCTCGCCGTGCCCTGGCTGGTCGGCTCGATCGCCGGCACGCCGCTGATGAACCTGTGGCTGCGCGGGCTCGGTGCCCGTATCGGCCGCGGTGCCTGGTGCGAGTCGTACTGGCTGCCGGAGCCCGATCTGGTCACGGTGGGCAGCGGCGCAACCGTCAATCGGGGCTGTGTCGTGCAGACCCACCTCTTCCACGACCGGATCATGCGCATGGACAATGTCGTCCTCGGAGCTGGTGCGACACTCGGTCCGCACGGCATCGCGCTGCCCGGTGCGGTGATCGGCGACCGGGCGGCGATCGGTCCGGCCTCGCTGGTGATGCGAGGCGAGCGGGTGCCCGCGGGCACCCGGTGGCTGGGCAACCCGATCGCGGCGTGGAACCGGTGAGCGCGGGCGCGGCCACCGGAGCACACGACAGCGCGGCGGACATCGGCACCGGACAGCAGGGCACGGGACGGGCAAGACCGGAGGACGCACCACGGTGACGGATTCGTATCTGCCGCAGCACGGCGACGGTGGCCACCGGACGACGGCGTACGACCTGGAGCTGGACTACCGTCCGCACTCCGGCCGGCTCGCCGGCCGGGCCATGATCCATGCCGTCGCCGAGCGCACGCTGCCCGAGGTCGTCCTCGACCTCGGGCAGTTCCGCCTCAACAAGGTCCTCGTGGACGGCGGCCGTCCGGCGCGGTACACGCATCGCGGCGACAAGCTGCGCATACGTCCGGCGCGGCCGCTGCGCGCCGGAGCGTCCTTCACCGTGGAGGTTCGCTACACCGGCGTCCCGCACCCCGTCCGCACCCGCGACTGGGGAGATCTGGGCTGGGAGCAGCTCGACGAGGGGGCGCTGGTGGCCTCGCAGCCGAGCGGCGCGCGGTCGTGGTTCCCGTGCAACGACCGCCCCGACGACAAGGCCGCCTACCGGATCGCGGTGACCGCGCCGTCGCCCTTCACTGTGGTCGCCAACGGCTCACTGGTCTCCCGTACGATCAACGCCTCCACCACCACCTGGGTGTACGAGCAGCCCGCTCCCATGGCGAGCTATCTCGCAACCGTCCAGATCGGCCCCTACGAGCTGGTCGACGTGGCGCATGCGGGTACGGTGCCGCAGCCCGCCGCGGTGCCGCAGGCCCTGCTCGGCCGGTTCGAGCACGACTTCGCCCGGCAGCCCCAGATGATGACCTTGTTCTCCGACCTCTTCGGCCCCTACCCCTTCGACGACTACGCGGTGGTGGTGGTCGACGAGGAGCTGGACGTGCCCGTCGAGGCACAGGGACTTTCGATCTTCGGTGCCAACCATGTCGACGGCCGGCGCGGGAGCGAGCGCCTGATCGCGCACGAACTGGCCCACCAGTGGTTCGGCAACAGCCTGACCGTTGCCGACTGGCGGCACATCTGGCTGAACGAAGGCTTTGCGAAGTACGCCGAGTGGCTGTGGTCGGAGATGTCCGGCGGTCCGTCGGCGACGGCCATGGCGGTCAAGTCGCGGGCCCGGCTCGCGATGATGCGGCAGGACGTGCGGATCTCCGACCCGGGACTGCGCCGCCTGTTCGACGACCGGGTCTACGAGCGGGGCGCCCTCACCCTGCATGCGCTGCGCACCGAGATCGGCCACGCGGCCTTTGTGCGGATCCTGAGGGAGTGGGCCGCGGCCCACCGGCACGGTGTGGTGACGACGGAGCAGTTCACCGCACTCGCCCAGCGGCACTCCGCGCAACGACTGGACAGGCTCTTCGCCATGTGGCTCCACGAGACGAGGCTGCCTCCCCTACCGGTCCGGCGTCGCTGATCCGGGTGGGTGCTCCGGGGGTACGGGGTACGGGTGCGGGCCCCGCACACACCGGGGACTCGGGAACCGGTACGGGTCTCGGGAAGGGGACACGTCAGGGGTGGTCGGGCCTCCGGACCGGACGGGCGCGGGGGACGGGTGCGCGTGAACGGTCACGCGAGCCCGGCACCGGCGGCCGGCCACCCCACCGGGGCTACTGGCGGCGGCTGCCGAACAGCGAGCGGCGCAGCCGGCGCAGCGGTGCGAAGAGCGAGACGCGCGCGCTCTTGCTCCCCCGGGTGTGCGCAACATCACGTGTCGTCAGCTCGAGCATCAGTGAAGTCGCCTCGGCTGCCTCGCGCTGCGGAACGGCAGGGCCGCCCAGCACCGCCAGATGGCGGTCGAGACGTGTGCTGGTCGCGCTGTTCCCGCATGTGATCGCAGGCACTCGTGGCCTGCTGCGCACTGTTATCTGTTCCATTTCACTCCCCACCCGTACGAGGGCACCCGGCCCGGGCAGATTAACCCTATCGCCCCTCGGTGACACCCGTGTATCCCGGCCACAGGATTCACCACCCCTGTACGGGTGTTGACGGTCACTCAGCGAATCCATCTGATTCCAGGGCGAGTTGGACAACTTTGAATTCAGGCCAATCCACGGGCCCCGCCGCCCCGAACACCTGTCACCAGGCAGTGCTGAAAGAACCTCTCAGGACAGGACGGGATGGACGCGATGACCGCTATCAAGTGGAGCGCGCGGGGGCGCAGGAGTCTCACCGCGCTCGTATGTGGCGCGCTGGCAGCCGGGGGGCTCGCGGCCGCCGGTGTCACCACCACGCTCGCGCCGGAATCGGCGAACGCCTCCAGCCACCGTGAGGCCCCGCTGATCTCGGGGCAACCCCAGTTCGACAACACCGATGTGTACGCGTTCGTCAGCCCGGACCGGCCGGACACCACGACGATCGTCGCCAACTGGCTGCCGTTCGAGGAGCCCGCGGGAGGGCCGAACTTCTACCGCTTCGCGAAGGACGCCCGCTACGAGGTCAACATCGACTCCGACGGGGACGCCCAGGCCGATCTGCTCTACCGCTGGACCTTCCACGACCAGATCAAGAACGGCGACACGTTCCTGTACAACACGGGTCCGGTCACCAGCATCGACGACCCGGACCTCAACATCACGCAGACCTACGACCTCGAACTGATACGGATGCAGAAGCATCATGTGATCTCGCACACGAAGATCGCCGACAACGTCCCGGTCGCCCCGTCGAACGTGGGCAAAGCATCCATGCCGGACTATTCGAAGCTTCGTGCCCAGGCGATTCACCGCATGGAGGACGGCAGTTCGGTGTTCGCCGGCCAGGCGGACGACCCGTTCTTCCTCGACCTGCGCGTCTTCGACCTGCTGTACGGAGGCGATCTCTCCGAGGTCGGCCGGGACACGCTCAAGGGGTACAACGTCAACAGCATCGCGCTGCAGGTGCCGTCGGAGCACATCCGGCAGTCGGCCGGACAGCCGGTGGTCGGCATCTGGTCGACCACGCAGCGCAAGAACGCGAGCGGCGACTGGACCCAGGTGTCGCGGCTCGGGATGCCGCTGGTGAACGAGGTCGTCGTACCGCTCAAGGCCAAGGACAAGTTCAATGCGTCGTCGCCGTCCGACGACGCGCAGTTCCTGCCGTTCGTCACCGAGCCCGAGCTGCCGAAGCTCATCGAGGCCATCTACAAGATCGACGCTCCGAAGGAACCGCGGAACGACCTGGTGTCGGTGTTCCTGACCGGGGTGAAGGACCTCAACCAGCCGCCGAACGTCAAGCCGGCCGAGGCGCTGCGCCTCAACACCTCCATCCAGCCCACGCACGAGCCGAAGCGTCTGGGCGTGCTCGACGGGGACAACGCGGGATTCCCCAACGGCCGGCGGCTGAGCGACGACGTCATCGACATCTCGCTCCAGGCCGTCGAGGGCGAACTGCTCGGACAGAAGAACGACCTGGGTGACGCCGTGAACGCCAACGACCAGGCCTTCGAGAAGAAGTTCCCGTACGTGGCGCTGCCGACCTCTGGTTCGAACGGCCCGCTGGCGGAGGGCCAGGCCGGCGGCAACCGCAGCCAGCTGAAGGGCGGCGCGGCCGAGCTGACGTCGGCCACCGGCGGCAACGGCAGGCTGGTGGCCGTCTCGCTCGCGTCCGCCGGCGCAGGAGTCGTGCTCGTGGGCCTCGGTCTGGGGTGGTGGCGCATGCGCCGCCGCAGCCTGTGATGCCGGAGGCACGCGGCCGCACATGGCGGCTGGGTGCCGGAGTGGCGGGTCTCGCACTCGTTCTGACGGCCGTGGGAGCGGTCGTCGGTGACGGGGGCGAGGTGCCCGCCGCCCCGGCGGCCGCCGCCGGAGCAGTGGTGGGCGAAGGCGTGCGTCCGCTGCAGGCACATCTCAGAGCGCAGCCCAAGGACGCGAGCTCCTGGGCGGCGCTCGGCTCCGCGTACGTCGAGGAGGCGAGGACCAGCGGCGACCCGTCGCGGTATCCCAAGGCCGACGAGGCGTTCGCGCGTTCCCTCCGGCTGCGCCCGGACGACAATGCCGAGGCGCTCGCCGGACGTGCCGCCCTGGCCGCCGCCCGGCACGACTTCCCGGCGGCCCTCCGGGACGCACAGCGCGCTCTCGGCATCAACGCCTACAGTGAGCGCGCACTCGCAGTGAGGGTCGACGCGCTCGTCGAACTCGGCCGCTACTCCGAGGCGTTGTCCGCGGTGAAGCAGGCCGATGCGCGTCGGCCCGGCCTTCCGGTCTTCATGCGTTTCGCCTACGTGCAGGAGCTGCGCGGCAATGTGCCGGAGGCGCGACGGGTGCTGGAGCTCGCCCGGGGTTCGGCGGCCCGCCGCGCCGACATCGCGTACACCTCCACCGCACTGGGCCAACTCGCATGGAGCCAGGGTGACTACGCGGAGGCGCTGCGGCGCTGCGAGCATGCCCTGAAGGCCGAACCGGGCAATCTGGAAGCCGGTGAGTGCCGGGCGCGCGCCCTCGCCGGCAAGGGCGATCTACCGGGCGCGATCAAGGAGTTCGAAGGCGTCGTCGAGCGGTCGCCGCTGCCGGGCAGACTCGTCGCACTGGGCGAGCTGTACGAGGCGAGCGGACAGCGGAAGCGGGCCGACGAGCAGTACGCCGTCGTCGGCACCTGGACCGGACTCGCCCGCGCGGGAGGAGTCAATGCCGACCTGGACACCGCACTCGCCGCCGCGGACCACGGTGACCGTACCGAGGCGCTGCGGGCCGCCCGGGCCGAGTGGCAGCGCCGCCGGACCGTCCACACGGAGGACGCCCTCGCCTGGGCTCTGCACCGCTCCGGCAAGTCCGAGGAGGCGCTTGCCCATGCCCGCCGGGCCACCGCGACCGGCTACCGCAGCGCCGTGTTCCTGTACCACCGCGGAATGATCGAACGGGCGGCCGGCGACGCCACCGCCGCACGGGACTCACTCTCCCGTGCACTTCAGCTCAACCCCGGTTTCTCGCCGGTTGGTTCACGCGAGGCGCGACGCGCGCTGGATGCGTTGGAGGGGTCATGAGAAGGCGCATCGGACACGGTGCCGCGTCGGTGTCCACGTTCACCCGGATCGAGGAGGTGGCGGCCGGGGCACTGGGCTGTATGTCGCCTGCCCGGCGGTTCGACGTCCGTTCCCTCAGGCGTGTTCGGCGAACACCGCGGGCCTGCGGGGGGCGAGGCCTTGCACGCACCGCGGTCGCCCTGTGCCTCGCCGTCCTCGCACTGCTGGCCGCCGGTGCGTCACCCGCTGCGGCGCACCCGCTGGGGAACTTCACGGTGAACCGCTACGACGGACTCGTGGCCGGTGAAGGTGAGTTGAGGATCGATCATGTCGAGGATCTGGCGGAGATCCCGACCGCGCGGATCCGGCCGCAGAAGCTGCCGGCGGGCGGACTCGAGGCATGGGCGAAGGAGCGGTGCGCAACAGCCGCACGTGAGTCACTGCTGCGCGTCGACGGACGGCCGGAGGCGCTCGATGTGGCGTCCGCGCGGGCCGATGTCCGTCCGGGGCAGGCGGGGCTGCCGACGCTGCGCGTCCAGTGCGCCCTGACCGCTGCGCTGCCGGACCGCAAGGTCGCTGTCGACTTCCGGGCCGGTGGTGCGGACGGACCTGGGTGGCGGGAGATCACGGCACTGGGCGACCGCAGGACCCTCACGTCGTCGGACGTTCCCCGGGACTCGGTGTCACGCCGGCTGACCGCGTACCCGGAAGGCCTGCTCGACTCGCCGCCGGACCGTACGACCGCGGCTCTCACCGCAGTGCCGGGCGGTCCCGCCCTGGCCGAGGACTCCGGTGCGGCGGCGCCCGCGTCCGTGCTGCCACGGGGCGTCGACCGCTGGACGCAGGCGCTGACCGAGCTCGTCGAGCGGCGCGAGCTCACGCTCTCCTTCGCCGCGCTCGCCCTCGCGATCGCCGTCGGTCTCGGCGCCCTGCACGCTCTCGCCCCGGGGCACGGCAAGACCCTGATGGCCGCGGCAGCGGCGGCGGGCGGCCGGAGCTCGCTGCGGGACGTTCTGGCTCTGGGCGCCTCCGTGACCGTGACCCACACCCTCGGTGTCTTCGCCCTGGGTGCTCTCGTGGCGACGGGTTCGGCCGTCAGCCCGTCCGTCGTGGGCTGGCTCGGGGTGGCGAGCGGGTCCCTGGTCACGGTGGCAGGGGCGCTGCTCGTGCGCCGGGCGTGGCACAACCGGGCGCATGCGCAGGGGCACACCCACACCCACTTCCCCTGGCCGGGCAGGCACGGCCACAGCCACGGCCATACCCATGAGCACGGCCACGGCCATGCCCACGGTCACAGTCACAGTCACAGTCACACCGACGGTCACAGTCACACCGACGGCCATGGCCACACCCACGGCCGTACCCACAGCCACGAGCCGGCCGGAGAACCGGAGGAGCCCGCACTCGAGCATCCTCACGAGCACCGGGGCGCCCCCGCGCCCAAGCGTCTCCAGCCGCTCCGCCGCACCGTCCTCCTCGGCTTCGCCGGTGGACTGGTCCCCAGTCCCTCCGCCGTCGTCGTGCTCGTGGGCGCCGCTGCCCTCGGGCACGCCTGGTTCGGGCTGCTGCTCGTCGTCGCGTACGGCGTCGGCCTGGCCCTCACACTCGCCGCCGCGGGCTTCGCCGTCGTACGGCTCGGGGCACGTGCGGCCGAGTGGCTGACCCGTCGGCGGACCGAAGGCCGCCGGAGCGGGCGGCTCGTCGGCTTCATCCATCGCACCGCTCCGCTGAGCACCGCGGTCGCCGTTCTCGTGCTGGGATGCGGATTGGTGTTCAGGGGGGCCGCAGGAGCCATCAGTTGAGCTAGCTTGGAGGGGTTTCCACCGTGATGGTCGCTCTGCTGCGGATGGGGGGCTCGTCATGAGCGTAGTGCCGGGCGACGATCGGGACGACGGAATGCTGGTCGCCGGGCGGTACCGCCTGCTCGGCCGGCTCGGCGAGGGCGGAATGGGCGTCGTATGGCGCGCCCGGGACGAGGCCCTCGGCCGGGACGTCGCGGTCAAGGAGGTCCGGGCGCCGGCGGTGCTCGGCACCAGCGACGAGCAGCGGCTGTACGCACGGCTGGAGCGCGAGGGCTGGGCCGCCGCCCGGATCTCGCACGCCAATGTCGTCACGGTCTACGACGTGCCGTCGCACGACGGCCGGCCATGGATCGTGATGGAACTCGTCAGCGGGCTCTCGCTCTCCGAGGTGCTGGACGCCGAGGGCCCGATGCCCCCGCAACGCGCCGCGCACATCGGGGCGGAGGTCCTGGCCGCGCTGCGCTGCGCGCACGAGGCCGGGGTGCTGCACCGTGATGTGAAGCCCGGGAACGTGCTGCTCGCCAACGACGGCCGGGTGGTGCTCACCGATTTCGGGATCGCGACGGTCGAGGGCACCTCGAATCTCACGATGACCGGCGAACTGGTCGGATCGCCCGAGTTCCTTGCACCGGAGCGGGCCCTGGGGCGCACCCCGGGCCCGGAGTCGGACCTGTGGTCGCTCGGCGTGCTGTTGTACGCCGCGGTCGAGGGTCAGTCGCCGTTCCGCCAGAACACACCGCTCAGCACGCTACGGGCCGTCGTCGACGAGGAACTGCCGCCGCCGCGCCGGGCGGGCGCCCTGGCACCGGTCATCGCGGGACTGCTGCAGAAGGATCCGGCGGAGCGACTGCCATCGGCGGAGGCCGAGCGCCTGCTGCGGATCGTGGGTGCGGGCGGTGCACCGCGTACGGGCTCCGCTCCCCCGCCACCGTCCGGCCCCGATGCCCGGACGGTCACATCGGCCGCACCGACGACGGTGCCCCGGGGTTCGGGACCGTCCATGCCGGTGGGCGGCTTCGGCCCGCCCACCCCTCCGACGGGAGCGACCACGGTTCCGTCGGGCCGACCGCGGCGCGCCGCGGTCGCCCTGGTCGTGGGTGTCGCCGTACTGCTTCTGTCGATCGGCGGTCTGACCTACGCCCTGATGAACGCCGGCAAGCCGGGTGACTCAGGCAACGGCAGGGGCAACGGGGGCGCGAGCGGTGGTGCGGCGAGCGGTGGTGCGGCGAGTGGTGGTGGGACCGGCGGCTCCGGCACAGCCGGCGGCGGCCCGTCCGAAGACGCGTCGGGCAAGCCGGGAACCCCTGGCGCCGGGGACACCGCACCCGGCGGCGGCCACGACTCCGCCACGGCTGATGCTCCGCAGACCGTCCAGGCGTACGCCCGGGCCGTGATCGGCAGCTACAGCGGCACCTGCCCACCACGGGAGGCCGAGGCCCCCGCTTTCCGGGCGACGGTCACCGTGGGGCGCACGCCCGCCTCCGTGACCTACCGGTGGGTGACCGAGAGCGGCAGGAGCTCCGACGCGCACTGGAGGACACTCGACTTCCCCTCCGGTGAGGGGAAGTCGCAGCACGTCGATCACATCGAGCGGACCTACGAGGAGAACGCGAGGCACCACGACCGGATCCGGCTGGAGATTCGGCGTCCGGTCGAGGCGCGTTCGAACTGGGTGGCGTTCTCGGTGACATGCCGGCAGGAGTCCCCGTCCCCGACAGGCGGGCCCTCCTCTCCGACGGAGTCCCTTACACCGCCGTACTGAGGGCGGGCAGATATCCGCCCGACTGTCCGGAGGAGGTGGGGTGGTACGACTCGCTGATGTTCAGCCAGTTGACGCTGTGCAGCCAGGCCGATCCCGAGCAGATCTCATGCCCGGTGAAGGTCGGGACGACATCGGCGAAGGTGAATCCGTGGTCGGCCGCGCGCTTGGCGATCGCGGCGTTGAGATGGTCGGCGCCGCCGTTGATCGCGGCGCGTTCCCTCTCGCTGAGTCCGGAGAGGCAGCTGCCGCTCAGCCTGTAGAAGCGGGGGTAGCCGAGGACGACGACATGCGCCGCCGAGGCACGGGATCTGATCGCCGAGTACACCGAGTCGAGTCGCCCCGGCAGAGTGGTGTCGACGAACCGCTTGGCTGCCTCGACCCGGGCGACGCAGGTGCTCTCCGACTGCAGGACGCAAGTGGTCATGACGTCGGCGAAGCCGGCGTCATTGCCTCCGATGGTGATCGAGACGAGGTCCGTCGCCGAGGTGACGGGGCCGAGCTGGCTCGCCGTCACATCACCCGTACGAGCGCCCGAGCAAGCGGTGAAGGCGAATGAGGAGGGTGAATGGGCGGCTGCCCAGAGTGCGGGGTAGGCCCGGTTGGTGCGCTTGCAGTCGCCGCTGGAGCCGATGTACGCGCCGGCCCCGAGGCCCGACGAGTACGAGTCACCGAGGGCCACGTAGTCCAGTGCTGCCGCGCCCTGGGCAGCCTGTGCCTGGCCCGCTCCGGAGAGAGCGAGGGCGGCGCCGAGTAGGAGTGAGGACGAGAATGCCGCGATTCGGGACAGTTTCATGGAACCTCCCTTTAGCAGGATCTCTGCCTCAACTGTCGTAGCACGCACCAAACTTCACCGGAAGTGTCCATGCCAAGAACAATCGACCGGCGGACGCCGTCTCCTGACGGACCGTCGACGGACACCGGCACAGAGACCTCCCGTCCGGCACCCCCGGAGCCGCACTCACCCCCGGCCGAACCGCCAACGCCACGGCGGCCACGGGGGGGCGCCGACGGCGCACCACCCATTTCCCGCACGGAAAGGATCATCCTTTCGAGCACCCGAGCACCGGTGATCGAATTGACCGCTGCGGATTTACCCCGTGCCAAAGACCAGGCCCGCAAGGGAAATCGGCGCCACAGGCGTCGCAGCAATCACTTTCCTTCCCTTTCTCACCCGGATCCGGAACAGGCTTGCGCATTTCCGCCCGGTAGGGGAAAAGATGCAAAAACAGTGCGCCCCCGTTCCAGGTCTTGCCATACAGTCCTAATCATCAATACCGTCGTACATCCACCCGCAACGGCCCATCATGCAAAGCGACTCCAGGGGAGGGGTCCAGCGTCGCGATGGTCCTGAGCGGGGCGCGGTAGGGGGGTGCCGTGTTCGGCCGTGCCTTTCGGCATGCGCCGGTTCACGGGCCGCGCAGTCAGCAATGCCAGCTCACCCGACCAGCACGGAGTTCCATGCCGTCATGGCCGGGGTGAGAACCCCCCTTTCGAACCGGACACTCAATCCGGACCGCCCGGGGGTGGGCGGTCCACCGGACGAGAGGGAAACCGACTCATGAGCTCGTTCCTGCGCCCGGCGGTCCCGGGGAACACCGCCACGGCTCCGGCCAAGGCCACCGCCACACTGGGCCGAATACCGGCCCAGTACCGTCCGATCTCCACCCATCTCGCCATCACGCCACCGGTCAGCGTCGTGATCCCCGCCATGAACGAGGCGGAGAACCTTCCGTACGTCTTCAAGACGCTGCCCGAATGGATCCATGAGGTCGTACTCGTCGACGGAAATTCCACGGACGACACCGTGAATGTGGCCAGGGAACTGTGGCCCGACGTCAAGGTCGTCAAACAGGCCGGAAAAGGCAAGGGAGACGCCCTCATCAGCGGCTTCGCCGCCTGCACCGGTGACATCATCGTCATGGTCGACGCGGACGGCTCGGCCGACGGCCATGAGATCGTCAGCTATGTCTCCGCCCTCGTCGGAGGTGCCGACTTCGCCAAGGGCTCCCGCTTCGCCAACGGCGGCGGCACGGACGACATGACACCCATCCGCAAGCTCGGCAACCGCGTCCTGTGCGCTGTCGTCAACGCGAAGTTCGGCGCCCGCTACACCGACCTCTGCTACGGCTACAACGCCTTCTGGCGCCACTGCCTCGACAGAATCACCCTGGACTGCACCGGCTTCGAGATCGAGACCCTCATGAACATCCGGGTGGTCAAGGCCGGCCTGCGCGTCCAGGAGGTCCCCAGCCACGAATACCTGCGTATCCACGGCGTCAGCAACCTCAGCGCCGTACGGGACGGTCTGCGGGTCCTCAAGGTGATCCTCACGGAGAAGGGCGTCCGCCGCACCGCGCGCCGCGCGCCCGCCCTCACGCTCAAGGCCCCGGGAGGGCTCTCTTGAGCCGACGGGTGAACCACCGGACGTTCTCCGTGGTGATCTGCGTCTACACCGAGGACCGCTGGGACGACATCCTCGCGGCGGTCGACTCGGTCCGGCGCCAGTCGCTCCCAGCACTCGAGACGCTCCTGGTCGTCGACCACAACCCCGCGTTGCTGGAACGCCTCACCCGGGAGTTCAAGGACTGCGGGCCGTCCGGTGCCACGTCCTGCGGAGAGGAGGTGCGGGTGCTCGCCAACGCGGGCCCCCGCGGCCTCTCCGCGGGCCGCAACACCGGCATCGCCACCTCGCGCGGAGAGATCGTCGCCTTCCTCGACGACGACGCCGTGGCCGAGCGCGACTGGCTCGCCTGCTTCGACGAGGGCTACGACGACCCCCGGGTGATGGCGGTGGGCGGCAGGACGATTCCGGCCTGGGCGTCGGGCCGGCGGCCAGCCTGGTTTCCCGAGGAGTTCGACTGGGTCGTCGGCTGCACGTACCGGGGCCTGCCGCCCGGGCGTGTGCGCGTCCGCAATGTCCTCGGCGGCAACGCATCCTTCCGGCGCACGGCCTTCGACGCCTCGGGCGGCTTCGCCACGGGCATCGGACGGGACGGCGACAAGCGGCCGCTGGGCTGCGAGGAGACCGAGCTGTGCATCCGGCTCGCCCGGGCCGTCCCTCATGCGGTCCTGCTCATCGACGACCGTGCCGTCATCCACCACAAGGTCCCCGCGGCCCGTGAGCACTTCGGCTACTTCCGTACCCGCACCTACGCCGAGGGGCTCTCCAAGGCCCTCGTCGCCCGAAGCGTGGGCAGCGGCAAGGGCCTGGAGTCCGAGCGCCGTTACACCACCCGGGTACTCCCCGCGGGTGTGGCCCGGGGACTGCGCGACGCACTGCTGGGCAGACGGGGAGGGGCAGGCCGGGCCGGCGCGATCGTGGCCGGTGTGGCCACGGCGGCCGCGGGATACGCGCTGGCGAACGTCCGCACCCGCTCCGGGGTGGCCTTCTCGCACGGTCCGATCGCCGCGTACGCACCCGACGCGGGAGGTGACAAGCGGTGAGTCGGGCCGTGCCGATCCTCATGTACCACGCGGTGGGCCACCGGCCCGCACCCGCCGCATACGGGCTGTCCGTGTCACCGGAGGCGTTCACCGAACAGATGGGGCTCCTCCAGCAACGCGGCTTCACTCCGCTCACCACCGCGGAACTCGGGCGGGCGTGGCGCGGTGCGGCCCCACTGCCGCCGCGCCCCGTGCTGATCACCTTCGACGACGGCTACGAGGGTGTGCACCGCCACGCCCTCCCCGTACTCGCCGAGCACGGCTTCGCGGCCACCCTGTTCGTCTCGACCGGATGGATGCGCGGACCGCAGGGGACGGACGGCCAGGCGGCCGGCGCACCGGACACGATGCTCGACTGGGACCAGGTCCGGGAACTGGCCGCCGGGGGGACGGAGATCGGCGGTCACAGCCACACCCATCCGCAGCTGGACCAGCTCGACGACCGGCGGCTGCGTGACGAGACCCTGCGCTGCAGGGAGATCATCGCCGCCGAGCTGGGGGCGCCACCGGTCTCCTTCGCCTATCCGTACGGCTACTCCAGCCGGCGCGTACGGCAGATGGTCCGTGCGGTGGGATTCGCCCAGTCCCTCTCCGTGGGCAATGCACTTGCCCGGCGCGGCCAGGGCCCCCATGCGCTGGAACGCGTGACCGTGCGGCGCTCCACCGGCATCGAGGAGTTCGAACGACTTGTCGAGGGTCGTGCCATCGCCCGCACTTTCGCGGCGGACCGGGTGCTGACGAAGGGGTATGCCGTCGTCCGCAGGACTCGGGCCGTGGCGCGGCTGCTGCGCGCATGAGCGCACCAGGCATACGGGGGGTCCCACAGCAAAACGTCGTGCGCACGGCGCCCTCGTGCCGGATCATGGGCGCCATGTCTGCCAACCCTGAGGACGCGCTGCCGGTCCGGCTCAACGTCGACGACAGCGATTCACCCGCGGACGTCGTCGACGCGCTGTTCCTCGGCCGCTTCGCGACGGGCGAGCAGCCGTATTCGCACAGTTCGACCATCGACCGGGTCAAGCCCGGTGCCACACTGCTGCCGCCCGATGCGTCCGTGCTGCGTGCGGCCCGTGACGACGACCGCAGCGCAACGCTCGCCGAGGGCGACGGCTGGACCCTGCTGGTCTCCCGGTGGAACAGGGGTGCCGACGTCACGGTCACCGCCGTCAGCTCCGAACTCGCCGAGAGCGTCCACAAGCGGGCGACGGACGGCGTCCAGGACGAACCGGAGCCTCAGCCCGAGAACGTGACCATGGGCTTCTGGTACGTGTCCCCGCGCCGTGGCCCGCACCGCACCACCCGTCAGATCACCGCGGGTACCTGGGAGGAGGTACGGCCCAACTACACGACGCCGGTGGCCGAGGCGATGGACCGGCTGATGAAGGTGACCCCGGACGACATCGCGGGCCGGCTGCTCCTGCTGCACGGTCCGCCGGGCACGGGCAAGACGTCCGCGCTACGGACACTGGCGCGCTCCTGGCGGGACTGGTGCCAGGTGGACTGCGTGCTGGACCCCGAGCGGCTCTTCAACGACGTCGGCTATCTGATGGACATCGCGATCGGCGAGGACGACGGCACGGCCCAGGGCCGCTGGAGGCTGTTGCTGCTGGAGGACTGCGACGAGCTGATCCGTGGGGAGGCCCGGCACACGGCCGGCCAGGCGCTGTCCCGGTTGCTGAACCTGACGGACGGACTGCTGGGCCAGGGCCGCAATGTGCTGGTGGGGGTCACGACGAACGAGGACCTGGAGCGCCTGCACCCTGCGGTCGTCCGGCCCGGTCGCTGCCTCGCCCGTATCGAGGTCGGTCCGCTCACCCGCACGGAGGCGGTCACCTGGCTGGGCACGGAGGAGGGCGTGGGCCGCGAGGGCGCGACACTGGCGGAGCTGTACGCACTGCGACGGGGCACGACGCCGGCCTCGGTGCCGGCCCAGCACGACGGGGCGGACGCGGGCCTCTATCTGTGACCTGCGGCGGGACCGGCGTGTGGGCCCGATTCCCGTGCCGGGTGCGCGGCTGCCCGATGCGCCGATTCCCGTGCCGGGTGCGGCGGATGGCCGATGCCACGGGCCCCGGCCGCCTGTTCGCCCGCCGTCACTTCCCGTACGCCGCCCGCAGCGCGTCCTCCACTGCCGCCGCCGCATCCGCGCGCGACAGCCCCAGCCGGCGTACCTGCTCGGCGTAGATCTGCGCGGCAGTCGCGGCCTGACGCTGCGCCGCATCGCCTGCGGCGGCGATGAAGGTGCCGTTGCGGCCACGGGTCTCGATCACCCCGTCGCCCTCGAGAGCGCGGTACGC
Source organism: Streptomyces sp. NPDC043861 (assembly GCF_056435905.1). Lineage (NCBI taxonomy): Bacteria > Bacillati > Actinomycetota > Actinomycetes > Kitasatosporales > Streptomycetaceae > Streptomyces > Streptomyces sp. NPDC043861. The sequence continues at coordinate 98,903 of NZ_JBWKDP010000017.1, read as the reverse complement.
CTTGGCGACGGTGTTGGGGGCGAGCCCCAGCTCCTGGGCGAGTCCGCGCACGGTCGGCATCTTGTGTCCGACGGGCAGCGTGCCCGAGCGGGCCTGCGCGGAAATCTGTGCCCGGAGCTGTTCGAAGGGCGCGGTGGCGGAGTCCGTATCGATGACGATCTTCAAGGTCACGGGCCGATTCTCCCCCACGGCTCCGCCGGCGGGCGGAAAGGGGACTCGGCGCTTCGGTCGGCGGCAGCACCTCACGACCGGGATGGATGCCGGCCTGGGCCGTGCCGACCGCGCTCACCGTCACCGGATCGGGCAGGCTCCTCCTCGAAACCGCGACGGGAGGGATCCTCCTCTGCTCGACCATGACATGACGATCCTCGCGGTGGCGCCGTACCGGTGCCGGCTCCGGGCGTTCGGCCGTCCCCGAGCATGTCGGCCGGTGAAGCCCGCCGGCCGAAGTGCCGCACGAAAATGGGAGGCAGCCGCGGTGATGCCGCACGTAATGTGCCGTTCCATGACTGTGCTGGTGCGTGATCTTCGTCCTGATGACAGCCGGGACACCGAGGGCTTCGCCCTGGTCCGGCGGCTGGCCCTGCCGTTCATGCTGGCGAGTGCCCAGTCGGTGGCCTTCGACGTCGCCCATGCCCATCCCGACGCGCGCTACCGGCCGCTGGTCGCCGTGGCGGACGGCGAAGTCATCGGCACGGCCCAGGTCGGGATCGCCCACGACAGCCCGGAGCCCGGTGTCGGCTACGCCAACGTCTATGTGCACCCCGAGCACCAGGGGCGCGGGGCCGGGTCGCTGATCGTCCGGGCGGCCGAGGAGCATCTGGCCGGCGCGGGCGCCTCCACGGTGTACTCCTGGGTCCTGGACGAGCCGCCGAACCGCGCCTTCGCCGAGCGGCACGGCTACCGTCCCAGCCGCTCCGCGCACTTCCTCCGCCTCGATCTCGCACAGGGCGCGCTGCCGCCACTGCAGCAGCTCCCGCCCGGAGTGGAGATCGTCTCCGGTGGGCATTTCGCGGACGATCCCCGGCCGCTGTTCGAGCTCGACGCGGAAACGACGGCGGACGAGCCGAGCGATGTGGACACCGAGTTCACGGACTACGAGCACTGGCTGGTCGAGACCTGGAACCATCCGCTGCTCAGTCACGAGCTGACCTCCGTGGCGCTGGTGGACGGCCGCCCGGCCGCCTTCACCGCGGCCCGGACGGACGGCTCGACCCGCTACGGCACGGTCATGACGGGCACCGCACGCGGCTTCCGCGGCAGGGGCCTGGCCAAGCTGGCCAAGAACGACTCGCTGCACCGCGCCCGGGCCGCCGGATACACGGAGGCAGTCACCGGCAACGATGCGGGCAACGAGCCGATGCTGGCTGTCAACAAGTGGTTCGGCTACGAGATCTGCGCCACCGAGGTGCGCCATGTCCGCACGCTCGGCTGAGCCGATCGACGTCGTCCTCGTCAAGGCGGGGCTGACGAAGATCCGCTATCCGGCAGAGGTCGTCGCGGACGACGGCTCCCGGATCACGGTCCTGGCGCCCTGGGCGGGCGACGGCGTCCGGGACTTCGGCTTCGTGCGCTTCGAGCCGGGGGACGTCTTCACCGAGCACTACTGGCGGGACCGGTGGTACGCCGTGAAGGAGGTGCGCGCGGTCGACGGCACGCTGAAGGGCCGGTACTGCGACATCACCCGGCCGGCGGCCGTCTCGGACACCGAGCTGGTCGTCGAGGACCTGGACCTCGATCTGTGGGTCTCGGCGGACGGGAAGGACATCCTCCGGCTGGACGAGGACGAGTTCGCCGCCAGCGGACTCGCGGAGGCGGACCCCCGAGCCGCGGAGGAGGCCCGGCGCGCCCTGGACGCTCTTGAACTCCTCGCCCGCCAGGGGCGGTTCACGGAGCTCCTCGAGTGACCGGGAGCGGCACCGCCCGCCCGGTGTCAGGGCAGCGGCTTGCGGTAGTGGAAGTGGTCGTAGGGGCCTTCGATGCGCCGCTCGACGAACTCGTAGCCGTATCGCTCGTACATCTTCTGGTTCTCCCACATCATCGCGTTCGTGAGGAGCCGGACCTCGGGCACGCCGAGCCCACGGGCGTACGACTCCACGAACGCCAGCAGCCGGCGGCCCAGACCGGTGCCCTGTGCGTCGGGGTGAACCGCGATCGAGTCCAGCCAGAGGTGATCGGCCTCGGGGACCAGCACGAGCACGCCCCTGACCGGCTCGCCCGTGACGAACACCCGCCCCGCGGCCACATTCGCCGCGTGGTCCGCCTCCATCGGAGCCGGTACGCGGCCGATCCGCTGGATGCAGTGGTGGTAGGCCGCGTCGGTCAGGGCCTGCACCGTGAGCACGTCGGCGGGCAGGGCGGGGCGGATGTCGTCGGTCATGCCCTCACGTGACGACCGTGGTTGACCAGCTTCTTCAGCCAGTGCCATGCGAGCAGCACCACGATGACCGCGTAAACCGTCACCGAGAAGGGCGTGTTGACCAGTCCGGTCATGCTGCCGTCGCTGATCTGCAGTGCCCGCCGCAGCTGTTGCTCGGCGGCGGGGCCGAGGATGACACCGATCACCGCGGGCAGCACCGGCAGTCCGTAGCGCCGCATCCCGAACCCGATGAGCCCGATGACCAGCAGGATCACCAGGTCCAGGGACTCGCCTCCCACCGCGTACGCTCCGACGGCGGCGAAGAAGAGGATGCCCGCGTAGAGGTACGGGCGCGGGATGCGCAGCAGCTTCGCCCAAAGGGGCGCCAGCGGCAGATTGAGCGCGAGCAGCAGCACCATGCCGACGAAGAGGGAGGCGATCAGGCCCCAGACCAGCTCGGGTTCGCGCTCGAAGAGCAGTGGGCCCGGCTGGATGCCGTACTGCTGGAAAGCGGCCAGCATGACGGCGGCGACCGCGGTGGTCGGCAGGCCCAGCGTCAGCATGGAGACGAGGGTGCCCGCCGCGGAGGCCGAGGCGGCCGACTCGGGCCCCGCGACACCCTCGATGGCGCCCTTGCCGAATTCCTCCTTGTGCCGGGAGAGCCGCTTCTCGGTGACGTACGACAGGAACGTCGGGATCTCCGCACCACCCGCCGGGATGGCGCCGAACGGAAAGCCGATGACGGGTCCCCGCAGCCACGGCTTCCAGGTGCGCTTCACATCGGACCCGGCGAGCCACGGTCTGCCCACCGGAACGGCATCGCCCGTCGTCCGCCGCAGATGCGCCGCGACCCACAGCGCCTCGCCGATCGCGAAGAGCCCGACCGCGACGATGACGACGTCGATGCCGTCGGCGAGCTGGAGCGATCCGAAGGTCAGCCGCTGCTGCCCGGTCATCTGGTCCAGTCCGACCAGCCCCAGGGTCAGTCCGATCAGCAGTGAGGCGAGCCCCCGGATCCGCGACGAGCCGAGCACCGAGGTGACCGCGATGAACGCCAGCACCATGATGGCGAAGTAGTCGGGCGCGCCGATGTCCACGGCCAGTTCGGCGACCGCCGGGGCGAGTGCGACCAGCAGGATCGTGCCGATCATGCCGCCGGTGAAGTGACCCACGGCGGCGGCCGCAAGTGCCTGTGCACCGCGGCCCGCCCTGGCCATCGGGTTGCCTTCGATGGCGGCGACGACGGCGGCGCTCTCACCTGGCGTGTTGAGCAGGATGGACGTCGTCGATCCGCCGAACATCGCGCCGTAGTAGACGCCCGCGAACATGATGAACGCACCGGTCGGCTCGAGGCCGTAGGTGACGGGGAGCAGCAGCGCGACGGCCATGGCGGGCCCGATGCCGGGCAGCACACCGACCGCCGTGCCGAGCAGTACGCCGAGGGCCGCCCAGAAGAGGTTGACCGGAGTCAGTGCGGTCCCGAAGCCGTCGAGGAGGGAGTTGAGGGAATCCATCGGTCAGAGCACTCCCATCAGCGGGCCGCCTGGCAGTGGCACCCCGAGCAGGTTGTTGAACACATGGAAGGTGACGAGGGAGAGCACCGCGGCGATCAGCGGATCGCGGTGATGGTGACGGCTGCCGAGCGCGTACGCCGAGCCCCAGAAGAGCAACGCCCCCGAGACGGGGAAGCCGAGCGGACCGATGAGGACGGCGCTGCCGAGGAAGACACCGGCGAGGAGCAGCACCGTGCGCCAGTCACTCGGCTCGGACAGGTCGATGTCCTCGCCGCTCTCCGATTCCCCGCGCCCACCGCGCAGCACGTCCACGGCAAGGAGAACGGCCAGGACGAGAAGACCTGTCCCGACGACGACCGGCACGGTCCTCGGGCCGATCGGGCCACGTTGTGCGATGTCGACGTCCATGGTCAGCGCGTCGGTGAGGACGAGGATTCCGATGAGGAAGAGGAGCAGACCGACGCCCAGTTCGGAGTGCTCGCGGACCCAGGAGCGACGCGCCCGCGTCGTGGTTCCCGTGTTCACAGCCCCAGCTCCTTCAGTACAGAGTCGACGCGCTCGTTCTGCTCGTCGAGGAAGTCACCGAATCTGTCGCCGGTGAGGAAGGCGTCGTCCCAGCGGTTCTTCCGGAGCGATTCCTGCCATTCGGGCGAGTCGTGCAGTTTCCGGACGAGCGTGACGAGCTTGTCGCGTTCGGCGTCGGAGAGGCCGGGCGGGGCGACGATGCCGCGCCAGTTGGTGAAGTCGGTGGCGAGGCCCGCCTCGCGGAGGGTGGGTGCGTCCAGACCGGGGACCCGCTCCGGTCCGGTCACGGCGAGCAGCCGCAGCTCCCCCGACTCGATCTGGTCGAGGTACTCGCCGACGCCCGAGACTCCGAAGGCGACCTTGTTGCCGAGGATCGAGGCGAGCAGTTCGCCACCGCCGTCGAAGGGGATGTAGTTGACGGATCCGGGGGCGATACCGGCCGCCTGCGCCATGAGCATGGGGGCGAGGTGGTCGGGTCCGCCGGGCGAGGAGCCGCCGCCGACGGGCAGCTTGCCCGGGTTCCTGCGCCAGGCGGCGAGCAGGTCCTGGATGGTCCGGTACGGGGAGTCCTTGGCGACGACCACGATGTCCTGCTCCTCGGTGAGCCGGGCGATCGGGGTCGTGTCGGACAGGGTTTTCGGGGACTTGTTGGTGTGGACGGCGCCGACGACGCCGAGCCCCATGGACATGGCGAGCCTGCCGTTGCCGTGTTCACCGACGAGGCGGGTCAGACCGACCGTGCCTCCCGCACCGGGGAGGTTGAACACCTCGATGTTGTGGGTGAGGCCCGCGTCCTCGGCGTTCTTGGCTGCGGTGCGGGCTGTGATGTCGTATCCGCCACCGGGAGTGTTGGGGACCATGAAGCGCAGGCCGGGTATCCGTGTGCCGGTGTCGGCGCCGCTGCGCGGGGTGAGCAGCGGCGGCCCCACAAGCACCAGCAGCGCCGCCCCGAGCAGGGCGAGGGGAGTGCGCGATCGCACGTGAGCCGCCTTTCGGGCTGAACAGGGGGGTGTGAAGTGGCCCACATGTTGCCCGCGCGTCAGGAAACTGTCTCTCTTCCGGAATCAACGGACGTTGTGGTCCTTGTGGTCGCCGCCTAGCGTGTCGTCGTGATGCTGTGCCTTCCCGGGGGACGCCCCCCGGACCTCCGGCGGAAGAGCGGCGACCCAGGCCTGAGCGAATGGCCCTCGCGAGGTGACTCCCGGTGAACGTGCTGGTGGTGGACGACGACTTCATGGTCGCGAAGCTGCACTGCCGCTATGTGTCCGCCACGGACGGTTTTGCGGTGGCCGGCGTGGCGCACAGTGGCGCCGAAGCTCTGCGCGCCGCGGACCGTCTGCGACCCGATCTGGTGCTGCTCGACATCTACCTGCCCGACATGGACGGACTCGCCGTGCTGCGCGAACTGCGCGCGGCCGAGGAACACGACCGGGAGGGCCGGGAGCCGGCCGACGTCCTCTTCATCACGGCGGCCCGGGACGCCGGAACGGTCCGGTCGGCGCTACGGGCGGGCGCCCTGCACTACCTCATCAAGCCGTTCAGCCGGACGGCGCTCCAGGAACAGCTGCGCCACGTCGCGTCCCTGCGCACCCGGCTCGACGCTCTGGACGAGGCCCGCCAGGAGGACGTCGACCAGATCTTCGGCCCCCGGCCACCCGGCTCCCGAGGACTGCCCAAGGGCCTGGCACCCCACACGGCCGACCTGGTCGACCGCATCCTGCGCGCCCGTCCGGAGGGCCTCTCGGCCACGGAGTGCGCCGAGGCCGGCTCCCTGTCCCGGGTCAGCGCCCGCCGCTACCTGGAGTACTTCGCGGAGACGGGACGGGTGGAGGTGTCACTGCGCTACGGGGGGACGGGCCGGCCGGAGCGGCGTTATCGGCGGATCCGCTGAGGGCGCCGGGCAGGCACGAGCGCATCAGCCGCGGCGCTGAGCACGGGTGGCCTGTCGCACGGCGCCGGGGTTGCGCCTGCTGACAACCGGCCGGGCGGCCTCCCGCGCTGCGGCCCGCTCCGCCGACCGTGCCCCACGGTCACCGCGTGGGTGCCGGTGTCCGTCCTGTGAGATGACTGCGCCCCTCGCGTGCCCGCCGACCGGGGGTCACGCAACGCCGTGCCATCGATGAAGTCATGGTCGGCGATGGCCGTTTCGGCTGAGCAGCCCAGTCCTCCGGGCCTCATCCACGGCGTCGGGCGTCCGTCGAGTCGGCCAACGCGTTCAGCGCACGCAGAAAGCCACGGCGGTCGGCCGGCGGGAGTGCGGCGAGGACGCGGTCCTCGCACACGCGGATGGCGGCGCGCACCGAGTCGTGGACCCTGCGCCCGTCCTCGGTGACCGACAGAAGGCGGACGCGACGATCGGCCGGGTCCGGCAGCCGGGAGATGAGCCCGTCCGCCTGGAGCTTGTCGAGGGTGGTGATGATGCGCGTCCTGTCCGCACCGATGGCCTCGCACAGCGCCGATTGTGTGCGCACCGGGCCGTCACCGAGGGCGCCGAGCACGGCGTAGCCCCACATGGAGAGCCCGTGCTCGGCCAGGACCGGCAGTTCCGCATCGACCAGGGAGCGGAGCAGTGGCTGGAGCATGGCGGCGAGGTCGCGGCTCCGGTAGTCGATGGTCATGGCCGAACGATACTCGTTGACGGATAATAGGCACCGCGCGATCATAGGTGCATGCATATGAATAACGAGATCCGGTCCCAACGGTCCGCGTGGCGCGGTCCTTTGTCGCCGCCGACGGGCGCCGAGCTCCTCGCACTCGATGCCGACGCCGTGCGCACCAGCCTCGATGTGGTGTCGCGGGTGACCGCGACGGATCTGGACCATGCGACCCCGTGCGCCGCATGGACGCTGCGCGACCTGCTGGCCCACATGACCGCCCAGCACCACGGTTTCGCGGCAGCGGCACGAGGAGAGAACGGCCCTGAGCCATGGCGGCCGCGGACCGGCGAACAGCACCCCGTCGACGCCTACCGGCGTTCAGCCGAACATGTCCTGGCGGCCTTCGCCGAGGCCGGCGCCCTCGACCGGCCCTTCTGCCTGCCGGAAATCGACACCGAGCGGGCCTTCCCCGCAGCCCGCGCCGTCAGCTTCCACCTGGTCGACTACGTCGTCCACTCCTGGGACGTGGCACGAAGCCTGGGCACCACGGTGGACTTCGGCCCCCAACTGCTCGACGCCGCTCTCGCCGTGGCCCGGGCGGTCCCCGACGGCTCCGTCCGCACCGCTCCCGGCGCCGCCTTCGCCCCCCGGATCCCGCACCCGCACGGGACACCCCTGGACGAGATCCTCACCCTCCTCGGCCGCTCCCCCACCTGGCCGGAGTGAGCCATGGACGCCTTCCGGCCCTTCGACACCGACCGCCTCCATCTGAGGCTCTTCACCCCCGACGACATCGACGCGATGCACGCCTACCAGGGCCTCTCCGACGTCGCGCGCTATCTGTACCGCCCACCGCGCACTCGCCAGGACTGTGCGGACGCCATCGCCAGGATCTCGACGGCCACCAGCTGGGCGCACGAGGGTGACACCCTGACCCTGGCCGTCTGCCGCAGGAACGCCCCGCACGTCATCGGCGAGACCGTCCTCAAACTCACCGATGCCCGGGCCCGCCAAGTGGAGATCGGCTGGGTCTTCCACCCCGCACACGGCGGCCGGGGCTATGCCACCGAGGCAGCCAGGGCGGCAGCGGTGACAGCCTTCGGCCCACTCGGTGCGCACCGCCTCTTCGCCCGCCTCGACACGCGCAACGTCTCCTCCGCCCGACTGTGCGAGCGCCTGGGGATGCGCCGCGAAGCGCACCTCCTCGAGAACGACTTCGACGGAACCGGCTGGGGCAGCGAGTACATCTACGCAGCCCTGTCCCACGAACTCACCCGATGACCACATCCGGTGTCCCGGACACCGCGCCCGGCCTGCATCACCGCGGCGCGGTGCCGGCATCGCCCAGCCCCGGCCGTTCACCTGCGGACTCCGGCGCATCCATGGATCCGGCACGTCCGGCGTTCACCAGCGTTCCTTCTCCGCAGTCCAACGGCCATCCACCTCGGCATCGGCGCCAGGGGCTGCCTGCGGCAATCCCCCCGGTACCGCAGCCCGACGGCCACATCATGGGTGTTGCTCGCCAACGCGTCGGAAACGGAGCGGGGTTCAGCACGCACTTCGGGAATCCGCACATCGTCGACGACTGCATGGAGCGACTACTGACCGCTGTGTCCGACGTGCGGAGAGCCGCCTGCGCCACCCATCAGTAGCATGACGTCGTGATCGTCTACCCCCTGTGGCACATCGGCCACCAGAACGAAGCTGGTGACAACGGCACCACCGTGCACACTGACGACGGAGGCGTCCATATCGATGAGCAGGACGGCGACGACGTCAAGCTCTTGGGCATCTACTCCAGCGTGGACAAGGCCGAGGCGAGCAGGCGTCGCGCTCGGCTGCTTCCCGGGTTCAGGGACGAGCCGGAGTGCTTTGTGATCGTCCCTTACGAAGTGGACGAGGACACGTGGCCGGAGGGCTTCGTGCGCGTTCCCCCTGGCGAGTAGCAGGCCGTACCGACCCGTGTCTTCCTTTGCTCATCGCGAGCAATGCTCAAGACGTGCGGATCGGCCTCGGGCAGGGCGCGAAGGGCGCGCCTTCCCCGAGTGATCGATTGATGGTCGTCGACGAGGCCGAGGTGGCTGCGTCGGTCGGGACACCATGCCCGCGTGAGAACCGTCTACGGCCGGGCCTCCTGCACGCCCCTTCGGACCCGGATCCGCGCCCAGCCGTGAAACAGCCGAGTTCAGGCTGTGGCGAGAACTGCCGTGGTGAAGGCGGTTGGCGGCGAGTAGTCGTGTGTCTCGACGTAGTGAGCGACCAGTTCAGGGGCGGCGTAGGCGACACCATCACCCATCAGCCATATCTCTGCACTGCCCTGCGGGTGGCCGGCGCGCTCGCCGAGTACTTGCGAAGTGCAAAACGGACACGAGTGGTAGCCGCGAGTCTGCTGGGCTCGGTGCGTGCGGCTCATTCGCTTCAGCGCTTCAGCCAGCCCGGAGGGAGCAGTGCCCTTCTCGTAAGGCTTGCCTCGGTCGAGCCAGCCCACGTTGGTCAAGGGGACGCCACGCCAGAGACCTGTCGCGTCTCTCGCCCAGTTGTCCTTGTCATACGTGTATGGCGTCAGGTCGGCGTAGTACGTCACGGCCACTGTCTACCAGGCGTACCGATGGCGCAGAAAAGGGGTCGGGACCTGACGCCGCCCAAGGGATTCACTCACGGAACTCCGATCAGAACCGTTCTCAAAGGTTCTCATCACAGCCGGTCGCCCGCCGCTGTAAGGGCTGCGGCGCGCTGTGGTCGGAGCGGGGCATCATCGCCGCACAGACCGGCCCGGCGGCTCAGGCCACACCTCTGGACCGCCGCCCTGCCAGTCGATCAGCTCCGGATCATCGATGGTCGTGTCTGCCTCCGGCAGGCCCGCGCGGCGCAGGAACTCGATCACGTCGAGCAGGTGGAACGCAAGGCCGACCGACTCACCGCGGATCGTCACCCGGCGGCCGCCCTCTGGCGACACCGGATGAACGATCACAGGTTGTCCGGCCATGATCCCAGCGTCGCTCCGGACGGGCCCTGACGCATCCGGACAGCACAAAGCCCCCACCCGAACGGGCGGGGGCCCTGGCAATCACACCGTTCAGCACAGGTTGGAGAACGCACAGGGGCGGCGGGTTGGTCCACACTTCCGGGCCATCCCGCCGCCAGTCGATCAACCCGGCACTGGCCGGATCCACATCGTCCGGATGGAGCCCCGCCCGGCGCCATCGGTGCCCCCACCGAGCCGCTCACCCCCTACGGCCTCGCCGTCGCCTGGGGATACGGCCAGGCTCTCGTCGCCGAAACCGAGTCCTGCGGCTGCTTCACCGACCGCGAACCTACGCGGCCCTCCCAGCAGTCCGGTTGACCGAGGACACGGGAACGACGGTGATAATCCGCTGATGGAGCACGGAACATCAGGGCCCCTGACCGGTCCGGCTGGAGCCACGTTGGTCGTCACGGGGGTGCGTCGCGCAGGTCCCGGGTATACCAGTTGAACCGTGCGGCGTCGTTGCTGTGCGGCTGCCTGCCGGGTGTGAACCCTGCGCGCCGCGCGACTGCAGCGGATGCGGGATTCTCCGGATCGACCTGGCTCACCGCCTCCTCCCGCCCTCAGTGGCCGCGTACCGGGACGCCAGGAGGAATGCGCGGGTAGCCAGGCCACGCCCCACGCCGACCAGCGGGGCGCCTCCCGGGTCCTGTCGCGATATCAGTTCGCCAGCGTCTGCGCGCCACTGAAGGAACCAGGGACCAGTGGGGAGCCAAACAGGGAGCCAAACAGGGAGCCAAACCGGGAGCCAAACTGGGAGCCAACGGAGGCGACACAAGGTGGCTCCCCGTGGACGGCCACGGACGATGACGCCCCGAACCCCGTGGTCAGCCGCGCACGCTCCGCATCGTTCCTGAGCCCCCTCTTACCCCCTCCTTAAAGCGACCATAAGGATCGCCTCCACCTGCTCCCAGCAGGCGATTCCGCCGATTTCGGGGGCTAGTTTGCTGCTCGTCGGGGCGGGGCTCGTGGCGTCGGTGCAGTGGTTCGGGGGGCTGTGCCGCCGGGCGAGCCCCGCGATCCGGCTTTCCCTCCCCCACGGATGCTGCTGCTCGAAGGAGAACCTCACCATGACCGCTGACACTCGCCGCCGGACCGCCGCCGTCGCCGTGCTCGGGATCGCGCCGCTCGCGCTGGCCGGGCTGGCTGCTTCGCCGGCCGTCGCGCACGGGTCGATGACGGATCCCGTGAGCCGGGTCTCCGCCTGTTACGCCGAAGGGCCGGAGAGCCCGAAGTCGGCTGCGTGCAAGGCTGCTGTCGCCGCCGGCGGTCCGCAGGCGTTCTACGACTGGAACGAGGTCAACATCGCCAACGCCGCGGGCAATCACCAGCGGTTGATCCCTGACGGGAAGCTGTGCAGCGCGGGCCGGGACAAGTACAAGGGGCTGGATCTGCCGCGCGCCGACTGGCCGGCGTCGAAGCTCTCCCCGGGCCGTCACACCTTCCACTACAAGGGGACCGCCCCGCACAAGGGCTCCTTCGAGCTGTACATCACCAAGGACGGATACGACCCGTCGAGGCCTCTGAAGTGGTCGGATCTGGAGGCGAAGCCGTTCGCGAAGGTCGCCGACCCGAAGCTGGTCAACGGTGAGTACGTGTTCGACGGCACCGTCCCCGGCAAGTCGGGGCGGCATCTGATCTACTCGATCTGGCAGCGCTCCGACTCCCCCGAGGCGTTCTACACCTGCTCGGACGTGGTGCTCGGCAAGGACTCCGGCGGTTCCGCGCCGGACGGTGGCGCGCCTGCCCCGACGGCGTCCGCACCGACCGACGAGCAGATCGAGGACGGTTCGGACCAGTCCACGGTGGACCACGGTGGGCATGGCGGCGACGGTCCGGACGACCACACCAAGGAGCCCGCGGCTCCGGCGGGTTCGGAGACGGGAGGCACCCCTCGGCCGGAAGGCACCTCGAGGACGGAGCCCCCGGCCGGTAACTCCCCGCAGGTCAACAGCGCGAAGGAGAACCTCGCCGAGACCGGCGGCAGTGGCTCGACCCCGTATCTGGCCGTCGGCGGCGCCGCGGTGCTGGCGCTCGGTGCCGCGGTGGTGTTCGGCACGGTCCGCCGCAAGGCCGCCCGCTGAGCCGTCGGGGGTGCCGCCTGTGGGCGGCACCCCCGACCGACGCCTACTCGAAGACCGACGAGCAGTTCGTCCTGGTGGCACGCGCCGGGTCCAGCGCGTTGGTCACCTCGTGGTAGGCGATCCGGTCCCACAGACCGATCGCCACATGCTCCGAGAGGTCGATGGCACAGAGGTCCTGGAGCGTCACGTTCTTGACGTCGGACCCGGTCAGGAAGGCCGACCGGTACGGCGTGACCACCTCGTCGTACTTGGTGGCGATGACCGTGTAGCGCACACCCGGAACCGTGTCTCCGCCCGCGTTGAGCTTGGTGAGGAACGCGGACCCGGCGATCTGGTCGGCGAGGCCGGGAGTGGTGGACTTCATCAGATCCGCGGCGCCCGGGAAGTACTTGAGCAGACCGGTGAGCCCGTTCAGGGTGGTCCCGTGGTTGTCGGGTGCGAGACCGACGAGGGCGTTCACCTTGTCCGCGCCTCCGAGGAACTTCAGGTAGTGCCGCGGCATCATTCCGCCCTGCGAATGCCCGACGAGGTCGACCTCGTCGGCACCGGTGGCAGCCAGGACCTTGTCGACGTACGCGTCGAGCTGTTCCGCCGACTTGTCGATGGGGCCGAGGCCGTGGAAGAAGGGAACGCCCGGCAGTTGGCCGTAGTCGAGCGAGAAGACGCAGTAGCCACGGTGGACGAGGTAGGGCGCGAGGGCCAGCCAGTTGTCCACGGAGTTGCCGAAGGTGCCGTGGACGAGGACGACGGGGCGCGGGTGTGCGGTGGAGGGCTTGCACGAGTAGTTGTTCCAGCCGCTGGTGGGGGCGGCGGCCGTGGCGCTGGCGGTGGCTGCGGGAGTGAGGCCGATGGCGGCGGCCAGCAGCAGGGCTGCGAGGGGTCTGAGGGCACGTTTCCAGGACAGCATCGAGCGTTCTCCTTGCGGCTCAAGGGAGTAGCGATGACTGGGGATGTGGGGATTCCCTGCGGCCCGGACCACAAGTGAGAGTCGTGCTCATGCCAACGTACGCACGAGTAACCAGGAGTGGGAAGTTACGCGTCGGTAAAAACTGATGGCTGGTCAAAATCCGCCATCTGCAAGGAAAGGTCCCCTACGCGGCGAGCGAGCCCGGAATGACCGCCCTCGGGCCGAATCTGGCGCGTGCGCGGTCCGCCACCGCCTCGATCCTGCGGGCCTTCTCATCGGCCGGGTCGAAGGTGAGCTGGTGCGCGGCGCGGTCGGCCGGGATCAGCCCCTCGGCACGCAGGGCGAGGGCACGGACACGGGCGCGCTGCAGGCCGAGGCCGTCGAGGAGCCTGTATGCGGTGCCGGTGAGGGACGCGGAATGGGCGGTCGGTTCGGAGAGGGCACGGGACCTGGTGGTCGTCGTGCGGTCGGCATAGCGCACGGTGAGGCCGAGGGAGCGGCAGACCTGGCCCTCGGCACGCATCCGTGCGCCGAGTTCCTCGCTGATCGAGAGGAGGGCGCGGCGGTGCCGGGCGTGGTCCAGTTCGTCACGGGGGAAGGTGCGCTCGGCCGCGACGGAGCGGGCGGCGGCGTTCGGGACGACCCGGGTGCGGTCGGTGCCATGGGCCTTCTCGTACACCTCGCGCCCGGCCCGCGCGCCGAGGATCCGCTGGAGCACGGCCAGGGGCGCGGCGGCGACCCGGTCGACGGTGTCGAGCCCGTATCCGCACAGGGTACGCGCGGTCGCGGGGCCGACTCCGTGCAGCGCCGCGACCGGACGTCCGGCGAGGAACTCCGCCGCGTCACCCACGACCAGGGTGCTGCCCGGCCCGGCCTCACGCGCCGCCATCCTGGCCAGCAGCGGATTCGGACCGGCCCCGATGACGCAGTCGGCCCCGTACAGAGCGAGCGCCCGTACCCGTATCACCGCGGCCAGCCCGGCGGCGTCCCGCCCGAAGTACCGCAGCGCACCCCGCACATCGGCGAGCGCCCCGTCCGGCGGCGCCGCTTCGACGACCGGCGTGAACGCACCGAGCAGCGCGAGCAGCCCCGCATAGGCGGCCCCGTCCGGCGGACCCCCGCCGACTGCGCGGAACCGCAGACAGAGCACCGACACCGCTTCCGTCATCCCGCGCTCCCCGGACTCCGGTGCCACAACTTCCTTGCCGGCGCGGCGCCTTCACCAGCCGGCCGGAGGTCGGCCCAGGCGTTCATCTCGTAGCCGGTGGACATACGGATGCTGCGGCCTGCTGCGGAGGCGGCGGGCGCCGCGTCCGCCGTGTCCGTCTCGTCGGCCCCCTCGGCCCCCTCGGACCCGTCGGACTCCCCGGACCCGTTGCCCGCGAGCCGCTGGGCCACGGCGTCCAGGCCCCCTTCCCGGCGCACCTCGATCAGGTCCGCGAGGTTCCAGGCCGCCGAGCCCACCACGCTCAGGCTGCGCGGGCCGCGGCGCTGGACCACGCCCCGCACCAGGAGCAGCCAGGAATGGAAGACGGTGTGTGCGCACCTCTCGTGGCTGTCGTCGAAGAAGGCCAGGTCGACCAGGCCCGTACCGTCGTCCAGGGTGGTGAAGATGACCCGGCGGCCGGAGCGGACCGGCGGGGTCTGGGTGGCCGCCTTGGCGCCCGCCACCAGCACGGTCGCACCGTGTTCGGCGTCGCGCAGCCGCCGCGCGGGGATGACCCCGAGCTCGTCGAGGAAGGCGTGGTGGTCCACCATCAGATGGCGGGACGCGTCCATGCCGAGGACACCCAGCTCGGCACTGAGCCGCTCGGCATCGCTGAGGTCGGGCAGACCGACGGATGCGGTTCCGCGGCCACCGCCCAGCGGAAGCTGACCGCCGCGGCCACCACGACCGCCGCCGTGCGGTGCCAACCCCCGCTGCGTACGGTGGAGTTCGGTGAGGTGCAACAGCAGATCCCGCCGGTTGGCGCCGAACGCGTCGAGCGCACCCACCTGTGCGAGCCGTTCCGCCACCGGGCGCCCCGGCCTCGCCCGCTCCCAGAAGTCCAGCAGGGACGCGTACGGCCGGCCTTCCTCGATCCGCGCCGCCTCGGCCTCGCTGATGCCGTGCACATCGGCGAACGCCAGCCGCAGGCCCCAGACCGCCCCCGAGCCGCTGCCGTTGCCGTTTCCCTTGCCTGTGTCCGGGCCGGCATCCGAGCCGACATCGGACACCAGTTCGATGCGATGGGCGACCGCCGACCGGTTCACGTCCAGCGGCAGCACCGGCACCCCCCGTCGCCGCGCATCCGCCAGCAGCAGACGCTTCGGATACATCCCGGGATCGTGCGTCAGCAGCCCGGCGTAGAAGGCTGCCGGATGGTGCGCCTTCAGCCACGCCGACTGGTACGTCGGTACGGCGAAGGCCACCGCGTGCGCCTTGCAGAAGCCGTACGACCCGAACGCCTCGATGATCTCCCAGGCCCGCGCGATCACTTCGGCCGCGTATCCCTTCCGCTCCGCCTGCTGCGCGAACCACTGCCTGATCCGTACCTGCGACTCCAGGTCGGAGAGCCCGCGCCGCACCCGGTCCGCCTCGTCCCTGCCGCACCCCGTCATGATGCTGACCATCTCGATGATCTGCTCGTGGAACACGACGACCCCGTATGTCTCCCCCAGGGGTCCGGCCAGATCCGGATGCGGGAAACGGACCGGCGCCCGCCCGTGCCGGGCCTCGATGAACGGCCGCACCATGTCGGCGGCGACCGGCCCCGGCCGGAAGAGCGAGATGTCGACGACCAGATCGTGGAAGTTCGCGGGCTGCAGCCTGCCGATGAGATCGCGCTGGCCCGGCGACTCGATCTGGAAACAGCCCAGCGTCTCGGCCGAGCGGATGAGCCGATACGTCGCCGGGTCGCCCGGTGGCACCTGCTCCGGGTCGTCCAGGTCGATCCGACGGCCCGTCGCCCGCTCGACCTCCGCGACGGCGTGCGCCATCGCGGACTGCATCCGTACGCCCAGCACATCGAGCTTGAGCAGACCGAGGTCCTCGACGTCGTCCTTGTCGAACTGGGACATCGGGAAAGGGGAACCTCCCGTGCCCGGAGAGCTGAGGGGGATCTCGCCACTGGTCGGCATCACGGGTGTCCGCCGCAGCAGCGAGGAGTCCGAGATGAGCACCCCGCACGGGTGCATGGCGACACCGCGCGGCAGCGCGTCCAGCTCCTCCACCAACTCCCAGAGCCTGCCGTACGCGCCCTTCCGCCGGGCCACGTCGCGCAGTTCGGGCAGCTCATCCATCGCGGCGCGGGCGTCGCGGGCGCGGATGTGCGGGAACGCCTTGGCGAGCCGGTCGATCTCGGCCGGGTCCATGCTCAGCGCGGCGCCCACGTCCCGGATCGCGTGCCGCACCCGGTATGTCTCGGGCATGGCGACGGCCGCGACCCGCTCCTCGCCGAAGCGGTCGATGATCGCGCGGTAGACCTCCAGCCGGCGCGCGGACTCGACGTCGATGTCGATGTCGGGCAGCGCGAACCGGCGCTTGGACAGGAAGCGCTCCATCAGCAGATGCTGCTCGACCGGGTCGGCGTGCGCGATGCCGAGCAGATGGTTCACCAGGGATCCGGCTCCGGAGCCGCGTGCGGCGACCCGGATGCCCATCCGCTTGACGTCGTCGACGACTTGAGCAACCGTCAGAAAATAGGTGGCATTGCCGTGGAAGGCGATGATGTCCAGTTCGGAGTGCATCCGCTCCCAGTAGGCCCTGGCCTGCCCCGGCGGCAGCCGGTCGTAGCCGTGCAGCACCATCCCGGCCGCGGCGCGTGAGGCGAGGACACGCTGTGCGGTGCGCCGGCCGGCGCCGACGAGATGCGGCTCGGGGTAGTAGGTGTATCCCATGCCCAGGTCGCCCTCGGGGTCGACGAGGCACTCGGCGGCGGTCTCCTCGGTGACGGCGAGCAGCCGGTGTGCGGCATCCCGCCGCCACCCGGCCGCCTCGGCGATCCGCTCGGCGGCGTGGTGCATCGCGTCCGCGCCCTTGAGCCAGCGTTCCCCGCCGTCCAGGCCTCCGGCCGGGTCGACGGGGACGAGCCTGCGGGCCGCGTCCAGGACGTCCGCGACCGGACCCTGGCCGGGGTCGGCGTATCGCACGGCATTGCTCAGCACGGCCCGTACGCCCTGTTCGGCGGCGAAACCGGCGGTACGGGCGGCGAGCCGCAGTGAGCCCGGCCCGGTGCCCCCGACCCCGTGGTGCACGATCTCGAGACGCAGGGCGTCGCCGTACCGCTCCCGCCAGGGAGCGAGCAGCCGGGCGGCCCGGTCGGGGCGGCCCGCGGCCAGTGCCCTGCCGACGCCGGAGTCGGGACCGATCAGCACGGTGAGTCCACCCGGGCCGCCCAGGGCGTCCCACTCGACGACCGGCCGGCCGTTGCCGCGGGAGGCGCCCCCGGACGCCCCGGCATGGGCGGCGGTGACCAGCCGGCAGAGCTCGGCCCAGCCGGCCGCGCCGTCGCGGGCGAGGAAGGTGACCCGTGGGGCCGACTCGTCGATGAAGGCTCCGCCGCGCACCGGTGTACGCCGGCGGCCGCCATGGCCGGACTCCTCGCGGTCCCGCTCGCCCCTTCCCTCCCTCACGGCGAGCTCGGCCCCGAACAGCGGGCGCACCCCCTCCCTGGCACAGGCCTTGGCGAAGCGGACCGCGCCCGCGAGGGTGTCCCGGTCGGTCAGGGCCAGCGCCTCCATACCCCGCGCGGCGGCGCGTTCGGCCAGCCGCTCCGGATGCGAGGCTCCGTAGCGCACGGAGAACCCGGACACGGTGTGCAGATGCGTGAAACCGGGCATCCGCACCTCCTGGCTCAATCCGCTCTCACCTCCCCCTCGCCATCACCATAGACCAAGTTTCGAACATTCGTACGATAGCGGCGGCACGCTTGCCCCCCTCCCTCCACTCCACCCCGCCCCACCTGCGCAAACGGCCTTCGGGACAGCTCGCGGCCGCTAGGCAGGGCCGACGGCCTCATGCCCACGGGCGGCCGACAGCGCCCCGGCCTGCCGCGCCCGCCGCTCATGCCGTACGCCCACCGTCCGACTGCTCATGACGCGGGTGCCATCGGGGGAATGTCGCGCCGTACGCGTTGGACACCTCGCACCGGGTGGTACGAGTCGGGGCGTACCGGGAGGTGGTGACGGGCAGATGCCGCGATCCGCACGATGGCGCGGAAGCGGCCGGCACCGACCGCTGCGCACCGCGCGACGCGGGCCCGCACGCCCCGCACCGGGCGGCGAACCGCCGGTCTCCCCCGCCCTGCGCACGGCTGCCGCCTACTCCTGGCGGCTCCTGGTCGTCGGGACCCTCGTGTATGCGGTCTTCTCGGCCCTCGGGCGCTTCCACGAGCTCGGAGTGGCCGTCTTCCTCGGTCTCGTCGGTACGGCGATGCTGCGACCGGTGACCGATCTGCTGGCCCGCCGACTGCCACGACCCCTCGCCGTCACCCTCGCACTGATCGGCAGCATCGTTGTCGTCCTCGGCGTTCTCGCCCTCGTCGGAGAGACGGTCGCCAGGGAATGGGACATGCTGCAGCGGGAGTTCGCAACCGGCATCAACAGGATCGAACGCTGGCTGGAGCAACCGCCGTTCCGGGTCGACCCGAATGCGCTCACCGACGTCCAGTCACGGATCGGACGGTTCCTGTCCGAGCACCGGTCGACACTCATCAGCAAGGCCCTCAGCGGCGCCGGGCGACTGGTGGAGGTCCTGACGACACTGGCGCTGGCGCTGTTCTGCTCGGTGTTCTTCCTGCACTCCGGCGACCGGCAGTGGAGCTGGTTCTGCAACCAGCTCCCGGGGCCGGCCCGGGGCCGGGTGTCGGTGGCGGGCCACGCGGCCTGGCGGACCTTCACCGGATACACACACGGCATCGTGCTCGTGGCGGCGACCAACGCGGTACTCGTCGGCCTGGCGCTCTGGGCCCTGGGTGTGCCGCTCGCCGTTCCCCTCGCCCTGCTCGAGTTCTTCGCCGCCTTCATCCCGCTGATCGGCTCGCCCATCGCCCTTGCGGTTGCCGCGGTGGTGGCCCTGGCCGTCAAGGGCCCGGTCGTCGCGGCCGTCGTCGTCGCACTGATCGTGATCATCGGACAGATCGAGGGGCATGTGCTGCACCCGATCGTGATGAGCTGGGCCGTCCGGCTGCACCCGGTGGTCGTGGCGCTCACGGTCATCGGCGGAGCCATCGCGGCGGGGGTGATCGGTGCGATCGTGGCCGTGCCGCTGGTGTCGGTCCTCTGGTCGGTGCGCCAGGCACTGCGCCGGGCGGACGCACAGGGCCCGGTTCGCCCCTGAGGGACGAACCGGGCCCGGAAGGCGCAGGAGCGCGTCAGCCGATCTCGGCGCCGAGGACCTGGAGCGCCTCTGTGACCGGCTGGAAGAACGTCTCGCCACCGGCGGAGCAGTCGCCGCTTCCGCCCGAGGTCAGACCGATCGCGGAGTCGCCGGAGAAGAGCGAACCGCCGCTGTCACCGGGCTCGGCACAGACGTTCGTCTGGATGAGACCGTTGACGACCTGGCCGTCGCCGTAGTTCACGGTGGCGTCGAGACCGGTGACCTCACCGTCGTGCACCTGGGTGGTGGACCCGCTGCGGGTCACCTTCATGCCGACCGTCGCCTCGGCCGCCTGGGCGATCTCCTGGGTGCTGCCGTTGTAGAGGTTCACGGCGCTCGGGTGCTCGGTGTCGCCGTTGTACTTGACGAGGGCGAAGTCGTTCTCGGGGAACTGGGAATCGACCATCGAGCCGATCGCCTCGCCTCCCGCGGACTCGGACCACTCGCTGCCGGTCTCACCGCAGTGGCCGGCCGTGATGAAGTGCGGCTGGCCGTCCTTGACGACGTTGAAGCCGAGCGAACAGCGGCCACCGCCGCTGTGGATGGCGTCACCACCGGCGATGTACTTCTTGAACTCCCCCGCCGACTTCTTCAGTTCCGCCTTCTCGCCGAGCCCCTTCACGACCGTCTGGAGCTTGGCCCAGTCAGCGCCCTTGACCGTGCGGTCGGCGGTGACGACGACCTTGTTGGTCACCGGGTCGGTGGCCCACGACGTGCCCGGGATGGTCGCGCGGTCGGTGAGGGCCTGCCGGGCGGACTTCAGCTCGGACAGGGTGTTCTGCACGACTCTGGCCTTGCCGCCCGCCTCGCGAACGGACTGTGCGGCTTCCTCGTCCACCACATTCATCACGAGGGCCTTGGCCTTGGCGTCGTAGTACGCGCCCGCGGCATCACCGCCCAGATCCTTGCCGAGCGTCGATGCGAGGTTTCCGGCCGCCGTCGCCGACAGGGTCTTCACCGTGAACTGAGGGGTTTCCTCACTGGCGTTCGCAGTCTGGAAGGTGACTCCGGCAGCCACGAGCGCGACGACGGCTCCACCTGCCATCGTCGCGCGCTTCTTGGATATGCGTCGGTGCTTCAACGTTGACCTCCTGTGGGGGCCGCGCACGGGCAAGTGGGGTGACCCGCACACGGAGGATGAGGCGCCCACTATTCCGAGACTCGCGGGTAACACACAAGGTCGACTTCAGGACGCGCACACGAACGGCAGAACGCGCCCCCGGTTCGTTCACAACCTCCGGCCACCACCGCCGGTTCCGTTTGCGAACACCCGTTGCAATCGAGCCGTGAGCGGCGGGTGAGGACTAGTCCTGTCCGGAATTCATTGCCTCCGGACGCTCCGCTTCCGGCTCGCTGATGGGTAATCATCTGGATGGCGGGGAATGCCAGGACAGTATTGCTGCACACAGCACATGGGGACGGATACACGGATATCGGGATATCCCAAGTCATGGACCGTATGTGAAGGAGGCGGGGGGTTGCGACGTCGCGTGCGCGCGTCGGACGGGCGGCATCTGATGGTGGAGCGGCTCGGGGATCCGCGGGGCAGGCCTGTCTTCCTCATGCACGGCACCCCGGGCAGCAGACTGGGCCCGGCGCCGCGCGGCATGGTGCTGTACCAGCGCGGAATGCAGCTGATCGCGTACGACCGCCCCGGCTACGGCGGTTCCGACCGGCTGCAGGGGCGCAGTGTGGCCGATGTGGTGGAGGACGTGAGGGCGATCGCGGACGCCCTGGGGCTCGACCGCTTCGCGGTGGTGGGCCGCTCCGGCGGCGCCCCGCACGCCCTGGCCTGTGCGGCGCTGCTGCCCGACCGGGTGACCAGGGCCGCGGCCCTCGTCACCCTGGCGCCACGGGACGCGGACGGTCTCGACTGGTTCGAGGGGATGGCCGCGTCCAATGTGCTGGAGTACTCGACGGCCAGCGCGGACCCCGACGGGCTCACCGCGCGGTTCATCATGCGCTCCGACGAGATCCGGCGGGATCCGGTCAGACTCCTCGACGATCTGCGAAGGGAGTTGACGGACTCCGACCGCATGGTCGTCGCCGATGCCGGTGTGCGGGCGATGTTGCTGCGCAACTACCAGGAGGCGTTGCGCACTTCGGCGTACGGCTGGATCGACGACGCTCTCGCCTTCTCCTGCCCGTGGGGCTTCGACCCGGCCGAGATCAAACCACCCGTGCTGTTGTGGCACGGCGTGAAGGACGTCTTCTCTCCGGTCGGCCACTCGCGCTGGCTGGCGGAGCGCATCCCGGGCGCGACAGCCGTACTGGAGCCGACCGCCGCGCACTTCGACGCGCTGCACGCCCTCCCCAGGATCCTCACCTGGCTGCTCGAGCCGGATCACTGAATCCGGTTCGCCGTCGGCGACCGGCCGAAGGGTCTCGCGACCGTCGGCGGGGAGAAGGCGCGAAAGGTCCTCCCCCGGAACTCGTCCGGGGGAGAACCGGGCGCGATCGGCCGCCGGCGGCGGCCGAGGCGCACCGCCGGCGAACGGATTTTGGTGACTACACGGCCAGCGGCTCCAGATCGCGGTGGATCCGCCGTTCATCCCTGGCGATCCGCGTCATGTTGTGGTCGTCGCCGAGCAGTCGGCCGAGCTCCTCCACGGTCTCCGCCCGGAGTGCCGCCGCCTCGTCCTTGCGGCCCAGCGCGCCCAGCGTCACGCACATGTTGGAGGCGACCGCGAGCGTTTCGGGGTGGTGTGCGCCCAGGACTTCACGGAGCTTCATGACCGCCCGCCGCTCGGTGTCCAGGGCCGCGTCCAGTTCACCCAGGTCCGCGCGGGCGTTGGCCAGGTTGACCGTGCAGAAGAGGGTGTGCGGATGGGCGCTGCCGAGGACGTCCGTCATCCTCCTGATGGTGGGCTGGAGCAGCTGCTCGGCGAGCTCGGGGGCCCCGCAGCCCCAGTGGTAGATACCGAGGTTGTTGATCGCGGCGAGGGTGTAGGGGTGCTTCTCGCCCGGCACCTCCATGTACTGGTCGACGACCTCCTGAGCCAGATCCCTGGCCGCGACCGGCTCCCCGGCCGCGAACAGGTCCGCCGCCAGATTGAGGTCACAGGCCAGTGAGTCCGGGTGGGCATAGGTGTACTTGGCGCGGTAGCGGTTGCGCGTGGCCGTGGTGAGCCGGCGCGCATCCTCCAGCCTGCCCGCCCTGCGCAGCGAAACGGCGAGGCTCTTGGCCGCGGCCAGCGTGCCGGGGAAGGCCCGGCCGAGGGTCTCCTTGTAGCTGTCGTACGTGCGCGAGAGCAGCGCCACGGAGTCCTCGTACCGTCCGACCTCACGCAGGTCACGGGCGAGCGAGGTGGCCGAGGAGAGGGTGTAGGGGTGCTCGGGGCCGAGCACCTCCGTGCGCCGGTCGAAGACGTCCTGGTCGATCTCCCGGGCACGCGCGTACTGACCGACCATGCGCAGGTTCAGCGCGAGGTTGTTGGCGGCGGCCAGGGTGCGCGGGTGGGACTCGTGGAAGATCTGGCTGAAGCCCTCGTGGGCCTCGGTCGCCAGTTCCATGGCCTTTCCGTACTGGCCGAGCGTGCCGAGGTCCATCGCGAGACCGCTGGTGGTCATGTACGTGTGCGGGTGGGAGGCGCCGAGCACTTCCCGCTGCCGCTCCAGGGTCACTTCGTCCAGTTCCCTCGCCTCCACATAACGCCCTTGCGAGCGAAGGATGTTGGAGAGGTGGAAGCGGAGGTACAGATACTGCAGATCGTCGTTGCCGAGCATGTCGCGCCAGACGTCGCGCAGTTCCTCGGCGAGTACCCCGGCGGTCTGCCAGTCGCCGCGCTTCCACAGATAGCGCACGCGGTCGATGAGCAGGCGCCGGGTCTCCGGCTCCTTGCAGAAGCGGGCCTCGGAGGGACCGAGGTGCGGCCAGATGGTGTTGAACCGCGGCCAGGTCTCGGGGTTGTCGATCGGTTCGTCGTCGTCGGGGCGAGCCCCGGCGAGGATCCGGTGGACGGCATGCCGCGCGTCCATCTGCTCCTCTTCGGTCAGCTGGGCCCGGATGACGGCCTGCACCAGCCGGTGGACCTGGATGGAGTTGGAGACCTGGTCGACCTTGGCGAGGGCGAACCGGCCGATCTCGCGGATGACCCGCCCGAGGACCAGCTTCTCCTGGAGGGACGAGTCGTAGGGCTTGAGGGCCTCGATCATCTCCTTGCTGTAGAGCAGGTTCGCGGAGATCGGCTCGGGCGCGAAGAAGGCACAGAGCTGGAGGAGCCGTACTGCGGCGGGTGAGCGTTCCTTGAGCCGCTCGATCGAGACGTTCCAGGTCGCGGCGACCGGCTCGGGATAGCCGGCCGGCTGGTTGAGCGCGAGGACGCTCGGCGCCTGCTGGGCGAGCTGCTCCAGATACGCGGCGACGGGTGTCGCGGTCTCCGCGATCCATGCCGCGGCCTGCTCGACGGCGAGCGGCAGGTCTCCGACGGCGCTGGCGACCTGGTCGGCGTCGTCCGTGGTGAGTCCGGGCGCGCGGCGCTGGAGGTGCTCGACGGATTCCTCGCGCAGAAAGACGTCCACGGGCAGCGCGTCGCCGTACTGGGACCAGGTCTGGTTCCTGGAAGTGACCAGGATGTGTCCGCCGGTCGGGAAGAACCGCTTGAGCTGCTCGGGATCGTCGGCGTTGTCGAAGACCAGCAGCCAGCGCGACGTCGGCACTCCGCGCCGCAGCAGATCGACGGCCTCCTGCGATGCGGCGGCCATGTCCTCGCCGCCCTGTGCGCCGAGCCGGATGGCGAGTTCGGCGAGGCCGGCGACGACGTCGTCGGTCTGCTCGGAGGAGATCCACCACACCAGGTCGTAGTCGGCCATGAATCGGTGCACATACTCCAGCGCCACCTGCGTCTTGCCGACGCCGCCGAGTCCGTACAGCGTCTGCGGCTGCGGGAGGACGACCGCCATTCCGCCGCCGAGCTGGTCGCGCATCCGCTCCAGGACGACGGAGCGGCCGGTGAATCCGGGGTTGCGGGGCGGCGCGTTCCAGATTTTGGGGACGGTGCCGGGGAAGCGCGGTCCCGGCGAGACTCCGTCGGTGAGCTGCACCGGTCGGTCGAGGGCGCGCAGCAGCGCGGTGGAGGCATGCACCTCGTCGAGCCGGAAGAGGTCGACGGGATTGCGGTCGATGTAGGGGGTGGTGAGGCGTACGTCGCCGACGCGCAGCGGCAGGAGGTGACGCCGGCCACCACCGGGGTCCTCGGACGCGGCGCGTTCCCACACCTCCACGGCCCGTGCGGACTTGAGGTAGGCGCTGGAGAGCAGCACGACGGTGCGGGCGGCGGTCTCGGCGGCCTGCGCGGCACTGCCGTCCTGGGGCGGTTCGGCGGAGACGTCACGCGGGACGACGCGGAAGCCGGCCCGGGTGAGTACGGACTCGATCCAGTCGGCCCACATCCGGTTCTCGGCGACATAGCTGAGGAAGAGGTCGGCTGGCAGGGCGGGGCGGCGGCGGGTGAAGGCGTCCCTGATCCTGAGCCTGACCTCCTCGCCGACCGCGGGCATGGAGGTGGTCTCCCCTTCGGTGATGACGGCGGTGAGGCGCTCGAAGGCGGAGAGCAGGGAGTTGGTGAGGCCGGCCTCGTCGCCGAAGGTGGCCAGGGTCTCC
Source organism: Streptomyces sp. NPDC043861 (assembly GCF_056435905.1). Classification (NCBI taxonomy): domain Bacteria; kingdom Bacillati; phylum Actinomycetota; class Actinomycetes; order Kitasatosporales; family Streptomycetaceae; genus Streptomyces; species Streptomyces sp. NPDC043861. Next base: position 73,932 of record NZ_JBWKDP010000017.1, on the reverse strand, counting down.
TCGTATGCGTAGTAGGGGCGGTACGGAATTTCCACCGCGCCCCAGTAGGAGGTGAGTTCTTCGCCCGCGAGCCCGGTGGGGAAGCGGTCGAACTTCAGCCGGGCGAGGGCACGTCCGGCGTCCGCCTTCTCCTTCTCGCCCTCGTCGATGCGCATCGGGACGGGCAGGATGCGGATACCCCGGCCGCCGTAGCGCTCGTCGATCTGCCGGGCGACCGAGGCCGCGCCGTCGATCGACTGGTCGCTCAGGGTGAAGCAGTCGACGAGGACGTCGGGCAGATGGACGGTGCAGATGTCGGCGATGTCGCTGAGTCCGGTGCGGCTGTCGATGAGGACGTAGTCGTAGTTGGCCTTCATGTCGTCGCGCAGGGCGTCGAAGAAGTGCCCGCCGCCGAGGCGGTCGTAGAAGTTGTCCCAGTCGAAGGTGGAGACGGTCGCCGAGTACTCGCGGTTCTGCTTGCCTGCGGAGACGAAGTCGAGGGTGCCGCCCTCGGGGAACTCCCAGCCCAGGCTCTCGGGTGTGAGGGAGACGGCGTGCGGCTGGATGCGCGCGTAGTCGCGGTGCCAGTCGTCGGGGCGCTGCACGGGGCTGGTGGCGGCCCAGGCGTACTCGGTGATCAGGTCGATGACACCGGTGGTGGCGCCGAGCGTGGACGGGTCGAGGAAGGGGTGGAAGAAGCGGTGCAGGCCGGGAGCCTCCAGGTCCCAGTCGACGGCGAGGACGCGCTTGCCGTTCGCGGCGAGTATCCAGGCCGTGTTGGCCATGGCCATCGTCCTGCCGGTACCTCCCTTGTAGGAGTAGAAGGTGACGATGCGTCCGTCACGACTGGCTGTCATCCGTGTCCTCCGCATCGGGCGCCTGCTCGAGCATGTCGTGGATGAAGTGGGTGGTGGCGTACTCGACGGCCATCGGGCCTCGCAGCCGGGGGCGTTCGGTGTGACTGCCGCCGGCCGGTGGATAGACCTGCGCATGTCTCAGGTACTGCTGGGCGGCCGCCTCCACCACCTGGGGGAGGATCTGGCCGAAGGCTTCCATGCTGGGTACGCCGCGGGCGGCTGCCCGGGAGGCGGCCCGGCCCTGGCTGAGCTGGGTGGGCAGGGTCGCCTCGAGTTTTGCCGTGAGCTCGGCGTCGGCGGCGCGGCTCTGGTGGTCGTCGCGGTTCCAGGGGACGATCACGCTGACCCAGGGGCGGTGTTCCGCGTCGAAGGCGGCGAGCCTTTCGCGCCGTTCGTCGTCCTCCAGGGCCCAGCGGTCGATGAGCAACAGCTCCGGTTGCACCGGGGGCTGTTTGGCATCGAGCGGCGCTGCCTCATGGTCGAAGGAGGAGACGGTGGCCTGGTAGTTGAGGGAGCGCACCAGGTCCTGTGCGACATAGGCGAGGGGCCTGGCGGAGTCCGGGTAGTACGGGTTCCAGTCCTGCGACATCTCGCCGTAGTAGGCCGGGTCGCGGCCCTCGGGCAGATCGTGCCTGGTGGGTGCGGCGACGGTGACCCTGATGGGGCGGGGGCCGCTGCTGCGGGAATCGGCCGGATTCGGTTTGCCGAAGGCGCTGGGGGCCTGCCGGTAGTCCAGCGGCCTGCTGGGGCCGACTCCGGCGGTGTCCGCCACGCTGACGATGCGTTTGGCGAGTTCGTAGACCGCGCGTTCGTACTCCTCGGCGAATATGCGGAGTTTGATGAGTCCGTAGAGCCCGTCGGTGACGTAGCGGTCACCGAAGGCGCGGTGGTTGAACTGCAACCGCTCGGCGGGGCCCGGGAGTTGTTCCGGTGGCATCGGCACCCAGAGCGCCGGCACGATGGCGTCGGCCGGCCGGTTGCTCTTGGCCTGGTGATAGATGGCCCGCTGGGCGAACGCGTACCACTCCTTGCCGCACATCTCGCTGGCGAAGTAGCGGGGCGAGAAGAGCGGGACGAAGACACGGCAGGTGGCGAGTACTTCGCCGAGCCGCTCCGACCATCCCTCCCCCGAGCGTATCTCCCGGTCCATGAAGCCGGCCGGGGCTCCGGCCGGCAGATCGGTCATGGCCATCACGTGGCCGCACAAATCGCGGAATAACCGCTCGACCCACATATCGGGGTCGGGGCCCCCGGCTCCGTACCTCGGTGTGTGCGCATAGCTCAAGAAGAAGTACGGCCGATGGTCCGCCGCTCGCTGCTGCGATGACGCGTGCACACGACCCCCGTCCTGGTCCTGTGTGAACACTCGCACTCACGCCTGATGAAGTACGAGCGAATTAATCATTCCGGAGCAGACCGTGCTCCATCCCACCACCGTCAGTCAATCAGGGCCGTTTTTCGGTCATCCACGTCACGGCATGGTCCACGGCATCCCTGATCGAGAACAATCTCGCAGTCCTTCCTCCCAGTTGTCCCTTGTGTTCCAGATGTGCATCGAACGTTTCTCCGATGGCCGCGAAATCGCTGTCGTCCAGCGAAACGTCCTTGTATTCCTTCCATTCAGCACCATGCACACCACGCACCACACAGCGATAACTGCGCAGGGGCGCGCCGGTTCGATATTCGGCCAGGTGGAAGGCGGTACAGACGGAGAACCCCACATTGATCATCAAAACCCTGGCATCCGCCCGGTACAGGGCCGCCAGTGGGGACGCCTCACCGAAATGGGAGTCGAGCGGGTGGGACGCCAGCAGTTCCCCTGCCCGCCACCCCAGCGCGGCGAAGGAAACCTGTGGATGGGCACTGCGCACCGCGCCCGGAGTGGTCCGAACGGACTCGGCCAACCGGCCCATACCCGGGCAGGGTGTGGTGGCCGGGTCGAAGGCCGGCATCGTGGCCCGGAAGGCCGCCGCCTGTGTGGGTGTCATACCGGCCACCTGCCGCAGATGGGCCGTGGAGGTGTCCGAGTTCTCCGGAGTGAATGCGGGCACGATCAGCGTGCCTTTCCCGCCCAGTGCCGTCAGCAGCGCGTCACGCAGGACGGCGGCATCGAGGCCGGTGCCACCGAGGGAGGCATGGACGAGTACCACGTCCCCTGCCGACAGACCCAGCTCCCTCAGACCCTGCGCGAGTCTGCGCCGTTCATCCACGGCATCGGTCACGATCCGCCTCTTCCCCCAGCCGGGCCAGCAGGCGCTTGCCGCCGACCGTCAGTTCCGCCGCACCTTCGAGGGTCTCCAGCGCCCGCATGGCCTGCTCGGCACTGTGGTGGTCGAATGCGGCGAGCCCTGCCCGTTCGTAGGCCCCCGCCAGCAGCTCCGACACCGGAATGAGCTGCTCCGTCCAGGGCGCCGGATGGGCCCACCAGCCGTCCGCGGCATAGAGATCGGTGACCTCCAGCAGGGCGCGCAGCCGCGCCCTGCGCCGGCCGCGCAGCAGTGCGAGCGCCAGCTCCCGGGCATCTCCGTGCAGGGGCAGTCCGAGCGCGCCGAGACCGTGCCGGCCGACGGCGGGCCCGGCACGGCCGGCCAGCGGGGTCAGCGTGGACAGCGCGGCCTCGGCCGCCGAGGCCTGCTCCGGCACCCGCTCGCGCAGCAGGCCCCAGGCACCGGCCAGCCGGCCGGTCCAGTCGGCGGCCTCGTCGAGGCCGAGCCGGGGAAGCACCGTTGCGCCGAAGCAGTCCCGGTACGGATCGAGGTCCTCGATCGCAAGATCCGGCGCCCCGTCCCGGCCGAGCCTGCGTACCGGCAGCCACTCGGAGGCCGGCTCGGCGGGCCGGCTGATCCGCCGCTCGACGCCTCGGACCCGTACCAGGAAGCCCTTCTCGACGGGCCGCACCTCCGCGGTGCCGCGCTCGCCTCGCCCGCCGAACCGCAGCTCGCCGAGCGTCGGCAGCAGCAGCACACCGTCCCGGTAGGGGACGTGGACGGCGAGGTCGCACCCGCTCCGTACGGCGGCGGCGGCGACCGAGGCGGACAGCCGGGCGGCCGGGGCCGCGGTGGCACCGGGCCGCTCCTCCTGGAGCGCGTCCAGGGCGTCGTGCAGCCAGCTGGGCGTGTACGGATGGGCCAGCACGTCGTCGAACCCGTCGGACTTTTCGACGGCTCCCGTGAGCTCCCAGGCGCGGTCCCACTCCTCACCGCCCCGCCCGGCCAGTTCGTCGTTGAGCCCGGCGAGCAGCAGCCATGTCAGCTCGTGCTGTTCGGTGCCGAGCGCCGCATCGTCGGTCACTGCGGGAGACACGGAGGCGGAGGCGGTGCGCAGCTCGATGCCGCGCACCAGCGCCTCCAGATCGGTGCAGTACACCGAGGTGTTGTCGAAGTCCGTGCCGGTGCGGTAGCGGTGGGTGTAGAGGCCGCCGCCGCACGAACGTACGACGGGGCATCCGCGGCAGGTCTCGCTGACACCGTCCAGGCCGAGCTGACGGGCCCGGACTCCGGGATGGGCGGCGACCTCGTCGAAGGAATGGGCGAACACATCGAAGCCGGTCGCCGCGGCCCCCTCGTAGGCGCTCTTCAGGGAGTCGACCTGCTCCAGGGTGCCGTCCGTCTCGACGACGACCAGATCGGTGGGGGCGAGGCCGAGCGACTCGGTGAGGCTGGGCCCCCCGGAGAGCGTGGACAGGACGGAGTCGAAGAGCCGTACGGGAACCCGCCGGCCCTGCCGGTCCCAGCGGTCGAAGACCGTGAGGAGCCAGTCGGCATAGGCGGTGGGTGAGCCGTCGGGCCTCGGGGGCGGCTCGTCCCAGGTGGCGTGCGGCAGCAGGAAGTCGATGCGCGGGGGGTCGAGTTCCATCAGCGCGTCGTGCACGGCGACGGGGTCGTTCTCCACGTCGATCGTGCAGAGCAGGCCGAGGTCGAGATGGCGGTAGCGGTCCTGGCGGAGGAGTTCCACGGCACGGAGGACCAGGGGGTGGCTGCTGCGGCCGTCGGCGAAGCGGCGGTGGCGGTCGTTGGCCGTCCTGTCGCCGTCGAGGGAGATGCCGACCTTGACGTCGAACTCGTCGAAGAGGTCGAGGTAGCGGGGGCTGAGCTGCAGCCCGTTGGTGTGAATCCGCAGGTCGAGCGCGGCGACTCCGGCGAGGGCGGCCGTCAGCTCCTCGCAGATCCGTCGTAACCGGGCGGGACCCGCCAGCAATGGCTCCCCTCCGTGCAGGATCACTGACACGGAGGGCAGTGCATGGTGCTTTGCATGCTCGGCCAGTCGCCGAGCAGTCGAGATAATCGCCTCGTCAGAGATTGTCTTGGGGCGTGTGCGCCAGGTTTGATCTGCGTGTTCGTAGATATAGCAGTGGTCGCATGCGAGATCGCACCTGCTGTGGACCTTGAGCACGATCTCACGGAATGGGACCAGGGGTCCTGTCATTCCACCAGTCTAGGGTCAGGCCCGGCAGCCTGAAGCCAGACTAGAGAGCCGAGTTGAAACTGGCCCCCCGCAGAGTGCGGTCGACGGCAGCGGGGCGCACGCGACCCAGCTTCCTGGCGGCATCGTCGCCGCGCACGTCGATCTCGGTGACGGGCACACGATTCTTCTTCGCGGCGGCGAAGGTGGCTGAGGTCTGGAAGGTCACGACGGCCGTCCTAGGGGATCTTGTGCGAACAGGGGGAACCGCACCGTTGCAGTGTCGGCGGCACGACTTTACTCTCATGGCCACCCACAGCAACTCGGCACGTAGAGCTGAAACAAAAGCGTTGCGCGAGTATTCCCCACTCCGTACGGAACAAGCCATTCCATCGAACGAGTGAAGCCAAATCCGCAGAGGGGGGTGCGCATGACCGGGGTTCCCGGACATCTGCAAAGCATGGTCTTCCGAAACGCTGATCTGCCGGTTCTCTTTCACCGCACGGACGAGACCGCCATCGCGCGCCAGCGCGAGGCGGTCAACGGTACCCGGCTGCAGCTGCTCCTCCTCGTCCTGGGCGCCGCCCTGGCCGCGCTCCCGTGGCGCGGATCGATCGGCAGCTCCTTCCAACTCATCGGAGCCTTGAGCGCGTTGAGCTATGCGGGGGTACTCGCCGTCAGCTTCCGCGGATCACGCCATCGAGCAAAGTCGCATTGGCAACTCAACCGCTCCGCAGCCGAGTTCATCCGATCCATGTGCTGGCGGTACGCGGTCCACGGCGCGCCCTTCGACTCCGACTCCCCCGATCCGGACCGGCTGTTCACCACCCGCCTGGAAGAGGGGCTGCAGGAGCTGAGGAAGGTCGGCTGGACGGATCCGCGGGAGAACGGTGGGAGCGCGGCAGGCACCGAGCTCATCACCACCCCGATGCGGCTGCTCCGGGAGAAGGTCTTCAGCGTACGCAAGGAGACATATGTACGAGACCGGCTGATCGAACAGCGCAACTGGTACCACCGGCGCGCGGAGATCTCGCGACGCGCGACTGCTCTGTGGCAGGTCACGATCGGCCTGCTCACCCTGCTCGCCCTGTTCTTCGGGACCTTGCGCACCTTTTCGGTGACCGGGTCGGCCGAACCGGCCGGGCTGCTGTCGGCGGCCGCCGCGGCGTGTCTCGCGTGGAGCGAGATCCGCAGGCACCAGCCGCTGATCGCCGCCCATTCGCTCGTCGAGGAGGACCTGGCGGCGATCCACATCGCCATGGAGACCTCGGTGACCGAGCAGCAGTGGCCGTCGGCGGTGTACGAGACCGAGCGGATCGTGTCGCCCCAGCACACGGACTGGCTTGTGCAGCACCGCAGTTGACCGGTCGGTGGGACCGTGTCGCCCGCGCTTCGGCCGAGCGGGCGGGCGACCGGTCGGCCGGGCCGACGGACGGGTGGACACGAGGGGCAGGTCGACGGACGGCGGACACGGAAGGTGCGGGGGCGACGGGGAGACAGCCTGCGGTGTGCGGCCGGACGGTGGCCCTCGCACGCGGAGGCATCAGGCCCGCTCGACGCCCGCCCGCCAGATGACGGTGACCGGCTTTCCGGCCGCGCGTGCATACTGCACGATGTCACCCGTCCCGCCCAGGCCCCGGGCGGGACGCCCGTCCCAGATGGCAAGCAGCCGGTCGCAGTTGTCGGCGATATAGGCACCGGCGGCGTAGTACGCCTCGTCCGTCGAGCGGCCGAAGGCCATACGGATCTCCTGAGTGGCACGCCCCCGCAGACTGCGGAAGCGGGCCAGTTCATCCGGATGGTCGAAGCCGTTCTCGTAGTCGTCGCTGGGAATGACCACGGTGAGTTCGGCCCCGCACTCCAGGGCGATGTCCGCGAACATCTGGTCGGCGCCCGCGGCGAGACTCGACAGGGCCTCGAGCGAACCCTCGTGTCCACGGAGCAGCGCCCGCATCGCCGTGCTGATGTGCGCGACAGCCTCGGGGGGAATGTTTCGGTGGCCGGTCACTCCGATGCGCTTCACAGACCGCAACCCCCCAGGCGTCTCGGTGCACGACCGTTCTGACATCCTCTCAAATCCACGCAAGACGTCGAGCCCCCGTCCTCGATTCAGGACGGGGGCTCGACTCGGGCTCCGGCCGCTGGTGCCGGAAAGGGTCCCCGATGTCGCGCGGGATCAGTAGACGCTGACTCCGTAGGCGCTCAGCGCCTCGGTGACCGGCTGGAAGAAGGTCGTGCCGCCGGAACTGCAGTTGCCGCTGCCGCCGGAGGTCAGGCCGATGGCCCGGCTGCCGGAGTAGAGCGGGCCTCCGCTGTCGCCCGGTTCGGCGCACACGTTGGTGCGGATCATGCCGTAGACGATGTCACCGCCGCCGTAGTTGACCGTGGCGTTGAGCCCGGTGACGCTGCCGCTGTGGGTGCCGGTGGTGGAGCCGCGGCGTGTCACGGACATACCGACGGTGGCATTGGCCGCGCTGGTGATGTCGACGCTGCCGACGGTTCCCGGTTTGGCGATCGAGGTGTTGGTGTAGCGGACGATGCCGTAGTCGTTGCCCGGGAAGCTGGAGCCCGCGGTCGGGCCGAGGACGGTGGTACGAGCGGAGTTGGCGTACCAGGTACCAGCGCCGTCGGTGCAGTGACCGGCGGTCAGGAAGAACGACGTTCCCGCGCTGTTGCGGACGTTGAAGCCGAGGGAGCAGCGCCAGCTGGTGGCGTAGATGGCGTCGCCGCCGGAGATCAGCTTGGAGAACTTGCCGGACGTGCGCTCGATGCGCAGAGCGCCGGCGTTGGCTCCGGCTTCCTGCTTGATCCGGGCGACCTCGCTCTTGGAGACGGTGGAGTCGGCGGTGACGACCAGGGTGTTGGTCGCCTTGTCGATGTGCCAGGCGGTACCGGCCACGTCGGCGTCGAGCACGGCGTCGCTCGCGGCGGAGAGCTGGGTCGCGCTGAAGGTGCGGGGTGCCTCATCGGCGTTGGCGGTGGGGACGGCCAGGGCTGCGGCTGCTACGAGGCCGGTGGTGACGGCGAGCAGACGGGTTCGTCTCGCCACGCCGTTGCGGGGGATGGTGCGCTTGATCCTCACTTCTCGTTCCTCCCGAGGGGAATCGGGGGCCCGACCGTGGGGTGACGGGCCCGTGAGGCGCAGTCAGCGGGTCACGGGGGGATTGGTCCGGATATCGGACTCACCGTGCCCCTGACAAGCGCTGTTCGGAGTATTCGCGGCGTCAACTACCGGGCGCAAGGGCTCCTTTCGGCCGCCTGCGCGAACCGGTGCAGCAGCGCCGTGGCCGGTGGCGTCCACCGGCCACGGCCGAGAAGCCGAGCGCCTGTCCCGCCCCTGGGACGGGTCCATGGCCGAGCAGGTTCCGCTCACCCTGCCGTGCCGCGACGAGCACGTTGCACGGGTCGGGGGTGAAGGACGAAGTGGCGGACCAGGGGGCACGACAGTGCCGGGCGCACCGGCGGTCGACGTTCACAGGGCGGTCGTCGGCGGTCCCGCCGGACCGGGGAAGCGGTGGCTGCCGTTCCTGCTGGTCGCGTCGGTGCGGACGGCCCTGAGCGAGCCGTGGGACCCGATCGCGGCCCGCGGTCCTGGTGCGTCGCCCCCGTCGGCGGGCAGATCCGCCCCCACTTCCGCCGGTCGGGGTTCAGCGCGCGCTCGGTGCGGTGTCGGCGTATACGCGGAAGGTTCCCCTGCCGCGTCCGGCGCGAGTCGTGGGCCGTACCCGTGAAAACCCGAACACCCGGGTCCGCCGAGCGGTCCGGGGCGAGCCCCCGGGCCGCAGGGCTGCCTGCACCCTGCGGCCCGGGGTTTCGCTCGCGCACACGCCAGGTGCCGGACCAGGACACCGGGGAGGGCCCGCCGTGAGCCCGACCGGGCCGGTCAGGGACGCGGCGTCGGCCAACCTCCCGTGCTCCGCCCGGAGCCCGGGCACCGGCTCCCCTCTCCTCCGGCCGATCGGCGTGGACGGCCGGAATTCGACCTTCCGGGTAGCCCGGGGCCGGTTCCGGCGCTGCAGGGCCGGCCCTGGGGCACGCCGAGAACACCCGATGCCCGAACTCGCGCCGGAGCCACCGGTCCGCGCGTCGCAACCGCTCCGTCGCGTGGGCACGACGTTCACTCCTGCTCGTGATTCCGCCGACCACGCTGTTGACGCGACACGGTCCGTGCGCCGTACCGCGCTCGATGCCCCCTGTGCGCCCCTGCCGACGAGGGGTGACACCAGGTGGCCGGGACCCGTGCTGTGACCGAGAGGTTCAGCGGCCCACTCGCCCGGGACGGCGCCTCACCACGCCATTCGGAGACCCGGGCACGCCGGGGCAAGGGCGCGCCCTGACGGCCCCCGTACCGGGCACCGCATGCATCCCGGCACACGAGGACCGGCCCGCGGCGTCGGACGCCTGGGGTCTCCCCGGGCCCCGGAGCCGAGGGGAAACACCGCAAGGCGGTGGAGCCACTCCCCCTGGCTCCGCCGGGGGTACCCCACCGACCGGAGACCGGGGGAGATCGCCCTCGTACCGGACGTACTCGGGCGACGCCGACAACGCAGCGTGGGATGCCTCCCAGCGGTGGCCGGTGGAACCGTTGGCTGTCGTCACCGGCCCGAGAAGAACGCCAGGACAGGACCTGGGGTCTTTCGTTTGGGTCGGGCTGGATCGGTGAGCCGGGTCCGGTGCGAGCGATCGCAAGGCGGAGGAAGGAGCCCACGCCGAGCGTGGGCTCCTTCCTCCGCCGACAACCCGGCGAGCGTGCGTGCCGGGGCACACGATCCCGGCAGGATCCGAACGAGAGGCCCTATCGGATGCCGCCGACCTGCGGCGATGCGGCGGGCCCGACGATCGGTCGGCGCGATCCGCGCAACGTTCGTCGCAGGTCGCGGGCATCCCCCGGGACCATCCGGCAGCGGCACCCGCGCAGCGGCCCGGACCCGACAAAGCACAACTAGCAGCCGTCGCACGGGCAGCAGCAGTCGCAGCCGCAGTCGCCACAGTCGCACTTGTGGCAGCAGCCCTCACGCTTCTTGCGGGACCAGGGCCCTTCGTACTCCTCGGCGCAGCAGAGTCTGCATGTGCAGCACAGGCCGATGAAGGCCGCGCATCCCGCCCAGAAACCGCGCGGCTTCGGCTTGTGCGGATCCCCTCCACCGAACTGCGGCGGGAGCCCGCCGGGCCCTCCCGGACCGCCCGGCAGGCCGCCTCCGGGCACACCCGGGGCGCCGCCGTACGGGTTGGCCGCCCCGTACGGTCCGGGGGCTCCCGCACCACCGTAGGGATTGCCGTGGCTGTTGTGCCCCTGCGGCGGCTGCTGCCCGTACCCCTGGTGTGAGCATGTGGTGGTTCCAAAGACCCGGTTCACCGACTGCCGCAGCTCATGCGCGAGCAGCACGTGCAGCAGCCTGTCGTCGACGAACTCGGCGTCGCGCAGCGCAAGCCTGATCCCGTGCACCGCGTCGTCCGCGAGCCGCCGTGCCTCCTCCAGCGACGTGCCGGTGACGGTGAGCGGGTTCCAGGCACCCGATGCAGCGTCAGTTTCCTTGTCCTCCACGGCATCCAGAAGATGCGCGAGCCTCCCGAAGAGCCGTCCCGCTTCGGCGAGCGGGGCCGTGTTCTGCGGCCGTCCGGCGAGTACGGCGGTGTGGGCGAAGGCCGCCGCCGTGGCCGTCTCCGTGGGTTCGGTGATCGTCAGAAGCGGGGTACCGGGTCCGGCGAGCGCCTCGATTCCGGTCTGGCGGTCGACGGCGTCGACGAGTACGGCCGTGTCGAACCCCAGCTCACGCCCGGCCCGTGCACCTGCCCTGTCCCAGCTCAGGGCGACCTTTCGGGCTGCGACGGCCACCGGCCTGCGGGCCAACACCCCGTCCCGGTCGGCGACGTGGTCCCGCACCTTCGCCGACGCGAGCACCAGTGACACGGCGGCTGCCAGACGTGCGCCCTCGCCACGGGCCACGGGTGCGGTGCGCATCGCGCGCAGTGGACAGGGTCCGGCCTTGCGCCGTAGTTCCGCCGTCCGTTCGGTCTGAGCCTCCGTCAGAACCGACACTATGAGCCCGTCGTAGTTGGTGACGACCCTGGCGAACTGGCCGTGGTCCTGCCGAAGTGCCAGGCACAGGCCGCAGAGATGGGCCATCCACTCCGTCTTCAGCCCGTCGGTGAGCCGGTGGGTGCAGGGCCTGACGATTCCGAACACGACGTTCTCCCGGAGAGTCGTTCTGGTGTGCGGCCCGCATCGTACCGGCCGGTTGCGTTAGCCCGGACGCGCCCGACGTCACCCATCCGGCACGACTTTCATATTTTGCTTCGATATGAGGCTTCTGAGCAGCACTCATACCCGCTGTGCAGCAAGAATCTTGACGAATCGCCACATCTTCTGCACCAGTACCGTCACGAAACCCCTGCGCGGCGACTATCCACTTGGCGCACGATCCGCATCATGGACGACCATAGGGATGCGGAACGACAAGTGACCGCGGTGAAAGGAGGCGTCCATGGCATCGGTGCGCAAGGCGAGTGCATGGCTGGGACTCGTCGAGGACAACGACGAGCGCTACTACGACGACGAGTACGCCGAGGGTACGGGAGCGGCCGACCAGTGGGTGACCGACCCGCGGGTCAGGGTGGCCTCCGAGTCGGCCGAGGAGCAGGGCCGCCGGATCGCCACCATCTCGCCGGACAGTTTCCGTGATGCGCGAGGCATCGGCGAGCTCTTCCGGGACGGTGTCCCGGTCATCGTCAACCTCACGTCGATGGAGCCCACCGACGCCAAGCGCGTGGTGGACTTCGCGGCGGGGCTGACCTTCGGCCTGCGCGGCTCGATCGAGCGCGTGGCAACCCGGGTCTTCCTGCTGACCCCGGCCGACACGGAGATCGTCAGCGGGGAGTCCGCCGGCCGCGACGGCGACGGCTTCTTCAATCAGAGCTGAGGCGGGGGTGGTCTCGGGCCGGGGGCCCGGGGGTTGCCCCCCGGAAGCCACCGCAACCAGAGCCGTGCAGGGCGCTCGCCGGTCTACCGGAAGGCATCCAGACCGGTGAGTGCCTTGCCGAGCACGAGCTGGTGCATCTCGACGGTGCCCTCGTAGGTGAGCACCGACTCGAGGTTGGTCGCATGCCGCATCACGGGGTACTCGAGCGAGATCCCGTTGGCGCCGAGGATCGTGCGTGAAGTCCGGCAGATCTCGATCGCTTCCCGTACGTTGTTGAGCTTTCCGAAGCTGACCTGTTCCGGGCGGAGGGTCCCGGCGTCCATCCGCCGCCCGAGATGATGGGCGAGCAGGATCCCCTTGTGCAGTTCGAGCGCCATGTCGGCGAGCTTGGCCTGGGTGAGCTGGAAGCCGCCGATGGGCCTGCCGAACTGCTCGCGCGTCCGCGCATAGTCGAGTGCCGCCTCGAAGCTGGAGCGGGCCGCGCCCATCGCACCCCAGACGATGCCGTAGCGCGCGTGCGACAGACAGCCGAGCGGGCCCTTCAGTCCGGTGACCTCCGGGAGTACGGCATCGGCCGGCAGCCGCACCTCGTCGAGGACGAGTTCGCTCGTGACGGAGGCCCGCAGCGACCACTTGTGCTTGATCTCGGGAGCCGAGAGTCCGGGGCTGCCCGCCGGGACGACGAAGCCACGGATGCCGTCGTCGGTCTGCGCCCAGACGACGGCGACCCCGGCGACCGAGCCGTTGGTGATCCACATCTTGCGGCCCGTCAACACCCAGTCGGTGCCGTCGCGCTTGGCATACGTGCGCATTCCCGCCGGATCGGAACCATGGTCCGGCTCGGTCAGACCGAAGCAGCCGATGATCTCGCCCGACGCCATTGCAGGCAGCCAGCGCTGCTTCTGCTCCTCCGAGCCGTACTTCCAGATCGCGTACATCGCGAGCGAGCCCTGGACGGAGACGAGCGAGCGGATGCCCGAGTCGGCCGCCTCCAGCTCCAGACACGCCAGCCCGTACTGCACGGCGGTGGCCCCCGCGCAGCCGTAGCCGGTCAGCGACATGCCGAGTGCACCGATCGAGCCGAGCTCGCGGGCGAGCTCATGGATACCGGGGAGTTCGCCGCGTTCGTACCAGTCGGCGATCTGCGGCAGCACACGATCGGCCGCCCACGAGCGGACCGTGTCGCGGATCGCGAGGTCCTCGGGCTCCAGGAGGTCGTCGATGCCGAGGGGGTCGGCGGGGTCGAAGGGTGGCAGCTTCGAGGGTGCGGACATGAGGGTGCCTCCGGCGGCTCACACGGCGCTGAGTCAAAACCTAGCAGTGTTAGTTAATGCTGGGCGCTGACGTTACGGCTCAGTGTGCCGTGCGTCCAGAGCGTGCCCTGCCACCGGCTGTCCCGGCCGTCGCGCGCCGCGCCGGAACCGTGATGTGCTCGGGTACTTCAGGTGCCGCCGACCGCTCCGACACCTCACGAGCCAGGTGGTCCGGCTGCTCGGGAAGCTCGGCGGACGGTGCCGGGCACTCCATCACCTTGGGCAGCTTCAGCGCGGCCAGCGCCCCGAGCAGCAGCAGGCCCGCGCTCACCACGAGCGTGACATGCAGACCGTGGACGAACGAGGCCCGCGCCGCGTCGCGCAGCGCGTCCCCGGCCGGGCCGCCCAGTGCGGCCGCCACCTGGTAGGCCTCGCCGAGCGAGTTGGTCGCGGCAGAGCGTGCGGCGCCCGGGACTCCGGAGGTGGCGGTCAGCCCTGGTGCGTACGCGGCGTTCATGACGCTGCCGAGCAGCGCGATGCCCATCCCGGCCCCCAGCTGGTACGACGTCTCCCCTATCGCCGCGGCCCCGCCGGCCTGCGCCGCGGGAGCCTCGCTGAGCATCGACTCGTAGGCGCCGAAGAGGGTGGTCTGCAGCCCGAATCCGAGCAGCACGAACCCGACGGTGAGCAGCAGCGGCCGGTCGTGGTGTCCCATCAGCGTGAGCAGCAGCACGGCGACGGCGGTCAGCACGAAGCCCCAGCCGACCATCCGGCGCGGGCCGATGCGGCGCAGGGTGATCGATCCGGTCGCGCCCGCGGCCATGGCGGCAAAGGTGAGGGGCAGCAGCCGCAGTCCGGTCTCCAGCGGGCTCAGCCCGAGGACGAGCTGGAGGTACTGGACGGCGATGAGTTCCAGGCCGACCAGCGCCAGCATGGCGAGGACGATGCAGCCCACCGAGGTGGAGAAGGTCGCCCTGGCGAACATGCGCATGTCGATGAGGGGATGCTCACGGCGCTTCTGGCGGCGCACGAAGAAGGCCACGAGCAGCGCTCCGGCGACGAGCGGGGCGGTCGTGGGAATGTCCAGCAGCCCATGGCCCACGCCCAGCCGCTTCACGCCGAAGACCACGCCGAGCACACCGGCCGCCGCCGTCAGCGCACCGATGACGTCCCACGGGCCCTGGCCGCTGCCCCTGGACTCCGGGAGCAGCCAGCGGCCGATCGGAAGGATCAGGGCCATGAGCGGGATGTTGACGAGGAAGACCGAGCCCCACCAGAAGTGCTGGACCAGGAAACCGCCGAGCACCGGTCCGGTGGCGGCGCCGACGGCGGCGACCGCGGTCCAGATGCCTATGGCGGTGGCCCGCTCGCGGCGGTCGGGGAAGACCGCGCGAAGTATCGAGAGCGTCGCCGGCATGATCATCGCGCCGCCCACGCCGAGCAGGGCGCGGGCCGCGATGAGCACCTCGGGGGTGGTGGACAGCGCCGCGACGGCGGAGGCCACGCCGAACAGTGCATAGCCGATCAGCAGGACGCGGCGGCGGCCGACCCGATCGCCCAGCGTGCCGAAGAGGATCAGCAGTGAGGCGCAGACCAGCGGGTACGCGTCGACGATCCACAGCAGCTCGACACCGCTCGGGCGCAGGTCCTCGGTGACGGCGGGTACGGCGACATGGAGCACGGTCGCGTCGAGGGCGACCAGGAGCAGGCTGACGCAGAGGACGAGAAGGACGACCCAGCGGTTGGTACCGCTGCCGGTGGCACGCGAGCGCGCTCCGGCCGTGGTCGTCCCGAACATGTACGTACCTCCCGATGAGTCTCGCGTCGGTGGGCCTGCCGGGGGGCGGGGCCCGGTGGGCGGCCCGGCATCGACGGGCGAGTGATCAGTCAGCGTACGCGAGTCCGGGCCGGCGGCGCGTGGTACACCTCTCACCTCGACGGACCGGGTGGTGTGGTGTACGCCACGCGGGCGCGCCGCAGGCGTGGCACCGGGCGCGTCACGAGCAGCCGTGGAATTCCCGGTGCAAATCGCATCAGCTGTTTTCCTCACACAAACACGCTGACAAAGAACACCACCCCCGCAATTACCCCCGAGGTCGCTTCCCATTTCACGGCCGACCGCGAAAGAATGCCCGAGTGAGACGCGTTCCACATCACATCGTCATCACGAAGAGCCTGGATCGGCCTGGCCCGACACTCACTCGCTGTAACGTCGATTGGGTGCGTACCGACATCTTTGCCCGCCTGGACCGGGAGCCGGAGCCGCCGAAGATAGAGATCCCGCGGATGAGCCGCACCCGTCTCGCACTCTTCGGCGGGACGTCGGCGTTCTATCTCGCCATCGTCGTCGCCGTGCTCGCGTCGTCCTGGCTGGTGACCCTCGACTGGAAGGTCATGCTCTTCCGGCCGTATCAGCAGTGGCCGGAGCTGCACGCTTTTCTGGACTACTTCGTCGTGCTCGGTCAGCGTGGCCCCACCGCCGTGATGGTGGCGGCCTGGCTGGGCTGGCGCTCCTGGCGGCAGCACACCCTGCGGCCCTTGCTCTCGCTGGGCGCCGCGCTGCTGCTGCTGAACTCGACGGTCGGCTCGGTCAAGCTCGGTCTCGGCCGGCTCGGCCCCCACTACGCGACGCAGATCGGCTCCGCCGAGCTCTTCGCCGGCGGCGATATATTTCCTTCGGGTCACACCGCCAATGCCGTGGTGACCTGGGGAATCCTCGCCTATCTGGCCACCACGCCACGCGCCCGCCGCTATCTGTCGGCGCTGTCTGCCGTGGTCGCGCTGGGCGTCGGACTGACCACGGTCTACCTCGGTACGCACTGGCTGAGCGACGTCCTGCTCGGCTGGGCGGCAGGGCTCCTGATCCTGCTGGCGCTGCCCTGGTGCGAACCGCTGATCGGGCGGGCCGAGGCGTTCATCCTGTCGCTGCGCGACCAGCTGCGGGCACGCCGACTGCCGGCACCTTCGCTTCCGGTCGCCTCGGGTGGCCCGCGGCCCGCCATATACCCGCAGCGGGCTCCGTCGGACGACGGCGAGCCGGTGCGCAGGCCGGTGACGGCCGGCAGTACCGGTGGCCGGATGGCGGGTGCGGGGGCAGCGGGGTCCGCTGCGACCGCACAGCTGACCCAGGCGCGGCCGCACGCGGTCGCACGTTCCGGCCACAGCGGGCCCGGGCACACGCCACACGCCCCGCACCCCGCTCCGGTCGTCCCTGTCGGCAGCCGTCGCCCACCGCGTTCGCGGCCGGTGCCGGGCGGCTGACGACCCGGAACGATCGGGGGCGGTACGCAACAGCCTCTCCCCCGTCACGGCGAAGGCCCCGACCTCGGTCGGGGCCTTCGCCGTACCGAGCGCGGACGCTCGGGGCGGCACTGCGGGAGCACGGCCGCCGAACCGGTGTCAGCCCTTCCAGCAGCGGCGGACCGTGCCGTCGGCGACCTCGAGGTTGAGCCGGCCCGCCAGGTATTCCATGGTGACGACGGCCCCGGGCGGCAGCGATCTGACGGTGCTCCAGCCGCGGCGGCGGGCCAGCCGCTCGGCGCTGTCGGCGTCCAGCCCGACATAGGCCTCGGGGGCGTCATCGGGCTCTTCGGAAGGTGTCGGTATCGGTGCCATGGGACCTCACCGTAGGCGGCAGCGGACGGTGACGGAAGTCCCGTCGAGCGGGCCTCCGTACATGTATCCCGATCCCCACGTACCTCAGCGGTCACACTTGTGTCACAGGATCACGACACGTGTTTGATGTTGACGCCTCCATTCGCACAGCTAAACGGGGCAGCCCGCGCACGAATTCCACCGACCCCGCGGGAGGCCGTCACAGGAAAACATTCCCATGACGGAATTCGCCCCGCCGAACCCCCTTCTCCAACTACCGCGCAACCACCGCGAGACCAGGAATTCATCATTCCTTATGGACTCCCTACTTCAGGACAAAGCGGCCCGTCACCCATACGCGTATCGCGCCGTGTCCGCATCCGTGTCCTCACCCTGTCGGGTGGTCCCGCACACCTAGCATCGTGGCTCCAGCCCGAGACCGGACCAGGGCCGAACCACGACCGGACGAGGCCCGCACCGGTGACCGCGAGGGGGCAACGATGGGGACGGACACCGCGGGGCCGACAGCAGCCGTGACTCCCCTGCGGCGGCGGGGCCGGCTCCTCGTGGACTGGCTCACGACGACCGACCACAAGAAGATCGGGCATCTCTACCTGGTCACATCGTTCGGCTTCTTCCTGGCAGCCGGGTTCCTGGCCATGCTGATGCGGGCCGAGCTGGCCCGGCCCGGGCTCCAGCTGATGACGAACCAGCAGTTCAACCAGGCGTTCACCCTGCACGGCGCGATCATGCTGCTGCTCTTCGCGACGCCGACCTTCGCGGGCTTCGCCAATGAGATCGTGCCGCTGCAGATCGGCGCGCCGGATGTGGCGTTCCCACGACTGAACATGTTCTCGTACTGGCTGTTCCTCTTCGGCGGGCTGATGGTGCTGGGCTCCCTGCTGGTGCCCACCGGCCCCGCCGCGTTCGGCTGGACCGCCTATGCCCCGCTCAACAGCCTGGACCGGTCACCCGGCGTGGGCATCGATCTCTGGATCATGGGGCTCGCCTTCTCCGGCTTCGGCACGATCCTCACTTCGGTGAACTTCCTGACGACGATCATCGCGATGCGGGCGCCGGGCATGACGATGTTCCGGATGCCGATCTTCACCTGGAACATCCTCTTCACCACGATCCTGGTCCTCGCCGCCTTTCCGGTGCTGGCCGCGGCGCTGCTGGTGCTGGAATCGGACCGCAGGTTCGGCTCGGTGGTCTTCCAGGCCGAGAACGGCGGTGCGCTGCTGTGGCAGCACCTCTTCTGGTTCTTCGGCCACCCCGAGGTCTACATCATCGCCCTGCCGTTCTTCGGCATCATCACCGAGATCATCCCGGTCTTCTCCCGGAAGCCGGTCTTCGGCTACGTCACGCTCGTCGGCGCCACGATGGCCATCACCGGACTCTCGGTCGTGGTGTGGGCGCACCATATGTTCGCCACCGGGGCGGTGCTGCTGCCCTTCTTCTCCCTGCTGTCGTTCCTGATCGCCGTGCCGACCGGGGTGAAGTTCTTCAACTGGAGCGGCACCATGCTCAGAGGGTCGCTGTCGTTCGAGACACCGATGCTGTGGGCGGTCGGCTTCCTGGTGTCGTTCCTGCTCGGCGGGCTCACCGGCGTCATCCTCGCGTCCCCGCCGATGGACTTCCAGGTGACCGACTCGTACTTCGTCGTCGCCCACTTCCACTACACGGTCTTCGGCACGGTCGTCTTCGCGATGTTCGCCGGGTTCTACTTCTGGTGGCCCAAGTTCACCGGCAAGATGCTCGACGAGCGGCTCGGCAGGATGCACTTCTGGACGCTCTTCATCGGCTTCCAGATCACCTTCCTGGTGCAGCACTGGCTGGGTGCGGAGGGGATGCCGCGGCGGTATGCGGACTATCTGGCGGCCGACGGTTTCACCGCGCTCAACACGGTGTCCACCATCGGCGCCTTCCTGCTGGGCTCGTCCACGCTGCCGTTCCTCTACAACGTCTGGAGGACCGCGAAGTACGCGAAGAAGGTGGAGGTGGACGATCCCTGGGGCTTCGGACGGTCGCTGGAGTGGGCGACCTCGTGCCCTCCGCCCCGGCACAACTTCACCGCCATCCCGCGGATCCGCTCCGAGTCCCCCGCCTTCGATCTGCACCACCCCGGGTTCGCGGCACAGCGCGAACTGCCGCACGGCGGCCGGCCGGTCATTCCCCCAGAGCCCGGGACAGCCGGTCGCGGATCGTCCTGATGTGTTCGGCCAGCTCCTCCGGCTCCACGACCTCGAAGTCGAAGCCCATCATCATCACATGAACGACCATCACCTCGAGGCTCCCCGCCCCGGTGTGCAGCAGACAGCTGTCGGGTCCCTCGGCCTCCAGCGTGCCGGCCGACGGTGACACTGTCCCGGCTGCCTGCTCGGCCGGTACATGCAGCCTGATCACCGCCTTCGCGGCGTAGGCGGCCGTCGACACCCCTTTCGACACATACGCGGCGAGGTCCTCGGCGGGTGGTGTCCGCGGGGCGAAGCGCGGTCCGTGCGGCGGCTTCGGAGTGATCCGGTCGGCACGGAACGTACGCCAGTCCGCACGGTCCACGTCCCAGCCGACGAGATACCAGCGGTGCTCGGTGCACACCAGACGGTGCGGCTCCACCGTGCGCCGGGTGGCCGAACCGTTGTGGTCCTCGTACGCGAAGCGCAGCCGCTCACTGTCCCGACAGGCGTTCGCCAGCTGGGTCAGGACCGAGGGATCGACCTGTGCCCGTGGAGCGCGCAGCATCGGCACGGTGAAGGCGTTGAGTGCGCCGACCCGGCGCCGCAGCCGATTGGGCAGCACCTGCTCCAGCTTCGCCAGGGCGCGTACGGAGGTCTCGCCGATGCCTTCGATGCCGTTGCCCGCGGCGGTGCGCAGGCCGACGGCGACCGCGACGGCCTCGTCGTCGTCGAGCAGCAGCGGCGGCATCTGGGCGCCCGCTCCGAGCTGATAGCCGCCGCCCGTGCCCGGGCTGGCATTGACGGGGTAGCCGAGCTCGCGCAGCCGCTCGACGTCCCGCCGCACGGTGCGCGGGGTGACGCCGAGCCGGTCCGCGAGATCGGCACCCGACCATTCGCGGTGGGCCTGCAGCAGGGAGAGGAGGCGCAGAAGTCGTGCCGAGGTTTCCAGCATGGGGCCGAGTCTGCCAGGCATCGAGGACAGCAACTGTCCGCAAGGCCTCCCGCCGTGAGGGACACGGCGGAAGAGCAAGGGAACGAGGACACGGCCACGGGCCCGGAGAACGTCGGGCAGCAGGAGAGTGCCGTGGAGCAAGGTGGAGCAAGGTGGAGCAAGATGGCAAGGAGAGTGCCGTGGACCGGGCGAGCCGGGAGATGCTTCCCTTCAGGATCGAGGTCCCTCAGGGTCGGAGTTCGACCGGCGCGGGCACGTCGCCGCCCCGGAGGTCCCCGAACTGCCGGCCGGGGGACGTCCGGGAAGCGTTCTTCAAGTCACTTCGCGGTCAGGCGCACGCACAGGTCGTTGTCGTTGCTGTAGCACGGCGTGGCCCGGTACTCGCCGGCGTCGTGGACCGGATAGACGAAGATGCTCTTCCGGTCCCACACGTCGTCGAGGAGGCGGGAGATCCGCACCGGTTTCGCGCCCTCGGACGGGCGCAGCCAGAGCGTCCACATCTGCTGCTTCACCACGGGCGCCTCGACGAGCGTGGCGTACGGCAGGGTGAAGCCGAAGGCTCCGCCGCCCTCGCTCGTCACCGCGAGCGGATGCACCTTGCCCCCGAGCCGCGCCTCCGCGACCGCGCCTTGGCCGAGCACGGCCCCGTACAGCACGCCCTCGACCACACAGGATCCCTGCTCGAAGCCGATGTCCCCGGCCTCGGCGTGCGGGTCGCGCACCCAGGAGCGCAGCGCGAGCAGCCCCTCCGCCGTCGGGTAGGGCACGCGCACGGCGACCCGGCCGGCCTCCGGAACCCGGTCCATGAGCGCCCTCAGGTCGCGGATGCCGGGCTCCACGGCGGCGCCGTCGTCCCTGAAGGCATCCCAGTGGCCCTCGGCGAGCTCCACCGTGCTGGGCAGGACGGCCCGGGAGCGGTCGCCCCCGGCCGAGGTGAGCGGCAGCCGCACGGTGTCCCCGGGGGCCGTGCCGCCACGCCGGCGCAGCACCAACGCCGCATCCTCCGCCGCAGCCCCGGCCATGTCGAAGGTGACGCCCCCGGCGGAGTCGGCGATGCAGTCGGCACGCGGCGTCAGCCCGCCCGTGGACGTGGTCATGCCGTTCTCCTCTTCCGGATCACATCTGCGGCCTTGTAGCGCAGACCGTACGCCCCGTCGAGCACCAGACCGCGCGAGCGGTGCACGGCGTCCCGCAGCGCTCCCCGCGAACGGCAGTTGGTGCCCTGGGCGATCAGATCGGCGAAGAGCGCCTCGTGCCGTTCCGCGATCCGGGCGGGGTCGAAGCGCTCGGCGGCCTTGCGGGCCGCCTCTCCGGTGCGCCGGCGCAACTCGTCGTCGTTGATCAGGTCGAGCAGCGCATCGGCGATCGCGTCCTCGTCGCCCACCGGTACCAGCCGTCCGTCGATCCCGTCCCCGATGATCTCGCCGGGCCCGTGCGGGCAGTCGGTGGAGACGACGGGAACGCCGCAGCGCATCGCCTCCACGATGGTCATCCCGAAGGACTCCCTGCTGGAGGTGACGGCGGCGAGCGAGCCCTTGACCCACTCCGGCTCCAGCGGATTGGCCGGTCCCATCAGGAAGACGTGGTTGTGCAGCCCGCGCTGTTCGATCAGCCCGCGCAGTGCACCCCGCTCGTTGCCGGTCGCATCACCGGTGCCGTAGATCCGCAGCCGCCAGTCGGGACGGGCGGCGACGACCTTGGAGAAGGCCTTGACCAGCAGGTCGTACCGCTTGACCTTGGTGAGCCGCCCGGCCGCGATCACCCACTTGGCGGCGGGGTCGGCAGGCGCCACATTCGGTGCGGGCACGCTGTTGGGCACGGACTCGATCCGCACACCGGGCAGCTTCAGCTGTGTGCGGTAGGCCCGGGCGTCGGCCTCGGTGACCGTCGTGACGGCGTCGAGCAGAGCGTAGCGGTGGCCGATCTCGCGGCGCAGCCGGTAGCCGTGGCTGTCCAGCGTGAGGTGCTCCTGACCCACACGGACCGTGCTGCGCGGGGCATGGCGGGCGATGTGGACGTTCAGACCGGGGCGGGTACCGACGACGACATCAGCCTCCAGCGACTTCAGATGGGCGGCGATACGCGCGTCGGTGAGCCGGCTGTACTGCTTCCAGCGGCCGTCGCCACGCGGGAACACCTTCGCGGGACGGGAGTATTCCGGGTTCGCGGTGTCGTTGGTGGGACTGCCCTTGCGCAGATCCACGAGATGGCGCATCACGACACCGGCGGGGGCGCCGAGTATCGGCTCCTCACGATGCCGGAAGACCGAGACGATCTCGACGTCGTGCCGCTCGGCCAGGATCCGGGCGAGGTTGAACGTCGTGCGGATCGTCCCTCCGATCCCGTACGCGTTGTGGAGCAGGAATGAGATGTGCATGCGCTGCCGCGTCCCCCGATGTTCATGATGGTCAGTGATGGACTGTACTCGCCGCGTGCAGGCGGTCCGTGGGCCGGGGACGCTGAGCCCATTCTCCGTCAGTTCGCCGCTCCCCGCTGCTCCGGTGCCTGCTGTGCAGTCAACGAGCCACGGGCGGAAAGGTCTTACGGGCGGGCCGGGGCTCGTGTGCCGCAACGCCTTCGTGTTCGGCCGTCGCGTCAGCCGTCGTGCCGCGCGGTGGCACGTTCGAGCGTCCGAACATCGATGTGTCGACTTGACGATCTGTCGCTCACTACCCCTTCACGCGTGACTCCTGCCGCGGATCGCCCGTTGTGCTCGTTATGAGCCGGGGACCCCCCGGCACCAACCAAGCACCGAGTCCGAGGAGCCACCCGTGCCGCGCATGCTCGACGTCAGCGAGGACGTACGCGCCGAGATCGGCGACGAAGAAGCCGACCGGCTGCTCGCCGGCGAGAACGCCCCGGGCAGCTACGACTGCACCTCCTGCCGCACCCCGGGGGACTCCGAGCAGGAACGGACCAGCACCGTGCTGTTCGTCGGCGAGGAGACCGCCGTACTCGCGTTCGCCCACGCCACCTGCATCCCTTCGCAGGTCGTCCAGGTCGCCGAGGAGCAGCTGAGGGGCGCCGTCCGGTCGATCACCGGCGAGACGCCCGCCCCGGCCGCCTATGGCGCCCCCGCGGCCCAGCCGGACCAAGCCGCGGGGAACGCGGCCCCCGGGCCCGCCGTGCTCGGCGTCACCAGCGGTCTGGTGCTGATCGGGGACGACCTCCACCCGGCACTCGTCGTCGAACCGACCGGGCCGATCGCCCGCCCCGGATCGCTGGGCGGCGGCGACGACTTCCTGCCGCTGCTGATCGAGCAGGGATTCCTGCCCGTGTCCGCGATCAACGAGGTGCCCCCGTCGCTGCACGGATGGTCGGTCCTGCTCGCCATGGGCCAGCTGCACGCCGTGCTCCAGCCGGGCACGGGCGGTGGCGGCCAGGTCGCCTGGTGGCAGGCCCATCAGCCGCTCCAGGTCACGGAGGGCTGGCGCACCGCGGCCAACAAGTCCCACAGGGTCCTGGTCTTCGCCGCCCCTGTCGGCTCCATCGGTCAGCAGCCGCGCGAGGACCTGCTGCGTGACGCGCTGGAGAAGGCGGCGGCGAACGGGCGGCTGGTCGCCGCCTCGATGCCGCTGGCGGGCACGTGACCCGGCTGGGGCCCTGCGATGGGTCCGGGCTGACCGGACCCATGCCCCGATGCGCCCCTCCTACCCCCGCCGAACTGCGATTTCCCGGACCGGCCCGCATCCGACGGGCATGAAGGTCGTTGGCTCATACGTGCACACATACGACCCCCTCCACGAGCCGTACCCGAGCCACATCCCCTCGGCCACCCCGATCTACGACGCCTTGTACTCCGAGTACCGGAGGGCGTTCCGGGCACTGCCCGGGGACCGGAGCGGCGAGGAGGATCTCGGCTTCAAGGGCTTCGGATCCGGTCCCCACAGCAGCCACACCGGATTCGGCTCAGGCTTCAGCTCGGGATTCAGTGGGGATCTGAGCATCTGGCAGGCCGGCGTCCGGCGGCGCACCGGGCAGCATCACGCAGCCCCTGCGGCGCTGCCGCCGGCGCCCCGCAGGGGGCTCTGACCGCCGCGGACATCATCCGAAGTGGCCGGGGCGTCTGTCGCCCCGGCCACTCGGTCGTTGTCGCGGGTCACCGCGGGCCGTCGGGTCCGCGGCTTCCTCCTGCCCCGTGGGCTACTTCTTCCGGCCGCGCTTCTCCCGAACCCGCACCGAGATGTGGATGGGTGTCCCCTCGAAGCCGAACTCCTCGCGCAGCCGCCGCTCGACGAAGCGCCGGTACCCGTGCTCCAGGAAGCCGGACGCGAAGAGCACGAAGCGCGGGGGCTTGGTGCCCGCCTGCGTACCGAACAGGATCCGCGGCTGCTTGCCGCCGCGGATGGGGTGCGGGTGGGCGGCGACGAGCTCACCGAGGAAGGCGTTGAGGCGGCCGGTCGGGACGCGGGTCTCCCACCCTTCCAGGGCCGTCTCGATCGCCGGGACCAGCTTGTCCATGTGCCGGCCGGTCGAGGCCGAGACATTGACCCGGGGCGCCCAGGAGACCTGCTGCATCTCCGTCTCGATCTCGCGCTCCAGGTAGTAGCGACGCTCCTCGTCGAGGGTGTCCCACTTGTTGTACGCGATCACGAGGGCACGGCCCGCCTCGACGGCCATCGTGATGATGCGCTGGTCCTGGACGGAGATGGACTCGCTCGTGTCGATCAGTACGACGGCCACCTCGGCCTTCTCGACGGCGGCGGCGGTGCGCAGCGACGCGTAGTAGTCCGCGCCCTCCTGGAGGTGGACCTTCTTGCGGATACCGGCGGTGTCGACGAACTTCCAGGTGGTGCCGCCGAGTTCGATGAGCTCGTCGACCGGGTCCCGGGTGGTGCCGGCCATTTCGTTGACGACGACCCGCTCCTCGCCGGCGACCTTGTTCAGCAGGGACGACTTGCCGACGTTCGGGCGGCCGATGAGCGCGATGCGGCGCGGGCCGCCGACGGCGGCGCCGAAGGTCTGCGCAGGGGCCTCGGGGAGAGCCTTCAGCACCTCGTCGAGGAGGTCACCGGTACCGCGGCCGTGCAGCGCCGAGACCGGGTACGGCTCACCGAGCCCGAGCGACCAGAGCATCGCGGCATCGGCCTCGGCGGACGGGCCGTCGACCTTGTTGGCGGCGAGGACGACGGGCTTCCCGGCGCGACGCAGAAGCTTGACGACGGCTTCGTCGGTGTCGGTGGCGCCGACGGTCGCGTCGACGACGAAGACCACCGCGTCGGCGGCCTCGATCGCGAACTCGGCCTGGGCGGCGACGGAGGCGTCGATGCCGAGGACGTCCTGCTCCCAGCCGCCGGTGTCGACGACCTTGAAGCGGCGGCCGGCCCACTCGGCCTCGTAGGTGACACGGTCGCGGGTGACGCCCGGCTTGTCCTCGACGACGGCCTCGCGGCGGCCGATGATGCGGTTGACCAGGGTCGACTTGCCGACGTTCGGACGTCCGACGACAGCGAGGACGGGGAGCGGGCCGTGACCGGCCTCCTCGATCGCGCCCTCGACGTCCTCGAGGTCGAAGCCCTCCTCGGCGGCGAGCTCCATGAACTCCGTGTACTCGGTGTCGCCGAGTGCCCCGTGGTCGTGCTGGTCGTTCATGAAGTCCGTTTCCTTGATCTTCCGTGGTGATCGGTGAGCGCCCGGCAGGCCCGCGGCCCGGGGGCTCACTACTTGAAGTCTCGCTCAGCGCCCGGTGAGGCGCCTGGCGTTTTCCAGGTGGGCGGTGAGCCGCTCCTGGATGTGTACGGTCGCCTCGTCGAGCGCGGCGCGCGTGCGACGGCCGGTGCCGTCGCCCGCGATGAAAGCATCTCCGAAGACGATGTCGACACGGCTGCGCAGCGGAGGCAGCGCACGTATCAGCCGTCCGCCCCGCTCACTGCTTCCCAGCACGGCGACCGGGACGATCCGGGCTCCGGAGCGTACGGCGAAGTAGGCGAGGCCGGCGCGGATCGAGGTGAAGTCGCCTTCGCCCCGGGTGCCCTCGGGAAAGATGCCGAGGACGCCGCCGTTCTCGAGCACGCCGAGGGCATGGGTGATGGCTGCGCGGTCGGCGCTCGTGCGGTCCACCTTGAGCTGCCCGATTCCGGTGAGGAACGAGCCGAGGGGACCGATGAAGGCCTCTTTCTTGATCAGGAAGTGAACCGGCCGGGGGGACGTGCCCATGAGCATGGGCCCGTCGATGTTGTGCGCGTGATTGACGGCGAGGATCACCGGGCCGGCGGCCGGTACCCGCCAGGCGCCGAAGATGCGGGGCCGCCACAGCCCGTGCATCAGACCGATGCCGATCCGCCGGCCGACGGCGGCGCCCTTCGCGGACGGAACGGTCACTTCGCGGCCCGCTTCTCCTCGTGTCCGGCCGTGCTCCGCCGCTCCTCGACCAGGGTCACGACGCACTCGATGACCTGCCGGAGGGTGAGCTCGGTGGTGTCGACCTCGACGGCGTCGCCCGCCTTGGCGAGCGGGGAGGTCTTCCGGCTGGAGTCGGCGGCGTCCCGCTTGATCAGCGCCTCGCGGGTGCTGGCGAGGTCGGCCGCCTCCTTGCCCTTCAGCTCCCCGCTGCGGCGGGCGGCGCGGGCCTCCGGGGACGCGGTCAGGAAGATCTTCAGATCGGCGTCGGGCAGCACGGTCGTACCGATGTCACGGCCCTCGACGACGATCCCCTTCTCCGCGGCCGTGGCGATGTTCCGCTGCAGCTCGGTGATCCGGGCACGTACCTCCGGGACCGCGCTGACCGCGCTGACCTTGGAGGTCACCTCCTGGGTACGGATCGGACCTGAGGCGTCCAGGCCATCGACGGTGATCGTCGGTGCGAGCGGGTCGGTACCGGACTCGATCACGGGCTTGCCCGAGGCGTTCGCGATCGCGGCCGGGTCGGCGATGTCGACCCCGTTGCTCAGCATCCACCAGGTGATCGCCCGGTACTGCGCGCCTGTGTCCAGGTAGCTCAGCCCCAGCTCTGCGGCGACCGCCTTGGAGGTGCTCGACTTGCCCGTGCCAGAGGGGCCGTCGATGGCGACGATCACGGATTCCACGGTGTCGGAGACCTTCCTCATACGCGTCTACGGGCAGGCCGGAATGCCAAGGTGCCCCGGACAAGGTTACCGAGTGCGGCAGAGGGCCCGTGCACCGCTTTCACGGACGGGCCCCGAGACCCCGCCGGGCGGCGCCCGGCGGGGGCAGTTCCGGCGACCGAGCCGAGGGGCCCCGCCCCCCGAGCGGCACACCGCCGGTGCGGTGTGCCCTACCGGCGGCGAACCGAGCCTCGGGACGGGCGGGGCGCGGCCCCGCTACTGCCGAAGGGCCCAGCCCCGCTCCCGCAGTGCGGTGCTCAGGACCGTCGCGGCGGTCGGCTCCACCATGAGCTGGACCAGACCCGCCTGCTGGCCCGTGGCGTGCTCGATGCGGACGTCCTCGATATTGACGCCCGCGCGACCCGCGTCCGCGAAGATGCGGGCCAGTTCGCCGGGCTGGTCGCTGATGAGCACGGCGACGATCTCGTACGTGGCCGGAGCCGCGCCGTGCTTGCCGGGAACGCGATCGCGGCCCGCGTTGCCGCGGCGCAGAACGTCCTCGACGCCGGCGGTGCCGTCGCGGCGCTTGTCCTCGTCCGAGGACTGGAGAGACCGCAGGGCACGGACCGTCTCGTCGAGGTCGGCCGCCACACCTGCGAGGACGTCGGCGACCGGACCCGGGTTCGCGGAGAGGATGTCGACCCACATCCGCGGATCCGATGCCGCGATACGGGTGACGTCGCGGATGCCCTGCCCGCAGAGCCGTACCGCCGTCTCGTCCGCGTCCGCCAGCCGCGCCGCCACCATCGACGAGATCAGCTGCGGGGTGTGGGAGACCAGCGCGACGGCCCGGTCGTGGGCATCGGCGTCCATCACCACCGGAACCGCCCGGCACAGCGCGACCAGCTCGAGCGCCAGGTTCAGCACCTCGGTGTCGGTGTCCCGGGTCGGTGTGAGCACCCATGGCCGGCCTTCGAAGAGGTCGGCGGTCGCGGCGAGCGGGCCCGAACGCTCCTTGCCGGACATGGGGTGCGTACCGATGTACGCGGACATGTCCACACCGAGGGCTTCGAGCTCCCGCCGCGGTCCGCCCTTCACGCTGGCCACGTCGAGATAGCCGCGCGCGATCCCGGCACGCATGGCGTCGGCGAGCGCGACGGGCACGAACGCCGGCGGCACGGCCACGATCGCGAGGTCGGCACGCCCCTCGAGTGCCTCGTCCGTACCCGCGCCGAGCGCGGCCGCGGTCCTCGCCTGCGCCGGGTCGTGGTCCTGGAGGTGGACGGTGACGCCCCGCCCGGCGAGGGCCAGTGCGGCGGAGGTGCCGATCAGCCCGGTTCCGATGACGATCGCGGTCCTCACTGGGCGATGTCCTTGCGCAGGGCGGCCGCGGCACCGAGGTACACATGCGCGATCTGGGACCTGGGCTTGTCGGACTCGATGTGCGCGAGGATCCGCACGACCCGGGGCATGGCCCCCTCGATGTCCAGTTCCTGGGCGCAGATGAGCGGTACGTCGACGATGCCGAGCCCGCGCGCGGCCGCGGCCGGGAAGTCGCTGCGCAGATCCGGCGTGGCCGTGAACCAGATGCTGATCAGGTCGTCCGCGGTGAGCCCGTTGCGCTCCATGATGGCGGTGAGCAGCACGCTGACCTGCTCGTCCATGTGTCCGGCATCGTCCCGTTCCAACTGGACGGCCCCCCGGACGGCTCGTACCGCCACGTCACGCTCCTTCACTCGGCAACAGCTCCGGCCAGCGTAGTCAGCCGCCCGGACGTACCAGCGCGGCGACCGCCCACCGAGACACGGGGACGGCCGCCGCGGACGGCGCGCGGAATACGATCAGATCCGCTGGGCCTTGATCAGCTCCTCCAGGGAGCCGCTCTTCGGGAGCTGTCCGTTCGGCGTCAGCCTGTCGACGGCCTTCGGCAGGGACTGGGCAATCTCGTCGGCCGCCTGCTGCGTCGACACTCCCGTCTCCTGTGCGACCTTCTCCAGGGTCTTGTCCGGCAGCGCCTCGGTGATCTGTGCGCCGCTGACCGGCTTGTTCTCGCCTGTGCCGATCCAGGACTGGGCCTGCTCGACGAGACCGGACTTGGTCAGCATGTCCATCAGTCCGGCGAGCGGGTTACCGCCGTTCGCTCCCGCGCCGCTGCTCGCGCCCTTGGCTCCGTTGCCACTGAAGGCGCCGAGAAGCGCGCCCAGGATGTTTCCGGCACTGCTCTGACCGCCGGTCTGGCCGCCGCTCTGCCCGCCGCCGAGGAGACTGCCCAGAAGACTGCCGAGATCGTTTCCCGCCATGGTCCTGCCTTTCGCGGAGTGGAAAAAGGGGGGATCACGGTCAATGTCACCCACACTCGGCGCTGCCGCCACCTGGACCACTACGGAGCGTCGACCGGTGGACACATCGCGTCACGTCCGTTTGCATGGAGTTCTCACTGCCCGCCATCCCTGCGGGAGGGGTCGATGAAGCACCCAGGACCACTGATCACCTTGTTCGTCGGGCTGGCGCTCGGTCTGTTCATGCTCTCGCTCAACGCCACCACAGGTGAGCCCGCGCCCACATCGCGTCAGCGTCCGGCCACCAGTGCGGCGCCGAGTGCGCGTCCGAGTCCGCCCGTGTCCCCCTCCCCGACGCCGACCCCGCCGCCCGCGGCCACCACCGCGGCCGCCCAGCCGCAGACCGAGTACGCGGGCCGCACGACCGACGACAGCGCGTCCGTCGCCATCTCGCTCCGCGGCGACAAGGCCGTCGCGTACTTCTGCGACGGCCGCACCCAGGAGGCATGGATGCGCGGGCCGGTGGAGGACGACGGGGACATGCATCTGAGCAGCAGCGAGACCAACGCGAAGCTGGACGCCGTCCTGACCGGGGGCAAGGTCACCGGAACGGTGCAGATCGGCGACCGCAACTGGCCGTTCACCGCCGACAAGGCGGTCAAGCCGTCAGGGCTGTACCGCGCCACCGCCCAGGTGCGTGGCGCCGAGCTCAGGGGCGGCTGGATCATCACGCAGGACGGCCGCCAGGTCGGCATCGTCAGCCGAGACGGCAAGCCCGCCGCCGCTCCCCCGATCGACCCGGCCACGGGTGCCGTCACCGTGGACGGCACCGAGCTGACCGCCCGCCCCGTCGTCCCCTGAGCGTCCCCGAGGTGCGTCATGAGTGTGGACCCGAATGCGCGGAGCGGAGACTTCCCGCCACCTCCGCCGCCACCGCCCCCGTCCTCGTCCCCGCCCGGGGTCACCGGCTCCGGGGCTGTGCGCTTCCTCCTTCCCGCCCTGGTCGCAGCGGCCGTCGCGGTCATCCTCGGGGTGTACGGGAAGGTGCACGACCCGTCCGCCACCGCGTTCAATCTGGCGGGTTTCACCAGCCCGAGCGCAGTGAAGTCCTGGCTGGCCACGGGCGCCCTGCTGTTCGCCCTCGTGCAGCTCTTCACCGCGCTCACGATGTACGGGCAGATGCCGGGCGTACGGACCGCTCCTCCCTGGACGCCCGTGCTGCACCGCTGGTCGGGACGGGTCGCGTTTCTGCTCAGCGTGCCCGTGGCCGTGCACTGCCTGTATGCGCTCGGCTATGAGACGACCACCGCGCGGGCGGCATGGCACTCGTTCCTCGGCTGCTTCTTTTTCGGGGCATTCAGCGCAAAGATGTTGCTGTTGCGCATGGAGCGACTGCCGGGGTGGCTGATGCCGCTTGTCGGCGGGCTGGTTTTCGTCACGCTCACCTTGGTCTGGCTGACCTCGGCGCTCTGGTTCTTCCGCACGTTCGGAGTGACGACATGAGTGACCGCGCGAGCAGTAAGGGCACCACCCGCCGTACGGTTCTGGTGACCGGCGGCGCCGCCGTCCTGGCGGCAGCCGGCTGCACCAAGTACGGGGACGAGAGCGGTGGTGGTGAGTCGTTCGAGCCGGCACCGACCTCGCCCGGCTCGTCCCCCGCCCAGGAGAACGGCAGCGCTCAGCCCCCCGCCGGTGAGCCGCTGGGCACCACCTCCGAGGTGCCGGAGGGCGGCGGAAAGGTCTTCGAGGAGCAGAAGGTCGTGGTGACCCAGCCGACGCGGGGCGACTTCAAGGCGTTCACGGCGATCTGCACCCACCAGGGATGCACGGTCGACAAAGTCGAGAACGGCACCATCGACTGCCCCTGCCACGGAAGCAAGTTCCGTATCGAGGACGGCTCGGTGGCGCGCGGTCCGGCACAGCGGCCACTGGAAGCGAAGAAGATCACCGTTTCCGGGGAGCAGATCCGCCTCACGTAGCCTGTCGCGCATGACTCCCGAGGCACTCGTACGCGATCACACGATCTACTCCTGTGTGATGGGCTCCCGGGCCTTCGGACTGGCGACGGAGGACAGCGACACGGACCGCCGCGGGGTCTATCTGGCGCCCACCCCGCTGTACTGGCGCTTCGACAAGCCCCCGACCCATCTGGAAGGGCCTGCCGACGAGCAGTTCAGCTGGGAACTGGAGCGTTTCTGCGAGCTGGCGCTGCGGGCCAATCCGAACATCCTGGAGTGTCTCCACTCCCCTCTCGTCGAGCATGTCGACGACACCGGTCGCGAACTGCTCGCCCTGCGCGGAGCGTTCCTGTCGCGCCAGGCCCATGTGACGTTCGTACGCTACGCGGACGGACAGCGCCGCAAGCTGGAGGCAGACGTACGGCAGCACGGGGCACCGCGCTGGAAGCACGCCATGCATCTGCTGCGGCTGCTGGGGAGCTGCCGGGATCTGCTCCGCACCGGCCGGCTGGTCATCGACGTGGGCGACGATCGCGAGCGCCTGCTGGCCGTCAAGCGCGGCGAGGTCCCCTGGTCCGAGGTCGAGTCCTGGATGATCCGGCTGGCCGAGGAGGCGGACACGGCCGCTGCGCGGACGCCGCTCCCCGAGGACCCGGACCGCGCCCGCGTCGAGGATTTCCTCATCCGCGCCCGTCGGGCGTCCGCCATGTGAGCGGCCTTGGGGAACATCGGTACAGCTTCTCCGCGATCCCCGGACCGGGGACGCCCTTGTTGGGGTCGTGGAGGCCGGTGAGCGGGCCCGTGAGGAGCAGAACCCTCACAGATGGTCGTTCATGAGAGAGGGCTACGGTTTCCTCCGATGTCCGCGGCGATGGCCAATCGGGAGGCTAGCCGGTGGCACGCGTGTGCGAGTTCGGGCGGGCGGAGATCGGTGAGTTCGGCATCGAAGGTGGCGAGGATCCCGGCGATGCCGGCCCAGGACCAGGCGCCGAGGGTGAGGCGGCAGTGCTCGGTATCGAGGTGTTCGACGACCGAGCCGCTTGGTGCCCAGCGGGCGACGATGCCGGCCGGCAAGTTGAGTCGGGCTTTGCCGGTGCACTCCCAGGCGGCGGGGGTGTCGCCGCGATCGTGACTGCTCATGACGAACTGAGCGAGGTCGTCGTAGGGAGGCTGGCGCGGACCGAAG
This sequence comes from Streptomyces sp. NPDC043861, assembly GCF_056435905.1. Lineage (NCBI taxonomy): Bacteria > Bacillati > Actinomycetota > Actinomycetes > Kitasatosporales > Streptomycetaceae > Streptomyces > Streptomyces sp. NPDC043861. The sequence continues at coordinate 41,372 of NZ_JBWKDP010000017.1, read as the reverse complement.
CGGTGTGTCGTGGGGCGGGGGCGGAGCCGGTCGACACGGTGCACTCGCCACTGGTGGTCTCCGAGGTCGTAGGCGACCAGGTACCAGCGGCCGGCCCAGACGACCAGATGGTGGGGCTCGATGCGGCGGGCGGGCAGGAAGTCGTCGTCGCCGGTTTCGGGGCGTGAGCCGTCGGGGCGCAGCGTTTCGGTGACGAGTACGTGGCGGTGGCGCACCGCGGCCCCGACGGCGGTGAGCGCGGTCGTTTCGATGGGGGGTGTGGGGAACTCCCAGTAGTTCTGCAACCTGGTCAGGCGTAGGGATTTCATCGATTCCCGCAGCGCGGCGGGCATGGCCTGTTCCAGGGTGACCAGCGCCCGCGCTGCGTCGTCTCTCAGGCCGAACACCGTGCTGGGCGCGGTTTGCAGGGCCACCGCGACCGCAAGGGCCTGATCGTGGTCGAACACCAGCGGCGGGAGGGTGTGCCCTGCGCCGAGCTGATAACCGCCATCGGGCCCGTGGACGGTGGTGATCGGGTATCCGAGCTGGCGCAGGGTCTCGATGTCACGGCGGACGGTGCGCTCGCTGACCCCGAGCGCGGTGGCGAACTCGCGCAGGGGCCACAAGCGGCGCGATCCGAACAGGGACAGGAGTCGCAAGGCCCGTCGTGAGGTGTCCGCCATCGTTCCATCATCCCCGGTAGTGGCCACTCCGTGTCCACTACCGGTGTCACTGTTGAGTGCCCGTGCAGGCAAACAGTGAGGGAAAAGGACGGACAGGTATGCGTGTTGTCGTGGTCGGTGGCGGGATCGGTGGACTCGCACTGGGGGCGGGGTTGCGCCGCAGAGGGTTCGAGGTGGCGGTGTTCGACCGCGACACCGACGTGGCGGCGACAGGCGGTTACCACATCACCCTGGACGAGCGGGCCCAGTCGGCGCTGCGTGGGTTGGTGGCGCCGGAGATCATGCAGCGGCTGCTGGCGTCGGCGTCCGCGCTGCGGCTGCGCGACCGCGACGCGTTCTGGGACCGTCACGGCCGACTGCTCGGCCGCGGGCCGGATCTCAGCGGCGATTCCGGCATCGATGTCGATCGCATCACTCTGCGCATGCTGCTGGCCGAGGAGGTCGGCGATGACCTGCATCTGGGTCGGACGGTGTCCGAAGTCGGCCAGGGCGACGACGGCGCACCCCGAGTGCTGTTCGCCGACGCCGCACCTGTCCCGGCGGATCTGGTGGTGGGCGCGGACGGCACCCACTCCCTGGTTGCCCAGCACCTGGCGGGAGGCCGGACCAACAGCCCGGCGGGCATCATCGGGTTCTCCGGCCGTACCCTCCGCACGGATTTGAGTCCCGGTGAACAGCAACGGCTCGGACCACGATCAGGGCTGGCGATCGGCCCACGGGGTGCAGCGCTGTACGTCGGCTTCCTCGACCCGGTCGGCAACGCCACGCTCGACGCCCCCGAGCTGCGGATGTCCGTCACCACCGGTCCCACCTACATCTGGGGCGCCATGTTCCCCGAATCCCCCGCGACCGACTCCCTACGCGAACTGCGCGACGGCGAGTTGCAGGCCGCGCTGCTCGGACGGTTCCGCGAGCAGGGCTGGGCCGAGCACACGCTTGAAGTCATCGCCCGCGCCGACCCGCACAGCGTGGCCGCGTACCGCTTCAATGCCGCCTCGACCCGCGCCACCGAGCTCGCGCCATGGCCTGCGGGCCGCATCACCGCGCTTGGCGACGCCGTCCACGCGACACCACCCACCGCCGGAATGGGGGCCGGCGCGGCAATCCGCGATGCTGCCGCCCTGCTTCAGCACCTGGGCGACGTCAATGACGGCGATACGACGACAGCCGAGGCCGTGAGGCAATTCGAGGCGGGGATGCGCCGGCGCGGCAGCGAGGTCCTCACCCTTGCCATGAGAACGGTCCGCTTGATCCTGGCCACCGACACCACAGTCGGCGCCGCCGCTACCGCCGTGACCACCCCGATCCTGGCCGCTGCCGCCCGGCTGCGTCATCGATGATCAATGTCGGGTGAGCCGCGCGCTCGTCCTCGGGTCCGTCGTCATCGTCGGCCGGCTCCACCGCGCCCGGGTCACGCACACACGACGGGTCCTCGACGCCGAGCTGCGCAGCCAGGTGCTCGACCACCGGCCACGGCACCGTGAGGGAGTCCTCCAGGAACAGCCCCACGTAGCGGACTGTGCACATCTGGAGGGCAAGCCCCATGGGTGATGCTGGGTACGCCGTAACGCGATCAGGCCGCGGTCCACGTCGTCCAGGAAGAAGAACCGCTCCAGCTCCGGACGCGTGGGCTCCTCGGCGAACTTCCCGTACGCCTCAGCCCGCTCATCAGTGAGTACTCCACCGGCATGCCCGAACCGTAGCCAGGATCCACCCGGGATCAACGATCCTTCAGGGAACCCGAGTAGCGCAGACGATCACTGTGCCGGCCGACCGTGATCGTTCTCAGCGCCAACGGCTGTAACGATGTTTCCCGAGGCCGGTGAGGGTCAGCGCGGCTCCGGGCCGCGCGCGGCAGGCACGGCATCCGGTGACGCCAGGCGCACCCGCACGACGAAGTCGTGCAGTTCTTCGCGCACTCCCGGTTCCAGCGGCAGCTGCGAGTCGGCACAGGCAGAGTCGAGTACGCCGTGCAGCTCCTCGAAGTCCGCACGGACGGCCTCGGCGTCCATTCCCTGGGCCAGGCCGTGCTCCGCCGCGGTCTTCGCCTCGATCAGCTCGGGCAGGTACGCCGGTGCCTGAACCTCTTCCAGCAGGGTCGGCAGATGGGCCTGGACCTGCTGCGCCCGCATCAGATGTATTCCGGTCAGCAGCGCTCGGAACGCATAGAGCACCGGCTTCATTTCCCCGGTCTTCATGAACAGCCGCCACTGTGTGTTCGCGAACCCGCGGTAGTGGTGTGCATGGTGCCGGGTGAGTACTCCCGGAGCCAGCGCCACCAGCTCCGCGTGCTCCGGCGTCGTGTGCACCACCAGCGGCGACAGCAGCTGCTCCAGCACGTACCCGTTGCGCCGCAGCATCAGCCGGACGAACTTCCGCACATCGTGCGTGACCAGGTCCATCTCGGTGCCGTCCCGGTCCCACATCCGGGACCGGGTCTCCTCCGGTTCGTCCAGCCCGATGAGCCGCTCCACCGGGAGCACATGGACCCCCCGCAGGTCCACGTCGGAGTCCCGCGAGGGGAATCCGTAAAGGTGCGCACCGGAGACGGTCGCGAACAGCAACGGATCGGGCTGTTCGGCGACGACGGGCGAGAGGTCGGTACTCAGGGCATCCAGCACGGATCAAGCATCCCAGAGAGCCCCCAGCGTCAGCAGCTCGCTCCGGTACTCGATCCGTTCCGCCCATTCCTTGGGCCAGGCACGCGCCCCCAGGTGCGCCCCCGCGAAGGCGCCGGCGAGGCAGGCGATCGAGTCGGAGTCGCCGCGGGTGCACGCGGCGCGCCGCAGGGCCAGGAGGGGCTGCTCGGGGAAGAGAAGGAAACAGTGCAGCGCCGTCGCCAGGGCCTCCTCGGCGATCCAGCCGTCGCCGGTCGCGAGGCAGGGGTCGTTCTCCGGGTCCGCGTCGCGCTGCGCGGCGGCCAGTCGTTCCAGGGCCCGCAGGCACTCGTCCCAGCCGCGCTCGATGAAGTCCTCGGGCGTGGCGTCGTGCGCGTACGTCCACAGGTCGCCGAGCCAGCGGTGGTGGTAGCGGGAGCGGTTCTCGTAGGCGTACGAGCGCAGCCGGCCGACCAGACCCAGTGGCTCCGTGCCCTGGGCGAGCAGGAACACGGCACGGGCCGTGAGGTCGGACGCGGCCAGCGCCGTGGGGTGGCCGTGGGTGAGCGCGGCCTGGAGCTGAGCCGCGCCCGCACGCTGTCCTTCGCTGAGCCCGGGCACGAGCCCGACCGGTGCGACGCGCATATTGGCGCCACAGCCCTTGGAGCCGATCTGGCTGGCCTCCTGCCACGGCATGTCGCTGTCGAGCTTGTGGCAGGCGACCAAGCACGTGCGGCCGGGGGCGCGGTTGTTCTCCGGGGAGTGGTACCAGTCCACGAACTCCTCGCGCACCGGGCGCGTCAGCCGCAGCGGCGCGAGCAGTCCGCGGTCCATCGCGGTACGTATCCCGCGCGCGAGGGCGAGGGTCATCTGGGTGTCGTCGGTGACGATCGCAGGCTTGGGCAGCGGCATCTCGCGCCACGGCCCGAACTTGGCCAGGATCGACGGCACATCGTTGAATTCGGTGGGGAAGCCGAGCGCGTCACCGAGCGCCAGTCCGGTCAGGGTGCCGGTGGCGGCCTGCTTGGTGGCGGTCCTCGTGGCGGTCATGTCGGGCGCCGTCCTTCCGGTCGCAGGAGGGGAGGATGCAGGGCGTTCGCCGGCCCCGCACGGTAGAGCGCGGCCGGTTTCCCCCGGCCGCCGGTCAGGCGCGCGGCTCCCGCCATCGCCTCGACGAAGCCGGGCGTGGTGAGGACCTTGCGCCGGAAGTTGGGGCGGTCCAGCTCGACGCCCCAGACCGTCTCGTACACCTGCCGCAGCTCGCCGAGCGTGAACTCGGCCGGGCAGAAGGCGGTGGCGAGGCAGGTGTACTCGAGTTTGGCCCCGATCCGTTCGTGGGCGTCGGCGAGGATGCGGTCGTGGTCGAAGGCGAGCCGGCCGTGACTGCCGTGGGGCATCCACTGGGCGTGCGCGGCGTCACCGCCGCCGTGCGGCTCCGGCAGGTCCGGTATCAGCGCGGTGTACGCGACGGACACGACCCGCATCCGGGGGTCACGGTCCGGGTCGCTGTAGGTACGCAGCTGCTCCAGGTGGAGCGCGGCGGCCGTGCTCGCCGACAGGCCGGTCTCCTCGGCGAGTTCGCGGCGCGCGGCCTGGCCCGCGGACTCCCTCGGCAGCACGAATCCGCCGGGCAGCGCCCATGCGCCCTTGTACGGCTCCTGGCCCCGTTCGATGAGCAGCACATGCAGCTCGCCGTCGCGAACCGTGAAGACGGCGAGGTCGACGGTGACCGCGAAGGGAGGGAAGGCGCGGGGGTCGTAGCCGACGGGGTCGTCGCTCTCGGACATGTCGCTCACCGCCTCTCGGGAAGGGGGTCGGCGAAGTGCCAGCCCTCGGCGAGCAGGGCGTCGACTGCTGCGACGGCCCGGGACAGCCGTTGTTCGTGCGGGCCGCTCAGCGTGATGAACCTCCGTCCGGTACGGGCGAGCTGGGCGGCGAAGCGTGCGGTCATCCAGGGTCGCAGGTGCTCGCCGTCGCGCAGCCCGTCGTCCTCGAACGGTACGGCCCGGTGGTCGGTGAGCAGCCACAGATCACCGCGGCCGCGCGCCGCGATCTCCGCGACCTCGTCGTTGGGCCCGCCCAGGTATCTCTCGTGCCAGATGGTCGTCGCAAAGGCGTCGGTGTCGCAGATCAGCACGGGTGAGCCGATGCGCGCCGCGGCGTCCTCCCGTTCGGTCTGCCGTGCGGCGATCACCGGAAAGTCGTCGGTGGAGAACCGCACGTCGGACCAGCCGGCACCGGGCCGCACGGCACGCAGCCGGGCCAGCATGCGCTCGCTGAACTCCCTGCCGTACTCGGGTACGCAGCCGGTGCGCGACCAGACTCCGCCGCGTCCGCGGAAGTGTTCGGCGAGTGCCGTGGCCAGGGTGGTGGTGCCGGTCGACTCGGCGCCGATCACAACGACGCGGCGGGCGAGTGCGGCACGCACGGGCGGCTCCAGGAAGTCCCAGCAGCCGACGGGGTCCTTGCGCACGGCGGTGCCGGAGACCGGGAAGACGGTACGGCCGGGGTCCACGCAGACGGAGTCGGCGCGGAAGCGGCGGGCGAGTTCGTCCCCGTACGCCTCCGAGGTGAAGACGGCGTTCACCCGCTCCGGGACCGCCGCGCGGAACACCTCCATGTGGGCGTCCCAGACCGCCGGGTCGGTCAGGTCCACGGGGATGTCGTCGATGGCGCCCACCACCCGTACGCCGGGGTGCACTTCACTCATCCACGCCATGCGCTCGTCGAGCGGGATCGACTCGACGGACGCGGCACAGACGAGCACGGTGAGCCGGTCGCAGCGGTCGGCGGCGGTGCGTACGAGGTGGTGGTGGCCGGCGTGCGGCGGGTAGAACTTGCCCAGTACGAGGCCGTGCCGGTAGCGCTTCATGCCGTCGCCTCCACCAGCTGTCGTTCGCGCGCGGACCGGTCGCACGTCCAGTTGCGCAGGCCCTGTACGCAGAGGGCCATGAAGCCCACGTACAGCAGCGACGTGAGGTAGAGCCCCTTGTGGGCGTACAGCGGTACGTAGACGATGTCGGCCGCGATCCACAGCCACCACGACTCCAGACGCTTGCGGCACTGCCCGTATGTCGCCATGAGGGACAGAGAGGTGGTCAGCGCGTCCCAGAAGGGGACCGTCGAGTCGGTGGCGTGGTGCAGCAGCAGGGTCAGCCCGAGGGTCCCCACCACCCCCGCCGCGAGCAGCCAAGTCCACTCGATGCGCGTGGTACGGCGCACCGGGAGGGCGTCGGAGCCTGGTCCACCCCCGTGGGTCCAGGTCCACCAGCCGTACACGGCGAGGGTGATGAAGACGACCTGCAGCGCCGCGTCGGCGTACAGGCCGGCCTGGGCGAACAGCAGGACGAAGAGGGCGTTGTTGGCGATGCCGACGGGCCAGTTGGCGATGTGCTGACGGGCCACGAGCCAGACGCACAGCGCACCGCTGCCGAATCCGAGGACTTCGGTCCAGCTGACCGGTGTGTCGAGCAGCGTGAACAGCGGCCGCTGCAGTGGTTGGAGTACGTCTGCCAGGCTCACGCCCCGCCCCCTTCTTAAGAGTCACTCTGACTATAAAGGCGAAGGGGCGGGCGGGACAAGCGCGGAAGAGCCGCCGGCCGCCGCCGGAACCATCGCGGATGCCGCCATGAGTAGGCTGACGTGCCGCAGGGTGCGGGACGGCGTCCTTCGCTCCCGGCAGCCATGGTTCTTGTTCGAGCTCCTGGAAGGGATCCGGAATGAGCAGGCCCGTGCTGCACAGGCGCTTTCCCGGGCTGACCGCGTCGCTGCCGCACCTGGCGCTCGGCGACGGGCCGACGCCGGTGCGCGAGTTGCCGGGGCTCACGCGAGGAGTCCCGCTCTGGTGCAAGGACGAGAGCGGATTCGGCTCGGGAGGATGGGGCGGCAACAAGGTCCGCAAACTGGAGTGGATCCTTCCCGATGTACGGCGTAGCGGGGCGGGCACGATCCTCACGGTGGGCGGTCTCGGCACGAACTGGGGCCTGGCCACCGCCCTCTACGCACGGGACCAGGGCCTGCGGACCGCCCTCGCGCTGATCGACCAGCCGGTCGACGACCACGTCCGCAAACAGATCGAGCGGCTCCGGCGGTCGGGCGCCACCCTCCACTTCACCCGTACGAAGCCCCGGACGATCGCCGCCGCCCCGTGGCTCTTCCTGCGCCATACGGCACGCGGACGGCTGCCGTACTTCCTCCCGGCAGGCGGTTCCGCGCCGGTGGGTACGCTCGGTTACGTCGAGGCGGCCCTCGAACTCGCGGACCAGATAGCCGCCCAGGCGCTCCCCGAGCCCGCCCATGTGGTCACCGCGGTCGGCTCGGGCGGAACGGCCGCGGGACTCGCGCTCGGCCTCCGGCTGGCCGGACTGGAGCGCACACGGGTCGTCGGGGTCGTCGTCAACGACACACTGCGGCTCGACGCGGACGCCGTCGCCGCCCTGGCCGGAAGAACCGAACGGCTGCTGCGCGAGCGGGGAGCGGACATCCCTCCCGTGCGGATCGCGCCGGACGATGTGACGATGGTGCGGGACTGGCTGGGACCCGGATACGGACACGCGACGCGCAGGGCACTGGAGGCACAGCACCTTGCTGCCGGCACCGGCCAGTTGGAGCTTGAACCGGTCTACACGGCGAAGGCCCTGGGCGCCCTGCTCGACTTGGCGGCCGAGGGCCGCCTCGGCAGCGGACCCGTGCTGTTCCTCCAGACCCACGGGCCCCGGGACGTCGTCTGAGCCCAGGCCCGGGCGACGCACGGCGCTTGCTGCTTCCGCACCCGGGTGTCGGACACCCGCGCACCCCGGTGTCAGACACCCGCCAGGGCGTCCCGCAACCGCCGGGCCTGCTTGATCAGTTGGGACGACCCGGCCCGCTCGGCGATCGCGGTCACCTCGGGCACGTCACCCCGCGCACCCGATCCCTGTGCGCAGTCCGCGCCGATGGCCAGCAGCGCGCCGTGCCGCTGAGGGCTGGTGTGGGTCAGAAGCCCGGGAAGTGCGGCGGCCATGACCTCCCAGACCGGGCCGGTGCCACCCGGCGCCGCGGCCGCCGCACGGAGCGAGTCGGCCAGCAGCGGCACCTTCAGAGTCCCCAGACCCACCAGCTCACCGATCTCACGGCCGAGCAGCGCACCGTCCAGCCGGCCCCGGTCGGCGAGCAGCCCCAACGCGCGTGCGGCGGCCAGCCGGTCGCCCTCCGGCTCCGCGGCGAGTCCATAGGCCACGGCCAGATGCACGGCAGGCCCGGCCGGGCCCTCGCTCATGGCCAGCTCGGGGAGGAACTGCGGTGCACCGCAACCGTTCCGGTCGGCGACCGAGGCGACCTCGGCCAAGTGCCGGGCCGCCACGATCTCGGGGTGCCACGGCAGCACCGAGACCTCGTACGCGTCACGGCCCGACAGGCCCCCATGCGCACAGCCGATGTGCGGCTCGAACCTCCGGAACAGCGACCAGAAACGTCTGGGGAACTCACCGCGCCCCTCGATGGCCTCCGTCCCCACGAGGATGCGCCGTCCTCTGCGGGCACCCCAGCGCCTGCTGGGCCGCTCCGGCTCGCCGGCCTCCCGTTCCCGCGACCACGCCGGGTGTGGCAGTCCGCCCTGCCGCAGCCAGGCGACGACCCGAGGCCCCTCGGGAAGCTCCAGGGCCTCCGCCGCCCGCAGCACTTCGGGCCCGGGCGGACCGCCTCCGCAGCGCAGCAGCGCCAGGCCCAGGTCCGTCGGACCGGGACGCGCTCCCGCGCGCTCGTACTCGATGAGACGGGCGACGAGGTCGTACGCCTCCACGGCCCCGCCCGGCCGGCTCGGTTCCGACAGCAGGAACGGGACGGGATCGCCGGCCCGCAGCCTGCCGCAGATCTCGCTCATCCGCGCGCCGACGATGTAGGCCACGGCCTGGTGCAGGCACAGCTCGAGCCAGCCCCGCTCGCCGTCCTCGCCGGGCCCGTCGGCCTGCACGGGCTCCACGGCGCAGGACACCACGGCGCGCAGGAGGCGTCCGCCGGTCGGGCTCCGGCCGGCCCTCCCGCCGAGCTCCCCGAGAACGGGTCCGAGGGCGCGGGCAAGCCGGTCCCGGTCGCGATACGACCAGACCACCACGGAGTTGAGCAGCCGCTCGAACGTCGCGACGCCCGGGTCGCCCCGGCGGAGCAGTTCCGCGACCTCCTCGGCGAGTTCGCCGAGCGGCAATGCTGTGGACTTCCCCTCGATCATGTGCCGAAGGCTAGCCCGCGGCGCCGACAACGGTTCCCGGAGGCGGTGTTGGGCCTCGCGAGCCGCCCCACCCGTGCCCGCCGCAGGGCGACTGTCAGAGGCCGACTTCCTTCATCAGCATGCCGACCTCGGTGTTGGTCAGCCGGCGCAGCCAGCCCGACTTCTGGTCGCCCAGCGCGATCGGGCCGAAGGACGTGCGTACGAGCTTGTCGACGGGGAAGCCCGCCTCGGCGAGCATCCGGCGCACGATGTGCTTGCGGCCTTCGTGGAGCGTGACCTCGACGAGGTAGTTCTTGCCGGTCTGCTCGACGACCCGGAAGTGATCGGCGCGTGCGTACCCGTCCTCGAGCGGGATGCCGTCCTTGAGGCGCTTGCCGACCTCGCGGGGAAGCGGTCCCTGGATCGCGGCGAGATAGGTCTTCTTGACGCCGTACTTGGGGTGGGTGAGACGGTGGGCCAGCTCGCCGTGGTTGGTGAGCAGGATGATGCCTTCGGTCTCGGTGTCGAGGCGGCCGACGTGGAAGAGCCGGGTCTCGCGGTTGGTGACGTAGTCACCGAGGCACTGGCGGCCGTCGGGGTCCTCCATGGTGGAGACGACACCGGCGGGCTTGTTGAGCGCGAAGAACAGGTACGACTGGGTGGCGACGGTCAGGCCGTCGACCTTGATCTCGTCCGACTCCGGGTCGACGCGGACTCCCTGCTCGATCACGATCTTGCCGTTGACCTCGACACGGCCGGCGTCGATCAGCTCCTCGCAGGCGCGGCGCGAGCCCACGCCCGCGCGGGCGAGCACCTTCTGCAGCCGTTCGCCCTCCTGCTCCGCTCCCGGGAAGGTCTTGGGCGTCTTGATCTGGGGCTTGTTCGCGTAGCGCTCGCGGTTGCGCTCCTCGGTGCGGGCGTCGTACTCGCGGGAGCGGGCCGGGGCGGTGCGGCCTCCGCCACGCTGCGGAGACTGCTTCGGGCCGCCCTTGGCGCCGCCGCGGGCAGCCGCACCCCGGCCCTTCTTCGGCCCGTCGGCCGCCGAACCCCCGACGTCGTAGCGGCGCTCCTCGGGACGGGGCTTGCCCGCGCGCTTCTGCTTGTCGTCGCGAGAGTTACCGGCACCCCGGTAGTTGCCGCGTCCGCTGCTGTTCCTGCCGCTGCTTCGCATCAAAGTTCCGTTGGATTGTTCGGATGTCTGTCATCGTCTGTGTCCGGAGCGTCCGGATCGAACGACGGGACTCCTTCCTGGGTCTCGGCCTCGATCGCGTCCGCCTCGGGGAGGAACGGTGCCAGCTCCGGGAGCTCCTCCAGACCCCGCAGGCCCATCCGCTCCAGAAAGTAGTTCGTCGTCCTGTACAGGATCGCACCTGTTTCGGGTTCCGCGCCCGCCTCCTCGACGAGACCGCGCTGGAGGAGGGTGCGCATGACGCCGTCGCAGTTCACTCCGCGCACGGCCGAGACCCGGGAACGGCTGACGGGCTGGCGGTACGCGACCACCGCGAGCGTCTCCAGGGCAGCCTGGGTGAGCCGGGCCTGCTGCCCGTCGAGGACGAAGCGCTCGACGGCCTCCGCGTGCTCGGGGCGGGTGTAGAAGCGCCACCCGCCCGCGACGAGGCGGAGCTCGAAGCCCCGGCCCTGGACCGTGTACTCGTCGGCGAGCTCGCGCAGGGTGTCGGCCACCTCCCTGCGGGGCCGCTCCAGGACCTTGGCGAGGTGTTCCTCGGTGGCCGGCTCGTCGACGACCATGAGGACGGCTTCAAGGGCGGGCTTGAGGTCACTCATGGCTTCTCCTCCGGGTTCTCGGGGGCTCGGTCGAATTCATCGGTCACCCTCACCTGGGCGACGGCATCGCCCGCGGCCCAGGTGATGACCAGCTCCCCCAGGGCGTCCTCCTGGTCGAGGGCGACCGCCTTCTCACGGTAGAGCTCGAGGAGGGCGAGGAAGCGGGCGACGACGGTGAGGGTGTCGTCGACGCCCTCGGTCAGCTCTCGGAAGCTGACCCGCCCGCGCTCGCGCAGCATGCCCACGACCACCTCGGCCTGCTCGCGCACGCTGACGAGCGGTGCGTGGATGTGGTCCACGTACACCTGCGGCTTCGGCTTCGGCTGCATCGCCTTGACGGCGAGCCTGGCGAAGCCTTCGGCGCCGATGCTGATGACGACCTCGGGGAGCAGCTCCGCGTGGTGGTCCTCGAGCCCGACGGTGCGGGGGTGGCGTCGGGCCTCCTCGTCGAGGCGGCTGCTGAAGATCTCCGCGATCTGCTTGTAGGCGCGGTACTGCAGCAGTCGCGCGAACAGCAGGTCCCGCGCCTCCAGCAGTGCGAGGTCCGCCTCGTCCTCCACCTCGGCGGCGGGCAGGAGACGGGCGGCCTTCAGATCGAGCAGCGTCGCGGCGACGACGAGGAACTCCGTGGTCTGGTCGAGGTCCCAGTCGGGTCCCATGGCCCTGATGTGTGCCATGAACTCGTCGGTGACCTTGGACAGGGCGACCTCGGTCACGTCCAGCTTGTGCTTGGAGATCAGTTGCAGGAGGAGATCGAAGGGCCCCTCGAAGTTCGCCAGCCGCACGGTGAAGCGTCCGTCGTCGGCCGGGGTGGGATCTTCCGGGGACGTGCCTCCGGGGGCCACGTGCTCCGGGTCCCGCACCGGCGCGGTGCCGTCCGCCGTGGCCGTGGCCGTGTCCGCTCCGGCACCGGAGCCGGCCGATTCGCCCGGCCGGGCCGTCGGCCGGGCGGCGGGGGCTCCTGCGTCCGTGGCCATCTCGACGGCGACGGGGCTGGGATCGCCGGGCCTCGCGGAGGCCGACCGCCCTGTCGGGCCAACGGACTCCGGCGTTCCACGCAGCAGGGACGGGGATTCCTCCCCTGTCCGCGCGAGGTGCAGGGACGCGTCGTGCGTCTCCACGTGTCCGGGGCTCCCGCACACGTCCACGTCCGTCGCGGCTGCGCTCACCCGGGCGGGGCTCGTGTCCTGCGCCGGGAGGGCCGGTCGCTGCGCGGCGGGGGACGGGTGGGGGCCGGCCTCGACGTCTCCTGGGCCGGATGTCCCGGTGTCCGTGAGCGCCGAGGGCGTGGGGCCGGGGCCAAGGGACTCCGCCGTCCCGGGCGCCGCGCCGGGGGGCACCTCGGGCACCGGGGGCAGGCCGTCGGAACGCGGCCCGGACGCGCCCGGGCCGCGGCCCAGCACGCGACGGGGGGCACGCGGGGCGGGGGCGGAGGCGTCGTCGGTGGGGGGCATGGTGGTCCAGAGTGCGGAAAACGAAGGGGCGCGCGCAGGCTACCCCGTCAGCGGCCGCGAAGCCGTCGCACCAGGATGCTCGCGTCGCCCCGGGACTCCAGGTCCGCGAGTACGACGGCGACCGCCTCGCGCACGATGCGTCCGCGGTCCACGGCGAGCCCGTGCTCTCCGCGGAGCACGAGACGTGCGTGCTCGAGGTCCATCAGTTCCTCGGCCGAGACATAGACCGTGATCTTCTCGTCGTGCCGCTCGCGCCCGCTCGGCCGGCGGCTTGCCGAGGAGCGGCCCCGCCGCCGCGGCGCCGCCGCCGCGGGGGCGGCGGAGCCGGATCCGGGGGCGGCCGCAGCGCGGCCCTTCGCCGCTGCGGTCTGATCGGCCTCCGTGGCCGCGGTCCGGCTCCGCGGCTCGGCGGTCTCCGCCTCGTCCGCCGGGGAGTGCTCCTCAGCGGCGGAGGACGGCTCCTCCGCCGGAGCGGGAGCCTGGGCGGGTACCGGTACCCTCGCCTCCTGGCCGGCGCCGTTCGCCGCCCGCCTCGGGGACGACGACTGCAGCCCCATGCCCCCGGTCGTACGGAACAGCTCGTCGGCCCCGGGCAGACTCACTCGGCGTGACACCGGGCGAGCACCTCCCTGGCGAGCTGACGATAGGCGGCGGCACCGACCGAGTTGGACGCGTACGTCGTGATGGGCTCACCCGCGACCGTGGTCTCCGGGAAGCGCACCGTGCGCCCGATGACCGTGTGGTAGACGTGGTCGTCGAACGCCTCGACGACGCGTGCCAGCACCTCGCGGCTGTGGACGGTGCGCGAGTCGTACATCGTGGCGAGAATGCCGTCGAGCTCCAGGTCGGGGTTGAGCCGCTCCTGGACCTTCTCGATCGTCTCGGTCAGCAGCGCCACACCGCGCAGGGCGAAGAACTCGCACTCCAGCGGCACGATCACCTTGTGGGCGGCCGTCAGGGCGTTCACCGTGAGCAGGCCGAGCGAGGGCTGGCAGTCGATCACGATGTAGTCGTAGTCCTGCATCAGCGGCTTGAGAGCCCGCTGCAGTGTCGACTCGCGCGCGACCTCGCTCACGAGCTGGACCTCGGCCGCGGAGAGGTCGATGTTGCTCGGCAGCAGGTCCATGTTGGGCACGGCGGTCTTCAGCAGGACCTCGTCCGCGGACATGCCCCGCTCCATGAGCAGGTTGTAGACCGTGAGGTCGAGCTCCATCGGGTTCACGCCGAGACCGACCGACAGGGCTCCCTGCGGGTCGAAGTCGACGAGCAGGACACGCCGTCCGTACTCGGCGAGTGCCGCGCCCAGGTTGATGGTCGACGTCGTCTTGCCGACGCCGCCCTTCTGGTTGCACATCGCGATGATCTTGGCGGGACCGTGGTCGGTCAGTGGGCCCGGGATCGGGAAGTACGGCAACGGCCGCCCTGTGGGTCCGATCCGCTCACGGCGCTGGCGGGCCGCATCGGGCGCGAGTGTGGCCGCGTACTCGGGGTCGGGCTCGTACTCGGCGTCGGGGTCGTAGAAGTGCCCCTCGGGCACCTCGTCGTAGGCGGCGAAGTGGGTGGACTCTCGGCCACTCTCGTTGCCGGCCATGGCGTTCACGTGTTGGCCGTCCATCATCTTCATCGTGTGGGCTGTCGTCGTCATGTGCTGGTGGGTCGCGAAGGTTCGGACAGCGACAGAGCCGACAGCTTCGAGCCCGGACTCAGGACCGTGGTCCCGCGCGGGCGGTACCTCCATGCCCTCGGGGCATAGGGGGCGCATGCCTGCTTGACCACCCCCGGGAGAAAATGTCGACTCATTCACAAGTCGTCTTACCTCCTTGGACGTGACCAGGAAACTTATCGATTCGTCAGCGTGGCACCATGCCGACGGTTTGCGACTCTATGGCGTGTCACCGGTCCGCAGCAACACAATCCGCCGGACCCGGCCCGATGTGTCGGCGACCGAACACCCCGCTGTCAAGGGCGCGCAGGGGCCGGTCCGTGTGTTTCGCGGGTGTACGAAACGGCTAAAGAGTTACGTTCGAGGCGAGTTGAGCACGGACGGTGACGTGTCCGGACACACGTCCGGCCGGACCTTGCTCGACAAGGTCCGGCCGGATACGCGAGGTTGACGACCAGTATTGACTGGTTGGTCGCTTGTCGTCGCCGAACGCGTCAGCCGAGCAGCGCGCCCAGTTCGACGGACTCGAGGCCGTGCGCCTCGGCGACCTCCTTGTAGACGACCTTGCCGTCGTGGGTGTTGAGACCCTTGGCCAGCGCGGGGTCACGGCGCAGGGCCTCCACCCAGCCGTTGTTGGCCAGGGACACGATGTACGGCAGCGTCGCGTTGGTGAGCGCGTAGGTGGAGGTGTTCGGCACCGCACCCGGCATGTTGGCGACGCAGTAGAAGACCGAGTTGTGGACCGGGAAGGTCGGCTCGGCGTGCGTGGTGGGGTGCGAGTCCTCGAAGCAACCGCCCTGGTCGATGGCAATGTCGACAAGGACACTTCCGGGCTTCATCTTGGCGACGAGCTCGTTGGTGACCAGCTTCGGGGCCTTCGCGCCCGGGATCAGCACGGCGCCGATGACGAGGTCGGCCTCGATGACGGCCTTCTCCAGCTCGTAGGCGTTGGACGCGATCGTCTGCACCTTGGTGCCGAAGATCCTGTCGGCCTCGCGCAGCTTGTTGATGTCCCTGTCGAGCAGGGTCACATGGAAGCCCATGCCGACCGCGATCTGGGTGGCGCTCCAGCCGGAGACACCGCCACCGATGACGACAGCCCTGCCCGCGTGGGTGCCCGGGACACCGCCGGGCAGGACGCCACGGCCGCCGGCCGAGCGCATCAGGTGGTACGCACCGACCTGGGGGGCCAGCCGGCCCGCGACCTCGGACATCGGGGCGAGCAGCGGCAGCGCACGGTTCGCGGTCTCGACGGTCTCGTACGCGATCGCGGTGGTACCGGACTCGAGCAGGGCGTCGGTGCACTCACGGGAGGCGGCGAGGTGCAGATAGGTGAAGAGGGTCTGGTCCTTGCGGAGCCGGTGGTACTCCTCGGCAATGGGTTCCTTGACCTTCAGCAGCAGGTCGGCGGTCGCCCAGACCTCGTCGGCGGTGGGCAGGATCTGCGCACCGGCGGCGACGAACTCCTCGTCCGTGATCGAGGAGCCGACACCTGCGTTGGCCTCGATGAAGACCTGGTGGCCGTTGCGCACGAGCTCGTGCACGCCGGCAGGGGTGATCGCCACCCGGAACTCGTTGTTCTTGACCTCGCGGGGGATGCCGACCTTCACGTCGATCACGGTCCTTGGCTCAGGGGGATTTCTGGTGCAATTCCATACTTACCCGGATGCGCCCGGCGCAACGGATAGACCGGGGGGCGACCCGGCAGAGCCAGTCTAATGAAGGACTTCTCGCTGTCTAGCCTTGCAAAGCAAAATTCTCAGATGGAACCACTACGGATTTCGCAGGCCGGAAGAGTCGCGGTCAAGCAACTGCTCGGCAGCGGTGCGATGCAGTCGGGCCGCGGTCGGATCACCCAGACGCTCCAGCGTGTCGGCCAGCCTGAGCTGCAGCGCAGCCTGGAGTCGCACCTCTCCGGCCTGCCGTGCCCAGGCGACGGCCTCCTCACATGTGCGCAGGCATTCACGCGGCCTCCCTGCGTACTCCTGAACCCTCGCCACCTCGCCCAACGCCCGGGCGTGGGCGGGCAGATCGCCGAGCCTGCGGTATCCGGCCGCGGCGGCGCGCCAGCTGCGCAGAGCCTCGCCGTAACGGCCGGCATAGGTGTGCACGGTGCCGAGGCGGCTGTACAGCCGTGCCTCGTCGGCACGCTCGCCCCGGGCGAGACGCTGGGAGAGGGCGCGCCCGTACCAGTCGGCGGACCGCTGCCAGTCCTCGAGCTCCTGATATGCGCCGCCTACGGATTCCATCGCGCGACCCATGGCGTACGGGTCCTTTGCTCTGCGTCCGGCCTCCAGAGCCGATCTGTAGCGCAGCAGTGCGTCCTCGGCGCGGCCGGTCTGCGCATCCAGATCGCCGAGGTTGAGCAGTGCCGCGGCCTCCTCGCGGTGCAGCTGACGGCGCTCGGCGACACCGAGAACCAGCTGATGGAGTCCGTACAGCTCGGGCGCCGCCGCTTCCGCACCACGATGCGCGACCAGCGCGCGTACGAGTGCGGCGATCAGACGGCGGGCAAGGGTGTCGAGCTCGCCGTCGGCGACGGCGAGACGCGCCGACGCGGCCAGCATGGGGCGGCGGGCCAGCAACCATGCCCCTGCGGCCTCGGCGCTCGGGAAGCGCAGGGCACGCGGCAGTCCGGCGAGCCTGCGGCGGTCCGCCGACCCGTCGGGCTCGGTGACGGCCCGGCAGGACTGCAGGAGCCGTACGGTCCGCTCCAGCATCCGGGCCCGGGCCAGCTGGATCTCGGCGGGCCGGTCGTGGACCGTCATCAGCTCGTGCAGGACGGGGGCGAGGCAGCCGGGCACCTCGTACGGCTCGGCGTCCGCGCCCGCCCGCAGCAGCCCGAGCGAGGCGAGGTCCTCGAGTGTCGTCCGGGCGACCGAGAGAGAGCAGCCGGCCAGCGCGGACCCGGTCTGCTCGTCGATGAGCCCGGCGGGCGCGAGGGCGAGCATCCGCAGCGTACGGGCCGCGGGCTGCGGCAGCGATTCGTACAGGAGCCGGAAGGCACGGGCCAGCGGGCGGGCGCCGGCGGGCTGCTCGGGGTCGTCCGGGAGTCCGCGCAGCCTCTTCGCGGCGTCGGCGACGGAGGCGTTGGGGCGGGCCGCCAGCCAGCCGCCGGCCAGGACCATCGCAGCGGGCTGTCCGCCGCACTGCTCGACGAGCAGCTCCGCGGCCTGCGGGTCGACGGTGATCCGGACCTCGCCGGTGAAGCGGCCGAGCAGCTCGATCGCCGACTTCGGGTCCATCCCGCCGAGGGTGCAGGGACGCACGTCGGGGATTCCCGTGAGCGGACCCTGTGCGACCGCGAGGACCAGGCAGTCGGGGTTGTCGGGGATCAGGGGGTCGACCTGTTCTGCGTCGGCCGCGTCGTCGAGGAGCAGCAGGCAGCGGCGTTCGGCCAGCGCGTCGCGGACCATTCCGGTGAGTTCGTCCTGGTCCCCGCCGGGCGGGGGGACGATCCCCAGCGTGTCCAGCAGCTCGCCGGCGGTGCGCTCGGGGGGAACGGGAACGCCGCCCGGCTCGGTGAGCCGGGCCAGCAGCACCCCGTCGGGATAGTCGTCGGCCAGCTGCCGGGCCAGTTCGCCGGCGAGCGCGCTCCGGCCGGAGCCGGGCCGCCCCGCGATCAGCAGCACCCTGGCGCGCGGCGCCTTCCGCCCCGAGATGGTGTCGAGACCGGCCCGCTCGATGTCGGACCGCAGTGCCTTCAACTCGCGCTGGCGCCCGATGAATTGCCCACCCACACCGATGACGGTCCCATGCCCCGGACGCTCCGTCGCCGCGGGGGCGTCCGCCGGTGACGGGCGGCCCTGGGAGGAGGGACCGTTCGCATCCACCGACTGATCCCTCACGGGCCACGCTCCAGTCCGCCACCGCACGAGCCGAACCCGACGGGGTTCCCCGTGCGGGCGTTACGAGCGTAGGACAGTCAACTCGCCCGACCGCACCGGGCGCTGCGGCGCGTGGCCCCGGGTTCCCTCGATCGGATCAGCGGATCGTCGCACCGGGGACGGCGCGCGGAGCGCAGTGGGGGCGCGCCCGCACGCGAACACCGTGCGCCCGAGACGTGCCCGCACAGGAAGCCGTCCGCCGACGGGCACGACCCCGCGGCATCCGGTGTGCGGCTCCGGGTCCGAGGGCTCGGCAGACATCGTGCAGGCGTCCGCGAGCCCCGCGGGTCTGCGCAGCCCCCGGGCCCACAGGGTCAGGCCACGGCCCTTATGCGCCGAAGGGCCGTGCAGGCCAGGGCGCCTCCGCAGGGCGCAGGGACTCCACCCCGTCGCCCGCCAGCGCCGCCGTGAGTGACAGCACGCCCACGACCAGGCAGTTGTTGTGCAGCTCCCCTGCCAGAACACCCCGCACCAGGTCCTCCAGCGGCACCCGGGCCAGTTCCATGTCGGCCTCCTCCTCGGAGACCTGGAAGCGCTCGCCCTCGGCGGCGGAGAGATCGCGGGCGAGGAAGATCCGCACGGCCTCGTCACAGCCGCCCGGCGTGGTGTAGACGTCGGCGAGGACCCGCCAGTCGACCGCCTTGACGTGCGCCTCCTCGTACAGCTCGCGCTGCGCGGCGGTCAGCGGGTTCTCGCCGGGGACGTCGAGGAGGCCGGCGGGGATCTCCCAGAGCTTCTGGCGCACGGGGTGCCGGTACTGGCGGAGCACGAGGACGCGACCGGACTCGTCCAGGGCGAGCACCGCCACGGAGCCCGGGTGGACCTGGTAGTCCCGGCGCGCGACCGTGCCGTCGGGCATGACCACGTCGTCGGTGCGGACACTCGTCTTGTTGCCCTGGAACGGGGTCGCGGTCGCGGTGACCCGCCACTCCTCGGGGGTGTCCTTGATGGTCATCTACGTCCTCCCAAACGCCGGAACCGGGGCACGGGACCTCTCTCGGTCCGTGCCCCGGTCCACCGTAATGCCTTTGCGTTACTTGCCCGTCTTGCCCACTGCCTGCTGCCGCTCCACGGCCGCCTTCACCAGGCCCGCGAAGAGCGGGTGGGGGCGAGTGGGACGGGATCGCAGCTCGGGGTGGGCCTGGGTGGCGACGAGGTACGGGTGCACCTCGCGCGGGTACTCGACGTACTCGACCAGCTTGTTGTCCGGGGACGTGCCCGAGAAGACGATGCCGGCCTTCTTCTCCAGCTCCGCGCGGTAGGCGTTGTTCACCTCGTAGCGGTGGCGGTGGCGCTCCTCGACGTAGGGCTGGTCGTCGTACACCTCACGGACGATCGAGCCCTCGGCGAGCTTCGCCGGGTAGAGCCCGAGGCGCATCGTTCCGCCGAGGTCGCCCGCGCCCTCGACGTACGCCAGCTGCTCCTCCATCGTCGAGATGACGGGGTGGGCGGTGGCGGCGTCGAACTCCGTCGAGTTCGCCTCGGCGATCTCGGCCAGGTTCCGCGCGGCCTCGATCACGATGCACTGCAGACCGAGGCAGAGTCCCAGCAGCGGGACCTTGTTCTCGCGGGCGTACTGGATCGCGCCGACCTTGCCGCTCACACCGCGGTCGCCGAAACCGCCGGGGATGCAGATCGCATCCACGTCGCCGAGCTGCTTCGCCGCGCCCGCCGGGGTCCTGCAGTCGTCCGAAGCGACCCACTTGATCTTGACGCGGGCACGGTTGGCGAATCCGCCGGCGCGCAGCGCCTCGGTCACCGACAGATAGGCGTCGGGAAGGTCGATGTACTTGCCGACGAGCGCGAGGTTCACCTCGTGGTCGGGGTTGTGGACACGGTCCAGCAGGTCGTCCCAGATCGTCCAGTCGACGTCACGGAACGGCAGGTCGAGCTTGCGCACGACATACGCGTCCAGGCCCTCGGTGTGCAGCACCTTCGGGATGTCGTAGATCGACTTGGCGTCGATGGCCGCGACGACGGCCGCCTCGTCGACGTCGCACATCAGGGAGATCTTGCGCTTGATCGCGGTCGGGACGTCGCGGTCGGCGCGCAGGACGATCGCATCCGGCTGAATACCGATGTTGCGCAGCGCGGCGACCGAGTGCTGCGTCGGCTTGGTCTTCAGCTCGCCGGACGGGCCGATGTACGGGAGCAGCGAGATGTGCACGACGAAGACGTTGTCCCGGCCGACCTCGTGCCGGACCTGGCGGACGGTCTCCAGGAACGGCAGCGACTCGATGTCGCCGACCGTGCCGCCGACCTCCGTGATCACGACGTCCACGTCCTCCGTGGCCATACGGCGGATGCGGTGCTTGATCTCGTTGGTGATGTGCGGGATGACCTGGACCGTGTCGCCCAGGTACTCGCCGCGCCGCTCCTTGGCGATGACGGTCGAGTACACCTGACCGGTGGTGACGTTCGCGGAGCCGTCCAGATCCACGTCGAGGAAGCGCTCGTAGTGACCGATGTCCAGGTCGGTCTCGGCACCGTCGTTGGTGACGAACACCTCACCGTGCTGGAACGGGTTCATGGTGCCAGGGTCGACGTTGAGATACGGGTCGAGCTTCTGCATCGTGACCCGCAGACCCCGCGCCTTGAGCAGCGCACCGAGGCTTGAGGCGGTCAGGCCCTTGCCCAGAGAGGAGGCGACACCCCCGGTGACGAAGATGTGCTTGGTCGTCGTAGCTGTCGAGGATCGAGCCGGCATGGCCAAGAGGGGGCTCCCGTGGTCGCGAGGTGGTCGTGCGTACCGGCGAACCCACTGTGAGATCCGGAGAGACTCCCGGTGGTGCCGTCGCTGCGGTTCGGGGGTCTGCGCCCACCGGTCCACGGGCTACCAGGGTATCAGCGCCGAGGGGAGACTGCTTCCGGCCGTACAGGGCATCATGGCCATCACGGGCTTCTCCGGACTCACCCACCGCTCACCCGTTCGGCGGCACCGTATTGCCAGGAGCGTCGCGCGGATCACCGACGTGCGTCGTATCCTGCTCGGACACTTGATTCTGAATCTCGCTGCCGAGCCAGGCCGGCGATCGGCACCATCCCCGCCCTTCACCCGGAACAAGAGCTCGTCAACGACCAATTGACACCCTTGACCGCAGTAAGCGCCACGCAGGGCGGACGTGGCCGTTCGACTGGAGATCCATGGCCGGGCGCATCGAGGACTACGCACTCATCGGAGACATGCAGACCGCTGCCCTGGTCTGCCGGGACGGCACGGTCGACTGGCTGTGCCTGCCCCGCTTCGACTCGCATGCCGTCTTCGCAGGGCTGCTCGGCACCGAGGAGCACGGTTTCTGGCGCCTCGGGCCCGCATATCCGGGTCACGCCGAGCCCCCGACCGCCGACCGCCGCAGGTACCGCGGTGACTCCTTGATCCTGGAATCCGAGTGGGACACGCCACGCGGCACGGTCCGTGTGACCGATTTCATGCCGCCGCGAGACGGGGCACCCCAGCTGATCCGGATCGTCGAGGGTGTGAGCGGTCGCGTTCCGATGCGCTCCGCGCTGCGGATGCGGTTCAGCTACGGCCGGGTCGTGCCATGGGTGCACAAGGTGGAGAACCGGACGGTCGCGGTCGCCGGCCCCGACTCGGTGTGGCTGGACACGCCGGCGGAGACGTACGGCAAGGACCTCACGACTTACTCCGACTTCACCGTCTCCCCCGGCGACCGGCTCGCCTTCACCATCAGCTGGCAGCCCTCGCACCGGGAGCAGCCCGCGCTCCCCGACCCCGAGGGGTCGCTGGACGCCACCGAGGAGTTCTGGCGCGAGTGGGTCGAGCACTGTACGTACCACGGCCCCTACCGTGAGTCGGTGGTCCGTTCGCTGATCACGCTGAAGGCGCTGACGTACGCCCCGACCGGCGGGATCGTCGCCGCCCCGACCACCTCCCTGCCGGAGGAGATCGGCGGCGTGCGGAACTGGGACTACCGCTACACCTGGCTGCGCGACGCGGCGATCACCCTCTCCTCGCTGTTGCGCACCGGCTATCGCGAAGAGGCGCGGGCCTGGCGGGAGTGGCTGCTGCGCGCAGTCGCCGGAGACCCGGAGAACCTGCAGATCATGTACGGGATCGCCGGCGAGCGTGAACTCGGCGAGGCGGAGCTCGACTGGCTGCCCGGCTACGAGAACTCCGGTCCGGTCCGGGTGGGCAACGGAGCGGCCAACCAGCTTCAGCTCGATGTGTACGGCGAGGTCACCGAGGCCCTGCACCTGGCGCACATGACCGGACTGTCGCGCAACGACTACGCCTCCGTACTGCAGCTCAAGCTCATCAGGTACCTCGAGGACCACTGGGACCAGCCCGACGAGGGCATCTGGGAGGTGCGCGGACCCCGCCGCCACTTCGTGCACTCCAAGGTGATGGCATGGGTCGCCGTCGACCGCACGATCAAGCTGATCGAGTCGGGCGACGCGGACGGCCCGCTGGAGCGCTGGCGCGAGCTGCGCGACGACATCCACCGCGATGTCTGCGAGAAGGGCTACGACAAGGAGCGGAACACCTTCACGCAGTCCTACGGCTCGAAGGAGCTCGACGCCTCCCTGCTGCTGATCCCGCAGATGGGCTTCCTGCCGCCGGACGACAAGCGCGTCATCGGCACGATCGAGGCGATCCAGCGGGAGCTTTCCACGCCGGACGGTTTCGTCCTGCGCTACCCGACCGCGGGCGACGAGGCCGGGGTCGACGGTCTCGAGGGCGACGAGGGCGCCTTCCTGGCCTGCTCGTTCTGGCTCGCCGACGATCTGGCGATGATCGGGCGGGTGGACGAGGCACGGCGGCTGTTCGAGAAGCTGCTGTCCCTGCGCAACGATCTCGGGCTGCTCGCCGAGGAGTGGGACCCACGGCTGCAGCGCCAGGTGGGCAACTTCCCGCAGGCGTTCAGCCATGTTCCGCTGATCGACACGGCGCTGCGGCTCACTGCCTCCGGCGCGTACGGAGGCTGAGGGGGACCGCCCCGGAAGTGCGCGGCAGGACCGCAGCTACCTACGATGAGAAGGTCCTGTTCGCGCCCCGGAAGGGGGCATCATGGCGCCCCAACCCGTCGCGGAGCCGGCCCTGAGCAGGCTCCGCGAAACTCTGGCCGGTGAAGCCATCACCCCGGCCGACGCGGGTTACGACGAAGCCCGCGCCGTCTTCAACGCGATGATCGACCGACGGCCCTCGCTGATCGTCCAGTGCGAGTCGGCGGCGGACGTGGCCGCGGCGATCCGCTTCGGCCGGGAGAACGGTCTCGAGCTGGCCGTACGCGGCGGGGGTCACAGCGTCGCGGGCCTCGCCGCCACCGACGGCGGTCTTGTCATCGATCTTCGCCGCATGCACGCGGTCACCGTGGACCCGGACGCCCGTACGGCACACATCGGCGGCGGAGCCACGATGAGCCATCTCGACCGGGCCACCCAGCCGTTCGACCTCGCGGTCACCGGCGGCCGCGCCTCCACCACCGGGGTGGGCGGCTTCACGCTCGGCGGCGGATCGGGCTGGCTGGAGCGGAAGTTCGGTCTTGCCTGCGACAACCTGGTCTCCGTCGATCTGGTGACGGCCGAGGGCACCGAGGTCCGCGCGAGCGAGGACGAGAACCCCGAACTCTTCTGGGCGCTCCACGGCGGCGGCGGCAACTTCGGGGTGGCCACGTCCCTCATACTCGCACTGCATCCGCTGCCCGCGATGTCGGTCGCGTTCCTGTTCTTCCCGGCGGCCAGGGGAGCCGAGGTGCTGCCCGTCTACCGGGAGGTGCTGGAGTCCGCCCCGGACGAGGCCGGCGGAGGCTTCATCTATCTGACCGGGCCGCCCGAGGACTTCATGCCGGAGCACCTGGTGGACAAGTCCGTGTGCCTGGTACTTGTCACCTACGCGGGAACCGAACCCGAACTGCGCCGCGCGGCCGGGCCACTGCTCGCTCTGGGCCACGAGGCGGAGGTCGTCATGGAGCTCCCCTACGCCGAGCTGCAGTGCATGATCGACGATCCGCCGGGACTGCGGAACTACTGGTCGGCGGAGTATCTCCACGCCCTGCCGGACGAAGCCCTGGCCGTCTTCTGCGAGCGCGCGGACACCATGATCGTGCCCTCGAACTCGCAGCACATCCTCTTCCCGATGGGCGGCGCGATGGCGCGGGGCGACCTCGGCCATCCGTTGCCCTGGCGGACCGCAGCGTGGGTCTCCCACCCCTTCGGCATCTGGGAGAACCCGGCCGACGACGCACGTGGCAGGCAGTGGGTCCGTGATGCGCGAGCCGATGTCATGCCCTGGTCCATCGGGCAGGTGTACCTCAACTTCATCGGCAACGAGGGCGAGCAGCGGGTGGTGGCCGGCTTCGGCGCCGAGAACTACCGGCGACTTGCCGCGGTCAAGGCCGACTACGACCCGGACAACGTGTTCAGCCTGAACCACAACATCAAGCCCGGCTGACAGTTGTCCTTGGAACTTTTGCCCAGGTAGCGTCCCGGCAATGGAAACACAGGGCGGAATCACCGTGCAGCGGGCGCTGGAGCTGCCCGGACTCCGCAGTGGGCTCCCGGAGGTCGTGGCCTGCGCCGACCGGCTCAACCGCACCGTCCGCTGGGTGCATGCCGGTGAGGTCCCGAACATCGCATCGCTGCTCAAGGGCGGGGAGTTGCTGCTCACCACCGGTCTCGGCCTGGGGACCCGGCCGGCCGAACAGCGCACGTTCGTACGGCGGCTCGCGGACCGCGGGATCGCAGCGCTGGTCGTGGAGCTGGGGCCGAGGTTCGCCCGGCTGCCCGCCACGATCGTCGAGGCGGCCAAGGCCGCCGGGCTGCCGCTGATCCAACTGCACCGCGAAGTCCCCTTCGTCTCGGTGACGGAGGAGGTGCACACCGAGATCGTCAACGGGCATTACGCACTGCTGCAGCGCGCCGAGGAGGTGCACCGGCGGTGCACGGAGGCATTGCTCGGCGGTGGCGGAATCCCTCAAGTGCTGCGGATTCTGGCGGACTTCACAGCCAATCCGGTGTTCCTCGAGACCACGGACGGGCAGTTGCTGTACGCGGCGGGCACCGAGGCGGGGCCCGCCGCGGCCGACCCGCTCCAGGTGTGGGAGGGACTGCGCGGCCAGCGGACCGCTCGTGAATCGGGACCACCTGCCGGGGCGGTGCTGGTGGATGTGCCCGGCGGGGGTCATGGGGCCGGCGCGGTGCGGGCCCGTCTCGTCCTCCTCGCCGTCTCCTCCCCTCTGCTCCCGGTGCACCGGATGGCGGCCGAGCGGACCGCGGGGGTGCTCGCGGTGGTCCTCATGCAGGCCCGTCAGGAGGAGGAGCTGGCCGCCCGTGGCCGTGGTGACTTCCTGACCGACCTCGCCGAGGGCCGCATCACGGCCGAGGACGCACCGGAACAGGCCCGGGTGCTGGGCTTCAAACCGGGCGAAGGCCCGCTGCTGCCGGTGGTGATGCGGCTGTCCCCCGAGCTGACCCCGTCGGGAAGCTGGTCGTTGCTGGCCCGCGCGCTGCACGAGGAACTGTCGTCGCTCGGGGTGCCGGTCCTGCTGGGCGTGCGCCCCGTCGAAGGCCGTGTCCCGCTGCTGATCGGCCTTCGCACCGAGCCCGAGCGTACGGCGGTGGCGGACCGGGTTGCCGCCGCGCTGCGCGCCGGACTGGAGCGAGCGGGCCTGGACCGCACCGGAGCCCATCCGCCCGTTGTCGTCGTCGGCGTCGCCGGCGGCTGGGCGGCGGCCTCCGCGGGCCTGCGCCACGCGGCCGAGACGGCGACTGCGGCGCTGGGCCTGTCCGACCGGCCCTGGTACGACGCGCGCCGCCTCGACATCGATCTGCTGCTGTGGCGGCTGAGGGACCACCCTGACCTGGCGGCCTTCGTGGAGCGTGCGATCGGTCCGCTGCGTGACCACGACCGCGCCTCCCGTCCGCCCCTGATGCCGACGCTCGAGACCTATCTGGCCCACGCCGGCCGCAAGGCGGAGACGGCACGCGAACTGCACCTCAACCGCCAGACCCTCTACAACCGCCTTGCCCGTATCTCGGAGTTGCTCGGCACGGACCTGGACGACCCCCAGACGGTGCTGGCCCTTTCCCTGGCACTGCGGGCACGGCGCCACACCACTCCTTGAGCGTTGTCCCGCCGTACCGGCAGTACCAGGCGCCCGAGGACATCCCAGGGCACCCCCCGTAGCCCTCGGGGCGGGCCCGGGGTGCCCCCACGCCGCGTTGCCGGAAACGCCCGGACACATCCGGTAGGAGCACGCCCCTGTGCCGGCCTCCGGGCGGGGGTACCCGCACCGCCGCCCTGCGATGCTGCCCCTCGGCTCCGGCGGGGCTGGGGAGACCTTGTACCGACACCGCGCGCAGGTCCACGGGTCCACCGCCACCGCCACCGCCACCGCCACCGCCACCGCCACCGGGGATGACGGGACAACACCCTCAGTACGGTGCGGGGCGGGGCTGGTTGAGTTCGTCGTAGATGCTCAGGATCTGGGCAACGGTCTCGTCCTCGGTCGGCCAGGTGGCCGCCTGTGCCCGGCCGGCTGCGGCCAGCCGGTGGCGGAGGGCCGGGTCCGCGAGGAGCCCGGTGACCGCCGTGGACAGGGCGCCGGGGTCGCCGTAGGGGACGAGCTCCGCGGCGGGGCCGACGAGTTCGGGGATGCCGCCCACACGGGTCGCGACGAGGGGGACGCCGAGGCGGAGAGCCTCCTGGGCGAAGAGGGAGCGGGCCTCCCAGCGGCTGGGGAGGACCGCGATGTCGGCCGCCGCGAGAAGGTCCGTGATGTCGTCACGGCGGCCGACCAGCCGCACCGGAAGGCCCTCCGCCTCGATGCGTCGCTGGAGCGCCGCCCGCTCGCGCCCCTCCCCCGCGATCACGAGCAGCGGTGCGGGGTCTAGCCCGAGCCAGCCATGGGCCGCATCGAGGAGGGTGGTGTAGCCCCGGCCGGGTTCGAGCCGGCCGGCGGCCATGAGCAGGGGGCGGTCGACGGCGCCCAGGTCCGCACGGGCCTTGCTCTCGTGGCCTCCCGCGGACCGGCGGGGTCCCGGTACCGAGACCGGCGAGAGCCGGGCGTCCCGCGCCCCCCTCTCGCGGGCCCGGTCGACGAGGTCGGACGACGTTCCGAGCACAACCGCCGCCGCCCGCACGGCCCTGCGCTCCAGCAGCCGCAGCACCTGGCCCCGTGCACCTGTGGCGTGCGCCCGCGTGTGCCAGGTGACGACGAGCGGCGCCCGGTGCTGCCTGCCGAGGGCGAGTGCGGCGCGGCCCGCGGCGTGCAGTCCGTGAGCGTGCACGACATCCGCATCCGAGCAGGCCGCCCGCAGCGCACCGACAGCGGCCGGATCGCTGCGCCGGGGTACGGGCACGAAATGCGCTCCGGCGCCGAGGAAGTCGTATTCGTGCTCGAGGGACGCGGGGGCGCACACGGTCACCCGCACCCCCCGTGCCACCAGCCCCGCGGCCAGTGATCTGACGTGAGCGCTGCTGCCCGCGCTGTCGCCGCCCAGAACCTGGACCGTACGCAGCTGTGTCACGCGCCAAGGATGCCAGCCCGTACGAACGTTCCGGCACCGTCTTGGCGTCGACCCCGTGTCCGGCGCCTCAACTCCGGGACCGGGATCACTCACATGGGTGAGCGCGCGAGTTCGGTGATCCGGGCGCCGTACACCGTCGCCGCGATCAGTCCGGCCGCGTGGGCGGCCAGTCCCCCACGGCCGTTCGCCGCGGCGACGGCGACGCCGACGGCCGCACCGAGCGCATGCGCGCCCGCGTCGCCGAGCATCGTGGCCTCGCCCAGATCATCGGCGAGAACGGTGGCCGCGGCACCCATGGGGGCGGCTGCGAGCGGGCCCCTCGGCAGCCCCGGCGCGCCCAGCGCGAGAACGGTGAGCGCACCGCGTCCGGGGCGTACGTCGACGAGGTTCACCAGGTGCGCGCTACCGGCGATCACGACTCCCGCGAGCACCTTGTCGAGGGGCCGCTCCTTCATCAGTGCCCCCGTGACGAGCGCGGCAGCACCGATCCCGAACAGCTTCACCGCCCCGCTGGTGACCTCGCCGTGCCTCAGCGCCCTCAGATGCTCCCCGAACCCCCGCCGGTCGTCCCCGGCGACGTCGTCGTACGCTCCGCACGCCCCGGCCGCGAGCACCGCAACAGCGGCCCCTGGCACACCGGCGGCCACCACGCCCACCGACGCGCCCACGGCCACGGCGGGGCCCGCGCAGAGGTCGACAGTCCGCCCGGCGTAATTGGTGCGTTCCCACCGCGCACTTCCCCGGGTGGCCGCCCTCAGCACGCGGTACACCACCCGCGTCGTTCCGACACCCACCGCGGACACGCCGACCCTGCCGAACGTCTTCATGAGCGGCACCTTAGGCCGGAGGGCGCGAGGTGCCGGTGGGAGGGGCCGCCGCATCAGGCTTCCGCGATGTCATCGGGGCGGCCACCGGGCCGCCCCGACGGCACTCCGCCCGCCCGCACAGCGGGTGCACCCCCGATGCCGCCCACGCCCACACTCCTGGCGCCGCCGACGTCCGTCCGCTGCCGGGGGCCACGGCGGAGCGCCGGGACACCCGTCCCGTCGGGCACACGGCGTCCTGCGCGCACCGGGTCCCGGATGCGGCACCGCAGCGCCCCCTCGGGCCGGCCAGGCGCTTCGGAAGAGGAGCCCCGGTCCACCCGGGAGAACCCCGCTGCGCGGCAGGCCGTGCACCGGGAGCGGCGGGGCGCGACAAAGCCCCCTACGCCTCCGAGCGCGCCGCCGCCAGCAGTTCCTCCGCATGGGCCCGTGCCGTCTCGGAGTCCTCCTGCCCCGCGAGCATCCGCGACAGCTCCCGCACCCGGTCCTCGCCCTCCAGCACGGTGACCCCGGACCGGGTCACGGACCCGTCGTTGGTCTTCTCGACCAGCAGCTGACGGTCCGCGAACGCCGCCACCTGGGGCAGATGGGTGACCACGACCACCTGCGCGGTCCGCGCCAGCTTCGCCAGCCGTCGCCCGATCTCCACCGCCGCCTTGCCGCCGACTCCGGCGTCGACCTCGTCGAAGAGATAGGTGGGCACCGGGTCGGTGCCCGCGAAGACGACCTCCACCGCGAGCATCACCCGCGACAGCTCGCCGCCCGACGCACCCTTGGCGATCGGCCGCGGCTGGGCGCCGGGATGAGGGGCGAGCAGCAGTTCGACCTCGTCCGCGCCGGACGACGAGTAGGCAACGGTACGACCGCCCACCTCGATCCCGTCCGGATCGTCGGACTGACGGATGTCGATGGTCACACGCGCGTGCGGCATCGCGAGGTGCGCCAGCTCCGCGGTGACCGCCTCGGCGAACCGGGCCGCCGCCTCGGTACGGGCGTCGGTCAACGCCTGTGCCAGCCCGGAGAGTTCGACGCGCAGCGCATCACGCTCCACGGTCAGCTCGCCGATCCGGTCGTCGTCGCCCTCCAACTCGGTGAGCCGGCCGGAGCTCTCCTCGGCCCAGGCCAGCACGGCGTTGATGTCCTCGCCGTACTTCCTGGTCAGCCCGGTGAGCGCGGCACGCCGCTCCTCGACCGCCGCCAGCCGCAGCGGATCGGCGTCGAGATCGTCGGCGTACCCGGCGAGCTCACCCGCCACATCGGCGAGCAGGATGGAGATCTCGCCCATCCGGTCGGCGAGCGCGGCCAGGGCGGGGTCGTGGGAGCGCACGGCGTCCAGGGCCCGGCCCGCGCCTGCGACCAGGGTGGCGGCGTCCACGCCCTCGGGGTCCTCGGGGTTCCCCGCGAGTGCAGCGTGTGCGAGGGAGGCTGCCGAGGCCAGGGCTTCGGCGTGACCGAGTCGCTCGGCCTCGGCGGCCAGCTCCACGTCCTCGCCGGCACGCGGCTCGACGCCCGCGACCTCGTCCAGCCCGAAGCGCAGCAGATCCGCCTCCTGCGCCCGCTCGCGGGCGCGTGTGGTCAGCTCGGCCAGTTCGGCGGACACGGCCTTGAGCCGCCGGTAGGCGGCCACGTACTTGGCATGCGGCCCGGCGACCGCGTCGCCCGCGTACCGGTCCAGGGCCTGCCGTTGCCGGGCGGGCTTCAGCAGTCCCTGCTGGTCGGTCTGCCCGTGCACGGCGACGAGCTCGTCGGCCAGCTCCGTGAGCATGCCGACGGGCACCGAACGGCCCCCGAGATGCGCACGCGAGCGCCCCTCCGCCGAAATCGTCCGGCTGATCAGCAGCGCACCGTCGTCGAGTTCGGCACCGGCTTCCTCGGCCCGTACGACCGCGGGGGTGCCGGCGGGCATGGTGACCCGCCCCTCCACCACCGCCGACTTGGCGCCGATCCGCACCAGGGCAGGGTCGGCGCGCCCACCGAGCAGCAGCCCGAGGCTGGTGACGACCATGGTCTTGCCCGCACCGGTCTCACCCGTCACCGCGGTGAATCCGGGGGACAGCTCGACGACAGCATCGTCGATGACCCCGAGCGACCGTATCCGCATCTCCTCCAACACGGGGAAGACCTTACGAGGTCGGGGGCCGCGTGTGCGACGGCCCCCGCCCCGCATTCACGGAGTCGCAGGTGGGCGCCCCCGCGATCACCCTTCGGTGGGACCTGCGCGGCCACGGCCACCCCGCCGCGCAGACCGTACGGAAGGGCACCGGAACCGGCCGTCCGGGCGGCCCGGCAGCCCCGCCGTGGCCGGAACCGTCCACGGCGGGCTCCGGAGCGGCGTGGGCCCACGGGGCTGCCCCGGTGACCGTTCCCGGGTGCCCTGGGCTCGTCCACGAGCCTGTCAGGGACCTGTTCCCCTTCCACTCCGGTGCGGCCCGGGCCGGATCAGTGCGGCGCGCCCCTCCACCCCGACACCGGCAGCGCGAACTTCGCCACGAGCCGGTCGGTGAACGACGCGTGGTGCAGCCGTGCCAGCCGCACCGGCACCGCCCCTCGCCGGACCTCCACCCGTGCCGCCGGCGGCAGCTCGATGGCGCGGCGTCCGTCGCACCACAGCACCCCGTGGGGGGTGTTCGGCTGCACCTCCACGGCGAGGACGGATGTCGGGGAGGTGACCAGCGGCTTCGCGAAGAGGGCGTGCGCGCTGATCGGAACCAGCAGCAGGGCCTCGACCTCGGGCCACACCACAGGGCCGCCCGCCGAGAAGGCATAGGCGGTCGAGCCCGTCGGGGTGGCGCAGACGATGCCGTCGCAGCCGAATCCGGTCACGGGACGGCCGTCGATCTCCAGAACGACTTCGAGCATCCGCTCGGGCGAGACCTTCTGCACGGCGGCCTCGTTGAGCGCCCAGTCCCGGTGCACCACATCGCCGTTGGTGCGCACGGCGACGTCGAGGGTCATCCGCTCCTCGACCTCGTAGGCCCGCGACACGACCCGGTCGACGACCTTGTCGAGGTCGTCACGCTCGGCCTCCGCGAGAAAGCCGACCCGACCGAGGTTCACGCCGAGCATCGGCACCCCGGAGGCCCGGGCGAACTCGGCGCCGCGCAGCAGCGTCCCGTCACCGCCCAGCACGATCAGCAGCTCACAGCCGTCGAGCACCTCGGGGGTGGCCTCGGGG
The DNA here is from genome assembly GCF_056435905.1 of Streptomyces sp. NPDC043861. Classification (NCBI taxonomy): domain Bacteria; kingdom Bacillati; phylum Actinomycetota; class Actinomycetes; order Kitasatosporales; family Streptomycetaceae; genus Streptomyces; species Streptomyces sp. NPDC043861. The sequence continues at coordinate 9,652 of NZ_JBWKDP010000017.1, read as the reverse complement.
ACCGTCTCCACGGCCGCCGGGAGCGGCAGGTCGGCCGCCTCGAAGGCGAGCACCCGCACGCCCAGGCCGGCCCGCAGCAGGCCCTGGACGACGAGTTCGGCACTGCGGATGGCCGCGGGCCGCCCGGTGTGTGCCAGCAGGAAGACGGTACGCGTACGTGTCTGCGTATCCGTGTTCGTATCGGTCAACGCGGCCCCTCCGCCACTGCACGATCGACATCCGTCGGGTCGAGGTCCGGTGCCCCGGCCCGGAGCCACAGAAAGTACTCGACATTTCCGGAGGGTCCGGGCAGCGGACTGGCGGTCACACCCAGCACACCGAGGCCGAGCTCAGCGGCCTGCCGTGCCACGTTCCTCACCGCCTCGGCGCGCAGCTCAGGGCTCCGCACCACTCCACCGCTCCCGAGCCTTTCCTTGCCGACTTCGAACTGCGGCTTGACCATGAGGACAAGATCGGCGCCCGGTGCCGTGCACCGCACGAGTGCGGGAAGCACCAGGCCGAGGGGGATGAAGGACAGGTCACCGACGACCAGGTCCACCGCCTCCCCGTCGATCATCTCCAGGGTCAACTCACGCACATTCGTACGGTCCTTGACCATCACGCGTTCATCGCTCTGCAGGGCCCAGGCGAGCTGGCCGTAGCCGACGTCCACGGCGACGACATGTGCGGCCCCCGCGCGGAGCAGTACATCGGTGAAGCCACCGGTGGACGCTCCCGCGTCCAGGGCGCGCCGGCCTTCGACCTTCAGCCCCAACGGCACGAAGGCGGCGAACGCGCCGGCGAGCTTGTGGCCCCCCCGCGAGACGTAATCGGGTTCGCTGTCGTCCTGGGCGACGACGATGGCGGCGCTGGTCTCGACCTGGGTGGCGGACTTGGTGGCGGTGTTGCCGCCCACGGTCACCCGCCCTGCCGCGATCAGCTGGCTCGCATGCTCCCGCGAGCGGGCCAGCTTGCGGCGTACCAGCTCGGCGTCGAGGCGGCGGCGTGCCACTCCTGCCACGTTCGGTTCAGCTCCTGTGGTCGTACGGGTCGTCGGGTCGGCCCGAAGGGCCCTGGTGGAGGCTCTCGGCCGGGTGACCGACGGGCCGCTGGGGCACCGGCGGCCCCTGACGCGCATCGAGCGCCGTCAGCGTGTCCCGCAGACCCCGGTGTACATCCTCGTACACCTCCACATGTCCGTCCGCCGGGAGGTGGTCCGCATCGGCAAGCCGCTCCAGGTGGGCGTCGACCTCGGCGTTGCCGGTGGGGACGCGATCGACGCCGAGAGGCGCGGGAGCGGCGGGGTCGGACACCTCGGCCACGGGCACGGCCTCTTCGGCCGGTTCCATCGAGTCGCTCATGCCCAGACGCTACCGCGAAGCCCTGGGGTACCGTCGGTCACGATGGCGACCACGGAGGAGTGCCGCAGCGCACTCGACAGACTTTCGGACAATCTGGCGAAGGCGGACGGAGAGGTGCGCAGCGCGGCCGCGCTCGACCGTTCCCTGAGCTGCCACATCAAGGACCTCGGCATCACCTTCACCGGGCGCCTCACGGCGGGCCGCATCGAGGTGGTGGACACCCTGACCGGCCCTCCGGCGCAGAAGGCGGAGATCCGGCTCGCGATGACCGGTGACGATCTGGTGGCCATGGTCGACGGCGAGCTGAGCTTCGCGAAGGCCTGGGCCTCGGGCCGGGTCAGGCTCGAGGCCGGCTTCCGCGACCTCCTGCGCCTGCGGACGCTGCTGTAGGAGCCGATGCACCGGCGGATTCCGCCACCGGCGCGTCCGCGGCATGCGTGCGGCGCCGCGCCAACGGCACCACCAGCGGCGTACCCGTCTCGGGATCGTCGATGACCTGCGAGCGCACACCGAAAACCTGTTCGACCAGTTCTGTGGTGACGACGTCACCCGGCGCACCCTCGGCGGCGATCTCCCCGCCGCGCATCGCAATCAGATGCGTCGCGTAGCGGGCGGCCTGGTTGAGGTCGTGCAGCACCGCGACGAGGGTGCGCCCCTGTGTCTCGTGCAGCTCGGCGCACAGATCGAGGATCTCGAGCTGATGCTGGATGTCGAGGAACGTGGTCGGCTCGTCGAGCAGCAGGACCGGCGTCTGCTGGGCGAGCGCCATCGCGATCCAGACACGCTGGCGCTGACCTCCTGAGAGTTCGTCGACGTAACGGTCGGCCAGCTCCCCGACGCCGGTCGCCGCCATCGACTCCTGGACGATCCGCTCGTCCTCCCGGGACCACTGGCGCAGCAGCCCCTGGTGCGGATAGCGGCCACGGCCGACGAGATCGCCGACGGTGATGCCGTCGGGCGCGATCGACGACTGCGGAAGCAGGCCCAGCGTCCTGGCGACCTTCTTCGCGGGCATCGAGTGGATCGTCCGGCCGTCCAGCAGCACCCGGCCCTGGCGGGGCTTCAGCATCCGTGCGAGCGCGCGCAGCAGCGTGGACTTGCCGCAGGCGTTCGGGCCGACGATCACCGTGAACGAGTTGTCGGGTATCTCCACCGAGAGGCCCTCGGTGATCACCCGCTGGTCGTAGGCGAGGGTGACCGATTCCGCGGTGAGGCGCTGCATCGACGTACTCCTGAGGTTCTTCCTGGTCCGCTGCTGCCGGTCTGTGCTCGTTCCGTCCGGCCGGCGCGTCATATCCGCCCCGCCCTGCGCTCGGTGACGAGCAGCCAGAGCAGATACACGCCGCCCAGCACACCGGTGATGACACCGACCGGAAGTTCCCGGTCCCCGAACGCCGAGGTGGCGACCCAGTCGGCGGCAACCAGCAGTGCGGCGCCCATCATGGCGCTCGCCGCGATGTTGGGCCCGGGCGAGCGCGTCAGCCGGCGGGCGAGCTGCGGGGCACTCAGCGCCACGAAGACGACGGGACCGGCCGCAGCCGTGGCCACCGCGGTGAGCAGCACGGCAGCGCCCATGAGCACGGCCCGGGTCCCCTCGACACCGACCCCGAGCGCGTACGCCGCGTCGTCACCCATCTCCATCATCCGCAGCGGCCGTCCGTACGCCAGGCACAGCGGAATCAGCACCGCGCAGCAGATGAGCAGCGGCCAGAACTGGCTCCAGTCACGGCCGTCGAGGGAGCCGGTCATCCAGACGACAGCGCGCGTCGCATCGACGAGATCGGCCTCGGTGATGAGGTAGTGGATGGCACCGGTGAGCATGGAGGCGATGCCGATACCGACCAGGACCAGCCGGTAACCGTGGACTCCGCGCTTCCACGCGAGCAGATACACGGCCACGCCCGTCGCCAGTGCACCGACGATCGCACCGCCTGCGGTCGCCGGGGCGTCGCCCTTGAACAGGACGATCACGGCCAGCGCACCGACAGTCGCCCCCTGACCGAAACCGAGCACATCGGGACTGCCCAGCGGGTTGCGCGAGATGGTCTGGAAGACCGCCCCGCCCACGGCGAGCGCGGCACCGACCAACAGTGCCACCAGCACCCTCGGCAGCCGTACGTCCTGGACGATGAACTCCTGCGCAGGGGTGCCGTTGCCCAGCAGGGTCCCGACGACCTCTCCGGGCGCCATCGGGAAGTCCCCGCTGCCGACGAGCACGACGGCGACGAGCAGTGCGACAGCCAGAAGCAGCAGGGCAACGAGAAGCGCCCTCGGATCGACCCGGACGGAGAGCCCGCCGGGCGTGCGTATCGCCTTCACGGCCTTCACAGCTGCGCCATCCTCTTGCGGCGTACGAGATGGATGAACACAGGCCCGCCGACGAACGCCGTGACGACCCCGACCTGCAGCTCGGCGGGGCGCGCGACGACCCGGCCGATCACGTCGGACCCCAGCAGCAGCACGGGCGAGAGCACAGCCGCGTACGGCAGGATCCACCGCATGTCCGGGCCGGTGACGGCACGCACGAGATGCGGGACCATCAGGCCGATGAAGACGATCGGCCCGCACGCGGCGGTCGCCGCACCGCACAGCAGTGTCACCGCGAGCATGGCCATGATGCGCGTACGGGTCAGATGCGCGCCGAGCGCGCGTGCGGTGTCGTCGCCCAGCTCCAGCGCGTTCAGCGGGCGGGCGATCAGCAGCGCGAGCACGACCCCGGCACCGATGAACGGGGCCGTCTTCTCGATGGTCGCGGGATCGGCCGAGGCGAGCGACCCCACCATCCAGAAGCGCAGCCGGTCCAGCGCGGCCGAGTCCAGCAGCTGCACGGCATTGACATAGCCGAACAGCGCAGCGGTGGCGGCCGTCCCGGCGAGTGCGAGCCGTACGGGCGTCGCACCGCGACTGCCGCCGAGGACGTACACGACCACGGAGACCACGCCCGCACCGAGGAACGCGAACCACACGTACTGCCCGACCGACGTGATGCCGAGGAAACTGATGGCGGACACGACCGCGGCGGCGGCACCCGCGTTGACCCCGAGCAGTCCGGGTTCGGCGAGCGGGTTTCGAGTGAGTGCCTGCATCACGGCGCCCGCCAGTCCGAGCGCCACGCCCACCAGCAGCCCGAGCACGGTCCTCGGCATCCGGACGTCGTGAACGATCACGTCATGCCCGGTGCCGGTGTTCTCGAAGACTCCGTGCCACACATCCGCGACCGGGACCGACTTGGCACCGACGGCGATGCTCGCGACACAGACCAGCAGGAGGAGCCCGATCGAGAGCAGCAGTCCGACGGCCCGCAGCGCATGTCGTTTGCGCGGTTCGGACGCTGCGGACGCAGGATCCGCGCTCTGTTCGGGGGGACTTTCGACCAACACCCGGTTAGGTTAGCCTACCCTCTCCCATTACCACTTCGACGAGGGAACGGAGCGGGCGCCGGTGCCGGCGAGCCGAACGGGCGCACCAACTCACCAGCCCAGTCTCGCCAGTGCCTTCCCCGCATCGAGCGTGCTCGCCGCATCACCCGCCTGCGACCAGGCCGCCGCGCACAACGCCCGCAGCCCGTCCAGCGCTTCGCCCTCCCCGTCCAGTACGAGCGCGTCCCCGCGCACGGACGCGGTCCAACCGCCGCACCCGAAGCCGTCCCCGTGATCGGCCACCTGAGGCTGTCCCGTCAGCAGCCCCCGAAGATCCGCGTCCACATACGTCGGCCGGTGCTCCGGCTTCGCCGTCAGCAAGTGCGCCGCATCCGTCACCCCGGTCAGCACGAGCAGCGAGTCCACTCCCCCGTTGAACGCGCCCTCGATATCGGTGTCCAGCCGGTCCCCGACCACCAGCGGCCGCTCGGCACCCGTGCGCAGAATCGTCTCCCGGTGCATGGGCGGCAGCGGCTTGCCCGCCACCTGGGGCTCGGCCCCCGTCGCGATGCGTACCACCTCCACCGCAGCGCCGTTTCCCGGCGCGATCCCCCGCGCACTCGGGATCGTCAGATCCGTGTTGGACGCGAACCACGGCACACCGCGTGCGATCGCGTAGCACGCCTCCGCGAACCGCCCCCACTCCAGCCCGGGGCCGCCGTACCCCTGCACCACCGCAGCGGGATCGTCGTCCGCGGACATCACCGGCTCCAGCCCGCGCTCACGCAGCGCCACCCGCAGTCCGTCACCACCGATCACCAGCACCCGCGCACCTGCCGGGACCTGCTCCGCGATCAGTCTGGCCACCGCCTGCGCCGAGGTGATGACGTCCGCGGACTCAGCCGGTACCCCCAGCTCGGTGAGATGGACCGCCACCGCGTCCGGTGTCCGCAGCGCGTTGTTCGTGACGTACGCGAGATGCATCCCGCCCGCGCGCGCCGCACCGAGCGCCTCCACCGCGTGAGCAATCGCCTCCCCGCCCGCGTACACGACCCCGTCAAGGTCGAGCAGAGCCGTGTCGTACACCGTGCACAGCGCCTGCGCGCTGCCGCTCGGCCTGGTCCTGCCCCGCTCACCCATGCTGGTCGCTCCTCACTCGTGCCGTCCTCCCCAGATCATCGCGCATCGCCTCAGCCACATACGATGCATGAATGAACACAAGAGGTCATGCGGCCAACGGCGGCCTGCACATGGTCCCGTTCCGCGGACTGCGCTATGTCCCAGAGCGGGTCGGCAGCCTCGCCGCCGTGACCTCGCCGCCGTACGACGTCGTCGTACGCCCCGATGGGCTGCACCACCTGGAGTCCGCGGACCCGCACAACATCGTCCGGCTGATCCTCCCGCAGGCGGCGAGCCCCACCGCTCGCAACGAACAGGCCGCCGAGACGCTCGAGCGCTGGCTCACCGAAGGAGTCCTCGCGCCCGACCCCGTCCCGGCGCTCTATGTCTACGAACAGCGCAAGGGCGACATCCTGCAGCGCGGGATCATCGGGGCCCTGGCCCTTTCCACCCCGGACGAGGGCATCGTGCTCCCGCACGAGGACGTGATGCCCCATGTGGTGGCCGACCGCGCCGCCCTGATGCGCACCACGGCCGCCAACCTGGAACCGCTCCTGCTCACCTACCGCAGCGACGGAGCCTCGACCGGGGCCACGGCCGTGATAGAGCGGACCATTCTCGGCAGCCCGCTGCTGGCGACGACCACGGAGGACGGCTTCGACCACCGCCTCTGGTCGGTCACCGCCCCTTCGGATCTCGCCGAGATCTCCACGGATCTCACCCACCACCAGGCCCTCATCGCCGACGGCCACCATCGCTGGGCGACCTACCTCCGGCTCCGCGACGAACGGCCGGTTCCCGGGGCTTGGAACTACGGCCTGGTCCTGCTGATCGACACGGCCCGCTATCCGCTCCGAGTACGCGCCATCCACCGCCTGCTCAACCGTCTCCCGGTCCAGGACGCCCTTGCCTCCGTCGAGGGCCTCTTCCGGGTACAGCACATCGACGGGCCCCTCCCCGACGCCCTCGATGCGCTGGCCGCGGCAGCCCGCGAGGGCAACGCCTTCCTGCTCACGGGCGACGGCCGATTCCATCTGCTGGACCGTCCCGACGCCGCCCTGCTGGCGCGCTCTGTGCCCAGGGACCGTCCGGACGCCTGGCGGCAGCTCGACGCGACCGTCCTGCACTCCGCGCTGCTGGAGAACGTCTGGCGGATCCCGGACTCCCCCGAGGAGATCACCTACATCCACGACACCGAGGCCGCCGTCGACCAGGCCGAGCGGCGTGGCGGCACCGCGGTGCTGATGCATCCGGTACGGGAGGACGTCGTCCGGGACCTGGCCCGGCAGGGTGTCACGATGCCGCGGAAGTCCACCTCGTTCGGTCCGAAGCCGGCGACGGGCCTGGTCTTGCGGAGCCTGAGCGTGGACTGACGCGCTCCCTCGAGAACGACGGAAGGCCCGGCACCCCCGAGGGGGTGCCGGGCCTTCCGGTCGTCTGCGGGAACGTGTCAGGCCTTGGTGCCCTCGTCGGCCTCGTCGTCGTGCTCGTCGGCCTCGTCAGCGGCATCGTCGTGCTCGTCGGCGTTCTCAGCGGCATCGTCGTGCTCGTCGGCCTCGTCAGCGGCGTCAGCGGCGTCAGCGGCGTCAGCGTTGGCGGCGTCGTCCTCGGGCGTCGCGTCGGCATCACCCGCGGCTGCGGATGCGCCTCCGTCCGCCCCCTGGCCGTGCTCGTCCTCCACGGCATCGTCTTCGATCAGTGCGTCGACGAACTCGACCCCGTCCAATTCGGCGAGCCGGTCCGAGGCATCGGTGGACCCGTCCCTGTCAGCCTCGACGGCCTTGGCGAACCACTCGCGCGACTCGTCCTCGCGCCCGGCGGCCAAGAGAGCATCGGCGTAGGCGTAGCGCAGGCGCGCGCTCCACGGCTGCACGGAGTTCGACGCCAGCTCTGGGCTCTGCAAGGTGACGATGGCGGCGTCCAGCTGCCCCAGGTCACGCCGTGCGCCGGCCGCGACGAGCCGCATCTCGACCTGCCCCGCCTTGTCGAGCTTCTGCACCTCGGGCTCACCGGCCATCGCCAGCGCCCGCTCCGGCCGGCCCAGTCCACGTTCGCAGTCGGCCATGACGGGCCACAGCTCGGCGCTTCCGCTCATTCGCCGGGCTGCGCGGAACTCTGCGAGCGCCTCCGAGTACTTCTGCGTCGCGTACGCAGCGAAGCCCGCGGCCTCACGTACAGCAGCGACACGCGATGCGAGCCGCAGCGCCACCCGCGAGTACCCGTAGGCCTGCTCCGGGTCCTCGTCGATCATCCGCGCGACCATCACAAGGTTCTTCGCGACGTCCTCGGCGAGCGTCTTCGGCAGGCTCTGGAGTTCCTGACGCACGTCATTGTCGATCTCGTCGCCCGTGACGTCCTCAGGGATCGGCAGCCGCTTGATCGGCTCCCGATCCCGGTCACGTCCACGATCGTGGTCGCGGTCATCACGTCGTCCGTATCCACCACGGTCGTCACGTCCACGGTATCCGCCACGGTCGCGGCTGCGGTCGTCCCGGCGGAAACCACCACGATCGTCATCGCGACGCGGCCCACGGGGGCGGTCATCCCTGCGCGGTCCACGGTCATCCCGACGGTCGTCCCGACGGAAACCACCACGATCGTCATCGCGACGCGGCGCACGGTCGTCCCGACGGAAACCACCACGGTCGTCATCGCGACGCGGCGCCCGATCATCCCGACGGAAACCACCACGGTCATCGTCCCGACGCGGCGCCCGATCATCACGACGGAAACCACCACGGTCATCGTCCCGACGCGGCGCCCGATCATCCCGACGGAAACCACCACGGTCATCGTCCCGACGCGGCCCACGGTCGTCCCGACGGAAACCACCACGGTCATCGTCCCGACGCGGCGCCCGATCATCACGACGGAAACCACCACGGTCATCGTCCCGACGCGGCCCACGGTCGTCACGACGGAAACCACCACGGTCGTCATCGCGACGCGGCGCCCGATCATCACGACGGAAACCACCACGATCATCACGACGGTCGTCCCGACGGAAACCACCACGGTCATCATCGCGACGCGGCGCCCGATCATCACGACGGAAACCACCACGATCGTCGTCCCGACGCGGCCCACGGTCGTCCCGGCGGAAGCCACCACGGTCATCGTCCCGACGCGGCCCACGGTCGTCACGACGGTCGTCCCGGCGGAAACCACCACGGTCATCATCGCGACGCGGCGCCCGATCATCACGACGGAAACCGCCACGATCGTCACGACGGTCGTCCCGGCGGAAGCCACCACGGTCATCGTCCCGACGCGGCCCACGGTCATCACGACGGTCGTCCCGGCGTCCAAAGGCACGGTCGTCCCGCGGGAAGCGGCCCCCGCGGCCGTCATCACGTCGATCGTCACGACGGCCGTGACTCCGGTCGTCCCTGGGGAAGGAGCCACCACGTTCGTCGCGTCGATCATCGCGGCGGTAAGCGCCTCCACGATTGTCGTCACGACGGTCATCACGACGCCCGGATCCACTGCGGTTGTCGTCCCGGCGAGGCCCGCCTCGGTAACCGCCCCGGTCACCGCCACCGTCTCGGCGGCGCGGCTCGCGCTCCGGACGATCGTCGGAGGAGTTGGTGGACATCGCATGGCTCCTGTCTTCGGGTACCGCAGTCATTCTCGCGCAGTCGGCCATCCGACGCGCTTCGGGAAATATCAGGCAAAACAAAAGGACCCGTGGTCCCAGCTGAACGCTGGGACCACGGGTCCTGAAAGATTGTTCGGCGGCGTCCTACTCTCCCACAGGGTCCCCCCTGCAGTACCATCGGCGCTGAAAGGCTTAGCTTCCGGGTTCGGAATGTTACCGGGCGTTTCCCTAACGCT